>NZ_JBHSBB010000010.1:85220-745792 GCF_042650325.1 Streptomyces polygonati | reverse complement strand
CGGTGGCCGCCCGGCGCGGCTCAGGGGCGCGGCTCCAGGTAGGGCCGCAGATAGTGCAGTCGGGTGTGGTAGTCGGGGTGCGAGACCAGCAGCCTGGTCAGCAGGGCCGGCTCGGGCGCGGCGGCCGGCGGCCCGTAGGGGGACATCGCGCGGGCTGTCGCGGCCCGGGCCGCCAGCTCCTGGGTGTGCATGGTGCCCAGCACCTCCACCAGCATCGGGGCGAAGCCGAGCGCCGCGGCGTGCTGGTCGGCCCGTAATTCGGTGCGGCGGCCGACCGCGGCCAGCAGATAGGGCGCGGCCAGCACCAGCAGCAGGATCAGCCCGTAGCGGGAGGCGAAGGTCAGGACCAGGCTGGCCAGCACCCCCAGGACGATCAGCGCGGCGCAGCCGCTGACCCGGGCCCCCAGCGTGAGCGCGAAGCGGGCGACGGCCCGGACCGCGGCCCAGGCCAGCCGGCCCGGCAGGCCGTACCAGTAGCCCAGCAGCGACGACCAGGCGTGGCCCCCGGTGTGATGGCCGAGCTCATGGGCCAGTACGGCGGCGAGCTGGCCGCTCGGCAAGGTCTCCAGCGAGAAGCGCGTGACGCCGACGATATGACCGGCCGCGGCCAGCGCGTTGAGCTCGTCGCTGTCCTCCACCCACAGCTCGTACTTCCTGCCCTCGACCCCCGCCCGGGCGGTCACCTCGTGCCAGACCGGCTCCAGCCGGGCCCGCTCGGCCGGGGTCGGGTAGCGCAGCTTCAGCAGCCGGCGGGCGAAGACGCCCTCGGCCGGCGGGTGGAAGACCAGGGCGCCCGAGCCGATCCAGACCACGACCAGCAGCCAGCCGGCGCTCGACAGCAGGGCGTAGGCGACACCGGTCACCAGGATCAGGCTGATCAGGAAGCCCGGTACATGCAGCAGGAGCTGGCCCCAGGCGGTGGCGTCGGTGCCGCGCTGCCGGTCGGCGATGTGGACACGGCCCCGCCCGCCGAAGTCCATCTCGTGCGGGTGGGTGCCGGTGGCCGGGGGCTCGGCCGCGGCGGGCGGGGGCGGAGGAGCGGTACGGGGAGGGGTGCGGGGGGAGGGCCGGTGCGGGGGCGAAGGCGGCCTGCCGCCCGGGTATGACGGCGGCGGCGACGGCGGTGTGCTGCCCGGGTACGCCGGGGGAGGGGGCGGTGGGGGCGGCGGCGTGGCCGAGGCGCCCGGGTACGGCGGGGGCGGGGGCGGCGTGGCCGAGGCGCCCGGGTACTCCGGGGGTATCGGGTAGGCGGGGTCGGGTGGGACGGTCATGGCGGTGTGCCTTTCGGAGGGAATCTCGCGGGCGCCGGTCTGCCGGACCGGTCAGCCGAGGATCAGGGCACTCGGCACCAGCACCGCGCCCACGCAGTAGGCGGCCAGGCCCGCGCGTATCCACAGGTGCTTGCTGCCGACGATGCGGCTGGTGGCGGACAGGGCGTCCAGCAGACCGGTGTCCGCCGCGGCCTCGGTGTCCGCCAGGGCGCGCGCGAGACCCTGCTGGTCCGCCGCGCGCCGGATGTCGTCGAAGTAAGTGAGCGGGCGGCCGGGCGCCCAGCGCTCCCGGCCGTAGCGGGGCACGATGGCGAGCAGCAGCGCGAGCAGCGAACCGGCCAGCGCCATCACGCCCGTCCACCACAGGACCGCGCCGGGGGCGGAGAGCCGGCCGGGGGCCCACTGGCGGGCCGCCAGCAGCGCCCCGAGCAGGCCGGCCGTCATGCTCAGCGCGCCCAGCAGCACGGACGCCTTGTTGTCGGCGTGCGCGATCTCCGCGCGCAACTCGGTGAGCAGCCGGCTGCCGGTGCGGCTCGCGGTGGCCGTGCCCGGGGCGGGCGTGCTCACGGCCGGTCCGCCTCGGGGGCGCGGCGGTCGGCCGGGTCGGTCCGGTCCGCGGGATCGGTCCGGTCCGCGGGGTCGGCCGGCGGTGTGTCGCGGGGCGGCTCCCAGGGCAGGGCGCCCGGGGCGCCCGCGCCCGACATATTGCGGGTGAGGAGGTCCTCGAAGATGTCCTTCGCGTACTTGCTGATGCCCTCCAGCTGGAAGTCCTCCAGGCCCTCGCCCTTGAGTACGTGCATGGCCACACTCATCTGACTGTTGATCAGCGCGAGCTGGTCCTGGCGCAGATTCTCCATCACCAGCCGGGAGTCCTCGGGGTGCTGGGCGAGGTGGAGCGCCCAGGCCGCCACGCCGCCGTGCTCCAGGTAGTGCTGGTAGTAGGCGATCTTCTGCGCCTCCAGGCTCTGGCGTTCGATCTCGGCCCGGCCCCGGAGCATCGCCAGCTGGTGCTCCTGCTCGGCCTGGGCGGCCAGCCGTTCGGCGTTCAGCCGGTCCTCACGCATCGCCAGCTCATGGGCCGGGCCCAGCCGCTCGTCCGCGTACCGGGTCTGCCGCAGCTCGTGCTGCTGCGCCACCGCCTCGTCGTCCAGCCGCAGCCGGAGCGTCAGGCCCACCCGCAGCCCCAACTCGGCGCCCAGCGGACCGGCGCTCTCGACGGCCGCCAGGGCGGCCCGCTCGGCGACCGAGGCGCGTTCGACCGGGAAGTCCCGGCTGTGCGGACGCACCAGCTCCTCGACACGGCGGGCCAGCAGAGCGGGGACATCGCGCTCGCCGCTGGCCACGAACTGCTCGGGTCGGATGACCTGCCAGTTCGCCTCCAGTTCGGCCACGAAGTCGAAGGCGTCGTTGTCGCTCGGCAGCCGCAGGGTCACCGCGCAGCGCTGGATGCCCATGTCCACCTCGTAGACGGCGGAGTACCGCCTGGCCACGACATCGGACCGGCTCGGGCGGTGCGGCGGCAGGTAGACGTCGTAACCGCCCCTGACGGTGGTGAATACGAGGGCGTTGTCGATCCGGGTGTAGTTCTTGCGGTACTCGAAGCGGTTCAGCTGGCGGACCGTCAGTACGGGATCGCGCAGCGTGCTGTGCCGGTCGGCGCCCTGGTCCCATTCCGGGGGGCGACGGAAATCCGCCATGGCTCATCTCTCCTTGCTGTTCTTGCTCTTCCGGTAGGTCGTTCCTGGGTGCTAGAGGGCGGCGAGCAGGCGTTCGGCCACGGCCGGCGGCGGGCCGCCGCGCTTGGTGCGCAGGGTGCGCAGCAGGTGGCTGAGGCGTTTGCGGTCGTCGGCGGTCACCGCGATGGCGGGCAGCAGCCCGGCCAGCGCGCTTTCGGCCACGGGGTCCTTGTCGGCCTCGCGCACCCAGCCGCGCAGGGCACCGAGCGCGTCGCCGGTCTGCGACAGATCGCCGAGGGCGCCGCGCCACATGGCCGCCAGATGGCGGTCGTCGGCGGTGCTGCCCGCCGCCAGCGCTTCGGCGTGCCAGCGCAGGAGCAGCAGGTCGTCGGTGTGCTCGCAGGCCAGTACGAAGGCCCGCAGGGCCATCCGGCGCACCGGCGGCTTGTCGTTGACCAGTTCGACCAGCTCGGCCAGCACCAGCGCGCGGACCTCGGGCTCGGGCGCGGTCAGCAGCAGCGCGACGGACTGGGCGATCTCCTCCGCCTCGTCCTCGTCCCCGCCGGCCCGGGCGGCGTCCGCGAGCGCCTCCAGCGCCTCACCCGGCATCTCGGTGCCGACCAGCGCGTACGCCCGGATCGCCGTCCAGCGCAGCCGCTGCTCCGGCTGGTCCTTGTCGCACCAGGCCCGCAGGATGCCGGGGATGTTGGGGGCGCCGATGGCGTGGGCGAGCGCGAGGGTGTTCGCGGCGACCAGGCAGAAGCGGTAGCGCCGGGCCCGCGCCCAGCCCTGGACGATCAGCCCCATGGCCGACGGCAGATCCGCGGAGGCGAGCACGGCGGCGGTGACCGCCGCCCGGGTGCGCACCAGCGGCCGCCCGTCCTCCGCCAGCCCCCGCAGCCACTGGATCAGGGCCGGGCGGGCCGAGGGGTAGCCGGTCCACACCTCGCGGAGCAGCACCAGCGCCGCCAGTGGCTCCTGGAACGCGGCTTTGTACTGGCCGACCGGACCCCACTCGGTGTACTCCTCCTCCTCGTAGCCGTGGGCGCGGGCCAGCAGCAGCCGCTTGGTGATCGAGGTGCCGAAGACGGGGATACGCGGCCGGCTGCCCGGGTCCTCGGTCCGCTGGAGCGCCGCCAGCAGTTCGTCGCTCAGCTCGGCGGCCAGCGCGTAGGGGGCTTCGTTGAAGGCGGCCAGCGAGATCAGGAAGGCCTTGTCGCGCAGCGGCGTCACCTCGTCGTCGAACCAGTCCCGGACCTGGCGGGTCACGGCGGCCGCCCCGAAGTCGCGCAGCTCCCGCTCCGAGCTCTCCCCCCGCGCGTAACCGGCCAGCTCGGCGGCGAAGGCCGCGGCCTCCCAGGGCCGGTAGTGGTCGCGGGTGAGGAAGTCGCGGGCCGGTTCCAGCGCGAGCAGCTCCCGCTCGCGCTCCGGGTCGGCCACCAGCGAACCCAGGTGGGCCCGCAGGACGGACTCGGGGACCGGCGGGCGCCAGTCGACCGGACGGACGTCGTCCAGCACGGCGTACAGCCCGATGGTGATCACCAGATACGCGTCCTTGTCCCTCAGCTTTCCGCGCACTCCCAGCAGATCGATCTCGCGCAGCGGGCGGTTCGGGTCGGTCGCCAGGTCGCAGAGCAGATAGCCGCGGGCGTCCCCGGTCAGCTCCTTCTCCAGGGCCGTCGGCGGGGTCTTCGGGTCCAGTGCCCGGACCGGCGCGGCGTCCAGGCGGTGCAGCAGCGTGAGGGCGGCGCTGCGGCGGCCGGTGTACCGGGGGCCGGAGAGCACCAGGACGCGCTCCTCGCGCAGCCGGGCCAGCGCCGCGGCCAGGAGTTCGGGCTCTGCGGTGAACACCTCGGCCAGCTCGGCCAGTTCGGCGGGCGGGATCTCACCGGAGGTGCGGGCCGGGCCCGAGCTGTAGTGGTGCTCGATCTTGCTGCCCATGATCACGTCGCCGGCCACCCGGCCGCCGCTCACCCCGGTCTGGTCGCCGGCGGTCAGTCCGCCGCCGAAGCGGGTCCCGGCGTGCAGATACAGCTCGCGGCGGGCGGCCCAGGGATTCTGCGGGGCCTCGCCGTCCTGCGCGGCGGACCCCTCGCCGGCCTCCCGCGTCTCGGCGGCGGCCTCGTCCGGCGCGCTCCGGTCGGGCTGGTCCTGGCCGTCCGCGGCGGGTCGCTCGCTCACCGGTCCTCGTCCCGCGCGTCGGGGCGGACGCTGCCCATGATCACGTCGCCGCCGACCTTGCCGCCGCTCACCCCGGTCTGGTCACCGGCCACCAGCGCGCCGCCGAAGGAGGGGGAGCCGCCGCCGAAGGTGAACGTCACGCCGCTGCCGGGCGCCTTCCCGGGGGCGGGTAAGGGTGTCGGCGCGGACAAGGGCGCGGACAAGGGCGCGGACAGAGGTGCGGCCGGGGGCGCGGGCGGGGACACCGGCGACGACGCGGGCGCGGGCTCTGCCGGCGGGGGCGCCGCGTGCGCGCCGTGGCCGGCGCTGTAGCCGTCCGGGACCGGCCCGTACAGCCAGGCGTCGAGCCGGTCCTCCTTCACCGTGACCGCGACCCGGTGGAACTCCTCGGCGCGCAGGCCCCGGTGCCCGTGCCGGACCACGCCCTCGTAGACCGGCGCCGATACGCACAGCACGCAGTCCGCCTCCGGCCGCTGCCGCAGCGCCTCGCGCAGCACGGGGGCGTCGAGCAGGCGGCAGGCCTGGTTGAGGTCGTGCCCGACGAGCCCGCCGATGGTGCCGTCGCGCGGGTCGTGCGCCACCTCGCCGGCCGCCAGGACCAGGCGCAGCCGCATCTGCGTACTGCTGGCGGCGAAGCGGTTGTAGGCGTGCAGGGTGTCCGGGGCGGTGGTGAGCAGCGCGCGCAGCAGCCCCGCCTTCGAGACGTCACCGCTGATCAGGATGATCAGCCCGTCGCCGCGGTCCTCGCGGTACTGCTGGGACCCCTCCACCCCGGCCTCGGTGAGGGTGTCCCCGGCGACCGTGTCGAGGGTCCGGCGCAGGAAGGCCTGCTCGACATCGTCGCGCTGGCTGAAACGCTCGATGTCCATGAGCAGGATGGTGCGGTTCACAGGTTCCGTCATGGGTGCCCCTCGGGCGCTCGACTGTGTGAGCAGAACTCTCCCGCAGGGTTCCGACAGGGGGGAGGCACGCTGACACAGAGCGTCTGTGACAGAGTGCACACAAGGCCCCGGCCAGCCCGGGAGCATCCCGGCTCCGCTGCCGGGCGGCTACTCTCCGCGACCGATACGGCGCAACTGCTCGGGCCGCACGATGATCAGACCCCGGCGGCTGGTGCTGACGATGCCCCGCTTGCGCAGCCCGGCCAGCAGTCGCGCGACCGCCTCCCGCGAGGCTCCCACCGAGCCGGCCAGTTCGTGCTGGCTGAGTCCCGTCGTCAGCCGGGTGCCCTCGGGGACCTGCTCGCCGTGGGTACGGGCCAGCTCCAGCAGCAGGATGGCCAGGCGCTCGCGTACGCCCAGCGCGCCGAACTCCACCCGCCGGCGGTCGCTGGCCCGGGTCCGGTCGGCGGTCAGGCCCAGCAGTTGGAGGGCGGTGGCGGGGGAGCCGGCCAGATAGGCGAGGAAGGGCTCACGCGGGATGGCGACGACTTCGACCTTGTCCAGCGCGGTCACCGTCGCCGAGCGCGGCCGGCCGCTGACGGCGGACGCCTCGCCGACTATGTCGCCGGGGCCCCGTAACGCCAGCAGGGCCTCGTAGCCGTTGGCGGCCGAGCGGGTGACCTTGGTCCAGCCGGTCAGCAGCAGCAGGACATGGGCGGGTGGTTCGTCCTGGGTCACCAGGGTGGCCCGCGGTCCGTAGCGCAGCCGGCGGCCCAGGTCGAGCAGCGCGATCCGGTCCTCGGCCTCCAGCCGCGCCAGGAAGGGCACCCGGTCGTCCAGGCTGCCGACCTCGTACCGCCCCGACGTACTCCGGTCCGCGTCACCTGTGCGAGTCATCAGCGAAGCTCCCCCGAGTCGCGGCCTTGTGCGAGGCCAAACGACAGTAGTACAGCGCGGCGCCGGGGGAGAGCGGAATCCGGCGGCCCCCGGCACACCGCGCGCCGACCCCGGAGTTTTCCGGTGGTGAAGGGCAGAGTGGGGGCCGGGTCGGGGCCGAGTCCATTTGTTTTGACCGCAGGGGATGCGGTAGGTACGCTCTCATCTTGTGCCTGGGGTGTGCCCGGGTTCTTGCGCGTGCCATGCGACCGCGCGGGGACACCGAGGCTGCGGCACCTGACATACGCACTTCTCCGTTGGTTCGGATACGTGTGGGGTCCGCGACACACCCGACCGCGTGGGTCGGTCCCCAGGTTAGATTTATCGAGATCGGCACACAGAAACCGGAGAAACGGTGCCTACGATCCAGCAGCTGGTCCGGAAAGGCCGGCAGGACAAGGTCGAGAAGAACAAGACGCCCGCGCTCAAGGGTTCCCCCCAGCGTCGTGGCGTCTGCACGCGTGTCTACACGACCACCCCGAAGAAGCCGAACTCGGCGCTCCGCAAGGTCGCGCGTGTTCGTTTGACCAGCGGCATCGAGGTCACCGCTTACATCCCGGGTGAGGGCCACAACCTGCAGGAGCACTCCATCGTGCTCGTCCGCGGCGGCCGTGTGAAGGACCTGCCGGGTGTTCGCTACAAGATCATCCGTGGTTCTCTCGACACCCAGGGCGTCAAGAACCGTAAGCAGGCTCGCAGCCGCTACGGCGCCAAGAAGGAGAAGTAAGAATGCCTCGTAAGGGCCCCGCCCCGAAGCGCCCGGTCATCATCGACCCGGTTTACGGCTCCCCGCTGGTGACGTCACTGGTCAACAAGATCCTGCTGCACGGCAAGCGCTCCACCGCCGAGCGCATCGTGTACGGCGCCCTCGAAGGCGTCCGCGAGAAGGCCGGCGCCGACCCGGTCATCACGCTCAAGCGCGCGCTGGAGAACATCAAGCCCACCCTTGAGGTCAAGTCCCGCCGCGTCGGCGGTGCGACCTACCAGGTGCCGGTCGAGGTCCGCCCGGGCCGGCAGAACACGCTGGCGCTCCGCTGGATGGTCGGGTACTCCCGCGCCCGTCGCGAGAAGACCATGACCGAGCGCCTGATGAACGAGATCCTCGACGCCAGCAATGGCCTGGGTGCTTCGGTGAAGCGCCGCGAGGACACGCACAAGATGGCCGAGTCCAACAAGGCCTTCGCGCACTACCGCTGGTAGTCACCACCCACATCGAGACCGAGAGAAGACTGAGCCACTATGGCCACCACTTCGCTTGACCTGGCCAGGGTCCGCAACATCGGGATCATGGCCCACATCGACGCGGGCAAGACGACGACCACCGAGCGGATCCTGTTCTACACCGGTGTCTCCTACAAGATCGGTGAAGTCCACGACGGCGCAGCCACCATGGACTGGATGGAGCAGGAGCAGGAGCGCGGCATCACGATCACGTCCGCCGCGACCACCTGTCACTGGCCGCTCGACGACGTCGACCACACCATCAACATCATCGACACCCCGGGTCACGTGGACTTCACCGTCGAGGTGGAGCGTTCGCTCCGCGTCCTCGACGGCGCGGTCACCGTGTTCGACGGTGTCGCCGGTGTGGAACCGCAGTCGGAGACGGTCTGGCGGCAGGCCGACCGCTACGGCGTGCCCCGTATCTGCTTCGTCAACAAGCTGGACCGCACCGGCGCCGAGTTCCACCGCTGCGTCGACATGATCGTGGACCGCCTCGGCGCGACCCCGATCGTGATGCAGCTGCCGATCGGCGCCGAGGCCGACTTCAAGGGTGTCATCGACCTCATCACGATGAAGGCCCTCGTGTGGTCCGCGGAGGCGACCAAGGGCGAGATGTACGACGTCGTCGACATCCCGGCCACGCACACCGAAGCGGCCGACGAGTGGCGCGGCAAGCTGCTGGAAGCCGTCGCGGAGAACGACGACGCGATGATGGAGCTGTACCTGGAGGGCACCGAGCCCACCGTGGAGCAGCTGCACGACGCGGTCCGCCGTATCACCATCCACTCCGGCAAGGGCGGCGGCACCACCGTCACCCCGGTGTTCTGCGGCAGCGCGTTCAAGAACAAGGGTGTCCAGCCGCTGCTCGACGCGGTCGTGCGCTACCTCCCCTCCCCGGTTGACGTCGAGGCCGTCGAAGGCCACGCCGTCAACAACGCGGAGGAGATCGTCAAGCGCCGGCCGTCCGACGACGAGCCGCTGTCCGCCCTGGCGTTCAAGATCATGAGCGACCCGCACCTGGGCAAGCTCACCTTCATCCGGATCTACTCCGGCCGCCTGGAGGCGGGTTCGGCGGTGCTGAACTCGGTGAAGGGCAAGAAGGAGCGCATCGGCAAGATCTACCGCATGCACGCGAACAAGCGTGAGGAGATCGAGTCGGTGGGCGCCGGCGACATCGTCGCCGTGATGGGCCTGAAGCAGACCACCACCGGTGAGACGCTGAGCGACGACAAGCAGCCGGTGATCCTGGAGTCCATGGACTTCCCGGCGCCGGTCATCCAGGTCGCCATCGAGCCCAAGTCCAAGGGCGACCAGGAGAAGCTGGGTGTCGCCATCCAGCGGCTCGCGGAGGAGGACCCCTCCTTCCAGGTCCACTCCGACGAGGAGACCGGCCAGACGATCATCGGCGGCATGGGCGAACTGCACCTCGAGGTGCTGGTCGACCGGATGCGGCGCGAGTTCAAGGTCGAGGCCAACGTCGGTAAGCCCCAGGTCGCGTACCGCGAGACCATTCGCAAGACCGTCGAGCGTGTTGACTACACCCACAAGAAGCAGACCGGTGGTACCGGTCAGTTCGCCAAGGTGCAGATCATGCTCGAACCGCTCGAAGGCGGCGACGCCACCTACGAGTTCGTCAACAAGGTCACCGGCGGCCGTATCCCCAGGGAGTACATCCCCTCGGTGGACGCGGGCGCGCAGGAAGCCATGAAGTTCGGCATCCTGGCCGGCTACGAGATGGTGGGCGTTCGCGTCACCCTGATCGACGGCGGCTACCACGAGGTGGACTCCTCCGAACTGGCGTTCAAGATCGCCGGTTCGCAGGCGTTCAAGGAGGGCGCCCGCAGGGCGAGCCCCGTACTTCTCGAACCGATGATGGCCGTCGAGGTCACCACCCCCGAGGACTACATGGGCGACGTCATCGGCGACCTCAACTCCCGCCGTGGCCAGATCCTGGCCATGGACGAACGCAGCGGCGCCCGGGTCGTCAAGGGCCTGGTCCCGCTGTCGGAGATGTTCGGCTACGTCGGTGACCTGCGGTCGAAGACCTCGGGCCGGGCCAGCTACAGCATGCAGTTCGACTCCTACGCCGAGGTTCCGCGGAACGTCGCCGAGGAGATCATCGCGAAGGCCAAGGGCGAGTAACACCTGCTCTAGGCTTGACAGCAGGCTATCGGGGCATTCCGCCCGCATCGCACACAGTGCGGCGCGGAATGCCCCGGAGTCCGCATCCCAGCAAAGATCACCTGGCGCCGATGAAGCAAGGCGTACAGATCCACTCCCAGGAGGACCCCAGTGGCGAAGGCGAAGTTCGAGCGGACTAAGCCGCACGTCAACATCGGCACCATCGGTCACATCGACCACGGTAAGACGACCCTTACCGCGGCGATCACCAAGGTGCTGCATGACGCGTACCCGGACCTGAACGAGGCTTCGGCCTTCGACCAGATCGACAAGGCTCCTGAGGAGCGCCAGCGCGGTATCACCATCTCCATCGCGCACGTCGAGTACCAGACCGAGTCGCGTCACTACGCCCACGTCGACTGCCCCGGTCACGCGGACTACATCAAGAACATGATCACCGGTGCCGCCCAGATGGACGGCGCGATCCTGGTGGTCGCCGCGACCGACGGCCCGATGCCGCAGACCAAGGAGCACGTGCTCCTGGCCCGCCAGGTCGGCGTCCCCTACATCGTCGTCGCCCTGAACAAGGCCGACATGGTGGACGACGAGGAGATCCTGGAGCTCGTCGAGCTCGAGGTCCGCGAGCTGCTCTCCGAGTACGAGTTCCCGGGCGACGACCTGCCGGTCGTGCGTGTCTCCGCGCTCAAGGCGCTCGAGGGCGACAAGGAGTGGGGCGAGAAGCTGCTCGGCCTGATGGCCGCTGTCGACGAGGCGATCCCCACCCCGGCGCGCGACGTCGAGAAGCCGTTCCTGATGCCGATCGAGGACGTGTTCACGATCACCGGTCGTGGCACCGTCGTCACCGGTCGTATCGAGCGCGGTGTGCTGAAGGTCAACGAGACCGTCGACATCATCGGCATCAAGACCGTCAAGACCACCACCACGGTCACCGGTATCGAGATGTTCCGCAAGCTGCTCGACGAGGGCCAGGCCGGTGAGAACGTCGGTCTGCTGCTTCGTGGCATCAAGCGCGAGGACGTCGAGCGCGGCCAGGTCATCATCAAGCCGGGCACGGTCACCCCGCACACCGAGTTCGAGGCGCAGGCGTACATCCTGTCCAAGGACGAGGGCGGCCGTCACACGCCGTTCTTCAACAACTACCGCCCGCAGTTCTACTTCCGTACCACGGACGTGACCGGCGTGGTGACCCTCCCCGAGGGCACCGAGATGGTCATGCCGGGCGACAACACCGCCATGACCGTTCAGCTGATCCAGCCGATCGCCATGGAGGAAGGCCTGAAGTTCGCCATCCGCGAGGGCGGCCGCACGGTCGGCGCGGGCCAGGTCACCAAGATCAGCAAGTAGCCCTACCGGGCTGCTCGACCGGGTCCCCCCTGCGGGGGGTGCCACCCCGGCCCCGGGTGCCCCGCCTCGCCTCCCGGCGACGCGGGGCACCTTTGCGTTTCCCCCTGCGGGGGGTGCGTTCGCGTGGGGCGGCGCGGCGCGTTTTCCGCCCGGCGCGGGGCGGCTGTACGTGGTGCGGCACGCCGTGTTTTTGGGGGCGCGGGGAACTGCGCGACCAGCCACGGTGCGGCTGCGGGCGGCGGCGGTGATTGCCACTTGCGGTTGGTGCCGGGGTGTGGCCCGGTGGGGGCTGGGCGCGCAGTTCCCCGCGCCCCTTCGGGGCACAGGCAGCCGGGCGCTCAGCGGGAGCGTGCCGCGGGCGGCGATGGTGTGGGCGGGTTGCGGTTGTTGCCGGGGTGCGGCCCGGTGGGGGCTGGGCGCGCAGTTCCCCGCGCCCCTTCGGTCAGCGGGAGCGTGCCGGCGGGGTACGGCCGATGAGTTTGTCGGCGGCCTGGGCGACCAGGAAGAGGAGGCCCGCCGTCAGCGCCACCGACGTCACCGCGACGCTCAGCGGCGCCCCACCCCGGCCGATAGCCAACCCCAGCACCGTCAGGGAAATCAGCGGCCCCGCCGCGTACCACGCCAGGAAGATCAGCGGCCCGGGCCCGCCGAAGGCCGACCCCCCGCCCAGGAACATCAACTGCGTGCGGGCCGGCCCGCGGCACGCCCCGTACAGCGCCGCCGCCGTGAAGGGCGGCGCGCACAGCGGCATCAGCAGCAGCGCCCACGGCGCCCCCCGCACAGCGAACGGCGCCGCCGCCAGCAGGCCCAGCACCGCGCCCAGCACCGCCGGCACCACCCCGTGCTGCAGCATCAGCGTGCGGAAGCGGAACGGCGACCAGGACCCGCGCCGCAGATCGTCCGTCTCCAGCCGGGCCGGCTCCGCCAGCGCGCCGACCGCGAAGTAGCCGCACAGCAGGCCCAGCAGCAGCCCCACGATCCGCCGTTCACCGCCGAGGTCCGCGCCGAGGCCGGTCGCGGCGCTGGCGCTGGCCGCCCACAGCGCGGCCCGGCCCAGCCGGCCCGGCGTCCGCAGCAGCGTGAGCGCGTCCCGCCAGACCACCACCAGACAGCGGTTGCGCGGCGGCGGGAGCCGCAGCGACCTGGTGGCTTCGCCGCCGCCCGCCTCCATGAGCGCGAGCTTGGCGGCGCGCAGTTCCATCGACCACATCACGGAGGCCACCGTGGTGGCCGTCGCGGCGCGCGAGCGCAGTTGGGCGGTCGGCACCCGGGCCGCGTCCCGGTAGGCCTGGAAGACCGCCGCACCGGTCGCGGCCAGCAGCAGGGCCACCGCGGCCGGCCAGCCGGGCGCGGCGCCGCCGCAGGCCTGTACCACCGGCTGGGCCGCCCAGCCCCACGGCCCCGACCACAGCTCGAACCACTCCAGCGCCCGTACCCGATGCCCGCTGCCGGCCAGCCCCGTCTGCGCGGCCAGCGCGCCCAGCAGCAGTACGGCCGGGGCCGTCCACCGCCGCACCCGCCGCGCCCAGCCGGGCCGCCGCTCCACCGCCATGCCCAGGCAGACCGCCAGCAGCGGCAGGCACAGCGCCGCCGGGATCACCGCGAGCAGCGCCCAGCCGATCGGCGCCAGGCCGGTCACCCGCAGCATCACGGCGCCGGCCAGGCCGGCGATCACCCCGGGTATCAGCGACAGCCCGGCGGACAGCCGGAACCAGGGACGCAGCACCGCGGCCCGCCGTACCGGCTGCGCGAGCAGCCAGCCCACCGACGGGCCCGGCAGCACGACCGGGCCGCGCCACAGCGCGTCGCGGGCGGCCAGCAGCCCGAGGGTGAGCGCGACCCCGGTGAACAGCGCGGGCAGCCCGCGCTGCAGCTCCGCCCCGTAGCGCCCGTAGCCGGCGCCCTCGTCCAGCCCGCGCAGGAAGTGCAGCACGAGCCCGCTGCCGTAGCCGGCGCCGCCGAGCACCAGGCAGTAGAGCAGCACCGCCAGGTCGCGTCCCCGCTGTCTGCGGTGGGCCTTGCGCTTCGCCTTCAGCCAGCGGAGCGTCTCGGCGGTGCGGTCGTCGTCCTGCTCGGACCAGCCGGACTCCTCCTCGGCCTCGGCCACATCGGACGCGCTCACGCCCGTATGCCGAGCTGCCGCAGTACGGCCGCCGGTGTGCCCTCGGCGATCACCCGGCCGTCCTCCAGGGCGATCATGTGATCGGCGACCGCTTCGGCCAGCTCGGCCTGATGCGTCGCCAGCAGTACCGCGACCCCGCCCTCCTTCTCGGCGGTCAGCAGTTCCGCGAGCCGCACCCGGGCATCGGGGTCCAGCCGCTGCTCCGGCTCGTCCAGCACCATCAGGTCCCGGGGCCGCACCAGGGCGGCGGCCAGCAGCAGCGACTGCAGCTGCCCGGAGGACAGCGCGCCCGGCAGCGCCCGGGCGTGATCCGACAGCCGCCGGTCGGCCAGTACCTGATCGATCCACCCGGCCGCGTCGTCCACCGCGTGCGCCACGGTGACCAGCTCCAGGTGCTCGCGCACGGTCAGATCGGGATAGCACGCCACCGTGTCCCCGACCACCGCGACCCTCGCCCGTACCTCCGGGTCGTCCTCACTCATCACCCGCCCGGCGAACAGCGCCTGCCCACCGGTCGGCACGTCCCGCCCGCTGGCGATCCGCAGCAGCGTCGACTTGCCCGACCCGTTGTGCCCGAACAGCGCGGTGCACCGCCCGGCCCGCAGCTCGAGATCGAGCGGGTGCAGCGCGAGCCGCTTCCCGTAACTCCGGCTCACCTTCCGCAGCCGCAGCAGCGCTTCCGCGCGGGCTTTCGCCGCCATGGTGGCCTCCGGGGTCGTGGGACGTGATTTTCCGCAGACCCTAGTACGCCAGCCCATGAGCCCGGGGCCGGGCGCGGGGCGCCGCCGACGGCCGGCCCGCAGCCGACCGGCTGGGCCTTGTGCGGCTACCGATAGCGCGGCAGGTTCTGGGTGGAGATCGTCCACTCTCCGATGGTGACGTCCTCGCCGTACACGAAGTCTTTCCTGGTCGCGTACCGGGGCCCGTTCGGTGTCGGGTGGATGTCGGACAGGACGGCGCCCTCGCCGGTGCGCGGGTCGAAGAGTACGTACAGCGGAATTCCGAGCAGAGGGTAGTCCCGCATCTTGCCGACCCAGTCGTTGTCCGGGTTGGAGCGGGACACCACCTCGACGGCGGCGATGAGGGTACCGGGATCGAAGGCTCCCTCGACCTCCATGTCCGCTTCTGCGATGACCATAATGTCCGGGTGGCGCATGACGCCTTCGTAGGGGTCTTCGACATCGGGCGTTCCCGTATGGGCGAGGAGGCCGTCCGGCATGACCTTCTCCAGACGCCGGCTGATCCGAGCGGCGGTCAGTTCGTGAGGCCCCCCCGGGGACATCATGTCGTGGACGATGCCTTCCTTGGTGATCTCCAGCTTGCCGGGCACGTCGAACTGCATCCGCTCGACGATGTCCCTCATCGCCTGGTACTGGAGGGCGTCATGCCGCTCGTGGCCCGGGGCGATCGTCATGGCACTCGCTCCTCGCTGTCGGCAGTCCCGCGCGACGGTCGGAACCTGATCCCATGCTAGCGAGGGCAGCGCCGACCGCGGTCGGTCGTCCGGCGGTGAGACACCCAGGTTTAGCCACTCATCCCCCCGGGGTACGCTACCCGGCTCGATTGGCCACGGGCAGCCACCGTATGGCAGACTACCCAAGTTGCTCGGTCGAGCGCCGATGCTGCGCGCCTCCCGTCGGGGGGACCGGAAGCGAGTCCCACAGTACTCGTCGCCTTATCTGCCCAGTGGGCAGCGCTGGGGCGGACGTACGGGAATCTTCCGGGAAGTGTCAGTGCGGTTCCGGCCAGGCATCCGGTGGGTGAGATCTCCCACGCAAACCCCTCAGGCAGGGATTCCGCATGCGGAAATTCATGGCGAGGGGCGCGACACGCCCGACCGCGTGGGTCGGAGCAAGCGGATGTCAGAGCGTAAAAAAGAGACAAGGACTACGGAGTAGCCATGGCGGGACAGAAGATCCGCATTCGGCTCAAGGCCTACGACCACGAGGTCATCGACTCATCGGCGAAGAAGATCGTCGAGACGGTGACGCGTACTGGTGCGCAGGTCGCGGGCCCGGTGCCGCTGCCCACTGAGAAGAACGTGTACTGCGTCATCAAGTCGCCGCACAAGTACAAGGACTCGCGCGAGCACTTCGAGATGCGCACGCACAAGCGCCTGATCGACATTCTCGACCCGACGCCCAAGACCGTTGACTCGTTGATGCGCCTGGACCTGCCGGCCGGCGTCGACATCGAGATCAAGCTCTGAGAGGCGCGGAAAGATGACCAAGCAGATCAAGGGCATCCTGGGCGAGAAGCTCGGCATGACCCAGGTCTGGGACGAGAACAACCGTGTCGTCCCGGTGACCGTCGTCAAGGCCGGCCCGAACGTCGTGACGCAGGTGCGTACCAGTGACAGCGACGGCTACGAGTCGGTCCAGCTCGCCTTCGGCGAGATCGACCCGCGCAAGGTGAACAAGCCCCTCAAGGGCCACTTCGCGAAGGCCGAAGTCACTCCCCGCCGCCACCTGGTGGAGCTGCGTACCGCCGACGCCGGCGAGTACACGCTCGGCCAGGAGATCACCGCCGAGGTGTTCGAGGCCGGCGTCAAGGTGGATGTGACCGGCAAGAGCAAGGGCAAGGGCTTCGCCGGTGTCATGAAGCGTCACAACTTCAAGGGCCTCGGCGCCGGTCACGGTGTCCAGCGCAAGCACCGCTCGCCGGGTTCCATCGGCGGCTGTGCCACCCCCGGCCGCGTGTTCAAGGGCATGCGGATGGCGGGTCGCATGGGCAACGAGCGGGTGACCACCCAGAACCTGACCGTCCACGCCGTTGACGCGGAGAAGGGCCTGCTGCTCATCAAGGGCGCGGTTCCTGGTCCGAACGGCGGCCTCGTCCTGGTCCGCACCGCGGCCAAGGGGGCCTGAAGGCTATGAGCAGCATTGACATCCTGTCGCCCGCGGGCGACGTGACCGGGACCGTAGAGCTCCCGGCCGAGATCTTCGAGGCCAAGGTCAGCATCCCGCTGATCCACCAGGTCGTCGTCGCGCAGCTGGCCGCGGCCCGTCAGGGCACGCACAAGGTCAAGCGCCGTGGCGAGGTCCGCGGTGGTGGCAAGAAGCCGTACCGCCAGAAGGGCACCGGCCGCGCCCGTCAGGGCTCGACCCGCGCTCCGCAGTTCGTCGGCGGTGGCGTCGTGCACGGCCCCCAGCCGCGCGACTACTCGCAGCGGACCCCGAAGAAGATGATCGCCGCCGCCCTGCGCGGTGCGCTCACCGACCGGGCCCGGCACGACCGTGTCCACGTGGTGACCGCCGTCGTCGAGGGCGAGTCCCCGTCGACCAAGTCCGCCAAGAGCCTGCTCGGCAAGATCAGTGAGCGCAAGAACGTGCTCCTGGTCGTCGAGCGTGCCGACGAGGCCGCGTGGCTGTCCGCCCGCAACCTGCCCCAGGTGCACATCCTGGACGCCGGCCAGCTGAACACGTACGACGTGCTCGTCTCCGACGACGTGGTCTTCACCAAGGCCGCCTTCGACCGTTTCGTCGGTGTCCCCGGTAGCGGCGCCGCCGAGACCGAAGGGAGCGAGGCCTGATGGCCGAGCAGATCGAGACGCAGACCGAGGCCCCGACCGGGACCCAGACCGCGATCACCAGCAAGACGTTCACGGACCCCCGTGACCTCTTGATCAAGCCGGTGGTCTCGGAGAAGAGCTACGCGCTGCTGGACGAGAACAAGTACACGTTCGTCGTCGACCCGCGCGCCAACAAGACCCAGATCAAGCAGGCCGTCGAGGCGGTCTTCCAGGTCAAGGTCACCGGGGTCAACACGATCAACCGGCAGGGCAAGCGCAAGCGCACCCGCACCGGTTTCGGCAAGCGCGCCAACACCAAGCGCGCCATCGTGACCCTTGCCGAGGGCGACCGCATCGACATCTTCGGCGGCCCGGTCTCCTAGCGGAGGCCGGATCGAGTCGAAGTCCTGAATTCATCCGAGGACTGAGAAATGGGTATCCGCAAGTACAAGCCGACGACCCCGGGCCGTCGTGGCTCCAGCGTCGCCGACTTCGTCGAAATCACGCGGTCCACGCCGGAGAAGTCGCTGGTCCGCCCCCTGCACAGCAAGGGCGGCCGTAACAACGCCGGTCGTGTGACCGTCCGCCACCAAGGTGGTGGCCACAAGCGCGCCTACCGTGTCATCGACTTCCGTCGGCACGACAAGGACGGCGTGCCCGCCAAGGTCGCGCACATCGAGTACGACCCCAACCGCACCGCGCGCATCGCGCTGCTGCACTACGCGGACGGCGAGAAGCGCTACATCCTCGCCCCCGCCCGCCTGCAGCAGGGCGACCGGATCGAGAACGGCGCCAACGCCGACATCAAGCCGGGCAACAACCTGCCGCTGCGCAACATCCCGGTGGGTACCACGATCCACGCGATCGAGCTGCGGCCCGGCGGCGGCGCGAAGATCTCCCGCTCCGCGGGCGCTTCGGTGCAGCTGCTGGCGAAGGAGGGCAATATGGCCACCCTTCGTATGCCGTCCGGCGAGGTCCGGATGGTCGACGTCCGCTGCCGCGCCACCATCGGCGAGGTCGGCAACGCCGAGCAGTCCAACATCAACTGGGGCAAGGCCGGCCGGATGCGGTGGAAGGGCGTTCGCCCGACCGTCCGCGGTGTCGCCATGAACCCGGTGGACCACCCGCACGGTGGTGGTGAGGGCAAGACCTCCGGTGGTCGCCACCCGGTCTCCCCGTGGGGTCAGAAGGAAGGTCGTACTCGTTCGCCGAAGAAGGCGAGCAGCAAGTACATCGTCCGCCGCCGCAAGACGAACAAGAAGCGCTAGGAGCGGGTGTAGATGCCGCGCAGTCTCAAGAAGGGGCCCTTCGTCGACGACCACCTGAGCAAGAAGGTGGACGTACAGAACGAAGCAGGCACCAAGAACGTCATCAAGACCTGGTCCCGCCGCTCGATGATCATCCCGGCCATGCTCGGCCACACGATCGCGGTACACGACGGCCGTAAGCACGTCCCGGTGTTTGTCACTGAGTCGATGGTCGGCCACAAGCTCGGCGAGTTCGCGCCGACCCGCACCTTCCGCGGTCACGAGAAGGACGACCGCAAGGCGCGGCGTCGCTGATCAGCGGCCAGCTGAGCGACCAGACGCGACAGACATGACAGACACTGAAGGGACGACCATGGAAGCCAGGGCCCAGGCGCGGTACATCCGCGTCACGCCCATGAAGGCCCGCCGCGTGGTGGACCTCATCCGTGGCATGGATGCCACGGAGGCTCAGGCGGTCCTGCGTTTCACCCCGCAGGCCGCAAGCGTGCCGGTCGGCAAGGTGCTGGACAGCGCCATCGCCAACGCGGCACACAACTACGACCACACGGACCCCGAGACGCTGTTCATCAGCGAGGCGTACGTGGACGAGGGCCCGACCCTCAAGCGGTTCCGGCCGCGTGCCCAGGGCCGCGCCTACCGGATCCGCAAGCGGACCAGTCACATCACCGTGGTCCTCGCCAGCAAGGAAGGGACCCGGTAATGGGCCAGAAGGTTAACCCGTACGGGTTCCGGCTCGGCATCACCACGGACTTCAAGTCGCGGTGGTACGCCGACAAGCTGTACAAGGACTACGTCAAGGAAGACGTCGCCATCCGCCGGATGATGACGCAGGGCATGGAGCGGGCCGGCATCTCCAAGGTGGAGATCGAGCGCACCCGTGACCGCGTCCGCGTCGACATCCACACCGCCCGGCCGGGCATCGTCATCGGCCGCCGCGGCGCGGAGGCCGACCGTATCCGCGGTGACCTGGAGAAGCTGACCGGCAAGCAGGTCCAGCTGAACATCCTCGAGGTCAAGAACCCGGAGATGGACGCCCAGCTGGTGGCCCAGGCCGTCGCTGAGCAGCTGTCCTCGCGTGTCTCCTTCCGCCGTGCCATGCGCAAGAGCATGCAGGGCACGCTGAAGGCCGGCGCCAAGGGCATCAAGATCCAGTGCGGCGGCCGTCTCGGCGGCGCCGAGATGTCCCGCTCCGAGTTCTACCGCGAGGGCCGGGTCCCGCTGCACACCCTGCGCGCCAATGTGGACTACGGCTTCTTCGAGGCCAAGACCACCTTCGGCCGTATCGGTGTGAAGGTCTGGATCTACAAGGGCGACGTCAAGAACATCGCCGAGGTCCGCGCCGACAACGCCGCGGCACGGGCCGGCAACCGTCCCGCCCGCGGCGGTGCCGGCGGCGGTGGCGGCGGCAACGAGCGTCCGCAGCGTCGCGGTGGCGAGCGCGGCGGCGGCCGCCCCCGTCGTCCTCAGACGGACGGAGCGTCGGCGGCCCCCAAGGCCGAGGCGACTGCCGTCGCTGAGGCTCCGGCGGCGGAGACCCCCGGAACGGAAGGCTGAGTACCATGCTGATCCCCCGCAGGGTCAAGCACCGCAAGCAGCACCACCCCGGCCGTGACGGCATGGCCAAGGGCGGCACGGAGCTGGCGTTCGGTGAGTACGGCCTCCAGGCCGTCACCCCCGCCTACGTGACCAACCGGCAGATCGAGTCCGCTCGTATCTCCATCACCCGTCACATCAAGCGCGGCGGCAAGGTCTGGATCAACATCTACCCGGACCGTCCGCTGACCAAGAAGCCCGCCGAGACCCGCATGGGTTCCGGCAAGGGTTCGCCGGAGTGGTGGATCGCGAACGTCAAGCCCGGACGGGTGATGTTCGAGCTGTCTTTCCCGAACGAGAAGGTTGCTCGTGAGGCGCTCACCCGCGCCGCGCACAAGCTTCCGATGAAGTGCCGCATTGTGCGGCGCGAGGCAGGTGAGTCGTGATGGCGGCCGGTACCAAGGCGACCGAGCTGCGCCAGCTCGGCGACGAGGAGCTCGTCGGCAAGCTCCGTGAGGCCAAGGAGGAGCTGTTCAACCTGCGCTTCCAGGGCGCCACTGGACAGCTGGAGAACAACTCCCGGCTCAAGACCGTCCGCAAGGACATCGCCCGGATCTACACGCTGATGCGCGAGCGCGAGCTGGGCATCGAGACCGTGGAAACGGTGGAGAACGCCTGATGAGCGAGAGCAACGTGACCGAGATCGGCACTGAGAACGAGCGCGGCTTCCGCAAGACCCGTGAGGGTCTGGTCGTCAGCGACAAGATGGACAAGACCGTGGTGGTCGCTGTCGAGGACCGTGTCAAGCACGCCCTCTACGGCAAGGTCATCCGGCGCACCAACAAGCTCAAGGCCCACGACGAGCAGAACGCCGCCGGTATCGGCGACCGCGTCCTCCTGATGGAGACCCGGCCGCTGTCCGCGACGAAGCGCTGGCGCGTCGTGGAGATCCTCGAAAAGGCGAAGTGATTCTCGCGGGGGCCGCCCCGCGAAATGCTTCCCCGGCCGGCAACGGCCAGGTAATTCCTGCGCGGATTCCCTCGCAGGACGGTTCCGCCAGGCTCGGCGGGGTCCGGGCGCAGTGCACGGACCCCGCCGGGAACCGGCAGACAATCAGGAGACAGACGTGATCCAGCAGGAGTCGCGACTTCGTATCGCCGACAACACTGGTGCCAAGGAGATCCTTTGCATCCGTGTTCTCGGCGGTTCGGGTCGCCGCTACGCGGGCATCGGTGACGTCATCGTCGCGACCGTCAAGGACGCGATCCCCGGTGGCAACGTGAAGAAGGGCGAGGTCGTCAAGGCGGTCATCGTGCGCACCGTCAAGGAGCGCCGGCGTTCCGACGGCTCGTACATCCGCTTCGACGAGAACGCGGCCGTCATCCTCAAGAACGATGGCGACCCGCGCGGCACCCGTATCTTCGGCCCGGTGGGCCGTGAGCTGCGCGAGAAGAAGTTCATGAAGATCGTCTCGCTCGCGCCGGAGGTGCTGTAACCGATGAAGATCAAGAAGGGCGACCTGGTCCAGGTCATCACCGGTAAGGACCGCGGCAAGCAGGGCAAGGTCATCGTGGCCTACCCCCGCGAGGACCGCGTGCTGGTCGAGGGTGTCAACCGGGTCAAGAAGCACACCAAGGCCGGCCAGACCGACCGCGGTTCCAAGACCGGCGGCATCATCACCACCGAGGCGCCCGTCCACATCAGCAACGTGCAGTTGGTTGTCGAGAAGGACGGGAAGAAGGTCGTGACGCGCGTCGGCTACCGCTTCGACGACGAGGGCAACAAGATCCGCGTTGCCAAGCGGACCGGTGAGGACATCTGATGACTGCCACCGAAACCACGCACGCCCAGCCGCGGCTCAAGGCGCGCTACCGTGAGGAGATCACGGGCAAGCTGCGTGAAGAGTTCAAGTACGCGAACGTCATGCAGATCCCGGGTCTCACCAAGATCGTGGTCAACATGGGTGTGGGCGACGCCGCCCGCGACTCCAAGCTGATCGAGGGCGCCATCCGCGACCTCGCCACGATCACCGGTCAGAAGCCGCAGGTCACCAAGGCTCGCAAGTCCATCGCGCAGTTCAAGCTGCGCGAGGGTCAGCCGATCGGCGCGCACGTCACGCTGCGCGGTGACCGGATGTGGGAGTTCCTGGACCGGCTGCTGTCGCTGGCGCTGCCGCGTATCCGCGACTTCCGCGGCCTGTCGCCGAAGCAGTTCGACGGCCGGGGCAACTACACCTTCGGTCTGACGGAGCAGGTCATGTTCCACGAGATCGACCAGGACAAGATCGACCGCGTCCGGGGTATGGACATCACCGTGGTCACCACGGCGACCAACGACGATGAGGGCCGTTCCCTCCTTCGTCACCTCGGCTTCCCGTTCAAGGAGGCGTGAGCCGTGGCGAAGAAGGCTCTCATTGCCAAGGCCGCCCGCAAGCCCAAGTTCGCTGTGCGGGCGTACAACCGCTGCCAGCGTTGTGGCCGGCCGCACTCCGTCTACCGCAAGTTCGGCCTGTGCCGTGTGTGCCTTCGTGAGATGGCCCACCGCGGTGAACTGCCGGGCGTGACCAAGAGCTCCTGGTAATCCCATCAAAGGGAACCAGGACCGATCCACTACGCCGTAGGTCCCCGCACCACACCCGTCCCCGGCTCCGGCCGGGGGAGAGGGACGGAGCAGACAGGAAACCCCGGCGAGAGAGGCCCAGGGCCAACTCATGACCATGACCGACCCCATCGCAGACATGCTGACCCGTCTGCGTAACGCGAACTCGGCGTACCACGACGATGTCGAGATGCCGTTCAGCAAGATCAAGTCGCACATCGCGGAGATCCTCCAGCAGGAGGGTTACATCACCGGCTGGAAGGTCGAGGACGCCGAGGTCGGCAAGAACCTCGTTCTCGAGCTGAAGTTCGGTCCGGAGCGGCAGCGTTCGATCGCGGGCATCAAGCGGATCAGCAAGCCGGGTCTGCGGGTCTACGCGAAGTCCACCAACCTGCCGAGGGTGCTCGGCGGCCTGGGCGTGGCGATCATCTCCACGTCCCACGGTCTGCTCACCGGCCAGCAGGCGCAGAAGAAGGGCGTGGGTGGGGAAGTCCTCGCCTACGTCTGGTAACCGGGAAAGAGAGGTAGAGCAATGTCGCGCATCGGCAAGCTGCCCATCTCGGTTCCCGCCGGAGTGGACGTCACCATCGACGGCCGCACGGTCGCGGTGAAGGGCCCCAAGGGCTCGCTCACCCACACCGTCGCCGCGCCGATCGAGATCGCGAAGGGCGAGGACGGCATTCTGCACGTCACCCGCCCCAACGACGAGCGTGTCTCGAAGGCCCTGCACGGCCTGTCCCGCACGCTGGTGGCGAACATGATCACCGGCGTGACCGCGGGCTACAGCAAGTCACTCGAGATCAGCGGTGTCGGCTACCGCGTCCAGGCGAAGGGCTCCAACCTGGAGTTCGCGCTCGGATACAGCCACCCCATCCTCGTCGAGGCCCCCGAGGGCATCTCCTTCAAGGTCGAGTCCCCGGTCAAGTTCTCGGTCGAGGGGATCGACAAGCAGAAGGTCGGCGAAGTGGCCGCCAACATCCGTAAGCTGCGCAAGCCCGACCCGTACAAGGCCAAGGGTGTCAAGTACGCCGGCGAAGTCATCCGCCGCAAGGTCGGAAAGGCCGGTAAGTAGTCATGGCATACGGTGTGAAGATCGCCAAGGGCAAGGCGTACAAGGCCGCCGCCATCAAGCGGCGCCACATCCGGGTGCGCAAGCGCGTGTCCGGTACGGCCGAGCGTCCGCGCCTGGTGGTGACGCGGTCCAACCGCGGCATCGTGGCGCAGGTCGTCGACGACCTCGCGGGCCACACGCTCGCGTCGGCGTCGACCCTCGACACGTCCATCCGTGGCGGCGAAGGCGACAAGAGCGCCAAGGCCAAGCAGGTCGGCCAGCTTGTGGCCGAGCGTGCCAAGGCCAAGGGCGTCGAGGCAGTCGTGTTCGACCGTGGCGGCAACCAGTACGCGGGGCGCATCGCCGCCCTGGCGGACGCCGCCCGCGAAGCCGGTCTGAAGTTCTGATCCGGTTCCGTAGCTGATGGACAACGAAGAGAGGTAATCCAATGGCTGGACCCCAGCGCCGCGGAAGCGGTGCCGGTGGCGGCGAGCGACGGGACCGCAAGGACCGACGGGACGGTGGCCAGCAGGCCGAGAAGACCGCCTACGTCGAACGGGTCGTCGCGATCAACCGCGTCGCCAAGGTTGTGAAGGGTGGTCGTCGCTTCAGCTTCACCGCGCTGGTCGTGGTGGGCGATGGTGACGGCACCGTGGGTGTCGGTTACGGCAAGGCCAAGGAGGTGCCGGCCGCCATCGCCAAGGGTGTTGAGGAGGCCAAGAAGCACTTCTTCAAGGTCCCCCGTATCCAGGGCACCATCCCGCACCCGATCCAGGGTGAGAAGGCCGCGGGCGTCGTGCTGCTCAAGCCGGCGTCGCCCGGTACCGGTGTGATCGCCGGTGGCCCGGTGCGCGCCGTGCTGGAGTGCGCGGGCATCCACGACGTGCTGTCCAAGAGCCTCGGCTCGGACAACGCGATCAACATCGTGCACGCCACGGTGGCCGCTCTGCAGGGCCTTCAGCGGCCCGAGGAGATCGCGGCCCGCCGCGGTCTGCCGATCGAGGACGTCGCGCCGGCCGCACTGCTGCGCGCTCGTGCCGGAGTTGGTGTGTGATGGCGCGTCTCAAGGTCACCCAGACCAAGTCCTACATCGGCAGCAAGCAGAACCACCGTGACACCCTGCGCTCGCTCGGCCTGAAGCGGATGAACGACGTGGTGGTCAAGGAAGACCGCCCGGAGATCCGCGGCATGGTGCAGACCGTCCGCCACCTGGTCACGGTCGAGGAGGTCGACTGATCATGGGCGACAACCCGATCAAGCTCCACAACCTCCGTCCGGCCCCGGGCGCCAAGACCGCCAAGACCCGCGTGGGTCGAGGCGAGGGCTCCAAGGGCAAGACGGCCGGCCGTGGCACCAAGGGCACCAAGGCCCGCTACCAGGTTCCGGAGCGCTTCGAGGGCGGGCAGATGCCCCTCCACATGCGGCTCCCGAAGCTCAAGGGCTTCAAGAACCCGTTCCGTACCGAGTACCAGGTCGTCAACCTGGACAAGCTCGCCGTCCTCTACCCCGAGGGTGGCGAGGTCACCGTAGCCGACCTGGTCGCCAAGGGTGCGGTACGGAAGAACGAGCTCGTCAAGGTGCTCGGCACCGGCGAGATCTCGGTGGCGCTGACGGTGACCGTTGACGCGGCCTCCGGCTCCGCCAAGGAGAAGATCACCGCCGCCGGCGGTACCGTGACCGAGCTCGTCTGAGGCTTTTGTCACACACCCGACCGGGGATGCCCAGCACCTGGGGGCGTCCCCGGTCGTTCTTTGGGTGGATTTCCTTGACCGAACCCCGGCTGATTGCTGGTCGATTGGTCATTCCTAGGGAGCCTGCCCCGCGGGTAGGGTGGCAAGCGCTGTTATTCTCCGAAAGCCTGTCTGTTTCCGCAGGTGTGACAGCGAGTAAGCCGCCCGTTCCCGTCAGAAACTCATCCAGACCGTCCTTCCGCCGCGCGCGGGGGGTGCAGGAGGCACCGTGCTCACCGCGTTCGCCCGGGCGTTCAGGACGCCCGACCTGCGCAAGAAGCTGCTGTTCACACTCAGCATCATGGTGGTCTACCGCCTGGGTGCGCATGTCCCGGTGCCCGGTATCGACTACACAGTGGTCAACGAGTGCATCAAGGACACGAAGGGCGGCAACAGCCTCTTCGGTCTGGTCAACCTGTTCAGCGGTGGCGCGCTGCTCCAGTTGACGATCTTCGCGCTCGGGATCATGCCGTACATCACGGCCAGCATCATCTTGCAGCTGCTCACCGTGGTCATCCCACGCCTCGAAGCCCTCAAGAAGGAGGGCCAGGCCGGTACCACGAAGATCACCCAGTACACCCGGTACCTGACGGTCGCGCTGGCCGTGCTGCAGGGCACGGGCCTGGTCGCCACCGCCCGCTCCGGCAGCCTGTTCTCGAACTGCCAGTCGGCCAACCAGATCGTGCCCAACCAGTCGATCTTCACCACGGTCACCATGGTCACCTGCATGACGGCCGGTACCGTGATGATCATGTGGCTCGGTGAGCTGATCACCGACCGCGGCATCGGCAACGGCATGTCGATCCTGATGTTCGTCGCCATCGCGGCCGGCTTCCCCGGCTCCCTGTGGGCGATCAAGGTCGCCGGCAAGATCGCCGGCGGCTGGGTCGAGTTCCTCGCGGTGATCGCGATCGGCCTGGCGATGGTGGGCCTGGTGGTGTTCGTCGAACAGGCCCAGCGGCGCATCCCGGTGCAGTACGCCAAGCGCATGATCGGCCGGCGGTCGTACGGCGGCACCTCGACGTACATCCCGCTGAAGGTCAACCAGGCGGGTGTCATCCCGGTCATCTTCGCCTCGTCGCTGCTCTACATCCCGGCGCTGATCGTCCAGTTCTCCGGGTCGAAGGCCGGCTGGGCCCAGTGGATCAGCCAGAACCTGACCAAGGGCGACCACCCGGCGTACATGGCGCTCTACTTCTTCCTGATCGTCTTCTTCGCCTTCTTCTACGTCGCGATCTCCTTCAACCCCGAGGAAGTCGCGGACAATATGAAGAAGTATGGTGGGTTTATCCCCGGTATCCGGGCCGGCCGGCCCACCGCCGAGTACCTCAGTTACGTGCTCAACCGCATCACGTGGCCGGGCGCGCTGTACCTGGGTCTCATCGCCCTCGTTCCGACGATCGCGATCGCGATCTTCAACGGGAGCAGTACCAACTTCCCGTTGGGCGGCACCAGCATCCTCATCATCGTGGGTGTCGGCCTGGAAACCGTGAAGCAGATCGAGAGCCAGCTCCAGCAGCGTAACTACGAAGGGTTCCTCCGCTGATGCGAATCGTCCTGGTCGGGCCGCCAGGGGCCGGCAAGGGGACGCAGGCCGCGTACCTCGCCAAGAACCTGTCGATCCCGCACATCTCCACGGGCGACCTGTTCCGCGCCAACATCAGCCAGGGCACCGAGCTCGGCAAACAGGCGAAGGCGTTCATGGACGCCGGGGACCTGGTGCCCGACGAGGTGACCATCGGGATGGCGGAGGACCGGCTCGACCAGGCCGACGCGGCGGAGGGCTTCCTGCTCGACGGTTTCCCGCGGAACGAGAACCAGGCACGGGCGCTGGACGCCTATCTGGAGCGCAACGGCATCTCGCTGGACGGCGTGCTCGATCTCGAGGTGCCGGAGGCCGAGGTGGTCAAGCGGATCGCCGGCCGCCGGATCTGCCGGAAGCGCAGCGATCACGTCTTCCACGTGGAGTACAAGAAGCCGAAGACCGACGGCGTCTGCGACGAGTGCGGCGGCGAGCTGTACCAGCGCGACGACGACACCGAGGCGACCGTGCGCAACCGGCTGGAGGTCTACCACCGTGAGACCGAGCCGATCATCGACTACTACAAGCAGCAGGACCTGGTGGTGACCATCTCGGCGCTCGGAGCCGTGCCCGAGGTCACCCAGCGGGCGATGGACGCGCTGCGGCGCGCCGAGTAAGTCCCCGAGCAGGTCCCCGTACGTGCCGGTCGGCCGTGGTGCCCCTCAGGGCGCCACGGCCGTATGGTTGAACGGGTTGAACGGACGTACGGACACAAGGAGGGCGTCGGCGGCGATGGTGGAGATCAAGACCCCGGAGCAGATCGCGAGAATGCGTGCCGCGGGCCTGGTCGTCGCGGCGATCCACGAGGCGACGACGGCCGCCGCGGTGCCCGGCGTGAGTACCAAGGACCTGGACGAGATCGCCGCCAAGGTGATCGCCGACCACGGCGCCAAACCGAACTTCCTGGGCTACGGCGGCTTCCCCGGCAACATCTGCACCTCGGTCAATGACGTGGTGGTGCACGGCATCCCGGACCGCAGGACCGTGCTCAAGGACGGCGACATCATCTCGATCGACGCCGGCGCGATCGTGGACGGCTGGCACGGCGACGCCGCCGTCACCTGCTTCGTCGGCGGCGGGCACGCCCCCGCGCTGATCGAGCTGAGCCGGGTCACCGAGGAGTCCATGTGGGCCGGCATCGCCGCCTTCCGCAAGGGCCACCGGCTGGAGGACATCTCGCGGGCCGTGGAGTCGTACATCCGCCGCCAGCCGCGCCCGTCCTCCGGGAAGTACGGCATCGTCGAGGACTACGGCGGCCACGGCATCGGCAGCGAGATGCACATGGACCCGCACCTGCTGAACTACGTCTCCAAGAAACGGGGCCGCGGCATCAAGCTGGTGCCGGGCGTCTGCCTGGCCATCGAGCCGATGGTGACGCTGGGCTCCCCGGCCACTCATGTGATGGACGACGAGTGGACGGTCCGGACCGACGACGGCTCCTGGGCCTCCCACTGGGAGCACTCGATCGCCCTGACCGAAGAGGGCCCGATCGTGCTGACCGCCCCCGACGGGGGCAGGGCCAAGCTGGCCGAGTACGGGATCACCACCGCGCCCGATCCGCTGGGCTGAGAGATCCCTCACACGAGGAGCAGCGGCACCGCTTAGTGATCTTGTCGGGTGGGCATACTCGCCTGATTCGTCTTTCCGAGGGGCGTGACGTAGACTCATACGTCGGCTCTCGCGTGTCTTCCGGCATGTCCCGGAGCCGGCCCCCGGTAGCCGATCCCGAAAGTAGGACATGGCCAAAAAGCAAGGCGCCATCGAAATCGAGGGCACCGTGATCGAGTCTCTGCCGAACGCGATGTTCAAGGTGGAGCTGCAGAACGGTCACAAGGTCCTCGCGCACATCAGCGGCAAGATGCGGATGCACTACATCCGCATCCTCCCGGATGACCGGGTCGTCGTGGAGCTGTCTCCCTACGACCTGACGCGCGGACGGATCGTCTACCGATACAAGTAACCGCTTGTGGATCTAACAAGACCCGGAGAACCAGACCATGAAGGTCAAGCCGAGCGTCAAGAAGATCTGCGACAAGTGCAAGGTGATCCGCCGCCACGGCCGGGTCATGGTCATCTGCGACAACCTGCGCCACAAGCAGCGCCAGGGCTGACGCAGCCGACCACCTACCACCTGCCTTCGCAGAGTTTCGCGCGACGCACACCCGCAGATACGCAGTCACCCATCCCCTGATCGAGGGGATGACACCCCCGGTGGAGGCCGGGGACCCGGTCCGTACCTGGTACGGCGGACGGGGAGCCGGTGCTGCGGAAGACCTCCGAAAACATCAGGAGCCCAGAAAATGGCACGCCTTTCAGGCGTCGACCTCCCGCGCGAGAAGCGCGTGGAGATCGCCCTCACCTACGTCTTCGGCATCGGGCGCTCCCGCTCCCAGGAAGTGCTGCAGGAGACCGGTGTGAGCCCCGACGTCCGCGTCCGCGACCTTTCCGAGGAAGACCTCGTGAAGCTCCGTGAGTACGTGGACTCCAACTTCAAGACCGAGGGTGACCTCCGTCGCGAAATCCAGGCCGACATCCGCCGCAAGGTCGAGATCGGCTGCTACCAGGGTCTGCGTCACCGCCGGGGCCTGCCGGTCCACGGCCAGCGCACTCACACCAACGCCCGCACCCGCAAGGGCCCGCGTCGCGCCATCGCCGGCAAGAAGAAGCCGGGCAAGAAGTAGTCCTCAGCCGGACGCCCATCAGCGGTCTTCGCTGTAGGACCGACCACCTCCACCGGGAGAAACCGACACATGCCTCCTAAGGGCCGTCAGGGCGCAGCCAAGAAGGTGCGCCGCAAGGAAAAGAAGAACGTCGCTCATGGGCACGCCCACATCAAGAGCACGTTCAACAACACCATCGTCTCGATCACCGACCCTGCCGGGAATGTGATCTCCTGGGCCTCCGCCGGTCACGTCGGCTTCAAGGGCTCGCGCAAGTCCACCCCCTTCGCCGCGCAGATGGCCGCCGAGTCGGCCGCCCGCCGGGCGCAGGAGCACGGCATGCGCAAGGTGGACGTCTTCGTCAAGGGCCCCGGCTCCGGCCGGGAGACCGCGATCCGCTCCCTCCAGGCCACCGGCCTGGAGGTCGGCTCGATCCAGGACGTCACCCCGACCCCGCACAACGGCTGCCGCCCGCCGAAGCGCCGCCGCGTCTGACCAGCGAATAACAGGAGAACTAGACCATGGCGCGATACACCGGGGCCGACTGCAAGCGTTGCCGTCGGGAGAAGCAGAAGCTCTTCCTCAAGGGAGCGAAGTGCGAGAGCGCGAAGTGCCCGATCGAGATCCGTCCTTACCCCCCGGGTGAGCACGGACGCGGGCGCACCAAGGACAGCGAGTACCTGCTTCAGCTGCGTGAGAAGCAGAAGTGCGCGCGGATCTACGGTGTCCTCGAGAAGCAGTTCGTGAACTACTACAAGGAAGCGAACCAGAAGACCGGCAAGACCGGTGAGAACCTTCTGCGCATCCTTGAGACCCGCCTCGACAACGTGGTGTACCGGGCCGGCTTCGCCAAGTCCCGCGACCACGCCCGTCAGCTGGTCCGTCACGGACACATCACCGTCAACGGCCGCAAGAACGACATCCCGTCGGCTCGCGTGGCCGTGAACGACATCGTCGAGGTCCGCGAGCGGTCCCGCAACCTGACCCCGTTCGCGGTGGCGCAGGGCGAGGCCGGCGACAAGACGGTGCCGGCCTGGCTCGAAGCCAACGCCGGCAAGCTGCGGATCCTCGTGCACAGCATGCCCGAGCGCCAGGTGATCGACACCCAGGTGCAGGAGCAGCTGATCGTCGAGCTCTACTCCAAGTAAGCCCGGGTCACTCCAGGTAAACGGAGCAGCTGCACACGGTCACGGGCGGTACGGCTCTTCCCCGCTTCCACGGGTCGCGCTCGTACCGCCCGTACCCTCGTAATACGGCGGGCGTCAAATAGCGGGCGTCCACGACTGAAGGACTTCACACATGCTGATCGCTCAGCGTCCCTCGTTGACCGAAGAGGTCGTCGACGAGTTCCGCTCCCGGTTCGTGATCGAGCCGCTGGAGCCGGGCTTCGGATACACCCTCGGCAACTCCCTGCGCCGTACCCTCCTGTCCTCGATCCCGGGTGCCGCGGTCACCTCGATCCGGGTCGACGGGGTCCTGCACGAGTTCACCACCGTGCCGGGCGTCAAGGAGGACGTCACCGACGTCATCCTCAACATCAAGCAGCTCGTCGTCTCCTCGGAGCACGACGAGCCGGTCGTGATGTACCTGCGCAAGCAGGGCCCGGGTGTCGTCACCGCCGCCGACATCGCGCCGCCGGCCGGTGTCGAGGTGCACAACCCCGACCTGGTGCTCGCCACCCTGAACGCCAAGGGCAAGCTGGAGATGGAGCTGACCGTCGAGCGCGGTCGCGGCTACGTCTCCGCGGTGCAGAACAAGCAGCAGGGCCAGGAGATCGGCCGGATCCCGGTCGACTCCATCTACAGCCCGGTGCTCAAGGTCACGTACAAGGTCGAGGCGACCCGTGTCGAGCAGCGCACCGACTTCGACAAGCTGATCGTCGACGTCGAGACCAAGCAGGCCATGCGGCCGCGTGACGCGATGGCGTCGGCCGGCAAGACCCTGGTCGAGCTGTTCGGCCTGGCCCGCGAGCTGAACGTCGACGCCGAGGGCATCGACATGGGTCCGTCCCCCACGGACGCCGCCCTGGCCGCGGATCTGGCGCTGCCGATCGAGGAGCTGGAACTCACCGTCCGCTCCTACAACTGCCTCAAGCGCGAGGGCATCCACTCGGTGGGCGAGCTGGTGGCCCGCTCCGAGGCGGACCTGCTCGACATCCGCAACTTCGGCGCGAAGTCGATCGACGAGGTCAAGGCGAAGCTGGCCGGCATGGGCCTGGCCCTCAAGGACAGCCCCCCCGGATTCGACCCGACCGCGGCGGCGGACGCCTTCGGCGCGGACGACGACGTGGACGCCGGCTTCGTGGAGACCGAGCAGTATTAAATTCTCTGACCCCGGCCCCTGGTGGCCGAGGTCGGCTGATTGCGCCCCGTCAGGGGCGCGAGGAACTGCGCGAGCAACCGGCCACCGGCCGGTGGCCCGGATTCGACAGCGACAGCCCCTCCGGGTCGGTGACGACCCGCGGGCCGCGTCGTGGCGGGCCGCGCAGTTTTCCGCGCCCCTGCGGGGGCGCCGTCCGGGGTGCGAGCCCCGGACACCGACGAGCCGGCAGCCGCCGGCCCGTACTGACATCGGTACCTGACACGGCCGGTGCAGCGTAGAAGGAGAACGACATGCCTCAGCCCGCCAAGGGTGCCCGTCTGGGCGGCGGCGCCGCGCACGAGAAGCTGCTGCTCGCGAACCTCGCGCGCTCGCTCTTCGAGCACGGCCGCATCAAGACCACCGAGGCCAAGGCGCGCCGGCTGCGTCCGGTCGCGGAGCGCCTGATCACCAAGGCGAAGAAGGGCGACATCCACAACCGTCGCCAGGTGCTGCAGACGATCACCGACAAGAGCGTCGTGCACACGCTCTTCACCGAGATCGCGCCGCGCTACGAGAACCGCCCCGGTGGCTACACCCGTATCACCAAGATCGGCAACCGCCGCGGCGACAACGCGCCGATGGCGGTCATCGAGCTGGTGGAGGCGCTGACCGTGGCCCAGGAGGCCACCGGTGAGGCCGAAGCGGCCACCAAGCGCGCGGTGAAGGAAGACTCGCTCACGAAGGACGAGGCCGCCACGGACGCGGCCCCGGCCGCCGAGGACGAGGTCCAGGACGCCGCTCCGGCGGCCGACGCGGCCGCGGCCGGCGAGGACGAGGAGTCCAAGGACGCCTGAGCGTCCTGACGACCGACGGGCGGGCCCGTACCCCTTGGGGTGCGGGCCCGTTTCCCATGGAGCGAGGAGTGACGCGTGAGCGACGACCCGGCGCCCGGCTTCGTACGGGTGCGGCTGGATCTGTCCTACGACGGGGCGGAGTTCTCCGGGTGGGCCAAGCAGCGCAGCCGGCGGACGGTGCAGGGCGAGCTGGAGTCGGCGATCGGTACGGTGCTGCGGCTGGGGGAGCCGGTGGAGCTCACGGTCGCCGGGCGCACCGACGCCGGGGTGCACGCGCGCGGGCAGGTGGCGCATGTCGATCTGCCGCGGGACGTGTGGGCCGCCGAGTCGGACAAGCTGCTGCGGCGGCTCGCCGGGCGGCTGCCCTGGGACGTACGGGTGTGGCGGGTGGCAGCGGCGCCGGCCGGGTTCAACGCGCGGTTCTCGGCCGTTTGGCGCCGCTACGCGTACCGGGTCGGCGATCACCCCGGCGGCGTCGATCCGCTGCTGCGCGGGCATGTGCTGTGGCACGACCGCCCGGTGGACGTGGACGCCATGAACGAGGCGGCCGAACTGCTGCTCGGGGAGCACGACTTCGCCGCGTACTGCAAGAAGCGCGAGGGCGCGACCACCATCCGTACGCTGCTGGACCTGCGCTGGGAGCGGTCCGCGCAGGGGGTGGCGGTGGCCACGGTGCGGGCGGACGCCTTCTGCCACAACATGGTGCGGGCGCTGGTGGGGGCGATGATCCTGGTCGGCGACGGGCACAAGCCGGCCGGCTTCCCCGGCGAGGTGCTGGCGGGCAAGGTGCGGCACTCGGCCGTCAATGTGGTGCGTCCGCACGGCCTCACTCTTGAGGAGGTCGGCTATCCGGCCGACGACCAGCTGGCCGCGCGCAGCCGGGAGGCCCGCAATCTGCGGACGCTGCCCGGCTGCCCGTAAGGCGCCGGCGGTTCCTCGCGTTCCTGTCAGCCGGGTCAGCCGCGGCTGGGATCGGCCAGTGCCGCGTCCCGGCCGCGCTGGATGATCCGCTGGAAGGCGAAGTTCGAGGCTTCGTTGGCGGCGCGCTTGCCGATGGTGTCGGTCGGGGGGAGCGTCTTGCCGTTCCTCAGGCCGGAGATCGCGAAGTAGGCGTAGCGGCCCACCGTGTTCGAGGTCATCTGGCAGGCCACCGCGTGGCAGAAGTCCTTGACGCCGCCGCCGTTGAGCGGGGCGAGGTATTTGGCGGTCTTCTGCAGCTTGGCCGCGTGCGGGGTGTCGTCGAAGACGGCGATGCCGATGGTGACGGCCAGGGTGCCGTTGGTGTAGGTCGCCCGGAGCAGCTGCCGGCAGCCGTTGGCGGCCAGGCCGGCGGCCACGTCGTCGCGGGCCGCGGTCGCGCAGCTGGTGGTGGTGGCCGAGACGGTCTTGAGGTAGGTGCGGCCGTTCATCACGAACTGCTGGCCGGCGAAGAGCGAGGCCGGGGTGAGCGGCGCCTTGTCCTTGGCGGCCGAGCCCAGGTAGTCGAGCGGATTGGCCGGGGGCGGCGGGGCCACCGAGGAGAAGGAGGGGGCCGGCGGCAGGGCCGGCTGGCTCGCGGTCGTGCTGGCGGAGGCCGAGGTGCCGGCCGCGCTGTCGTCCGAGCTCTTGCCGGACAGCACCACGGCGGCGGCCACCCCGCCGGCGATGACCGCGACGGCCACGATCCCGCCGGTCAGCATCATGACCTTGCGGCGGCGGGCGCCGGCCGCGGCCTGCTGATCGGCCAGCGCGCTCCAATCGGGGGTGCCGGGGCCGCGCGGCGGTCCGCCGGCGGAGTGCCGGCCGGTGGGGCGGGGGGCACTCGCCTCTTCCGCCGCGGCGGCCTCGCGTATCTGCTGGATGCGCTGCTGCACGGCGGCCTGACCGCTCAGGCCCTGCGCGGGCGGCTGGCCCTGCGGCGCCGGGGCGGGGCCGGCCGGAACGACCGGCGGAGCCTGCTGGGCCTGCCGGACCCGCTGGGCCTGCGGCGGCGCACCGTGCGGCGGCATGCCCTGCGGCTGCGGGCCGGCGGCCGGTGGCTGCTGGGCCTGCGTGCCCTGCGGCTGCGGCCCGCCGAACTGCCCGCCCGGACCGTACGCCGCGGGCGGCTCCTGGATCCGCGGGCCCTGCGGCGCCTGGGCGGCCTGCTGCGGGGCGTAGCCCTGCGGCCCGGCCGGATACCCCTGCTGCTGGGGTACGCCGCCCTGCTGCGGGCTCCAGGCCGGTCCGGCGGCCGGCGCCTGGGGCGCGGTGCCCGACTCGGGCCCCGGCGGTGGCGGCGCGGCGAAGTGCTGCCGCGGGTCGTCCGTTGGCGCCGCCTGCGGCGGACGCGCGTCGTACTGCTGCTGCGCTTGCGACCGTGAGGGGATGACTCGTCCCTCCAGGACCTCGCGCCTGCCCTCGCGCCCGCTGTCCGGGGCGCTTTCTGCGGCACTGGAACGCGGATCCTGTGGTGGCTGCTGCCCGGGCCCTTCAGTCATGTCGCGCATCATATTGCCGGACCGGGCCTGCCCGTGATTCGGGAAGGATCCGGGAGGGTCCGGGCCTGGTCCGGGACGGCCGCAGCGAAAACGACTTGGGACGAATAAGCCGTCCCGGGGAGAATCCAGGCCATGGGACATGTGGAAGCGGCGCACATCGATTACTACCTGCCGGACGGGCGGGCGCTGCTCGGCGACGTCTCGTTCCGGGTCGGCGAAGGCGCGGTGGCGGCCCTGGTGGGCCCCAACGGCGCCGGCAAGACCACCCTGCTCCGGCTGATCGCCGGTGAGCTCAAACCGCACAGCGGCACCGTCACGGTCAGCGGCGGCCTCGGCGTGATGCGGCAGTTCGTCGGCAGCGTCCGCGACGACCGCACGGTCCGCGACCTGCTGGTGTCGGTGGCCCGGCCGCGTATCCAGGAGGCCGCCAAGGCGGTCGACGTCGCCGAGCTGGCGATGATGGCGCAGGACGACGAGCCGGCCCAGATGGCGTACGCGACCGCGCTCAGCGAGTGGGCCGAGGCACGCGGCTACGAGGCCGAGACGCTCTGGGACATGTGCACCGTGGCCGCGCTGGGCGTGCCGTACGAGCGGGCGCAGTGGCGCGAGGTCAAGACGCTCTCCGGCGGTGAGCAGAAGCGCCTGGTGCTGGAGGCCCTGCTGCGCGGCCCCGACGAGGTGCTGCTGCTGGACGAGCCGGACAACTATCTGGACGTCCCCGGCAAGCGCTGGCTGGAGGAGCAGCTCGCCCAGACCAAGAAGACGGTGCTGTTCGTCAGCCACGACCGCGAGCTGCTGGCCCGCTCGGCCCAGCGGATCGTCAGCGTCGAGCCCAGCCCCGCGGGCAGTGACGTATGGGTGCACGGCGGCGGCTTCGCCACCTTCCACGACGCGCGCAAGGAGCGGTTCGCCCGCTTCGAGGAGCTGCGCCGCCGCTGGGACGAGGAGCACGCCAAGCTCCGGGCGATGGTGCTGCGGCTGCGCCAGCAGGCGTCCATCAGCCCCGACATGGCCTCCCGCTACCACGCGGCGCAGACCAGGTTCAAGCGCTTCGAGGACGCCGGGCCGCCGCCCGAGCCGCCGCGCGAGCAGGACATCCGGATGCGGCTGAAGGGCGGCCGTACCGGGGTGCGGGCGCTGACCTGCGAGCGGCTGGAGCTGACCGGTCTGATGAAGCCGTTCGACCTGGAGGTCTTCTACGGCGAGCGGGTCGCGGTGCTGGGCTCCAACGGCTCCGGCAAGTCGCATTTCCTGCGGCTGCTGGCCGGGGACGGCAGCGTGGCGCACACCGGCACGTACAAGCTGGGCGCCCGCGTGGTGGCGGGGCACTTCGCCCAGACGCACGCGCACCCCGAGCTGATGGGCCGCACCCTGGTGGACATCCTGTGGACGGAGCACGCCCGCGACCGCGGCCGGGCGATGTCCGTACTGCGGCGCTACGAGCTGGAGCGGCAGGGCGATCAGCCTTTCGACAAGCTCTCCGGCGGGCAGCAGGCCCGCTTCCAGATCCTGATGATGGAGCTGGTCGGCACCACCGCGCTGCTGCTGGACGAGCCCACCGACAACCTGGACCTGGAGAGCGCCGAGGCCCTCCAGGAGGGCCTGGAGTCGTACGACGGCACGGTGCTGGCGGTCACCCACGACCGCTGGTTCGCCCGCTCCTTCGACCGTTACCTGGTGTTCGGGTCGGACGGACTGGTGCGCGAGTCGGCCGAACCGGTGTGGGACGAGCGGCGGGTGGAGCGTGAGCGCTGAGCCGGCGTTTTGACCCGTACGGCCCCGCTGGCTATCCTGATACCTTGAAACTTATGCGTATTGGCTTGCCTTATCTCACGTGAGGGGCCCTTACGCCGGTTCACCGGGCCGATGGACAGCGGCAAGCCGACGGGTTGCGTCCCCGAAGGCGGCCAGGGCTGTCGTGATCGTCCGGGTGGCCTTGTCAGGACACATTCACTGAGAAGAAGCGAAGGCTACGACCGTGCGTACGTTCAGCCCCAAGCCCGGCGATGTAACTCGCCAGTGGCACGTCATCGACGCCCGGGACGTCGTCCTGGGCCGTCTGGCGACCCAGGCCGCCACCCTTTTGCGGGGCAAGCACAAGCCCATCTACGCCCCGCATGTCGACACCGGTGACTTCGTCATCATCATCAACGCCGACAAGGTGCACCTGACCGGCAACAAGAAGACCCAGAAGATGGCCTACCGCCACTCCGGGTACCCGGGCGGTCTGCGTTCCGTGCGTTACGACGAGCTGCTGGACAAGCACCCCGAGAAGGCGGTCGAGAAGGCCGTCCGGGGCATGCTCCCCAAGAACACCCTGGGCCGCGCGATGCTCTCGAAGCTGAAGGTGTACTCGGGCGACCAGCACCCGCACGCCGCGCAGCAGCCTCAGCCGTTCGAGATCATCCAGGTCGCGCAGTAGTCCCGGCCACCGCCTACCAGAAAGAATCTGAGGAGAACCGTGGCTGAGACCACTCCCGAGACCCCCGTCGAGGGCGAAGAGTCCTACGACGAGATCACGACCTTCGAGTCGGAGGCCGTCGAGTCGGAGTACACCTCCGAGTCGCTCGCGTCCCGCTTCGGCGACCCGCAGCCGGCCGCCGGCACCGGCCGCCGCAAGCAGTCCATCGCCCGCGTCCGCATCATCCCGGGCAGCGGCAAGTGGAAGATCAACGGCCGCACCCTTGAGGGCTACTTCCCCAACAAGGTGCACCAGCAGGAAGTCAACGAGCCCTTCAAGGTGCTCGAACTCGACAACCGCTACGACGTCGTCGCCCGGATCAACGGCGGCGGCATCTCGGGCCAGGCGGGCGCGCTGCGCCTGGGTGTCGCCCGCGCGCTCAACGAGGCGGACGTGGACAACAACCGCGGCCCGCTGAAGAAGGCCGGCTTCCTCACCCGTGACGACCGCGCGGTCGAGCGGAAGAAGGCCGGTCTGAAGAAGGCCCGCAAGGCGCCGCAGTTCAGCAAGCGCTGACGCCTCCGGCGGGACAGCGATCCACCCCGCCCGGCGTGCCGAACGCCCCGGAGACACACTGGTGCCTCCGGGGCGTTCGTGTTACGCGCCCGGGGCGTATATGTGTGGTGGTACGACCGGGGGCGTATATCTGTGGTGGTATCTGAGGTGTATTCGGTGGGGTCACGACCCGCACCGGCCATCCGTTGCCCGGCCGTACCCGCGAGCCGTGACGGCATCGCCCGCGGACGGCGCGGCCCGCGGTACGGCCGAGCCGCCGCACCTCGCACGTAATCGGAGGAAACAACTGTGGGACGACTCTTCGGCACCGACGGGGTGCGGGGCATCGCCAACGCCGACCTCACCGCCGAGCTGGCGCTCGGCCTGTCCGTCGCGGCGGCGCATGTACTCGCCGAGGCGGGCGGCTTCGAAGGCCACCGGCCGGTGGCCGTGGTCGGCCGCGACCCGCGGGCGTCCGGCGAGTTCCTGGAGGCCGCCGTCGTGGCGGGCCTCGCGAGCGCGGGCGTGGACGTCCTGCGCGTCGGTGTGCTGCCCACCCCCGCGGTGGCGTATCTCACCGGCGCGCTGGGCGCCGACCTCGGCGTGATGCTGTCCGCCAGCCACAACGCGATGCCGGACAACGGCGTGAAGTTCCTCGCCCGCGGCGGCCACAAGCTGGACGACGAGCTGGAGGAGCGGATCGAGGCGGTCTACGCCGAGCACCGCACCGGCGCGCCCTGGAACCGCCCCACCGGCGCCGGTGTCGGCCGGGTCCGCGACTATCAGGAGGGCTTCGACCAGTACGTCGCCCATCTGATCGGCGTCCTGCCGAACCGTCTGGACGGGCTGAAGATCGTCCTGGACGAGGCGAACGGCGCGGCCTCCTGGGTGTCGCCGGAGGCCTTCTCCCGGGCCGGCGCCGAGATCATCACGATCGGCGCCCAGCCCGACGGGCTCAACATCAACGACGGCTGCGGCTCCACCCACCTGGAGCTGCTCAAGGCGGCCGTGGTCGAGCACGGCGCCGACTTCGGCATTGCGCACGACGGCGACGCGGACCGCTGCCTGGCCGTGGACGGGGCCGGCCAGGAGGTCGACGGCGACCAGATCATGGCGATCCTGGCGGTGTCGCTGCGCGAGCACGGCGGCCTGCGGGAGAACACCGTGGTCGGCACGGTGATGTCCAACCTGGGCTTCAAGCTGGCGATGGAGCGCGAGGGCATCGACTTCGTGGCGACCTCGGTCGGCGACCGCTATGTGCTGGAGGCGATGAAGGAGCACGGCTACGCGCTGGGCGGTGAGCAGTCCGGGCACGTCATCGTGCTGGACCACGCCACCACCGGCGACGGCACGCTGACCGGGCTGCTGCTGGCCGCGCGGGTCTCCGAGACCGGGCGGACCCTGGCCGACCTGGCCACGGTGATGCGCCGGCTGCCGCAGGTCCTGATCAATGTGCCGGACGTCGACAAGAGCCGGGTGGACTCGGCGGCCGAACTGGCCGCGGCGGTCGTCGAGGCGGAGGCGGAACTCGGCTCGACCGGACGGGTGCTGCTGCGGCCGTCGGGCACGGAGCCGCTGGTACGGGTGATGGTGGAGGCCGCGGACATCGATCACGCCCGCACGGTGGCGGGGCGGCTGGCCGATGTCGTGAAGTCGGTGCTCGGGTAGGAGCCGCCGCCGTGCTGGTGTCGGCCGGGGTGGGCCGGGGCTAGAGCTTGCGCAGGCTGAGCCGCTGCACCCGGTGGCCCGGGCCCTTGCGGAGCACCAGGGTGGCCCGGCCGCGGGTCGGGAGCACGTTCTCCTCCAGATTCGCCAGGTTGACGGTGCGCCAGATCAGCTCGGCGTAGTCCATCGCCTCGGCTTCCGGCACCTCGGTGAACCTGCGGAAGTACGAGTCCGGGTCGTGGAAGGCGGTCGCCCGTAGTTCGCGGAACCGCCCGACATACCACTGCTCGATGTCCTCGGTGCGGGCGTCCACATAGACGCTGAAGTCGAAGTGGTCGGCCAGGCCGATCCTGGTCCGGCCGTCCTTGCCGGGCAGCGCGGGCTGGAGCACATTCAGGCCCTCGACGATGAGGATGTCCGGGCGGCGGACGACAAGCCGCTCACCGGGCACGATGTCGTAGGTGAGATGCGAGTAGACCGGGGCGCCGACCTCGTCCTTGCCCGATTTCACGTCGGCGACGAAGCGGGTCAGCGCGCGGCGGTCGTAGGACTCCGGGAAGCCCTTGCGGGACATCAGGCCGAGCCGGTCGAGTTCGGCGTTGGGCAGCAGGAAGCCGTCGGTGGTGACGAGTTCGACCCGGCGGTGCCCGGACCCGGGAGCGGCGCCGGACGGCGTCTCGGGGCGGGCGAGCAGGGCCTGGAGCAGCCGGGCGGTGGTGGACTTGCCCACCGCGACGCTGCCGGCCACCCCGATGACGAAGGGAGTGCCCCGCTGCGGGCCCTGCCCGCCGTCGGCGAGGTCGCCGAGGAAGGTGTTGAGGGCGCCGCGCAGACCGCTGTGGGCGGCGATGTAGAGGTTCAGCAGCCGGGACAGCGGCAGATAGACGTCCACCACCTCGTCCAGGTCGACGACGTCGCCGAGCCCGCGCAGCCCCTCCACCTCGTCGGCGGTGAGCGACAGCGGGGTGCGTTCGCGCAGGGTGCGCCACTGGTCCCGGGTCAGATCGACGTACGGGGTGGCGGGGGCGGGGGTCGTCGGCACGGGGGACATTGTCCAGGGGACGGGCCGGCGCCGCGCGCCGGGGGCGGGAGTCGTGGGCGCGGTCCCCGGCGCCGCCGCCCGCGATGCGCGGGTACGGGCGGCACACCTAAGCTGTCGGGCATGTGCGCGTTCGGTTGGGTGATCGTCGGATGATCGTCGGAGTCGGTATCGACGTGGCCGAGATCAACCGCTTCGAGGCGGCCCTGGCCCGCACTCCCGGTATGGCCGAACGCCTCTTCACCCCGGCCGAACTGCACCTCCCCAGCGGCGAACGCCGCGGCACCGCCTCCCTGGCCGCCCGCTTCGCCGCGAAGGAGGCCGTCGCCAAGGCCCTGGGCGCCCCGCCCGGCCTCCACTGGCTCGACGCCGAGATCACCACCACCCCCTCGGGCCAACCCCGCCTCACCGTCACCGGCACCGTCGCCAACCGCGCCGCCACCCTCGGCGTCACCGGCTGGCACGTCTCCTTGAGCCACGACGCGGGCATCGCCTCCGCGGTGGTCATCGCCGAAGGGTGAGGGCGGGTCAACTCTCGTCGTGACAGCGGCAGGCGGCGCTCCGGATCTCGTCATGGTCGTCGATGGCCCACCTCTGTCTCGTACGGGAATCCGCATAAGGCGACGGGATATACGACGCCGCCGTGTGGCGTCGCGTGGCAGCGGGCACACGGCGTCCGTATTGTCGGGCTGACCGCTGACTGGAGGGTTCGCGATGAGATATGGGCACGGTGTGGAGGCGGTGCGGGCGGCGGAGGGGGAACTGATGGCGCGGGTGCCGGAGGGGGCCTTGATGCAGCGGGCGGCGGCCGGACTGGCCGCGGCGTGCGGGGATGTGCTGGGGCGGGTCTACGGGGCGCGGGTGGTGGTGCTGGCGGGGAGCGGGTCCAACGGTGGGGACGCGCTGTTCGCGGGGGCGCGGCTCGCGAAGCGCGGGGCCGCGGTGACCGCGGTGCTGCTGGCGTCGGACCGTACGCACGAAGGCGGGCTGGCCGCGCTGCTGGCGGCCGGCGGGCGGGCCGTGCACCCGGCGGACGGGCCCGCGGTGATCACCCGGGCGCATCTGGTGCTGGACGGCATCACCGGCATCGGCGGCAAGGGCGGTCTGCGCCCGGCGGCCGTGTCGCTGGCGGAGGCCGCCTACGAGGCCCGGGCGGCGATCGTCGCCGTCGACCTGCCCAGCGGGGTGGACGCCGACACCGGGGAGGTGCGGGGCGCCGCCGTACGCGCCGATGTGACCGTCACCTTCGGCACGTACAAGCCCGGCCTGCTGATCGACCCGGCCGCCGGACTGGCCGGCGCGCTGCGGCTGGTCGACATCGGCCTGGACCCCTACCTCGGCGCGGCCGAACTCGAAGCGCTCCAGCACGCCGACGTCGCCGCCCTGCTGCCCGATCCGACCGGCGAGAGCGACAAGTACGCCCGGGGCGTGGTCGGGATCGCGGCCGGCTCGCAGCGCTACCCCGGCGCGGCCGTGCTCGCGGTGTCCGGCGCGCTGCGGGCCGGCGCGGGCGCGGTGCGCTATGTGGGGCCCGGCGGTGAGGCGGTGCTCGCGCGGCACCCCGAGACACTGGTGTCCACCGGGTCGCCGCACGAGGCGGGCCGCGTCCAGGCCTGGGTGGTCGGCCCCGGGCTCGGCGACACCCCGCAGGCCCGGACGACGGTGGGCGAGGTGCTGGACTCGGACGTACCCGTACTGGTGGACGCCGACGGCCTGCGGATGCTGGACCCCGAGCGGGTGCGGGGCCGGACCGCGCCCACCCTGCTGACCCCGCACGCCGGCGAGGCCGCCGCCCTGCTGGGCTGGGACCGGGCGGACGTCGAGGCACGCCGGCTGGAGGCGGTACGGACGCTGGCCGCGCGCTTCGGCGCGACCGTGCTGCTCAAGGGCTCCACGACACTGGTCGCCGACCCCCGGGACGGCACACCGGTTCGGGTGAATCCCACGGGCACCGCCTGGCTCGCCACGGCGGGCAGCGGCGATGTGCTGTCCGGCCTCACCGGCTCCCTGCTGGCGGCCCGCCTCGACCCCCGCGACGCCGCCTCGGTGGGCGCCTACCTGCACGGCCTGTCCGCCCGGCTGGCCGAAGGCCCGCTGTCCGCCCTGGATGTCGCCGACACGATCCCCGCCGCCTGGCGGAACGTCCGCTCGTGACGCCGGACGGCGGCCCGGACCCGGTCCGCGAGGTCGTGGAGAGGGAAAAGGCACGCGCCTGAGAGACTGAGCTGGATGAACGACATGGACACGCGGGCCAGGGCACGGATCGACCTGGGCGCCTTGCGGGCGAACGTCGCGGCGTTGCGGGCGAGGACCCCCGGCGCCGCGTTCATGGCCGTGGTCAAGGCGGACGGCTACGGGCACGGGATGGTCCGCTGCGCGCGGGCCGCGCTGGCCGCCGGGGCGGGCTGGATCGGCGTCGCGACACCCGAGGAGGCGCTGGCGCTGCGGGCGGCCGGGATCGGCGCCCGGGTGCTGTGCTGGCTGTGGACGCCCGGCGGGCCCTGGCGGGAGTGCGTCGAGGCGGACATCGACGTCACGGTCAGCGCCCGCTGGGCGCTGGACGAGGTGACCCGGGCGGCCAGCGAGACCGGCCGCACCGCCCGGGTGCAGCTCAAGCTCGACGCCGGGCTCGGCCGCAACGGCGCGCAGCCCGCCGAATGGCCCGGTCTGACCGCCGCCGCCCGCGCCGCCGAGGACGCCGGGCTGATCCGCGTCACCGGCCTGTGGTCGCACTTCTCCTGCGCCGACGAGCCCGGCCACCCCTCGATCGCCCGCGAACTCGCCGTCTTCCGCACCGCCCTGGCCCAGGCCGAGGAGGCCGGACTGACCCCCGAGGTGCGGCACATGGCGAACTCGCCGGCCACCCTCACCCTCCCCGAGGCGCGCTTCGACATGGTCCGGCCCGGCATCGCGATGTACGGGATCTCGCCGGTCCCGCAGCTCGGCGGCCCCGCCGACTTCGGGCTGCGCCCGGTGATGAGGCTCACCGCCCGCCTCGCCTCGGTCAAGCGGGTGCCGGGCGGACACGGCGTCAGTTACGGCCGCCACTACGTCACTCCGGGTGAGACCACGCTTGCGCTGGTCCCGCTCGGGTACGCGGACGGTGTGCCGCGCCACGCGTCCAGCGCCGGGCCGGTACTGGTGGCCGGGAAGTGGCGGGTGGTGGCGGGACGTGTGGCGATGGACCAGTTCGTCGTCGACCTCGGTGGCGACGCCGCCGAAGCCGGCGACGAGGCCGTGCTGTTCGGCCCCGGCGACGACGGCGAGCCCACCGCCGAGGACTGGGCCCGCGCCTGCGGCACCATCGCCTACGAGATCGTCACCCGGATCGGCCCCCGCGTTCCCCGCGAGTACGTGGACACCGCCGACGGCCCCGCCGCCGTTCCCGCCGACTCCGGCGGGCGGTGACGGGCTGATGGCCGAGAAGACATGGGAGAAGGCCGGGCTGGTCGGCGCCGCCATCGGCGTGGTGGCCGCGGGCGCCGCCGCCGGAGTGGCGATCGAACGCGTCACGGTGGGCCGCGGCACCCGCCGCCGGGCCCGCCTGGCGCTCGACGCCGCCGGGCCCTACGGCACGCTGCGCGGCGTGCCGGGGACGGCCCTGGCCGAGGACGGCACCGAGCTGTACTTCGAGACGGAGGAGGCCGACCCGCCGCCCGCCCCGCCGGTCCCCCCGGCGCAGGAGCAGCCGCCGAAGCGGGGCCGGGGCTGGCTGCGCCGCCAGGGCGAGCGTCCGGGCGGCGGCCGGACGCGGGCGAACGGCAAGGCGGCCGGGAGCAGCGCCCTGGGCGTGGACGGGATGGTCAGCGGCGGCCTGATCGGGGCCGTGAAGGGCGCGGTGAGCGGGAAGGCCGCGCTGCCCGTCACCGTCGTCTTCTCGCACGGCTACTGCCTGACCCAGGACTCCTGGCACTTCCAGCGCGCCGCCCTGCGCGGCACCGTGCGGGCCGTCTACTGGGACCAGCGCAGCCACGGCCGCAGCGAACGCGGGCGCGACCAGCTCGCGGGCAAGCGCGCCACCATCGACCAACTCGGCCGCGACCTCAAGGCGGTGCTCGACGCGGCCGTACCCGAGGGGCCGGTGATACTGGTCGGTCACTCCATGGGCGGTATGACGGTGATGGCGTTCGCCGACCAGTACCCCGAGTACGTCAAGCAGCGGGTCGCCGGGGTCGCCTTCATCTCGACCTCGGCCGGCAAGCTCGCCGCCGTCACCCTCGGCCTGCCCGCCGCCGGGGCGCGGGCCTTCCGGGCGGTGGCGCCGGGACTGCTGCGGATACTGGGCAGTCAGGCGGAGCTGGTGGAAAGGGGCCGCCGGGCCACCGCCGACCTGTTCACCGGGATCATCAAGCGCTACTCCTTCGGCTCCGACGACATCGACCCCGCCGTGGGCCGCTTCGCCGAGCGGCTGATCGAGGCCACCCCGATCGATGTGGTCGCCGAGTTCTACCCGGCCTTCACCGAGCACGAGAAGGGCGCCGCGCTGGCCGTGCTGGACGGACTGCCCGCGCTGGTGCTGGCCGGCGACAAGGACCTGCTGACGCCCAGCCCGCACAGCGCCGACATCGCCGAGAAGCTGCCCAACGCCGAGCTGATCATCGTGGAGGGCGCCGGGCACTTGGTGCTGATGGAGCGGCCGGCACTGGTCAACACCGCCCTCGCCCGGCTCATTACGGAGGCCGCGGAGACCGTACGCGCGCCGGTCGCACAACGACTTCGAGAGCTCACGGCGGCCCCTGACGCGTAGCATTCGCCTTCATGGGCACTTCGCATGACCCGTACCCGACCGGTACGGAACAGGACGCTCCCGTGGTCCGGATCACCGTCCGTGACCCCGAGCGCATGCACGAGCTGGGACGGCGGCTCGCCTCCCTGCTGACCCCCGGTGACCTGGTCCTCCTCAGCGGCGAGCTGGGCGCGGGCAAGACCACCTTGACCCGCGGCCTCGGCGAGGGCCTGGGCGTACGCGGCGCGGTCACCTCCCCGACCTTCGTCATCGCCCGGGTCCACCCCTCGCTGCGCGGCGGCCCGGCCCTGGTGCACGTGGACGCCTACCGGCTGGGCGGCGGCCTGGACGAGATGGAGGACCTCGACCTCGATGTCTCCCTGCCGGAGTCCGTGGTGGTGGTGGAGTGGGGCGACGGCAAGGTCGAGGACCTCTCCGACGCCCGGCTGCACGTGGTCATCTCCCGGACGACCGGCATGGGCGGCACGGCTGGTACGGCCGTATCCGAGGACCCCGAGGGCCTCGACGACGTCCGCGAGGTGACCGTGACCGGCGTCGGACCACGGTGGGCCAAGGAGGATCTGAGCGCGCTCCGGGTGTGAGCCGACAAGGTGTCGGGAAGATGTTGCGCGGGGGAGGGCGGCCATGGTCTGCTGGATGCGGGCACCTGGTTAGGGCTGCCTAACTTCTCGCTACGAGGAGACGCGCATGCCGGACCAGCACCGCCACTTCCCCCACCCCGACGCTCCCGCCCACCCGGCGCCCACCCCTTCGGTCCGCGACATCCTGGCGGCTTGCGCGGCCGCCCGCACGGTCTCCACACCCCCGGCGGACGAGACCCCGGGGCCAGCCCCGGACCCGACGGCCCCGGCGGGGCGAGGGCGAGACGCGGCTTGAGGGGGACACCCGAAGGGGTGAGGGTGCCGTCTCGTGGGTGCCGTCGGGCGTGAGGGTGCCGATGGATGGGTGCCGTCCAGCGCGAGGGCACCGCCCTTTCCCCTTTTTTGCCGCGCCCTCGCCTCCGGCCGCTTAGACCCGGTGTCGACGGTCGATCGTGCTCGCTCGCTCGTTCCTCACTCACTGCGCGCGTTCTCCACTTTCGACACCGGCGCGGCCTTTGGCTCGGTCGCTACCGGCGAACCGCACAGCGCGAGGTGAACGAATCGGCGAACCGTACGGCGCCCGGTGACCCTGGGGTGCTCGGCTGGGTCCACCTGACGCCCGACGGTTCGCCGGTAGCCAGCGAGCCGAAGGGCGCGCCGGTGTCGAAAGGGAGAACGCGCGGAGGTCCTGAGGAACGAAGGATCGAGCACGATCGACCGTCGACACCGGACTTAAGCGCCCGGAGGCGAGAGGGCGGCAAAAAAAGGGGAAAGGGCGGTGCCCTCACGCCCCACGGCGCCCACGAAACGGTGCCCTCACGCCCGACGCCCCCACCCCCCACGGCACCCCCCTACGGCACCCCCGCGCTCAACGGCACCCACCCCACGGCTCCCCCCCACCCCCTACCCCACCACCTCCACCCTGCTGCCGATCGTCGCGCGCTGCCACAACTCCGTGCCGTCGCTGCGGGTTTCACGGATCGCGCCGGTGCGCTTGGCCGGGGCGGGGGGCTGGAAGGAGCCGTCGAGGGTTTCGCTGAAGCCGATGTTGGCGGTGGGGGTCCGGGCGAAGAGGACGATGTGCTGGACCTTGCGGCCGTCGCCGCCGACCCCGAGGGCGCGGCGGGCGAAGACGCGGTGGGGGCCGGGGGCGGGGTGGACGGCGCCGCTGTGGACCGGGAAGGTGCGCAGCAGGCGCTCGTGGTCGTCGATCAGCCAGACACGGTCGCGGGCGACGCTGTAGACGACGCGCTTGCCGGAGCCGGAGTCGGCCGGGACGGCCAGCAGCGGGGCCGCGCCGCTCGCCCGGGCCTTGCCGGCCGTACGGGCCGCCGCGAGGGCCGCGGCGTCCGGCGCGGAGGAGGCCGCCACCAGCGCCAGCGTGCCCACGGCGAGCAGCGCCGTCCCGACGAGTCCGGTGACCAGTGCGCCGGCCTTGATCCTCACCACGGTCGCGTCCTTCCGCTTCTCGTACCCCGCCGGCCGTGGCGGTTCGCCCGGTCGGCCCAACCCGCCGCCGGGTTCCCGGCCTGTCTCATTCCATACGAATTACGTATTTGATCCGGTATGACGTTAGCAGCCGCCCCGCCCACCGCCCCGGCGCCGCGAGCGCGCGCCGTACGCTTGGAGGCGTGCTCCTGCTTGCCTTCGACACCGCCACGCCAGCCGTCACCGCCGCCCTGCACGACGGGGAGCGGGTGCTCGCCGAGTCCACCGTGGTCGACGCGCGCCGGCACGGCGAGCTGCTGATGCCCGCCGTGGACCGGGTGCTGGCCGCCGCCGGTGCCACGATGGCCCAGGTCACCGGCGTGGTGGTCGGCGTCGGACCGGGTCCGTACACCGGGCTGCGGGTCGGCCTGGTGACCGCCGCGGCCTTCGGGGACGCCCTCGACGTACCGGTGCACGGGGTGTGCACGCTGGACGGGCTGGCCTGGGCGGCCGGTGAGGGGGGTCTGGACGGACCGTTCGTGGTGGCCACGGACGCCCGCCGCAAGGAGGTCTACTGGGCGCGCTACGACGGCCCCCAGCTGCGGGTCACCGAGCCCGCGGTGAACCGCCCGGCCGACATCGCCGAGCAGGTGGCCGAGCTGCCCGCGGTCGGCGCCGGCGCGCATCTGTACCCCGAGGTCTTCGCCGACCACCGCCCCGACCCCGCCCACCAGTCGGCCGGCGCGCTGGCCTCGCTCGCCGCCCACCGGCTGGCGACCGGGCAGTCCTTCCCGCCCGCGCTCCCGCTCTATCTGCGGCGGCCCGACGCGCAGGTGCCGGCCGGCTACAAGGCGGTACTCCCGAAGTGAGCACGGCCGCGGACGCCGCCGGAGCCACCGGCGCCGGGAACGGCGTGGTCCTGCGGGACATGCGCTGGTGGGACCTGGACGCCGTCACCGCCCTGGAACACGACCTCTTTCCCGAGGACGCCTGGTCGCGCGGCATGTTCTGGTCCGAGCTGGCCGACGCCGGGCACCCGGCGGCGAGCCGGCGCTATGTCGTCGCCGAGACGCCCGAAGGCCGGCTCGTCGGCTACGCCGGGCTCGCCGCGGTGGCCGGCACCGGCGATGTGCAGACCATCGCCGCCGCCCGCGACCACTGGGGCACCGGCCTGGGCGCCCGGCTGCTGACCGAGCTGCTGCGGACCGCGACCGCCGCCGAGTGCCACGAGGTGCTGCTGGAGGTACGCGTCGACAACCCGCGCGCCCAGCGCCTCTACCGGCGCTTCGGCTTCGAACCCATCGGCGTGCGCAAGGGCTACTACCAGCCGGGCAACGTCGACGCCCTCGTGATGCGGCTGGCCGACCCCGCCGCCAGCCCCGCGACCACGAGCGCCGACCCCGCCGATCCCCCTGCCGATCCCCCTGCCGATCCCCCTGCCGACCCCGCCTCCACCGTCACCGCCGGCGACGAGCCAGGCGTACAGGAAACAGAGATCCATGGCTGACGAACCCCTTGTCCTGGGCATCGAGACCTCGTGCGACGAGACCGGTGTCGGCGTCGTGCGCGGGCACACCCTGCTGGCCGACGCGATCGCCTCCAGCGTCGACGAGCACGCCCGCTTCGGCGGTGTCGTCCCCGAGGTCGCCAGCCGCGCCCATCTGGAGGCGATGATCCCCACCGTCCAGCGGGCCCTGAAGCAGGCCGGGGTGAGCGCCCGCGACCTCGACGGCATCGCGGTCACCGCCGGGCCCGGCCTGGCCGGCGCGCTGCTGGTGGGGGTGTCGGCGGCCAAGGCGTACGCGTACGCGCTCGGCAAGCCGCTCTACGGCGTCAACCACCTGGCGTCCCACATCTGCGTCGACCAGCTGGAGCACGGCCCGCTGCCCGAGCCCACGATGGCGCTGCTGGTCTCCGGCGGGCACTCCTCGCTGCTGCTCGCCCCCGACATCACCGGCGACGTACGGCCGCTGGGCGCGACCATCGACGACGCGGCGGGCGAGGCGTTCGACAAGGTGGCCCGGGTGCTCGGCCTCGGCTTCCCCGGCGGGCCCGCCATCGACCGCCACGCCCGCGACGGCGACCCGGCGTCGATCGCCTTTCCGCGCGGGCTGACCGGCGGCCGGGACGCGGCCTACGACTTCTCCTTCTCCGGGCTGAAGACGGCGGTCGCCCGCTGGGTCGAGGCGCGGCGCCGGGAGGGCCGGGAGGTCCCGATCGCCGATGTGGCCGCGTCCTTCCAGGAGGCGGTGGTGGACGTGCTGACCCGTAAGGCGATCCGGGCCTGCAAGGACAACGGCGTCGACCATCTGATGATCGGCGGGGGAGTGGCCGCCAACTCCCGGCTGCGCTCGCTGGCCCTCGAACGCTGCGCGGACGCCGGTATCCGGCTGCGGGTGCCCCGCCCGGGGCTCTGCACGGACAACGGCGCCATGGTCGCCGCCCTGGGCGCCGAGATGGTGGCACGCGGCCGTCCGGCCTCCACCCTCGACCTGCCGGCCGACTCCTCGCTGCCGGTCACCGAGGTGTCGGTACCGGGGCACACGCACGGGCGGCCGGGCGAGGACGGCCACGAGGCGCCGCAGGCCCGCGTCCACCCGCAGGCGCACCCCGAGGTCCCCGGCCACGGCGTCCCGGAGCCCGTCCACGGCCAGGTCCTCGGCCACGATCACAGGCACGATCACCGCCGCGATCACGACCATGTCCATGAGCTGAGCAAGGACAACCTGTACGGATGACCGTCACCCTGATGTGGGAGGCCGCCGCGGCGGACGGCTGCGGCCCCCGGCTGCTGGACTGGGCCCGGGAGCAGGACCTGTCCCCGATGCCCCGGCGGCTGGAGTTCCTGATCGCGCCCGGCGACCGGGTGCTGGTGATCAGCTGGTGGGAGCAGCCGTACGACGCCGAGCTGCCCGAACTGCCCGATCCGCCGGGCGAGCTGGTCCGCCGTCAGGTGCACCGCTGGCGGTTCGTCTCGGTGTCGGTGGAGAGCTGACGCACCCTCGCGACCGGGACTGACGCGCGCTCAGTCCCGTGCGGCCGGCCGTCCGATGAGCATGGCGGGCGAGCCCGCCACCCGGGTGAGGAAGACGGTCGCCGCGTTCGGCCCCCGCGGTCTCACCCGGCGCCGCACCTCCTCCGGCTCCACCGCGGAACCGCGCTTCTTCACCGTCAGCGTGCCCACCTCCCGCTCCCGCAGCAGCGCCTTGAGCCGCTTCAGGTTGAACGGCAGCACATCGCCGATCTCGTACGCCGTCGCGTACGGCGTCGGCCGCCGCTCGTCCGCGGTCACATAGGCGATGGTCGGGTCGATCAGCCCGCCGTCCACCTCTTCGGCCACCGCCGCCACCAGATGCGCGCGGATGACCGCGCCGTCCGGCTCGTAGAGGAAGCGCCCCACCGGCCGCACCGACGGGTCCGGCGGCAGGGACGCGGCCCGCAGCGCAGCCCCCGAGGGCAGCAGGGTGGCGCGTACGGCGCCGGGCCGGGTGCCGAACCACAGCGCCGCCTCCTTCACGTCCCCCCGGTCCGACACCCATTCGGCCTCGGCGTCGGCGGGCACCGCCTCGTGCGGGATGCCGGGGGCGACCTTCACGGCGGCGAAGGGGACGCGGCGGGCGGCGGTCACCGCCCAGGACAGCGGCGGCGAGTAGGCCTCGGGGTCGAAGGTGCGGCCCCGCCCGGTCCGCCGGGCCGGGTCGACGAAGACCGCGTCGTAGCCGGCCGTATCCGTCTCGGCGACATCCGCGCACCGCACCTCGATCCGGTCCGCCAGACCCAGCGCCTCGGCGTTGGCGCGGGCCACCGCGCAGGTCAGCGGGTCGCGGTCGACGGCCAGCACCTCGATGCCCGCCCGGGCCAGCGCGATCGCGTCGCCGCCGATGCCGCCGCACAGATCGGCCAGTCGCCGCACGCCCAGCGCCCGGAAACGCTCGGCCCGGTGGGCGGCGACACTCGTTCGGGTGGCCTGCTCGACGCCGTCCGGCGTGAAATACATCCGGTGCGCGTCGTCCGGCCCGAATTTCGCCACCGCCCGCTGCCGCAGCCGCGCCTGCCCGAGCGCCGCCGAGACCAGCCCGGCGTCGTAGCTCCTGCGCAGCCGGGTCGCCACGGCCAGGTCGGCGGCCGGGTCGTGGTCGCGCAGCCCGCCGAGCAGCGCCCGGCCGTCCTCGGTCAGCAGGTCGCGCAGGTTCTCGGGGTCCACCGGACCATTGTCGGTCACCCGGCCGGGCCGCCGTCCCGCCGGTGCGGACCGGCGCCCGCGGTCCCCGGGAGGGGCACTGATGCACCCGTCCGGACCACGCCACTGGCACTCCGCTTGACCGAGTGCTAAGTGCGTCCTAGTCTCAGTTCTGGCACTCGGCACCGCTGAGTGCCAGAACTCAGCGACGGGCAGGTCCGGCACCCGCGACGACGGGCCTACCAGGTCGCCGACCCAGACAGACACTCCCGTGAGCCCTTTGAAGGGGGAGGTCGGATCGTGACGACCGCCAGCACCAAGGTTGCCATCAAGCCGCTTGAGGACCGCATTGTGGTCCAGCCGCTCGACGCCGAGCAGACCACGGCCTCGGGCCTGGTCATTCCGGACACGGCGAAGGAGAAGCCCCAGGAGGGCGTCGTCCTTGCCGTCGGTCCGGGCCGCTTCGAGGACGGCAACCGGCTGCCGCTCGACGTCTCCGTGGGGGACGTCGTGCTCTACAGCAAGTACGGCGGCACCGAGGTGAAGTACAACGGCGAGGAGTACCTCGTCCTCTCGGCGCGCGACGTCCTCGCGATCGTCGAGAAGTAAGTCTTCCGGCTTCACCGAACAGCCGTGATCCCGCCCCGGGTTCTCCGTGTCCTTCAGGCCGGGGCCCCGGGGCGGTTTCGTTGACCGTCCTCACCGATGACTGACGACGACAACTGACTGACGAGTAGACGAGGTAGTTCCCAGGCATGGCCAAGATTCTGAAGTTCGACGAGGACGCCCGTCGCGCCCTTGAGCGCGGCGTCAACAAGCTCGCCGACACCGTGAAGGTGACCATCGGCCCCAAGGGCCGCAATGTCGTCATCGACAAGAAGTTCGGCGCCCCGACGATCACCAACGACGGCGTCACCATCGCCCGTGAGGTGGAGCTCGACGACCCGTACGAGAACCTGGGCGCCCAGCTCGTCAAGGAGGTGGCGACCAAGACCAACGACATCGCGGGTGACGGCACCACCACCGCGACCGTGCTGGCCCAGGCCCTGGTCCGCGAAGGCCTGCGCAACGTCGCGGCCGGCGCCTCCCCCGCCGCCCTGAAGAAGGGCATCGACGCGGCCGTCAAGGCCGTCTCCGAGGAGCTGCTGTCCTCCGCCCGCGCGATCGAGGGCAAGGAGGACATCGCCGCCGTCGCCGCGCTCTCCGCGCAGGACAAGCAGGTCGGCGAGCTGATCGCCGAGGCGATGGACAAGGTCGGCAAGGACGGTGTCATCACCGTCGAGGAGTCCAACACCTTCGGCCTGGAGCTGGAGTTCACCGAGGGCATGGCCTTCGACAAGGGCTACCTCTCGCCGTACTTCGTCACCGACCAGGAGCGGATGGAGGCCGTCCTCGACGACCCGTACATCCTGATCCACCAGGGCAAGATCACCTCCATCCAGGACATGCTGCCGCTGCTGGAGAAGATCATCCAGGCCGGTGCGTCCAAGCCGCTGCTGATCATCGCGGAGGACGTGGAGGGCGAGGCCCTGTCCACCCTGGTCGTCAACAAGATCCGCGGCACGTTCAACGCCGTCGCGGTCAAGGCGCCCGGCTTCGGTGACCGCCGCAAGGCCATGCTCGGCGACATCGCCACCCTGACCGGTGCGACCGTCATCGCCGAGGAGGTCGGCCTCAAGCTGGACGGAGCAGGTCTCGACCTGCTCGGCACCGCCCGCCGGGTCACCGTCACCAAGGACGAGACCACGATCGTCGACGGCGCCGGTGACAAGGCCGAGATCGACGGCCGGGTCAACCAGATCAAGGCCGAGATCGGCACCACCGACTCCGACTGGGACCGCGAGAAGCTCCAGGAGCGCCTCGCCAAGCTGGCCGGCGGCGTCTGCGTGATCAAGGTCGGCGCGGCCACCGAGGTGGAGCTCAAGGAGAAGAAGCACCGCCTGGAGGACGCGATCTCCGCGACCCGCGCGGCCGTCGAGGAGGGCATCGTCTCCGGCGGTGGCTCCGCCCTGGTCCACGCGGTCAAGGTGCTCGACGACAACCTGGGCAAGACCGGCGACGAGGCCACCGGTGTCGCGGTCGTCCGCCGCGCCGCCGTCGAGCCGCTGCGCTGGATCGCCGAGAACGCCGGCCTCGAAGGCTATGTGATCACCGCCAAGGTCGCCGACCTCGACAAGGGCCACGGTTTCAACGCGGCCACCGGCGAGTACGGCGACCTCATCAAGGCCGGCGTCATCGACCCGGTCAAGGTCACCCGCTCCGCCCTGGAGAACGCGGCCTCCATCGCCTCCCTCCTCCTCACGACCGAGACCCTGGTCGTCGAGAAGAAGGAAGAGGAGCCCGCCGAGGCCGGCCACAGCCACGGCCACTCGCACTGACGCACCCCCGCACCACCTGAACACCCGCAGCGGCCCGGCCCCCCTCGAAAGAGGGGGGGCCGGGCCGCACGCGTTTCAGCCACCCGGCGCGGGCGGCTCAGAGCTTGGGGTCGTAGCGGCGGGTGGTGCGCTGGGAGGCCGCGGCGAAGAGGGCGGGCGGGGTGTGGCGGGCCAGGGCGACGGCGAGTTTGTAGCGGGGGTCGGGGATGCTGACCGTGCGGCCGCGGGACAGGTCGCGCAGCGCGGTGGCGACGACCTTGTTGGGGTTGAGCCACGCCCAGGAGGGGGCCTTGCCGGGATCCATGCCCGCGCGTTCGTGGAATTCGGTGCGGACCAGGCCCGGGCACAGCGCGAGGAAGCGGACGCCGGAGCCGTCGAGTTCGCGGGCGATGCCCTCGGTGAAGCTGACCACCCACGCCTTGCTGGCGCCGTAGGTGCCGCGGGGCATGAACGCGGCGGTGGACGCCACGTTGATGACGAAGCCGTGGCGGCGCTCGCGCATGGCGGGCACCGCCGCCGAGGTGAGGCGCAGCACCGCCTCGCAGTGGACCTTCAGCATGCGCGACTCGTCGGTGACGGAAGTCTCCAGGAACCTCCCGCGATGCCCGAACCCCGCGTTGTTGACCAGCACCTGCACCCGCGCGCCGGGATCACGCAGGCGCGCCTCGACCGCCGCGATGCCGTCGTCCTCGGCCAGATCGGCGGGCAGCACCTCGGCCGCCGTGTTGTACCGCGCCCCCAGCTCCGCCGCCGTGCGCCGCAGCCGCTCCTCGTCGCGGGCGACCAGCACCAGACGGTGACCCGCGGCCGCGAGCCGCCGCGCGAAGGCCGCGCCGATGCCGGAGGTCGCACCGGTGATCAGTGAAGTCGTCATGCGGGCAGCGTAGAGGGCCCCGGCGGGACGGCCCAGACGTACGGACCGGTGACAGCACTAGCGGGCCAGGCGGCGGCGGATCGCTTCGCGTTCGTCGGCGGGGAAGGCGGGGACGTCGAGGAGGAGGGGGAGGAGGTCGGGGGCGGTGGTGAGGGCGCGGAAGGAGACGGCGACGGTGACGGCGTGGGTCCGGGGGCGGGAGACGACGGTGATCGGGTCGCCCGCGGTGATCTGGCCGGGTTCGATCACCCGGAAGTAGGGGCCCGGCAGGGCGGCCCGGGTGAAGCGGGGGAGCCAGCCGCTTTCGCCGAGCCAGCCGGCGAAGGTGGAGCAGGGGATACGCGGGCAGGAGACTTCGAGCAGGACGCCCCCGACGCGCCAGCGCTCGCCGATCAGCGCGGAGTTGACGTCGATGCCGCTGGTGGTGAGATTCTCGCCGAAGCAGCCGCCGGCCAGCTCGCGGCCCAACTCCCGCTCCCAGTGGTCGAGATCCTCGCGGGCGTAGGCGTATACCGCCTGGTCGGCGCCACCGTGGTGCCCGATGTCGTACGCGTGGTCACCGGCCAGGCCCACCGAGCCGTCGCCCTTCGGGCCGGGTACGGTCACCGCGACCGGGCCCGCCACCGGCCGCTTGTCGATGCCGGTGGTCGAGACGCGCTTCCACGGGTTGGGACGCGGTCGGCCCACATTGACGCTGAGTATGTGCGGCATGCTGCTGCTCACCCCTGTCTGAGGTAGGGAGTGGTGACGCCGAGCGGTGTGAAGCCGAGCCGTCGCAGGATCGGGCGGCTGTCGTCGGAGGCGTCCACCTGGAGATAGCGGATGTTCCTCGCGGCGGCGATACGGGCCCGGTGGGCGACCAGCGCGCGGTAGATCCCGCGTCCGCGCCATTCCGGTACGGTGCCGCCGCCCCACAGGCTGGCGAAGTCGGTGCCCGGGTGGAACTCCATCCGGGCCGAGCAGACGGCTTCGCCGCCCGCCATCGCCACGACCGCGACCAGGCTGCCGGGGCTGCGGGTGAGCTGGTCGAGCAGGCGGGCGTGCAGGGCCTCGGCGGGCGCGCCGAACGCCTTCGCGTGGGCCTTGGCCATCAGGAAGACGCCGGGCGCGTCTGTGACGGTCTCCACGCGCACGCCCCTGGGCGGTTGCCCGTCCAGCGGCAGCTCGGCCACCTCGGCGACCATCAGTGTCTCGGCCGGGCCCGGGGTGAAGCCGGCCGCCAGCAGGCGGTCGCCGAGGTCGGCCGGGCGGTCGTGCGCGTACAGCTTCCACTCGAACTCCCGGCCGGCCCCTTCGGGACCGGCCAGCCACCTGGTCTGCTCGGCGATCGCGGCGTCCGCGGTCTCCTCGTCCAGATCGGACCACAGCACACCGGTCCAGTCGTGCACGGCGGCGCCCGTCTGCCGCACCACGCCCGCGAACCGCTCCACCCGCGCGCCGGGCTCCGGCGCCGCGTCCCGCCGCATCTGGATGTCGAACAGCGCGCGTACGGCTTCGGTGTCCATCAGCGCATTGGAGCACGGGGCGCCGGTCGGCTCAACGGAATTCGGGGGGTCTTCACCCCAGGGCGTTCAGCACCAGGTCGACGTCCGCCTCCGTGTTGTGCAGGTGGAAGGCGAAGCGGAGGTTCCCGGCCCGGGCGGCGAAGCGGACGCCGGCCTGCTGGAGGCGGGCCGGGGCGGTCGCGGGCATGCCCGGGACGGCGACGATCGCCGAGTCGCCCGGGACCGGGGTGCGGCCGAGGGCGGTGAGGCCGGCCCGCAGCCGGGCCGCCAGCGCGAGGTCGTGGGCGTTCACGGCGGGGACGCCCACCTCCTCGATCAGGGAGAGGGAGGCGGCGGCGCCGACGAAGGAGAGATAGGCCGGACGGGCGTCGAACTGCCGGGCGCCCGGGGCGAGATCGGCGATCGGACCGTAGCAGGACTCCCACGGGTCGTCGGCGGCGTACCAGCCGGCGAAGGCGGGGGACAGGGTGGCTTCGAGGCCCTCCCGGACCGTCAGGAAGCAGGCGCCGTGCGGGCTGAGCAGCCACTTGTAGGCGTGGCAGACCAGATAGTCGTACATGTCCGGCGCGAGCGGCAGCCAGCCGACCGACTGGGTGCCGTCGATCAGCACCCGGGCGCCGTGCTCGGTGGCGGCGGCCCGGATCGCGGGCAGGTCGGCGACCCGGCCGTCCAGCGACTGGGCCGCGCTGACCGCGACCAGCGCCGTATCCGGTCGTACCGCCGAGGCGACCTCGGCCAGCGGCACGATCCGCAGCGACAGACCGGGGCGCCCGGCGAAGGGGTGCACCAGCGAGCTGAAGTCGTCCGCGGCCACGACCACGTCCGCGCCCTCGGGCAGCTGCGCCGCGATCAGCCCGACGCTCCCGGCCACGGTGCCGGCCAGCGCCACCCGCTCCACGGCCACCCCGGTGATCCGGGCGTACGCCGCCCGGCTCGCGGCGACCGCCGCCTCGTAGGCGGCCACATCCGGCCGTCCCGCCGCCCACGCGTCCAGCGCGCCCCGCAGGGCGGCCGCGGTGCGGGCCGGCGGCAGCCCGAGCGTGGCGGTGTTCACATACCCGCCCCCGATCCCGCCGTACTCCGCCTCGACCAGCGCCCGCAGCCGGCCGGGGGAACCGGCGCCACCGGATCCCTCCGGACGGTCCGCCGGGGCCGCCGCTCGCGCTGCCGTGCTGTCGGTGGTGTCAGTCGTCCGTCGCATGGGCCCAGCCTGGCGTCGGCCCCGCCCAAAGTCCATCGGCGGGATTCGTCGCGCGGCCCCAAGCCTCACTTATGGTTGAAGCATGATGGAAGCTCGTCACCTCCGGGTGCTGCGCGCGGTGGCGCGCACCGGCTCGTTCTCGGCCGCTGCCCGCGAGCTGGGCTGCACCCAGCCGGCCGTCAGCCAGCAGATGAAGGCGCTGGAGGCCTCGGCCGGCACGCCGCTGCTGGTGCGCGGGCCGCGCGAGATGCGGATGACCGAGGCGGGCGAGGCCCTGGTGCGGCACGCGGCCGGGATCATCGCCGGTCTCACCGCCGCCGAGGAGGAGATCGCCGCGATCGCCGGGCTGCGGGCCGGACGGGTGCGGCTGGCGTCGTTCCCGTCCGGGAGCTCCACCCTGGTGCCCAGCGCCGTCGCCGACATGCGCGCCCGGCACCCGGGGACGAAGGTCTCGCTGGTGGAGGCGGAACCGCCCCGCTCGGTCGAGCTGCTGCGGGCGGGTGACTGCGACATCACGCTGGCGTTCCGCTATGTGGACCTGCCGGTGCCGGCCGAGGAGTCGTGGGCCGATCTGGTGGTGCTCCCGCTGCTGACCGACCGGCTGGTCGGCGTCGTACCGGAAGGGCACCGGCTGGCCGGGCAGGAGGGGCCGGCCGGGATCGAGGAGCTGGCCGGGGAGCAGTGGATCGCGGGCTGTCCGCGCTGCCGCCGCCATCTGGTGGAGATCTGCGAACGGGCCGGGTTCACGCCGCGGATCGACTTCGCGACCGACGACTACCCGGCGGTGGTCGGCCTGGTCGCGGCCGGGCTGGGGGTGGCGGTGCTGCCGGACCTGGCGCTGGAGTCGGTACGGCAGAAGGGCGTGGCCATGGTCGAGATGCGGCCGGCCGTGGAGCGGGAGGTCGTCGCGCTCACGCTGCCGGACCTCGCGCATGTGCCGGCGGTGGACATGATGCTGGGGCTGCTCACCAGGGCGGGCCTGGCGCACGGCGGTCGGCCCGTGCCGGTGTCTTGATCCGGTGGGCTGATCCGGCTCTTCGGGGGGCCTTCCGGGGCTGGCGCAGAATCGATTCTTCAGGAGCGGCGCGAGGCTTAGCGCCATCCCCCCGTACGCGACGAGCCGGAGCCGTCCGCCCGCTCGCCGTCGTCCATCGCGTCCCTGTCGTCCACGTCGTCCAGGGCGCCGATGTCGTCCATGTCGTGCATGCCGTCCATGCGGTCCATCGCGTCGATGTCGTCCGCGTTGTCGGGGCCGTCGGGGCCCTCGGGGCCGTCCGTGTCGTCGTCCCCGCCGCCGTTGTCCCGGTCGGCCGTTTCCGCGTCTTCCACGTCCGCCTCGGACGCCCTGCTCCGCGACCGCCCCATCATCGCCTCGCGCTCGTCCTCGGTCAGGCCGCCCCAGACTCCGTACGGCTCACGCACCGTCAAGGCGTGGGTGGCGCATTCGGCGCGCACCGGGCAGCGCATGCACACCTCCTTGGCCGAGGCCTCGCGCGCGCTGCGGGCGGCGCCCCGCTCGCCCTCCGGGTGGAAGAACAGCGAGCTGTCGACGCCGCGGCACGCGGCCACGAGCTGCCAGTCCCACAGATCGGCGTTGGGCCCGGGAAGGCGGGAGAAGTCTGCCATTGCTCATTCCCCTCAACGGGTGCGTGAAGGCGTGGAAGACGGTGGAGACGGCGCGACGGTGACGTGGTGACGTGACGGCGACGGTGACCGGTTTCCGACCGTACAGCTACTGTCGTAGTAGATGTAAATATGACTCATCGCCAATTTAGCGACAATTGGCCCAGGCACCAGAAAAGAGCGGCCAAACAGTGCAAACTCCGGCATAACACCCGTTCGGCAGCATGTACCCCGCCTCGGGCGGCGTCCGACCGGGGCCTCCGGCACCCCAAAACACCCCGCCTCACCCGGCTGACCTGCGGCACGATCCCTTCGTGAGCGATCGATCACGTAGAGTGCCGATCGGGCCGATCAAACTCCGTAACTCTTTCGGGTGAGGGTCGTTGAGTGTGGCGGAAGCGGTTGGCGGATCTAGTGATTCGGGCAGATGCCCGATCCGTCAGCCCCAACGGTGAAGATTCGTACTTCGTACAGCCTGGAGGCACAACGTGACGCGGTTCAGCTGCGGAGGGCGGTCATGACTTCCGTCCTCGTCTGCGACGACTCCCCGCTCGCCCGAGAGGCCCTGCGCCGCGCGGTGGCCACCGTGCCCGGCGTCGAGCGCGTAACCACCGCGGCCAATGGCGAGGAAGTCCTCCGCCGCTGGGGCGCCGACCGCTCGGACCTCATCCTGATGGACGTCCGGATGCCCGGCCTCGGCGGGGTGGAGACGGTACGGCGGCTGCTGTCCGCCGACCCCGGCGCCCGCATCATCATGCTCACCGTCGCCGAGGACCTGGACGGGGTGGCGTTGGCCGTCGCGGCCGGCGCCCGCGGCTATCTGCACAAGGACGCCTCGCGCGCCGAGCTGCGGGCCACCGTGACGCAGGCGCTGGCCGACCCCACCTGGCGGCTCGCCCCGCGCCGGCTGCGGTCGGCCGAGATGGGCGCCGCGCCGACCCTCACCGCCCGCGAGATCCAGGTGCTCGAGGGAATGAGCCACGGGCGGTCCAACGCCGAGATCGGCCGCGAGCTGTTCCTCTCCGAGGACACCGTGAAGACGCACGCGCGGCGGCTGTTCAAGAAACTCGGCGCGTCGGACCGGGCCCACGCGGTGGCGCTCGGCTTCCGCTGGGGCCTGGTGCGTTAAGCGCCGTGGGCCGGCCCGCGCGGCAGGCCGCGGCGAGGGACGTACGGATCGCCGCGGCGATCGGCCCGGTCGAGGCGGCACCGGCGCTCGCAGGGGGCGCCGGACCGGTCGTCACAGCGGCGAAATCCGCTGAAGTCGCCCGCGAGTCCTCGGTTTCCCGGGGGAGGACGCATGCTTGACGTATGGACTTCCTCGGGGATCGGCGGGGGCTTCGGATGGCGGAGATGACAGCGCCGGACGCGGTACCGCAAGGCATGCCGGATAACGCTTCGGTGCAGAAGTACGGACGCGATGCCACGGATCGTCCCGTGGCGAGGCACCATGGGTGGATGCGCGACGACGACACACCTGCCATCGGTGCCCTCGTCCGTCGCGCCGTCGACGGCGACCAGCGGGCGGTCCACGAGCTGCTGGCGCTCGTTCACCCCCTCGCCGAGCGGTACTGCCGCACCCGGCTGTCCCGGCTGCCGGGTGACGCACGGCACTTCGTGGACGACCTGGCGCAGGAGGTCTGCCTCGCGGTGCTGTGCGCGCTGCCGCGCTACCGGGACCTGGGCCGGCCGTTCGAGGCCTTCGTGGTCTCCATCGCGGCGCACAAGGTCGCCGACCTCCAGCGGTCCGCCATGCGCGGCCCGGGCAGCACCGCGGTGCCGTCCGACCAGATGCCGGAGAAGCCGGACGACTCGCTCGGCCCCGAGGAGCGCGCGCTGCTCAACAGCGACGCCGCCTGGGCCAAGAAGCTGCTGGAGCGGCTGCCCGACCACCTGCGCGAGCTGGTGCTGCTGCGGGTCGCGGTGGGCCTGAGCGCGGAGGAGACCGGGCAGGTGCTCGGCATGTCGCCCGGGGCCGTACGGGTGGCGCAGCACCGCGCGCTCAGCCGGCTGCGGGCCATCGCCGAGGAGACCTCGACCACGGCGACGGGCACCCCGCGCAGCGCCTGACGCCGTCACCGGACGACAGGCCCCAACACCCGCTCCCCGCACCGCCGCAGGACCCCGGACGCCGCCGTGGGGGCTCGGGGCGGCGACGGCGCGCGCCCGTGTCACCCGGAGGTGTCATCGAGCCCCGGCGGAGGAATACCGGCGAAGCCACTACCATTGGACAACTCGCCGGGCAAGACCATTCGGGAAGGTGTCATGTCAGTGAACGCCGACGGAGTAGCCGAGAAATTCGCCACACTCGGACTGACCTACGACGATGTGCTGCTCCTCCCGGGGCCCTCCGCGGTGCTGCCCAACCAGGTGGACACCGCGTCCCTCATCTCCCGCAACGTCAAGGTGAACATCCCGCTGCTGTCCGCGGCGATGGACAAGGTCACCGAGGCCCGGATGGCGATCGCGATGGCCCGGCAGGGCGGTGTCGGCGTGCTGCACCGCAATCTGTCCATCGAGGACCAGGTGAGCCAGGTCGACCTGGTGAAGCGCTCCGAGTCCGGCATGGTCACCGACCCGATCACCGTCCGTCCCGACGCCACCCTGGCCGAGGCGGACGCGCTGTGCGCCCGGTTCCGGATCAGCGGCGTCCCGGTCACCGACGAGGGCGGCCGGCTGCTCGGCATCGTCACCAACCGTGACATGGCCTTCGAGAACGACCCGGGCCGCCAGGTGCGCGAGGTCATGACCCCGATGCCGCTGGTCACCGGCAAGGTCGGCATCTCCGGGGTGGACGCGATGGCGCTGCTGCGGCGCCACAAGATCGAGAAGCTGCCGCTGGTGGACGCCGACGGCCGGCTGCGCGGTCTGATCACCGTCAAGGACTTCGTCAAGGCCGAGCAGTATCCGAACGCCGCCAAGGACAGCGAGGGCCGGCTGCTGGTCGGCGCGGCCGTCGGCGCCAGCCCCGAGGCACTGGACCGCGCCCAGGCACTGGTCTCCGCCGGGGTGGACTTCCTGGTGGTGGACACCTCCCACGGCCACAACAGCAACGCGCTGGACTGGATGGCCAAGATCAAGTCCGCCGTCCCGGTGGACCTGGTGGGCGGTAACGTCGCCACGCGCGACGGCGCCCAGGCGCTGCTGGACGCGGGGGTGGACGGCGTGAAGGTCGGCGTCGGCCCCGGCTCCATCTGTACGACCCGGGTGGTGGCCGGCATCGGTGTGCCCCAGGTCACCGCGATCTACGAGGCCGCGCAGGCCTGCATGGACGCCGGTGTCCCGGTGATCGGTGACGGCGGCCTGCAGTACAGCGGCGACATCGGCAAGGCGCTGGCCGCGGGCGCCAGCAGTGTGATGCTCGGCAGCCTGCTGGCGGGCTGCGAAGAGTCCCCCGGTGAGCTGCTGTTCATCAACGGCAAGCAGTTCAAGTCCTACCGCGGCATGGGCTCGCTCGGCGCGATGCAGTCGCGCGGCCAGGGCCGTTCGTACTCCAAGGACCGCTACTTCCAGGCCGAGGTCTCCTCCGACGACAAGCTCGTCCCCGAGGGCATCGAGGGCCAGGTCCCCTACCGCGGCCCGCTGTCCGCCGTGCTTCACCAGCTCATCGGCGGCCTGCGCCAGACGATGGGCTATGTCGGCGCCGCGACCATCTCCGAGATGGAGTCCAAGGGCCGCTTCGTCCGTATCACCGCGGCCGGCCTCAAGGAGTCCCACCCGCACGACGTACAGATGACGGTGGAAGCCCCCAACTACCACGGGTGACCAGGGGGGTGGCCGGACCGCCGGCCCGGCCTCGTCCGGCCGGTCGCCGGACCGTCCGCCGATCGGGCCTGCTCGCGCGGTTCCCCGCGCCCCTGGTGTGCTCGGCCCCGGTGTGCCTGCGGGCCCCCGTTCCCACCGGGCGGGGCACCCGCTGTCGTATCCCGTCCCCCGGACCGGGGATACTGGAACCGCCGAAAGAAAAGAGAGGCACGGGCTGTGACTGAGATCGAGATCGGGCGGGGCAAGCGGGGCCGCAGGGCGTACGCCTTCGACGACATCGCCGTGGTGCCCAGCCGGCGGACCCGGGACCCCAAAGAGGTCTCGATCGCCTGGCAGATCGACGCTTATCGCTTCGAACTGCCCTTCCTCGCGGCCCCGATGGACTCGGTGGTGTCGCCCGAGGCGGCGATCCGGATCGGCAATCTGGGCGGCCTCGGGGTGCTGAACCTCGAAGGCCTGTGGACGCGTTACGACGACCCCGAGCCGCTGCTCGCCGAGATCGCCGAACTCGACGACCACCGCGCCACCTCCCGGCTCCAGGAGATCTACGCCGCCCCGGTCCGCGAGGAGTTGATCGGCCAGCGGATCAAGGAGGTGCGGGACGCCGGCGTGGTCACCGCCGCCGCCCTGTCCCCGCAGCGCACCGCCCAGTTCTCCAAGGCCGTGGTGGACGCGGGCGTCGACCTGTTCGTCATCCGCGGTACGACCGTCTCCGCCGAGCATGTGTCCGGTTCGCACGAGCCGCTGAACCTCAAGCAGTTCATCTACGAGCTGGACGTACCGGTGATCGTCGGCGGCTGCGCCACCTACACCGCGGCCCTGCACCTGATGCGGACCGGCGCGGCGGGCGTGCTGGTCGGCTTCGGCGGCGGCGCGGCGCACACCACCCGCAATGTGCTGGGCATCCAGGTGCCGATGGCCACCGCGGTCGCCGATGTGGCCGCGGCCCGCCGCGACTACATGGACGAGTCCGGCGGCCGCTATGTCCATGTGATCGCCGACGGCGGCTTCGGCGCCAGCGGCGACCTGCCCAAGGCGATCGCCTGCGGCGCGGACGCGGTGATGATGGGCTCCCCGCTGGCCCGCGCCACCGACGCGCCGGGCCGCGGTTTCCACTGGGGCATGGAGGCGGTCAACACCGAGCTGCCGCGCGGCAAGCGGATGAATCTCGGCACGGCCGGCACCACCGAGCAGATCCTGCTCGGGCCGTCCCACGCGCCCGACGGGTCGATGAACTTCTTCGGGGCGCTGCGCCGCTCGATGGCCACGACGGGCTACTCCGACCTCAAGGAGTTCCAGCGCGTCGAGGTGACGGTCTCGCCGACGCACCACCGCTGAGCGCCGCGTCCGGCGGGCCGCCCCCAGCGAGCCGCCGCCGGCTACAGCCGCGCCGCCGCGCCCGCCGGGGTCGCCCCACGGGTGTCCAGCATCAGCTGGGCCTTCACCGCCAGACCCTGCAAGTCGTAGGTGCGGTGGTGCTGGAGCAGGACCGTCAGATCGGCCTCGGCGGCGGCCTCCCACAGGGAGTCGGCGCGCGGCACCGGGCGGTCCAGCACCCGCCACTGGGGGACGTACGGGTCGTGGTAGGCGAGCTGCGCGCCCAGCTCGATCAGCCGGGAGCCGATCTCGCGGGCCGGGGCGCCCTCCTCGTCGGCGAGGTCGGCCTTGTAGGTGACGCCCAGCAGCAGGACGCGGGCGCCGCGCAGCGACTTGCCGTGCTCGTTGAGCAGGGCGGCGGCGCGCTGCACGACATAGCGGGGCATCCGGCCGTTGACCTCCTGGGCGAGTTCGACCATCCGCAGCGGGTGGCCCGGCAGCCGCAGGTGGGGGGCGGGTCCGCCGGTGAAGGCGGGGGCCGCGTTCGGGTCGAGGGGGGCGGCCGGGCCGCCGACACCGGGTCCGGGCCGGAAGGACTGGAAGCCGAACGGCTTGGTCTCGGCGCACCGGATCACATCCCACAGGTCCACGCCGAGGTCGTGGCAGTAGACCGCCATCTCGTTGGCGAAGGCGATGTTGACATGCCGGTAGTTGGTCTCCAGCAGCTTGACCGCCTCGGCCTCGCGCAGGCCCCTGGCGCGGACCACCCGCTCGGTGAGGCGGCCGTAGAAGGCGGCGGCGGCCTCGGTGCAGGCGGGGGTGCGGCCGCCGACCACTTTGGGGGTGTTGGTGAGCCGGACCTCGCGGTTGCCGGGGTCGAGGCGGCTGGGGGAGTAGGCCAGGTGGAAGTCCCGGCCGGCCAGCAAGCCCCCCGCCTCCAGCAGCGGGCGCAGGAATCCCTCGGTCGTCCCGGGGTAGACGGCTGATTCGAGGACCACGGTGGTGTGCGGACGCAGGTGCGCGGCGAGCGCGCGGGCGGCGGCGGCCACCTCGCTCAGATCCAGCGTGTGGTCGGCGCCGAGCGGGGTGGGGGAGCAGATGACCGCGGTCCTGACCCGGCCGAGCACGGCCGGATCGGCGGTGGCCCGGAAGCCGCCGGCCAGCATCCGGCGCAGCTCGGGGGCGGTGAGGGTGCCGGGCGGCACCCGGCAGGCGTTGATCTCCGCCACCCGGTCCGGATCGGCGTCGTAGCCGACGGTGTTCACTCCGGCGGCGGTGGCCGCCTGGGCGAGGGGGAGTCCGGTGTGGCCGAGTCCGAGGACGGCGAGGTCTGCTGGCATGGGGCTCGGTCCTCCACGAATGGCCACACGGATGACGGCGCGACGCGATCTAAAACAGGCTAACCAGACAAATTGCTGATATGAACACTCGGCGCGCCGCACGCCCCGGACGCTTCAAGGTGGCCGCTCCCGGGCAGGCCGGTCACTATCGAAGAGAACCTGACCATGACCGAGCCCGGAGCGACCTCGGCCCGAGCACGAACCGATCATGAATACGCCGCTTACGGAGGCACGGATGCGTGACACAACCCTCGGCCCCGCTGAGCGAGCCGAAGCGCTGGCCAAGATGGCCGAGCAGGAACTGGACATCCTCGTGGTGGGCGGCGGCGTGGTGGGCGCCGGCAGCGCGCTGGACGCCGCCACCCGCGGCCTGTCCGTCGGCATAGTCGAGGCCCGCGACTGGGCCGCCGGCACCTCCAGCCGCTCCAGCAAGCTGATCCACGGGGGCCTGCGCTATCTGGAGATGCTGGACTTCGGCCTGGTCCGCGAGGCGCTCAAGGAGCGCGGGCTGCTGCTGGAGCGGCTGGCCCCGCACCTGGTCAAGCCGGTGCCCTTCCTGTACCCGCTCCAGCACAAGGGGTGGGAGCGGCTCTACGCCGGTTCGGGGGTCGCGCTGTACGACGCGATGTCGGTGTCGTCGGGTCACGGCCGCGGCCTGCCCGTGCACCGCCACCTGACCCGTAAGCACGCCCTGCGGGTGGCGCCGGCGCTGCGCAAGGACGCGCTGATCGGCGCGCTGCAGTACTACGACGCGCAGGTGGACGACGCGCGCCTGGTGGTGACGCTGGTGCGCACCGCCGCCGCCTACGGCGCGCACGTCGCCAACGGGGCGCGGGTGACCGGCTTCCTGCGGGAGGGCGAGCGGATCGTCGGGGCCACGGTGCAGGACGTCGAGGCCGGCGGCGAGTACGAGATCAGGGCCCGCCAGGTGGTCAACGCGACCGGTGTGTGGACCGACGACACGCAGGGGCTGGTCAACGAACGCGGGCAGTTCCACGTCCGCGCGTCCAAGGGCGTCCACCTGGTGGTGCCCAAGGACCGGATCCACTCCAGCACCGGGCTGATCCTGCGGACCGAGAAGAGCGTGCTCTTCGTCATCCCGTGGGGCCGGCACTGGATCGTCGGCACCACCGACACCGACTGGAATCTGGACAAGTCCCATCCGGCCGCCTCCAGCGCCGACATCGACTATGTGCTGGAACACGTCAATTCGGTGCTCGCCACTCCGCTGACCAGGGACGACGTACAGGGCGTCTACGCCGGGCTGCGTCCGCTGCTGGCCGGTGAGTCGGACGCCACCAGCAAGCTGTCCCGCGAGCACACGGTGGCGCACCCGCTGCCGGGCATGGTCGTGGTGGCCGGCGGCAAGTACACCACCTACCGGGTGATGGCCAAGGACGCCGTCGACGAGGCGGTGCACGGCCTGGACCGCCGGGTGGCCGAGTGCTGCACCGAGGATGTGCCGCTGGCCGGCGCCGAGGGCTACAACGCGATGTGGAACGCCCGGGCCAGGATCGCGGCCCGCACCGGGGTGCATGTCGCCCGAGTGGAGCACCTGCTCAACCGCTACGGCTCGTTGGCCGACGAGGTGCTGGCGCTGATCGAGCAGACGCCGTCGCTGGGCAAGCCGCTGGCCGCCGCCGACGACTATCTGCGGGCCGAGGTGGTCTACGCCGCCACCGCCGAGGGGGCCCGGCACCTGGAGGACGTGCTCACCCGCAGGACCCGGATCTCGATCGAGACCTTCGACCGCGGCACCCGCAGCGCGCGTGAGGCCGCCGAGCTGATGGCACCGGTGCTGGGCTGGGACCAGAACCAGATCGACAACGAGGTCGAGCACTACGAGAAGCGGGTCGAGGCCGAGCGCCAGTCCCAACTCCAGCCCGATGATCAGACCGCGGATGCGGCCCGCCTCGGCGCGCCGGATATCGTTCCCCTGTAGACGGGAGGAGTCTGGGCGCGAGCGCGACACGCGCACACGGGGGCAAGACAAGGGGCGAGATGGTCGGGCAGGGCGACGAGGGTCGGTTGGTCGCGGGGCGGTACCGGCTGCTGGAGCGGATCGGCCGCGGCGGCATGGGCACGGTCTGGCGGGCCGAGGACGAACTGCTCGGCCGGCAGGTCGCGGTGAAGAAGCTGCACCCGCCGCAGCCGCACATGGACGACGAGGAGCTGGCCACCCTCTTCGAGCGCACCCGCCGCGAGGCCCGCGCCGCCGCCCGGATCACCCACCCCAATGTGATCGTCGTGCACGACGTGGTGGACGACGCGGGGCTGCCGTCCATCGTGATGGAGTACGTGCCGTCGGTGACCCTCGGCGAACTCGTCAAGCAGCGCGGCCCGCTGCCGGTGGGCGAAGTGGCCCGGATCGGCCGCGGCATGATCGCCGCGCTGCGCGCCGCCCACCGCGCCGGGGTGCTGCACCGCGATGTGAAGCCCGGCAATGTGCTGCTCGGCGTCGGCGGCGCTTCCCCCGCCGAGGGTGACGGGGGCGGCGGCGGAGGGCGGGTGGTGCTCACCGACTTCGGCATCGCCCAGGCGTCCGGCACCTCCACCCTGACCCGGACCGGCGAACTCATCGGCTCCATCGACTTCCTGTCCCCCGAGCGCATCCGCGGCGCCGTGCCCGGGCCCGAGGCCGACATGTGGGCGCTGGGCGCCACCCTCTACCAGGCGGTCGAGGGCACCTCGCCGTTCCGCCGGCCGACCGCGATCGAGACCGCCTACGCCATCGCCGAGGAACCGGTCGCGCAAGCCCCCAACGCGGGCGCGCTGACCCAGGTGATCTCCGGGCTGCTGGCCAAGGAGCCGTCCGAGCGGATGTCCGCGCAGGAGGCCGAGCGGCTGCTGCGGCTGCCGATGTCCGGCCAGGACACCGCGCTGATCGGGCAGTTCGCCCGCCTGACCGAGGGGCCGCCGACCGTCACGAGCGTCGTCCGCCCGCCCGGCGCGGCGCCCGAGCCGCCGCCCGGGGCGATACCGGACGCGGTACCCGACCACCGGCGGAGCGCGTACGGCCCGCACACCCCGCTGCCGACCCGGCAGGAACCGCCCCCCGCCGTCCGACCGCTGCCCGCGTCGCCGCACTCCCCGCACCCGACGCCGGACCGGCCCCGTAAGCGCCGGGCCGGGGCCTGGGTGGCCGCGGTGCTCGCGGTCGCGGTGGTGGCCGCCGGCGGCGCCTTCGCCGTCCAGCGCTACGGAAGCGGCGGCACGGCGGACGCCAAGCACCCGGACCGCACCACCACCCCGCCCAGCCCGGCCACCACCGCTCCGGCGAGCACCACCGCCTCGGCCGCGCCGGCCACCACCACCCCGCCGCCCCCGCCCCTCCCGGACGGCTACCGCCTGTTCAGCGACACCGGCCGCGGTTACTCCGTCCCGGTACCCGTCGGTTGGACCAAGCAGGTCAGCAATGACGGCGAACAGGTGGACTTCATCGACCCGACGCAGAAGGTCGATCTGAAGATCAGCGCACTGGACTTCGCCAGCACCAGCCCGTACGAGCACTTCATCAACCTCGAACCCGACACCGAGGCCAACGTGCGGGGCTATCATCGGAAGCGGCTGGATCCCACGACGCAGCTGGGCGATCCGGCGGCCATCTGGGAGTTCACCTTCGAGGGTTCGGTGCGCGAGTACCACGCGATCGATCTGGGCTTCGGCAAGCCGGGCGCGACCGAGTACGCGGTGTATCTGTCGGCGCCCAGTGCCCAATGGACGGAGAACCGTCCGATTTTCGACACCGCGGTGGCCGGTTTCCGGCAATCCGGCTGATAGGTCTGGTTGGCTTCCGTGTCCCCCGGTCGGGGATGATGGCCAGGCGCACTGTTCGCGACGACCGCGACGCACGCACCGCGCTCACCGCGTCGCCTTCCACCGCACCACCCCGATGGACCGCCCGACGGACCGTCCGACCGATGGTCCGACAGATCACCCCACAACCGCCTGAGAACGCCGGCACAGCAGAGGGAACCCATGAGCGAGGTCGAAGGTACCGACGGACGTCTGCTCGCGGACCGTTACCGCCTCGGCGCCGTGCTCGGCAAGGGCGGTATGGGTACGGTCTGGCGCGCCGTCGACGAGACGCTGGGCCGCAGCGTCGCCGTGAAGGAACTGCGCTTCCCCGGTGACGTGGACGAGGACGAGAAGCGCCGGCTGGTCACCCGGACGCTGCGCGAGGCCAAGGCCACCGCGCGCATCCGCAACACCGGCGCGATCACCGTCTTCGACGTGGTCAAGGAGGACGACCGGCCCTGGATCGTGATGGAGCTGGTCGAGGGCCGCTCGCTGTCCGACGCGGTCCGCGAGGACGGCCCGGTCACCCCCAAGCGCGCCGCCGAGATCGGCCTGGTGCTGCTCGACGTGCTCAAGGCCGCGCACCGCGAGGGCATCCTGCACCGCGACGTCAAGCCCTCCAATGTGCTGCTGGCCGACGACGGCCGGGTGGTGCTCGGCGACTTCGGCATCGCGCAGATCGACGGCGACCCGTCGGTGACCTCCACCGGCATGCTGGTCGGCGCGCCCTCGTACATCTCCCCGGAGCGCGCCCGCGGCCAGAAGCCCGGCCCGCCCGCCGACCTGTGGTCGCTCGGGGCGCTGCTCTTCGCGTCCGTCGAGGGCCATCCGCCGTACGACAAGGGGTCGGCGATCGCCACGCTGACCGCGGTGATGACCGAGCCGGTCGGGCCGATGGCCAACGCCGGGCCGCTCGCCGAGGTGATCAGGGGCCTGCTGATCAAGGACCCGGAGCAGCGGCTGACCGAGCCGCGCGCCCGCGCGCTGCTCACCGAGATCGTCAACGCGCCGGAGCGCCCGGTCGCGCCGCCCGCGCCCGCCGCCGACGCCCGGACCATGGTGCTGCCGGTGGACCCGCAGCCCACGCCGACCGACGCGCCCCCCGAGACGCGCGCGGCCGCCGCCGATCAGGCCAGGGTGCGCGACGCGCTGCGCTCGGTCCGCAAGGCCGCCGCCCCCAGACCCCGGCCCGCGCCCGAACCGGGCACCCCGGCGAACACGCCCGCGCCCGCCCGCGCGCCGCTCACCGATGTGGTGCCGCGCCGCACTCTGGTCATAGTGGTCGCGGCCCTCGTCATCGCCCTGCTCGGTACGGTGATAGGCATCGCGATCGCCAACTCCGGTGGTGGCGACGGGGACAGCGAGAACGGCGGCGCCAAACCCGGTGCCAGCGCCTCGGCCGGCCACTCCGGCGGAATCTCCGCCGCGGCCACCCACCGGCCGACCGCCACCACGACTCCGGCCACCTCGGACGCCGCCTCCACCGCCGCCGACAGCCCCTCGGCTCCGGCCTCCTCACCGGCGTCCCCCTCGGACGACGGCCAGGGTGGCAAGGGCGGCAAGGGCAAGGACACCGGCGGGGGCAAGGGGGGCGACGCCCTGCCGGCCGGCTACAGCTTCGTTGCCAACCCCCGGTTCCACATGGCGATCGCCCTGCCGGCCGGTTGGCACGTGACCGGTTACACCGACGGGGGCGGCGGCGTGATCTACAGCGCCGGCGGCGGATACCCCCGGGTCCAGGTCGACTACGCCAGCAAGCCCGGCAAGGACGCGGCGGCGGCCTGGCGCAAGGAGGAACCGGAAGTGGCGCCCACCATCCCCGGCTACGAGCGGATCTCCATCGAGACGATCCAGTACCGGGACTACCGCACCGCCGCGGACTGGAACTTCTACCGAACCGGGGACGGAAAGAAGACCCACGTGCTGAACCGCGGCTTCGTGGTGGACGATACCCACGCCTACTCGATCATGATCTCCATCCCGGCGGCCGACTGGGACAGCGCCGCCTCCGCGCAGATGCGCGACACCTTCTTCGGGTCGTTCGAGTCCACCAAGTAGTGCCCTCCGGCGGTGGCCGACCGGCCTTCCGCGACCCGCCGACAGCGCACCGAAGCACAAAGGGAGTACAAGGGGCGGCAAAGGGGTAAGCAGGTACTCGGCTCGAACCGGGCGCCGAGCCGGACCCGGTTCGCAACGCGCAAAGGGGCCGAAGGAACGCCGCGCAGCACGTATGGTGAGTAGTTGAGGACTGTCCGCATCCGCATCCGGGCCTGTTGGGATCGGATCGGACCGTTTCCCGCAGGAGTTGGACCGGGGCCGGAAGGGGGGCACCGTGGAGGAGTACGCAGGGCGGGTGCTCGCCGAGCGCTATCGGCTGCCCCGGCCGCCGGCCGATGAGTTCGAGCTGGCCGAGACCCGGGCCTTCGACACCTACAGCGGTCAAGAGGTGCTGGTCCGCCAGGTGTTGCTGCCGGAAGTGCTGACCGCCGAACTCCCGGGCGAGGAACGCCCGCCGCTGGACCCCGACGGGCTCGGGGACAGCGCCCGGCGGGCACTGCACGCGGCCAGGGCCGCCGCGGCCATACCCGATCACCCGCGTCTGGTGCAGGTCTTCGACATCTTCGTCGAGGACGGCAGCCTGTGGATCGCGAGCGAACTGGTGTCCGCCCGCCCGCTGGCCGCCTTCCTCGCCGAGCGCCCGCTGGACGCGTACCGGGCCGCCGAGGTCGCCTCCGACGTGCTGGCCGCGCTGCGCGCCCTGCACACCCATGGCTGGACGCACCGCAATGTGACCGCCAGCACGGTGCTGCTCTGCGACGACGGCCGGGCGATGCTCGGCGGTCTGGCCGCGGGCGCCGCCCAGGAGGCGCTGTGCGGCTACGACCCGCTGCCCGAGGAAGTGCTGGCCGGCGGCGCCGATCCCGCCTGGCACGGCCCGCAGTCCGCGCTGGAGCAGGAGCGGGCCCGGCAGAACCGCATCACGGTGGTCGGCGCGGTCACCGAGCGCTGGGCGCCCGAGCAGGCCCACGAGGTGCACGAGAACTGGCGGCTTTCCCCGCCGGTCGGCCCCGCCGCCGACCTGTGGGCGCTCGGCACGCTGCTCTTCCGCAGTGTCCAGGGCCACCCGCCCTACCCCGAGGACAGCGCCGCCGAACTCGTCCAGCTCGTGTGCGCCGAGCCGCCCGCCTTCGCCGAGGAATGCGGCCCGCTGCGGCCGGTGGTGGAGTCGCTGCTGCGTCCCGACCCCGAAGAGCGGCCGGAGGCCGAGGAGCTGGGCGGCTGGCTGCGCTCCCTGATCCGCTCCGCGCCCGAACCCGAACTCGGCACCGAAACCGTCGCGTTGCCCGCCGACCCGACGAAACTGCCGGTCAAGCGGCGCCGGGGCGAGCTGGTCCGCCGGCGGCGCGGCAAGGCGGCCGCGGCCGCCGCGATGGACCCGTCCGGCTCGCAGCACCGCCGGCACGCCCGCGGCAAGCAGGCCAAGGCGGTCCGGGAGAAGCGGGAGAGCGCCCGGCGCAGCGAGATGCGTCAGGAGGAGTTCCACGAGGAGCAGGTGGTCTCCCGCAAGCCCGAGCGCGCCGACGCCCAGCCGCGCCGGCTCGGCGCCCGTCTGCTGGTGGCGGTCCTGGTGGTGCTGGCCGCCGTGGTGGTCTACGCGGTGCTCGTCATGCCGCACCGCGGCGCCTCGACCGCCAATCCGAACGGCGACCGTACGATACCGGCGCAGATGCCCGGCGGGGGCGGCGGCGACCACACCACCCCGGCCGACCCCACCACGGCGGTCACCACCAAGGCGAGCGGCAAGCCCAGCAAGACGCCGAGCAAGGCCCCGAGCAAGGCGCAGACCACCCCGCCGCCCGCCGCCGGCGCCCCGAGCGCGCCCCCCGACCTCGGGCCCGACTTCGCCCTGCGCACCGACTCGTCCGGCTTCACCGTCGCCGTGCACACCGGCTGGCTGCGTACCGGCAGGAACAGCCAGGACGAGGTGCGGTTCACCGGCAGCGATGTCACGCTCATCGTCGTCCCCGGCCGGGACAAGGCGTCCGGCTCCTCCAGCGACCCGCTCGCGTATCAGCTGGTGGAACGCGAACTGGCCGACTTCCGGGCCTCCTCCTGGTCGTCCGCGGCCGGCCTGCAGGCCCTGAGCCTGCGCGGCCACCCGGCGGCCGAGGGCGAGTACACCTGGCGCGACGCCAACGAGCAGAGCATCTACGCCCGCAATCTCGCGGTGCAGATCAACGGCCACTACCACGTCGTCCTGATCTCCGGCCCGGACAGCCAACGCGCCGCCGTCCAGCAGGCGTTCGACAAGGCCGTGGAGACGTACACGGCCAACTGAGGCTCCCGCGCGTCCCGTAGAGCCCTCAGGGGGCCCCGCGCCCGGCCGGCCGGGCCTGCGGGACCCGCTGCGCACCCCCTCGGGGCGGGGCATCATGGCCCTATGGCAAGTGACGGGGGACGGATCACGGCCGAGCGGCAGCCCCGCGACATGATCGCCGGGCGGTATCGGATCACCGGCCGGCTGGGGCGCGGCGGCATGGGCACGGTCTGGCGGGCGGACGACGAGCTGCTACGGCGTCAGGTCGCGGTCAAGGAGTTGCATCTGCCCGGGACCGGACTCACCGAGCTCGCGGCCGGCCAGCAGCGGGACCGGGCGCTGCGCGAGGCGCGCGGGGTGGCCCGGATCCGGCACCCGCACGTGGTGGTGGTCCACGACGTGGTGGAGCAGGACGGCCGGCCGTGGATCGTGATGGAACTGGTCGACGGGCGGTCGCTGGCCGATGTGCTGACCGAGGACGGCCCGCTGGAGCCCCGGGAGGCGGCCAGGATCTGCGCCGCCGTCGCGGGCGCGCTGCGGGCCGCGCACGGCCACGGCATACAGCACCGCGACGTCAAACCGGCCAATGTGCTGATCGAAAGGGGCGGGGGCGCCGACGGCGGACGGGTGGTGCTCACCGACTTCGGCATCGCCCGGGTGCCGGGCAGCAGCACCGTCTCCGAGACCGGTTCGTTCGTCGGCTCGCCCGAGTACACCGCGCCGGAGCGGATGTCGGGGCGGCAGGCGGGCCCGGAGTCGGACCTGTGGTCGCTGGGTGTGCTGCTGTGCGCGGCCGTCGAGGGGGAGTCGCCCTTCCACCGCGGCTCGATCGGCGAGATCGTGCACGCGGTCGCCATCGACGACATCACCCCGCCGGCCACCGCCGGTCCGCTGCTGCCGGTGGTCAGGGGCCTGCTGGACCGGGACCCGGCCCGCCGGATGGCCGCCGCCGAGGTGCAGACGGTGCTGACCGCGTACGCGGAGGCCGGGATCGAACCGCACTGGCCCACACCGGAGCTGACGGTGCCTTCGCCGGGGCCTCAAGCTCCGTCAGATTCCGGGCCGGAGCCCCCGGAGCCCCGCCCGCTCCCGGCCGGGCCGCCGCCCGCCCCGCGCCGCCGGGGCCGTATCGCCGTCGGGGTGCTCGCCGTGACGGTCATCGCCGTGGTCGCGGGCGCGACGGCGGCGGTGCTGGTCACCCGCGGTGACAGCGATGCCGCCGGGGCCGTGACGAGCCCGCCGACAGCCGCGGGGAGCGTCACCCGGCCGACGAGCCCGACGACCCCGCCCACCCCCACGATCACGGCGACGCCGGCGGCTCCTACGACCCACCCGGCTCCGGCCGACGCAGGCCCCTACCCGCCCGGCTTCGAGCGGATCACCGACCCCAAGGGCTTTTCCGTCGCCCTCCTCAAGGACGCGCGCCGCGATCCGGAGGGGACGCGGACGTACTACTGGTCGCCCGACGGCGCCTTCCGCTTCGGCGAGCGCGAGCAGCTGCCGGACCCGCGCGGGGCCTACGCGGTGATGCACGACCAGGACGTGGCCGCGCCGGGTTCGGCTACGTATCCGGGCTACCGGGACGGGGTGATCACCCGGACCACCCAGCACGGGCAGGACGCGGCGCTGTGGGAGTTCACCTACGACGGTTTCGGCGACGGCAGGGGTGCCCGGCGTACCTTCGACCTGTGCTGGACGCAGGACGGGCGGATGTACGACATATGGGTGTCGGGTCCGGTGGCGCGGGTGGAGACCACCCGCAAGGCCTTCGACACCGCCGTCGCCACCTTCCGGGCCGGCTGATCCGCCGGCCGCCCGGTCTGACCTGCGGTGCTTGCCTACCGGCGGTTACGCCGGTCCGAGCTGCGACGATGCGGTGGGGGCGGGGTCGCGCCGCCGGGTCGCCGGCCGGCCCGGGCGGGTCTGGCGGAAAAGGGCTACTGGTGGGTAGCCACCGGGTGCCCCCCAGTCGTAATCTCACCGGCATGACGGATTCGCCGGACCGTTCCACCCCCGCCGCTGCCGAAGGCCGGGCCCCCGCTCCCGGCGCCCGCCCGCCCTCCTCCGGTGACCCGGCCGCGGGAAGCGGCCCGACGGCCCCCGCCGGCGGGAACCCGGTCGCGGGGATCACCGGGCGCGACCCGCGGACCGTCGTCACCCCCGACCTCGTCGCCCGGCTGACCCGGGGCGTCATCGGCGGCGGCGCGACCGCCAACCACACCCCGCTGACCGGCGAGAAGCTCGCCGACCTGCCCGAGGCCACCCCCGAGGACGTCGCGCTGGCCTTCGAGCGGGCCCGTACGGCGCAGCGCGCCTGGGCGGCCACCCCGGCCGCCCGCCGGGGCGCCGTCCTGCTGCGCTTCCACGACCTGGTGCTCGCCCGGCAGGCCGAAGTCCTCGACCTGATACAGCTGGAGACCGGCAAGACCCGGCTGCACGCCCACGAGGAGGTGCAGATCGTGGTGATGGAGGCCCGGCACTACGGTCTCAAGGCGGCCTCCTACCTCCGGCCGAAGCGGCACACCGGTGCCTTCCCCGCCTTCACCAAGGCCGTCGAGCTGCGTCAGCCGCGCGGGGTGGTCGGCCAGATAGCGCCTTGGAACTACCCGCTGGAGCTGTCCGTCGGGGACGCGCTGCCCGCCTTCGCCGCCGGCAACGCGGTGGTGATGAAACCCGACACCGAGACCGCGCTCACCGCGCTGTGGGCCCGCGAGCGGCTGATCGAGGCCGGGCTGCCCGAAGGCGTCTTCCAGATCGTGATCGGCGACGGACCGGTGGTGGGCCCGGCGCTGGTCGAGCACGCCGACTATGTGTCCTTCACCGGCTCGACCCGCACCGGCCGCGAGGTGGCCCAGCGCGCCGCCGCCCGCCTGATCGGCGCCTCCCTGGAACTCGGCGGCAAGAACCCGCTGCTGGTGCTGCGCGACGCCGACCTCGACAAGGCCGCCGACGGCGCGGTCCGGGCCTGCTTCTCCTCCGCCGGGCAGCTGTGCATCTCGGTCGAGCGGCTCTACGTGGACGCCTCGGTCGCCGACACCTTCCTGGCCATGTTCGTGGCCCGGACCAGGGCGCTGCGGCTCGGCACCGCGCTCGCCTACGGCGCCGACATGGGATCGCTCGTCGGCGAGCGCCAGTTGGCGACCGTCACCCGGCATGTGGACGAGGCCAGGGACAAGGGCGCCACCGTACTGACCGGCGGGCGGCCCCGCCCCGACGTCGGACCCTACGTCTACGAGCCGACCGTCCTGGACGGCGTGGAGCCCCCGATGGCGGTCTGCGCCGAGGAGACCTTCGGCCCGGTGGTGTCCGTCTACCGCTTCCGCGACGAGGAGGAGGCGATCCGGCGGGCCAACGCCACCGACTACGGCCTCAACGCGAGCGTGTGGACCAGGGACACCCGGCGCGGCTTCCGGGTCGCGGCCCGGCTGCGCTCCGGCACGGTCAATGTCAACGAGGCCTACGGATCGGCCTACGGCAGCGTCCGCGCCCCGATGGGCGGCATGAAGGACTCCGGACTCGGCCGTCGGCACGGCTCCGAGGGCATTCTGAAATACACCGAGGCGCAGACCGTCGCCACCCAGCGCGTGATGCCGCTGGCCCCGGCCTTCGGCATGGACGACGAGAAGTACGCGGCGTTCCTGACCCATTCGCTGCGGCTGATGAAGGCGCTGCGGATGCGGTGAGCCGGCCGGCGGAGGCCCTGTCTCCCGCCCCGGCCGGCTGATCGCACGGTTCGCCGCGCCCTCGCGACGCACATCCCGCACCCCGATACCGGGAGGAACCTGTGGTACAGGAAGCCGACGCAGGCGGCGCTGACGGCGCAGGCGACGAATCCGGCGCCGACGCCGCCGACGCAGCCGACAGCGCGGACCGCCGGGACGGTGGAGCGGGCTACGACTACGACGTGCTCGTGGTCGGCTCCGGCTTCGGCGGCGCGGTCGCGGCGCTGCGGCTCACCGAGAAGGGCTACCGGGTGGGAGTCCTGGAGGCTGGCCGCCGCTTCGAGCGGGACGAACTGCCCAAGAACTCCTGGGACGCCCGCAATTACCTGTGGGCCCCCGCGCTCGGCCTCTACGGCATCCAGCGCATCCACGTCCTCGGCAATGTCCTGGTGCTGGCGGGCGCGGGTGTCGGCGGCGGCTCGCTGAACTACGCCAACACCCTGTATGTGCCGCCCGAGGCCTTCTTCCAGGACCGCCAGTGGGGCCGTATCACCGACTGGCAGGAGGAGCTGGCGCCCTACTACGACCAGGCGCGGCGCATGCTCGGGGTGCGGCTCAATCCCACCCTCACCCCCTCGGACGTGCATCTCAAGGCCGCCGCCGAGCGGATGGGGGCGGGGGACACCTTCCACCTGGCACCGGTCGGCGTCTTCTTCGGCGACGGCCGGGACGCGGAGGGGGCGGTACGGGCGGCGCCCGGCCAGGAAGTGCCCGATCCGTACTTCGGCGGGGCGGGCCCGGCCCGCAGCGCCTGCACCGAGTGCGGGGAGTGCATGACCGGCTGCCGGCACGGAGCGAAGAACACCCTCAACGAGAACTACCTGTATCTCGCCGAAAGGGCCGGCGCCGTCGTCCACCCGATGACCACCGTGGTGGACCTCACCGAGGACCGGGACGGCGGCTACCGCGTCACCGCGGTCCCCACCGACCACCGCAAGAGGGGCGCCCGGCAGGTGCTGCGGGCGCGCCAGGTGGTGATCGCGGCCGGCACCTACGGCACCCAGACGCTGCTGCACGCCATGCGGGACCGCCGCCGGCTGCCCCGGATCTCGGCCAGGCTCGGCGAGCTGACCCGGACCAACTCCGAGGCGCTGGTGGGCGCGCAGACCTCACCGCGCCGCTACCGCCTGCGCCACCCGGGCCGCCCGCTGGACTTCACCCGGGGTGTGGCGATCACCTCGTCGGTGCACCCCAACGACCACACCCATATCGAACCGGTCCGCTACGGGCGCGGCTCCAACGCGATGGGCAGCCTGTCGATGCTGGCCGCCCCCTACCGCGGCCGGCTGCCGCGCTGGCTGGAGTTCCTCGGCAACAACCTGCGCCACCCGCTGCTGACGGTGCGCTCGCTGTCCAACCACCGCTGGTCGGAGCGGACCATCATCGGTCTGGTCATGCAGACCAGCGACAACTCGCTGACCACCTTCCGCAAGCGCAGGGGCCCGGGCAAGGGGCTGCTGACCGCCCGGCAGGGCCACGGCGCCCCCAATCCGACGCACATCCCGGAGGGCGCCGAGGCGGCCCGGCTGATCGCCGCCGAGATCGGCGGCTTCCCGGGCAGCAATGTGGGCGAGGCGACGCGCCGGCCGATGACCGCGCATTTCCTCGGCGGCTGCCCGATCGGGGCGGACGCCGAGCAGGGCGTCATCGATCCGTACCACCGGCTCTACGGGCACCCGGGCATCTCGGTGGTGGACGGCTCGGCGGTGTCGGCGAACCTCGGGGTGAATCCGTCGCTGACCATCACCGCGCAGGCCGAGCGGGCGATGTCGCTGTGGCCCAACAAGGGCGAGCAGGACCCGCGGCCGGCCCAGGGCGCCGCCTACCGCAGGATCGCCGCGGTACGGCCGGTGGCCCCGGCGGTGCCGGAGAGTGCCTTCGGCGCGCTGCGGCTGCCCTTCCTGAAGATGCCCGCGGTGCCGCCCCGCTCGGTGGCGCCGGAATCCTGAACGCCCCGCCCGTGAGTCCCCGTCGCTAAGTCCAAAAAGCCCTGAACGGGCTGTAATGTGGAGTCCGCAGAGCGGCCGGTCCCAGGCGTCCCTCGGGACCGACCGCCTCTTGAAGTCGTGACCGGGCTGCTGTCCCCTGCGGTCCGGCCACTGATCGCCCGTGCGAGGTCCCACGGCGGGTGCACGACTGCACCCGCCTCATCGCACCGGCTGCACCCCGCCCAGCTGCGTCTGGACGGTGTCCTCTTTCCACGCGTGGTGTTGGGTGACCGCCCCTGGCTGGCACGGACACTCCCTCCAACGAAGGGGCCGCGAGGCGGTCACGTGCCGTTCGGGTGATCCCCCTGAAAGGAGTCGCCTCGCGCGCGTGATGACTCGGCCGCGGTGGGCCGCCCCGGCCGTCTCAGACCCGGCCCCGGCACAGCTCCAGCAGCGTCATCCCCAGCGCGGTGCCGGGCTTGCCCAGCGCCTCGCCGTAGGTCCGCAGCACTTCCATCTCCCGGTTCAGGTGCAGGCGACGACCGCCGGAGCCGATCCGGGCGGTCTGGATCTCGGCGGACAGGGCCATGCGCTCGCCGACCAGGGCGATGATCCGGGCATCGAGGTCGTCGATCCGGCCCCGCTTCCCGGCGATCAGGCTGTCGGTGTCGGTGCTGATGCCGGTGCCGGTGCCGGTGCCGGTGCCGGTGCCGGTGCTGGTGCCGGTTTCGGTGCCCGGCCGGGTCGCTTCGGGCTCCGCGGGCTGCTGGGCCCGCGCGGTCGCACTCTCGGTCATGTGTCTGCTCCTCGGGTCGTCCGACCCCGGGCCCCGGACCGCGGACGCGAACAGGCGCCCCGGGCCAGTGGCCCGGGGCGCCTGTTACGTCGCTTGTCAGCAGTTCACGCGACACGACCCAGGCAGCCGGACCGGCCGGTGCCATAGGTAAACGCGAAGACGTCGATCTGCATGGCGCCCAGTATGGACCACCGCCCCGGGCCGAGCGCAAGGCGCCCTGCTCACCCCGGGTAGACTCGGACCCGAATCCCCCAGCAGCAACCGCCGGAAGGCCGCCCGTGGCATCAGCGACCCCAGCCGCTCCCGAGAACACCCCGAGCGCCGTCACCGACACCCTCACCGACACGGTCTCCGACCCCGTCACCGACCCGGTCACCGACACCGTCCTCGTGGTCGACTTCGGGGCGCAGTACGCCCAGCTCATCGCCCGCCGTGTCCGCGAGGCCCGGGTGTTCAGCGAGATCGTGCCGTCCACCATGCCGGTCGAGGAGATGCTCGCCAAGAGGCCGCGGGCGATCATCCTGTCCGGCGGCCCCGCCTCCGTCTACGCCGAGGGCGCCCCGACGCTCGACCGGGCGCTGTTCGAGGCCGGAGTGCCGGTCTTCGGCATGTGCTACGGCTTCCAGCTGATGGCCACCACGCTGGGCGGCACCGTGGACAACACCGGCGCCCGTGAGTACGGCCGTACTTCGCTGGCCGTGTCCAAGCCCGGCTCCACCCTCTTCGAGGGCACCCCCGCCGAGCAGTCGGTGTGGATGTCCCACGGCGACGCCTGCTCGGCCGCGCCCGAGGGCTTCACCGTCACCGCGTCCACCGATGTCGTCCCGGTCGCCGCCTTCGAGAACGACGCCGCGCGGCTGTACGGCGTGCAGTACCACCCCGAGGTGCTGCACTCCACCTACGGCCAGCAGATCCTGGAGCACTTCCTCTACCGCGGCGCCGGCATCACCCCTTCGTGGACGACCACGAACGTGGTGGAGGAGCAGCTCGCGCTCATCCGCGAGAAGGTCGGCGGCAGCCGGGCGATCTGCGGCCTGTCCGGCGGGGTCGACTCCGCGGTCGCCGCCGCGCTGGTGCAGAAGGCCATCGGATCACAGCTGACCTGCGTCTATGTCGACCACGGGCTGATGCGCAAGGGCGAGACCGAGCAGGTCGAGAAGGACTTCGTGGCCGCCACCGGCGTGCAGCTCAAGGTGGTGGACGCTGCCGAGCGGTTCCTCACCGCGCTGGCCGGGGTGTCCGACCCGGAGCAGAAGCGCAAGATCATCGGCCGGGAGTTCATCCGGGTCTTCGAGCAGGCGCAGGCCGAGATCGTCGCCGCCGCGCCGGACGACCAGCCGGTGGAGTTCCTGGTGCAGGGCACCCTCTACCCGGACGTGGTGGAGTCCGGCGGCGGCACCGGCACCGCCAACATCAAGTCGCACCACAATGTCGGCGGGCTGCCCGAAGACCTTCAGTTCCAGCTGGTGGAGCCGCTGCGCCAGCTGTTCAAGGACGAGGTCCGGATGGTGGGCCAGGAGCTCGGCCTGCCCGAGGAGATCGTCCAGCGCCAGCCCTTCCCCGGTCCCGGTCTCGGCATCCGGATCGTCGGCGAGGTCACCCGCGAGCGCCTCGACCTGCTGCGCGAGGCCGACGCCATCGCCCGCGAGGAGCTGACCGCGGCCGGCCTGGACCGCGAGATCTGGCAGTGCCCGGTGGTCCTGCTCGCCGAGGTCCGCTCGGTCGGTGTCCAGGGTGACGGCCGCACCTACGGCCACCCCGTCGTGCTGCGCCCGGTCTCCTCGGAGGACGCGATGACCGCCGACTGGTCCCGGCTGCCCTATGACGTTCTCGCCAAGATCTCCACCCGCATCACCAACGAGGTCAAGGACGTCAACCGGGTCGTGCTGGACATCACCAGCAAGCCGCCGGGCACCATCGAGTGGGAGTGAATCCCGCCCACGCCGTCCGCCGGGCCGGAAATTCCGGGGTTCGCCCGAATTTCCGGCCCGAGGCTGAGACACAGGCCGCGGGTGTACGTATATCCCGGTGAACGCGGCCGTTCCGAACCATCGCTTCCACCCGGGAGCACGGACGGCGGGAGAGGCGGGAGACGATGCTTGAGGTGTGGCGGGAAACCGCTCGTCGCTACGCACTGCTGCCGTTGCGGATTTTCCTCGGTGTGACCTTCATCTACGCGGGCCTCGACAAGCTGACCAGCGATACCTTCTTCACCGACTCGGCCAACGGTTCGCTGGTGCAGATCCTGCACGGCTCCCACGACCAGGCCGCCATACCGGCGATGATCGATCTGGCCCTCAAGGCGCCGCACGGCTTCGGGTACGCCATCGCCCTCGGCGAGCTGGCGGCCGGGCTGGGCATCCTGTTCGGGCTGCTCGGGCGGGTGGCGGCGCTCGGCGGCGCGCTGATCTCGCTCAGCCTGTGGCTGACCGTCAGCTGGTCGACCACGCCCTACTACTACGGCAACGACCTCGCTTATCTGATGGCGTGGCTGCCGCTGGTGCTGGCCGGCACGCCCTATCTGTCGCTGGACGCGCTGATCAAGCAGCGCCGCGGGACCGCCGCGGGCGGCCGGCCGGCGGTGGGCGGAGCCACCGTGGTGGACGGCGTCAGCGGCGCCGGCGCGCACGACCCCGTACGCTCCGAACACCCTGCGTGACGATCGCGGTCACGGCGGCCAGCGCCAGCCCGGTCCCGGCGATCGGGACCGAGCGGTGCGGGTCGGACAGGTCCCACACCCCGCAGGCGTCGAGCACGAAGGCCGTCATGACCGCGAGCAGGACCAGGCCCATCACCAGGGCGCCCGGCTCGAAGCGGTGCCGTCTCATCGGATCACCTTCAGCTGTCCGACGTCGAGATCCACGTCGAGGTCGATGGTGCCGGTGACGGCGGTGCCGTCCGGCGGGCGGTAGGTCAGCACCTGGTGCCGGTGGCGCCGGAGGTGCACGCCGTCCTCGGTGCTCCCGGGCTGGACGACCCGGCCGAGGCCGAGGGTGTAGTCGATGACGACGACGGCGTCGCTCGGGAGCCGCAGCACCACCTGGCCAGCGCCGACCTTGACCTCCGTGATCACGGTGGCGCCGCCCAGCGGCAGCGACCGCAGGTCGAGGGTGGCGGTGCCGGCGCCGCGTTCGTAGAGCCGCTGGACGGCGGTCGGGGTGGCCGGCCGCCAGGTGGTGGCGCCCAGGCCGTGCCCGCTCTTGGGCAGCGACGCCGCGGCGACCAGACCGGCGACGGTCACGACCGACAGGAAGACGGTCCCGCCCCGGGCCCGGCCGGCGAACGAGGCGAGCACGAAGGCGGACCCGAGGACGCCGAGCGCCGCCGACAGGCCGATCTCGGCGCTGGTGCCGACCGGTTCGTACCGCCAGGAGGCCCCGACCCCGACGGCCCCCGCGGTCACCGCCAGCAGGAAGACGCTGAAGCCGAAGAGCCAGGAACCCCGGTCCGCCTTGCGGTCGGCCTTCTTCCTCTCCCGCCAGGCGGCCTTGTCCTCCCGGCCGTACGGCCCGTCGTCGGGCCCCCACAGATAGGGCGGTTCCTTGCTGAGCGGCTCCCGCCACCAGGACGGCGCGGACTGCGAGCCGAAGGGGCCCGGCGGCGCCTGCACGGCCGGCGGCGCGTCGGCCACCGCGTTGGCCATGTCGGGGGAGACCGCCTCCGGTGTCCTGCGGCGCTGCTGCGACCAGTAGACGGCGCCGGCCGTGGCGGCCAGCAGCAGCAGCGAGAAGGCCTGGTTGGCGCCGTTGCCGATCATCGAGGCGTACAGGCCGCAGCCGACCAGCGCCATCAGCACGGCGGTCATCGGCGCGCCCTCGATCCGGCCGGACAGCAGCCGGTGCGCCTCGCTCTGCCGTTCGCCCTCCTGCGGGATGACCAGCCAGCCCATGCCGTAGATGATCAGACCGATGCCGCCGGTCAGGGACAGCACGACCAGCACGACACGGAAGATGACCGGATCGACGTCGAAGTACCGCCCGGCGCCCCCGCAGACACCGGCCAGCACCTTGCGCTCGTCCCGCCCGCGGACGAGCTTGGGCCGGTCCGAGGCGTCCTCGGACGTGTCCTCGGGAGCGGCGGTGTCCGCGGGCTGGTCCGTCATAGGCCCTATGGTGACCGGTCGGCGGGGCGGCGGGCACCCGGTCCGACCCTGGTACGTCCCTGATCCGTCCCCTGGGGGCCGGCCGGGGCGGTGGCGGCGGGGCGGCCGGGATCTCGGGGGTCAACCCTGATGCTCCCGGTACGGGGCCTGTGTGACGATCGGGGTATGTCAGCGACCAGCCCGCCCACCGGGGCGCGTACCGGTGCGCCGCCCGGGCCCGGGACCGGGGGACCCAAGGGGGCGTCCTTCCTGTCCGCGCCCGGCCCGGAGGCCTCCGGTGTGCGCAAGCTCTACCGCAGCTCCGAGGGCCGCATGGTCGGCGGGGTGGCGCGCGGGCTGGCCGGGCACCTGGGGCTGCCGGTGCTGTGGGTCCGGGTGTTCTTCCTGGTCCTGTCGGCCTTCAACGGCATAGGCCTGCTGCTCTACGCGGTCTTCTGGTTCTTCGTGCCGCTGGGCGTGGGCGGGGTCGCGGAGGCCAAGGAGCCCAGGGACGCCCGCTCCTGGCTGGCCGGCAAGCGGCCCGACAAGGGCCAGATCATCGCGCTGATCGCGCTCGCCGTCGGCACCGGCATCCTGGTGGACAACCTCAACCTCGGCGCCGCCAACCGCGCGGTGTGGCCGCTGCTGGTGATCGCGCTGGGCGTGGCCCTGGTGTGGCGGCAGGCGGACAACGCCCGCAAGGCCCGCTGGGTGGAGATGAGCCACGGCAAGCGGTTCTGGCCGCTGGCCCGGGCGGCGGCCGGGGTCGGCCTGGTCGTCGCTGGCGTCACCGGCTTCATCGTGGTCCGCGGTTCCGGCAGCCACCTCGGCGGCATCCTGCAAGCCGCGCTGGCCGTCCTGGTCGGGGTGGCCCTGATAGCGGGCCCGTATCTGATCCGTCTCACCCAGGACCTGTCCGCCGAGCGGCTGATGCGGATCCGCGCCCAGGAGCGGGCCGAAGTCGCCGCGCACGTGCACGACTCGGTGCTGCACACCCTGACCCTGATCCAGCGCAACGCCGAGGACCCCCGCGAGGTCTCCCGGCTCGCCCGCGCCCAGGAACGCGAGTTGCGGGCCTGGCTGTACCGCCCCGAGGGCACCGGCCGCGACGACGAGCCGACGACGCTGGCCGACGCCGTACGGGCCGCGGCGGCCGAGGTGGAGGACGCGCACGGGGTGCCGGTCGAGGTGGTGTGCGTCGGCGACTGCCCGCTGGACGAGCGGCTGTCGGCGCAGATGCAGGCCGCGCGGGAGGCCATGGTGAACGCGGCCAAGTACGGTGGCAGTTCCACCGGCGCCGCGGCCGAAGCGGTCCAGGTCTACGCGGAGGTCGAGGAGTCGAGGGTCTTCGTCTCCGTCCGCGACCACGGCGCCGGCTTCGATCTCGATCAGGTGCCGGACGACCGGATGGGCGTCCGGGAGTCGATCATCGGGCGGATGCAGCGCAACGGCGGGCAGGCGCGACTGCGTCCCGCGCCGGGCGGGGGTACGGAAGTGGAGCTGGAGATGGAGAGGGTGGCGACGGCATGAGCGCTGACACGGGTACGGGATCGGGTCCGGCCTTCCAGGGTCCGGCCGCGGAGGGCGCGGCTTCCGAGGGCGCCGCCGGGCGGCGGGTCCGGGTGGTGCTGGTGGACGACCACCGGATGTTCCGTACCGGTGTGCAGGCGGAGATCGGCGCGACGGAGGAGACCGGGGTCGAGGTCGTCGGCGAGGCCGCCGACGTCGACCAGGCGGTCGCCGTGGTGGCCGCCACCCGCCCCGAGGTCGTCCTGCTCGATGTGCACCTGCCCGGCGGCGGCGGGGTGGAAGTGCTGCGCCGCTCGGCGGCGTTGATGGCCGACCCGGTCAACCCGGTGCGTTTCCTGGCGCTTTCGGTGTCCGACGCGGCCGATGACGTGATCGGCGTCATCCGCGGCGGCGCCCGCGGCTATGTCACCAAGACCATCACCGGGCCCGACCTGGTCAACTCCGTCTTCCGCGTACGTGACGGCGATGCCGTCTTCTCCCCGCGCCTGGCCGGCTTCGTCCTGGACGCCTTCGCCTCCACCGACGCGCCCCCGGTCGACGAGGACCTCGACCGCCTCACCCAGCGCGAACGCGAGGTGCTCCGGCTGATCGCCCGCGGCTACGCGTACAAGGAGATCGCCAAGCAGCTGTTCATCTCCGCCAAGACGGTCGAGTCCCATGTCTCGGCGGTGCTGCGGAAGTTGCAGCTGTCCAACCGGCACGAGCTGACGCGCTGGGCGACGGCGAGGCGGCTGGTCTGAGCGGGGCCGGGGCAGCCGCTCCGGGCGGTCGGCCGGCCGCCGTCACTCGCCGCGCGCGGCCCCGCCGCCGAGCAGCGTGCCCGCCAGGGTGCGCAGCGCGTCCGCGATGCGCGCACTCTGGCCCTCGTTGAGCAGCTGCTGTACCGGCTCGCTGGCGAACGCCGTGCGCTCCCGGCCGGAGGGTGGACATTTCCCGGCGAAATTTGGCACGGTGGAACGCGACGGCCCGCCAGTCGAACGTGTGGCCGATTGCTGATGGGGGTTCCGCCATGACCGCTGTACGGCTCGCACCGGATGCCGCCGCCTACTACTCCTCGCAGAGCGTCGTCTCCGAGCCTGGGGAGATGGCCGGGTGGTACGGCGGACTGCCGCACGGGGTCGGGGAGTTGGCGCGGGTGGTGCGGGACGTGGTGATCCACCGGCTGGAAGGCGAACAGTTCGGGGCCGCGATCCCCGCCGACCGGATGCGGGACGACGCCGAGACGCGGTATGTGGACGACATCCTGCGGCTGATCGTGGCGCGCGACGACGCGCCGCTGACGGTGCGGCGGGCGTACGGCGACCGGTTCGTCGGCACCTGCCGGGACTTCACGCTGCTGCACGTCTCGATGCTGCGGCACGCCGGGGTCCCGGCCCGGCTGCGGTCGGGCTTCGCGGACTACTTCGGCACGGACGGCTTCCACTTCGACCATGTCGTCACCGAGTACTGGGACGACGCCCGCGGCTGGCTGCTCGCCGACGCCCAGCTGGCCGACCCCGCGATCACCGCCCGCTTCCCGGTGGACTTCGACCCGATGGACGTCCCCCGCGACCGCTTCCTCGTGGCCGGCTCGGCCTGGCAGACCATCCGCTCGGGCGCCGCCGACCCGAAGACCTTCGGCGTCCAGCCCGAAGGACCCCTGGTCGGCGAGTGGTTCGTGGCCGGGAGCGTACGCCTCGACCTGGCCGCCCTCAACAAGACCGAGACCCTGCTGTGGGACATCTGGGGCGCCGGCGCGAGCAGCGACGACGACATGACCGACGACATCCGCACCCTCTACGACCGCACCGCCACCATCACCGCCGCTCCCGACGTCCCCTACGAGGCGGCCCGCACCCTCTTCACCACAACCGCCACCCTGCGCACCCCCCGCACCGTCCTCTCCCTGGCCCCTTTCAACGGCCCCCGCCAGGTCACCCTGCGCTGACCGGCGGCTTCCCGTAGGTGCGGGCGCCGGGAGTTCGGCGTCCGCACCTTGCCGGGTGGGAGGTCGGCTTACGCGTTCGGGTTACGCGTTCGGGTCGAAGGGGATGCCGGACGGCATCGAGTGGGCCAGGGCGTAGTCGAAATTGGCGTCGTTGATCTTGATGGTGGCTTCGCCGAAGTTGGCGTTCATCAGCTTGTCGCGGAAGCCGTCGGGGTAGCCGTTCCAGCCGACGAGGCGGGGGTAGAACCAGCCGCCGGTGGCGTTCTCCGGGGGCTCGTCGTTGTTGTTGGCGAAGCGGAAGTCGTGGGTCGAGGCGCCGTCCTTGTTGTAGACGACCTTCGGGTGGGTGCCGTCGAACCGCAGCTGGGAGCTGGGGGCCACCTTGTAGCCGGAGTGCTGGGACACCGAGACGTACTGGACCTGGTTGTTGTTGATCCAGACCACGACGTGCTCCCAGTCGTGGGTGTGCCCGATGGCCGCCGGGCCGAGGGTGGCCTGGTCCTTCTCGAAGTAGCTGGCGTACACCACGGCGCACCAGTCGTTGTTGCACTTCTCCCGCGAGTACGTGTTGGCGTTGGCCAGCTGGGCGTAGTCGTGGCAGTGCCCGTTGACGTCCCCGCCCAGCTTCAGGCCCGGGTTGAGGGTGCCGTCGGCGCCGATCGCGGCGGTGGCGTAGCAGCCGTCCGTGTCGTAGTCGTAGGCCGGGGAGAAGGACTGCTCCAGGCCGTCGGCGTTCTGGGGCAGAAGCGTGAGCACATTCGCACTCGCGTTGCCCGGGAGCGCCATGACCAGCGCCGCCGCGCCGAGCGCGCTCGCCAGCGCGGACCGGCGGAGCCTCCTCGGACGCTTGGGGCTGGACGCCTCGTTCCCGGGATTCATCGTCGGTGACAGCATGCCGCGCACACCAATTCCTTAGCCATAAAGGGGAAGCAAGGGTCCGCGCCTGGATTCCTCGCACCGGGATCAATTGATTTCACGCCACCGGGAAGTTTTGGCAGGCGCATTGCTTCCCGTGGTGCGGCATCAAATTAGCCCGGGGCGACACATGGCGCAAGCATGACAACTGAACATTGGCGCACTATCGCCTGAACGCGAACCGTGGAAGCCGGGGAGCATTCCACGACCCAGCGGTACATACCGGGGCGGCGCCGGTATACCGGGAGCATACGGGGGCACTCAGGGGTCTTGAGCGCGGCCGATACGGTGACGTCGAGGTCTTGCGCGACCAGTTCGCAGGATTTCTCCTGGAAATCCACGGCGACGTCGAAGCGAATTGCGCGGGTTGGCGGAGACACAGCCCCAGGCCGTCCTTTCCCCGACCACCGTATTCGCATTCATGAGCCGGAGTGGGCCGCCCACCGGACCGGGGGAGCCGCCCGCCGGGCGTGGCCGGGGCGCGCGGGCGGCTCCTTATGCCCGGGTGGTCAGAAGCGGTCGCGCAGCTGCGCGCGGAGCAGGTTGGGGTCGGTGGCGGTGGTGTAGGCGGCGCTGAGCACGTACACGTCGTTGCCGCGCAGCGCGACGGAGGTGGGGTTCTGCAGTCCGTCGGCGGCGTCCAGGACAGTGCTGCTGGTGCCGTCGGGGCGGATACGTACGACCTGGTTGGGGGAGTTGAGCGCGGCGAGGATCTCGTCACCGCGGCCGGTGAAGGCGAAGTCGTCGATACCCGCCAGCCCCGACGCCCTGACCTGCGGCGCCCCCGCGCGGTTCCCGGCGCGGATCGGGATGCGCAGCAGGGTGCCCCGGTCCAGGTTGGTGACCCACACGGCGCCGCCGCGCACCTTCGCGCCATTGGCGCCGAGGAAGCCGGCGGCGGCGAGCTCGGGGGCGGTGGACCACGCGGTGGGGGTGCCGCCGGTGACGGGGACGGTCCATACGGTGCCGAGCACCGAGTCGGTGATGTAGAACCGCTTGCCCCGCTCGTCGAGCGCGAGCCCGTTGGGCAGGCCGTTCGCGGGCAGCGCGGCGATGCGCTGCGGAGTGCGGCCGGGGCGCAGCCGCCACAGTCCGGTCAGATCGGCGGTGCCGGTCGCGTAGAGCACGTACACCGTGCCGTCCGAGGTGTGGACGATGCCGGTGGCCAGCGGGAAGCCGAGGGCGGGCGTGTTGACCCCGCCGTCGGCGGGCGCGGGCAGCGTGGCCAGGATGCGCGTGGTGCCCCGGGGGCTGACCTGGGCGACCTGGCGGCTGGCGGCGAAGGTGACGTCGGCCGTGCCGTCGGGCAGCAGGCTGATGTTCTCCGGCAGCTGGCCGGCCGCCAGGTCGAAGTGGTCGGCGATCCGTATGTCGCTGAGTGGCCCGCCGGGGGTCAGCGCCTCGGCCGGCGCGGCGGCCGTGAGGGCGGCCGCGGCGACCAATATGGCCGACACGGTGAGCTTGATGCTTCGCTTGGACATCGGTTCCTTCACTGTTCTCGGGCAGTGTTTTCGGGCATGCGGCAGCCGCGGTGCGGTGCCGACGTGGTGTGGTGGTGGTGTTGCCGACCGCTGATCAGGTGGCGGTACGGGCTCGGGCGCCGGAGCGCGGCGAGGGCACGGCCTGAGACGCGGTGGCGTGGGCGAGCAGGGCCAGGGCTGTCGCGGACGGCGAGCCGGGCGCGGCGGTGGCCACTACCAGCGCCGGACCGTTTCCCTGCGGGCTCTGCAGCGTCTGCTGGGTGACGGTCAGTGTCCCGACCAAGGGGTGCCGCATCTCGTAATCGGCGACATCGCAGGCCAGCACCCGGTGATCGGCCCACATCGCGCCGAACTCCGCACTCCGCATGGTCAGTTCGCCGATCAGCCCGGCCAGCAGCGGATCGTCCGGATACCGCCCGGCCGTCAGCCGCAGATTGCCGACCACGGCCTTCGCCTTGGCGGGCCAGTCCGCGTACAGCTCGCGGGTGTGGGCGTCGAGGAACACCAGCCGGGCCATGTTCGGCCTGCGGCCGGGCTCGTCGGGGCTGCCCGGATCGAGATGGCCGGCGAACAGCGCGTGCCCCGGCGGGTTCCAGGCCAGCACGTCGCTGCGGCGGCCCAGGACGACGGCGGGAGTGCCCTCGATGGCCGCCAGCAGAGCTCCGGTCGCCGGAGTCACGCGCTCGGCGCGCGGCCGGCCGACCGGTTTGCCCCGTCCAGCGGTACGCGCCAGGTCGTGCAGATGAGCACGCTCGGACTCATCCAGCCGCAGGGCCCTCGCTATCGCGTCGAGCACCTCCCGCGAGGCGTTGCGCGACTGCCCCTGCTCCAGCCGCGCGTAATAGGGCGCGCTGATCCCCGCGAGCATCGCGAGCTCCTCCCGCCGCAGCCCCGTCACCCGCCGCCGCTCCCCATAGGTCCGCAGCCCCACGTCCTCGGGCCGCACCTGTCCCCGGCGTGCCACCAGGAAGTCGGCGAGCCCCCCGTTCTCATCCATAGCCCCGAGTATGCGCACCCCCACCGCTCCCCGCCTCACCCCACTGGGGTAGGCATCCCGGGGGTCAGTCCCGGCCCGAGCCCGGCGGTGCCGAACCCCGGCGGGCGTCACGCGGGCACCCCTGCTCAGGGCCTCGGCAACTGGAGGTCGGGCATCTGCGGATGGCGTAGCTGCTGGCCGCTGTCGTCCACGCGCAATCGGAACGTCTCCGGCCCAGGCCGGCCCGCTTCGTCGTACGCGCTCAGGACCGTCTCGATGCGATCCCACAGCCGGACCGGACCTCCTTGCCGTACGTGCCATGTGCCGTCATCCGGCGTGAGGGTGGCGGCCGATCCGCTGATGACGTCGATCAGGTGCACCACTCCACCGACCATGGTCATCTGCGCGTCCGGCGCGGCGCTTTGGGCGAGGAATCTCAGATGGAAGGCTTCGTCGGTGGCGGCCGTGATCCGCTCCGGACTGTGCTCCGCCTCGCGGCCGGTTTCGGTGAGGCCGGCCGCCCAGTGGGCGGGGTTCCCGAACGCCGGGGCGGCGTGCGTCCGTGCAGACATGAAGGAGACGGTGCCGTCGAGCAGTTGGCCTTCGGCGGAGCCGTCGCCCTGGGCGGTGAGCAGGACGCGGGCGTATCCGTAGAGCCAGCCGCTGAGGGTGAGCAGGATCTTCCCGCCGGGGCTGGTCTGGGCGACAAGAGCCGGTGGGACAGCGCGGAACGAACACGCGGCGATGATCCGGTCGAACGGCGCCTCGGGCCAGTAGCCGTACAGCCCGTCCGCGACCGCGAGCGTGGGGGCGTAGCCCGAGCCGTACAGCGCGTCCGCCGCCGTCTCCAGGCGGTACGGGTCCACCTCGATGCTGGTGAGGACGGCGGACCCGAGGCGTTCGCACGCCAGCGCGGTGGAGTAGCCGGTCCCGGTGCCGATCTCCAGGACGGCGTTCCCTTCCGCGACATCGAGGTCCGCCCACATCCGCAGCACGAGCGATGGCAGGGTGGACGACGAGGTCGGCGCCCCACCGTGCCGGACGCTCGGCTGCCGCCAGTCCACCTCGATGCCGTCGAACTGCGTGATCAGCGTGCTGTCGGAGTACGCGGCAGCCAGCCACCGACCATGGTCCAGCCCGGCGGTGACAGGTTCCCACACGGTCAGCCCCTGCCCATCGCGTTCAACGGCGGGCAGATAGAAGCCGGGCACGAACCGGTGCCGTGGCACGGTCTCGACCGCCCGCCGCCACGCCGCATCGATGACGACGCCATCCGTGACGACGGCCTTCGCCATGGCCGCACGCAGATTCACTGCGTCGCTCTCGATGCCGGCCTCAGGACCGGTGGGCGTGGTCACGGACCACCTCTTCCTCTCCGCCCAGGACGTCGGCGAACGCCTCGGCGATGGCATCGGCTTCGGGCAGCCAGCCCCATTGCCCGTTCGGATTGCACTCAAGGGCCGTCCAGGATTCGGGCAGGTGCCAGTCTCCGGTGAGCGCGAAGTCGAAACAGCCGAAGGCCAGGCCGAAAGAGTCCAGGTAGCTGTGCAGCGCGGTCTCGATCAGCGCCGGGACGCCGATGGGCATGTGGACGAGGCTGTTCCAGTCACCGCGGCGCCAGTCCAGAAAACCGTCCGGTGCCTCGATCCGGCTGGCGAACACCTTTCGCCCGACCACAGTGACCCGTGCGTCGGCGGTCTTGGGGACCTCGGCCTGGAATAAGTGCGGCATTACGGTGAGCGAGTCGTCGGAGGAGCCCGGATCGACGCGTTGAGCCCAGATCGCTCCGGCGTTCCCGTCCTCGCCCACCGGCAGACCACGGAACGGCTTGTAGATGACGCGGTTGTGCTCCGCGGCGAACTTCCGCGCCTGCTTGGCGTCGTTGGTGATGAGTGTTGCCGGGATGGTAAACCCGAGTTCAGCGAAGCATTGCAGCTGGGCGGGCTTGAAGTCGGCTCGGCTGACAGCGGCCGGGTGGTTCACATACCGCGCGTCGCGCAGGTTGTGCAGGACGCCGCCGAGGCCGTGCCGGGCCTCGGCGACAGCGAAGTCCCGCTGCTGCGAGGGTAGATGGGCGAACCGGGCGGTGTACGGGGTAGGGCGGCGGTAGTACACCGCCGCCACCTCCCCCAACTCCACCTCGCGGCTTGTCGTACGCAGCCGCCCGGCCCAAGTTGGCACACCGGCGCCGATGCGGGCGCCGAACGTCAGGCCGGGCCCGATATCGCCCGGGTCCACCCGGACGACAAGCACCTCGCGCTCGTTGAGTGCGGCGATGACCAGGTCGGCGGTGACGTCCTCCAGGGAGGTGACGACCAGAACGGGAGGAGCCACTGGTCAGTCCGACTCGTAGTCGGTGGTGTTGTCGTCCTGACTCTGCGGCTGAGGGACCTGGCCGTCGCCTCCGCCGGAAACCGAGGCGGTGCCCTTGGCCTTGTTGGTGCCGTGCTTGCCCATTTCCACCAGTCGGCCGACGGCGTCGGTGTAGCGGGCGGTCTGTGTCGCCTCGTCCAAGGTCACGGTCGTGTACGGCGGCGGGTTTACCGGCAGCCGGTCGGTGACCAGCCGCATTGCCCACGGCGCTTGGGGTGTGAGTGCCTCCATGCGAAGTCCCCTTCTCTCACCTCAGGCGAGGAGCCGGACGGCCTCGGCCTGAACAGAACCCGACTACGGCAGGGGTTCTGACCAGTAAGCGTAGATGTCGCGGACCGTCGCGGAAATGGGACGCTCCGTGATGTCGCGGACCTGTGGTTATCGCCTCGTCCCGGGGGCTGGCGGGGCTCAGGGAAGGAGGACGGTTTTACCGACGGTGGTGCGGGTGGTGATGGCGGTGTGGGCGGCGGCGGCGTCCGCGAGGGGGAAGGTTTGGCCGATGAGGGGGTGGAGGCGGCCTTCGGTCGCCGCGGTGAGGGCCTCGCGGGTTTGGCGGATTTGGACGTCGGGGCCGCGGTGGCCGGTCGGGGGGCCGAAGTAGGAGGTGACGGTGATGTCGCGGGCGGCGACGGCGGCCGGGTCGAGTTGGGTGATGCTGCCGCTGGAGAAGCCGAAGATGATGAAGCGCCCACCGGGAGCGAGCAGTTCGAAGGCGCTGGTCCCGGTCTCGCCGCCGAGGGCGTCCAGGACGACGGTCACCCCCTGGGGAGCCGCCTGCCGGACCTGCTCCGGCCAGTCCCGCTGGGTGTAGTCGATCGCCACGTCCGCGCCGAACTCCCGCACCAGCTTGAGCTTTTCCTCGCCGCCGGCCAGCCCGATCAGCACTTCGGCCCCGGCCGCGCGGGCGAGTTGCAGGACGAGCGTGCCGACCGCCCCGGCGGCGGATTCCACCAGCACGATGTCGCCCTTGCCGATCCCCGCCGTCTCCACCAGCCCGATCGCCGTCCGGCCGGTGCCGAGGAGAGACACCGCCTCGACGCTCCCCAGCGACTCGGCCAAGGGATGCACATTGCTGACCGGGAGCACCGCCCGCTCGGCGTACCCGCCGCTGAGAGCCGTCTGACCGGCCACCCGCCGGCCGATCAGCGCGGGATCGACCCCCTCCCCGACCGAGGCGACGACTCCGGCCACATCGCGCCCCGGCGTCCAGGGCAGCGCCTTCGGGGCGATCGGCGACACCCCTTGCAGGCTCCCGGTCCGGACCTGCGTCTCCACGAACTGGATCCCGGTGGCCTCGACCTCCACGACCACCTCTCCCGGTCCGGCCACCGGATCCGGCACCTCCTCCAGCCGAAGTTCCTCCGGGCCGCCGAACTGCCGCACCACGATCGCGCGCATGACGGATGTCCCTCCCTCGTCGTTGACCTCCACTGCGCCCCCGACGCTAGGCGCCGGCCCCGCCCGGCGCCTCTGGCCGCAGTCGTGTCGTCACTCCGTCTTCGGTCCTACGACGTCCAGTTCGAACCAGACGGTTTTGCCGATGCTGTACGGGCGCCGGTACGAACCCCAGGCTCGGGAGAGAGCCTCCACGAGAGCCAACCCCCGCCCTGACTCGTCGTCGGGCGCCGACCTACGCAGCACGGGCAGGCCGTTCCCAGCGTCCGACACCTCGACGCGGAGGACGGTCGCGCTGAGTAGCTGGAATCGAGCGCCGATCTGGCGCCCGGGTACCCGCGAGTGACGGACCGCATTGGTCACCAACTCGCTGAGCAGCAGCGTCGCCGTCTCGGCGGTGTCCCGGGGCAGCTGCCACGCTTTCGCTTGTTCGATGAAAAGGGTGCGGGTCCGGCCGACGGTACGGGGGTGGCGGGGCAGGCGCCACTCAACTCCATCGGCGGGCGCGGTCGTCGGATACGGCTGGTTGGAAGGGCTCATGGACGCGTTCCTCAACGGGCTCACAGCGCTGCGGATTTCGCAATTCGCCGATCACAGCGTGTGCGGATCGCGTTAATCTCGGGAGTCACGACGCGGGTACGGAGGGTGCCGTACCCGCGGTTGAACCATGAGGGACGGTCCGCTGATGACCATGGAGACCTCCGAGCCGCCGATGTCCTGGCGCTACTGCGGAAACCAGTGCAAGCTCACTCGCGAGCGTGCTGGGCTCACACGGGATCAGTTGGCCAAGGAGGCCGGCTATGGCTACGAGACGGTCAAGTCCATGGAGCAGGGTCGCCGCAAGCCGACGCTGAGGCTGCTCCAAGTCGCCGACGATCTCTGCGGGGCGCAGGGCGTGTTGGTCGCGGGGTTCGCGTTCTTGAAGCCCGACCCGTACGCCTCGTTCTCGCACGACTACATGCGGTACGAAGCCGAGGCGTTGGTCATCAGCTCGTTCGAGCCGCTGCTCATTCCAGGACTGCTCCAGACCGAGGAGACGGCCCAAGCCCTACTCAGCGCCCATTGGCCGCCGCTTGACGACGAAACGATCGTGGAGCGAGTGCGGGCACGCCTGGCGCGTCAAGCTTTGCTGGCTACGCAGACCAAGTCCTTCAATTTCGTGATCGGTGAGGCCGCGCTGCGAAATGTCCTGACCAACTCCGGAGCTCATAAGCGGCAGTTGCTGAACCTGGTGGAGATGGGGAAGCGCCGGAACATCACCGTCCAGGTCCTGGAACTTCGAGGGGCACACCCGGGTCTCAACGGTCCGTTCGTCCTCCTGCAAACTCCTGAGCACGAGACCCTCTCCTACGAGGAAGGACAGTCGACCGGCATCCTCTCTGCCGAGCCTGCGAAGGTGGGCGTCATGTCCCAGCGCTATGCGATGATCCTGCGTGCGGCCCTCAGCCCCGAGGAGTCCGCCAAGTTCATCGGCAAGTTGGCGGAGGAACTATGAGCACCGAGCTGGCGTGGTTCAAGTCCAGCCACAGCGGTACCGAGGGTGGCAACTGCATCGAGGTCGCCACCTCTTGGCGCAAGTCCAGCCACAGCGACAGCGCGGGCGGCGCCTGCATCGAGGTCGCCGCCTCCCCAACCACCGTCCACGTACGGGACTCCAAGGACACCTCCGGCCCCCAGCTCGCGTTCGACGCCGATGCCTGGGCCGACTTCGTCGCGTACGCCGCCGCGCAGGACCTTCGCGCCTGACGGAATTAGGGCTGGTTGCTCCGCGTTCGTCCCTTCTCATGTGCGACATGACCAGGTACGTCGCCGGTCGGTGGTTGATCTGCGCGCCGGGACGCGTTCTGCTGGAGTGATGAACGGGTCCTGTTCGCCGCGTGGGTCGTAGCCGCGGCGGACAACGGAGGAGGATCCGGGCAGAGGTGGGCGCGCTCAGGGGGCGCGCCCACCCTTAGTTCACTTGCCCCCGCAGGGGTCTAGCTCGGCCGGGTCGCGCCCGCGAAGGGCATCTCGCTGATCGGGGCGATGCGGATCGGGGCTCCGGGGTGGGGGGCGTGGATCATCTGGCCGCCGCCGATGTAGAGGCCGACGTGGGAGATGCCGGCGTAGAAGAAGACCAGGTCGCCGGGGCGGAGTTGGGACTCCGGGACGCGGGTGCCGGCGTTGATCTGGGTGTACGTGGTGCGGGGGAGGGAGACGCCCGCGGCTCGCCAGGCGGCCTGGGTGAGGCCGGAGCAGTCGTACGAGCCGGGGCCGGTGGCGCCCCAGACGTAGGGGAGGCCGAGCGCGCGATAGGCGAAGGCGACGGCCGCGGCGGCGCGGGAGGAAGGGGCCGCCAGGGAGTTCGGCGCCGGGCTCAGCGAAGGGCTCAGCGGGAGGCGGGTGGTCGCCCGGGAGGAGAGGGCGGCCGGGACGGCGTTGGGGGACGCGGGCGCGCCGACGTCCGCGGCGTTGAACGCGGCCCGCTGCTCAGCGGTGAGTTGGGCCAGCAGCGCCCGCGCCCGGCTCAACTTCGCCTGTACGTCGCGCTTACGGGCGGCCAGCCGGTCCTGGGCGGTGCGCAGGGCGGCGAGTTTGCCGTTCGCCTGCTCGCGGGTGATGGCGATGCTCCGCCGTTCGATGGTGATCCGCTCCAGGGCGGCGGCCTGGCGGACGCCCAACCGGCTGGCCAGACCGACGCGTTGGAGGTACGTGTCCGGTGTCGAGTTCAGCGCGAGTTGGAGCGTGGGGTCGAGCGATCCGGCGCGGTACTGGGCCGCTGCCAGCGAACCGACCGCGTCCCGGGCGGTGTTGAGCCGGACGGTCTTGCGGGCCAGTTCGCCTTGGAGTTCGGCGACGGCGGCCCGGGCGGCGTCCGCCTGCTCCTTCGCGCCGTCGTACTTCTCGGTGGCCTGCTCGGCCTGCCGGTAGAGCACCTCGACCTGCGCCTGGACCTGCTGCGGGGTGAGGCGGGGTTCCGCCTGGCCGGGCTCCGCGAAGAGGGTGACCGAGGCGGCCGAGGCGAGGGCGAGCGTGCATGCCGCGCGGGACATCGTTGAGCGGGTGGATCGGGGTGCGCCGGCGGTGCGGGGGGCGGTGGGGGTGCCGGTGGTGCGGGCCGTGCCTAAGTGCGGGTCGCGACTGTGTGAGGCCATGGAGGCCGCCACTCCTTCCGGGGAGCCGTCCGGGGGGTCCGGCCGGTCCGGAACGGAACCGACCGGCGGCCCGGCGGCGTCTGCACGGGGGGAACAGACACCGCCGGACCTTCGGCGCGGGCGGCCGGGCCGTCGCTCTCACGAGGCCAGTGGGGTCGGCCACCCGCGAGGCGACGCTAAACCCCGTCCGGGGGCGTAGCGGGCGGATCGACCGGGACTGCCCTCTTTCGTCCGCTGCCGACCACAAACGACCGCTGTTCGACGGGTGATCCGCCCGTAAACGAAGCCGCCCTGACCGATGCGTCGGTCAGGGCGGTCGGTCCGGCGGGTGCCTGCTAAGCAGGTCGTCCGGAAGGTCCTACGCGATGCGGCGGGCGGCCGCGAACGGCATCCAGCTCATCGGGGCGATCTCCACCACCGCGCCGGTGTGCGGCGCGTGCACGACTTCACCGTTGCCGAGGTAGATGCCCACGTGGCTGATGCCGGAGTAGAAGAAGACCAGGTCGCCGGGGCGCAGATTGGACTCGGAGACGGCCGTGCCGTCCGTGACCTGGTCCCAGGTGGTGCGGCCGATGGTGATGCCGGCCGCGCGGTAGGCGGCCTGGGTCAGGCCCGAGCAGTCGTACGCGTTGGGCCCGGTGCCACCGGACACATACGGCTTGCCGCGCTGGGCCAGCGCGAACTGGAGGGCCGCCGCCGCGCGCCCGGAGGCGGGGCCGCTGTAGCTCGCGGCGGAAGCCGACGAGGAGGAAGAGGACGACGAGGACGACGACGAGGAAGAAGAGGTCGAGGTGTACGACACCTTGGACTTCGGCGGCGTGCTCAGCGCGGCGAGCCTGGCGCGTTCCTGGGCGTTGAGGCTGTTGAGCAGCTTCTGCGCGGCGGCCAGCTTCGCGGAGACGTTCTTCTTCTGCGCCGCCAGCTTGCCCTGCGCCTCGGTCAGCGCCTTGAGGCTGCTGGTGGCCTGGGCCCGCTGGATGGACGCCTGTTCCTGCTGGACCTGGAAGGTCTTCAGCGCGGTCGCCTGCGTCTGCGACAGCCGGGACATCATGTGCGTCTGCTGGAGGAACGTCTCGGGGTCCGGCGACAGCAGCAGCTGCGTGGTCGCGTCCATGCCGCCGTCGCGGTACTGGGCGGTGGCGAACTGCCCCAGGACGCGCCGCGTCTCGTTCATCGTCTGCGTTTTCCGCGCGACCTGCTGCAGCAGCTGATTGGCCTTGGCCCGCTGCGTGTCGGTCTTCTCCTTGGCCTGGTCGTACTGCTGGGTCGCCACCTCGGCCTGCTCGTTGAGGGTGTCGACCTGCTTCTTGACCTCGCTGATGGTGGGCTTGGCCGGCGCCGGGGCGGCGCTCGCGCTCTCACTCAGCAGGGTGACGGACGCCAGGGCCGCTGCGGTGACTCCCACCGCGGCGCGCGGGCCTGCGGTGGCGAGTATGTGGGTACGCGGCTTGCGGTGCGACGCCAAGGAGGCGACTCCTTCCGTGGGCCGCCGACCGGGTTAGCTGACGGGTTCGGGCGGAAAGGTCGCCCTACGGTTCCGACGCCTCGCGGCGTCCGTTCCGATTCACCCCGGATCACTGGGTGGGTCCCCGGCTCCGGCCGAGGCCGGATTGAGCGGAGGCGACCTGCTGCCGGTACGGGCACCGGCGGGGAATCAAGCCACCTAGCGGGCTACCGTAGTCAACTTCTGGCAGTCTTGGGAAGTTTGGATCGCAATGTGACTGAAATCGCTTTGTGATCTCAAGGGTTCTGTTGGATTCTGCGGGGTTGCGGCGGCCCGCGCGGGCCGGGCCGGGGGATCAATACGGGCGTACAGCCCCGTAGAAGGGCATTTCGGTGATGGGAGCTATCTTGACCACCGTGCCCGTGTGCGGGGCGTGGATCATGTTGCCGCCGCCGATGTAGAGCCCGACGTGGCTGACGTCGCTGTAGAAGAAGATCAGGTCGCCCGGCTGGAGGTCCGCCTCCGACACGCGGGTGCCGACGTCCACCTGGTCGTAGGTGGTACGCGGCAAGGTGATCCCGGCCGCCTTGTACGCCGCCTGCGTGAGGCCCGAGCAGTCGAAGGAGTCCGGCCCGGTCGCGCCCCACACGTACGGCTTGCCGATCTGGGCGCGCGCGAAGGCGATGGCCTGGTCGGCGATCGAGGCGTTGGCGGGGGCGGGGGTGACGGGCGCGTCGGTGCCCTTCGTACCGCCCGCCGCCTTCGCCGTCTGCGCGGCCTTCTCCTGCGCGGCCTTCTCGGCCGCCGCGATCTTGTCGGCCTTCGCCTTGGCCGCCGCCTCCTGCTGGGCCTGGATCTTCGCCAGCTGCGCCTTCTGCTCGGCGGTGAGGGTGTTCAGCAGGTGCTGGGCCTGGCTCAGCTTGCTCTGCACGTCCGCCTTGGCGGTCCGCAGCTGGGCCTGCTGGGTGGTGAGCGTGGCCAGGCTCCTGGCCGCCTCGATCCGCTGCTTGGTGGCGGCGGCCTGCTGCACCCGGAAGGTCGTCACCGCCGCGTCCTGCCGCTGGGCCAGCACCCCGGTCAGGTGCACCTGGTCCAGCACCGCCTGCGGGTCGGGCGCCATCAGATAGCGGGTGGTCGTGGTGTCCCCGCCCGCCCGGTACTGCGCGGCGGCGTACTCCCCGAGCACCCGGCGGGACTCGTTCAGCTGCTGCGTCTTCTTGGCGGCCTCGGTGAGCAGCTTGTTGACCGCGACGTTCTGCCGGTCGGTCTTCTCCTTGGTGCCGTCGTACTTCTGGGTGGCGGCGTCGACCTGGTGCAGCAGGGTGTTCACCTGGGCCTGCACATCGGCGATCGATGGCTTGGCCGGCTTGGGAGGGGCGGGCGTCGCGCTCGCGCTCTCCGTCAGCAGGGTCACGGTGGCCAGCGCCGCCGTCGTCAGCCCCACGGCCGCGCGGGGGCCGGGGGCACTGAGTATCGCGGTACGGGCCTTACGGTGCGTCGCCATGGCGGGCGGACTCCTTCCGGGGCGCTCTGCCTGGTGCGGCACCGTAGCCAAAGCGCGGGGCTGCTGGGAAGGGGTGTGTCCGATAGGCCCGATACCTTTTCGTAATGTTTTGCCGGAGGGCCCGTGGCGTCACGGAGCGTGGCATCGGGATTACGGGGACGCGGGCGGGTTCGGGGGACGGGCCGGGCTTCACGGGACGGGAGTGATCGCCTGCCCGGTCGGCCGGGCTCGGGCGAACCGGGGGAAGAGTGTCGGTGCGGGCGCCTAGACTCGTTAGGCGATGAGCAGCCTCTTTGACGACAGTTTCCTTGCCGGTCTCGACGCCGTCCACGGCCCGGGTGATTCCGGGGCGCCCGAGCCGCCGGAGCCGGAGGACGAACCCGGTGGGGGCCCCGCCGAGGACGTACCGCACGATCTCTTCGGCGACCGCTTCGACGGACCGCCGCCGCGTGACGCGCACTACCGCGACGGTGCCGCGCGCCCTGCCACCGACCCCGCGCAGCTGCTGGTGGGACTCAATGAGCAGCAGCGCGCCGCTGTCGAGCACGCGGGCGGGCCGCTGCTCATCGTGGCCGGCGCCGGCTCCGGCAAGACCCGGGTGCTGACCCACCGGATCGCCTATCTGCTGGGCGCCCGGCAGGTCCACCCCGGCTCGATCCTGGCGATCACCTTCACCAACAAGGCCGCCGGCGAGATGAAGGAACGCGTCGAGGAGCTCGTCGGCCCGCGCGCCAACGCCATGTGGGTGTCCACCTTCCACAGCGCCTGCGTCCGCATCCTGCGCCGAGAGTCCAAGTCGCTCGGCTTCACCTCGTCCTTCTCGATCTACGACGCGGCCGACTCCAAGCGGCTGATGTCGCTGGTCTGCCGGGATCTGGACCTCGACCCCAAGCAGTTCCCGCCGAAGGCGTTCAGCGCGCAGGTCTCCAACCTCAAGAACGAGCTGATCGACGAGGAGACCTTCGCCGCCCAGGCCGAGAACCTGTTCGAGAAGAAGATCGCCGAGGCCTACGCGCTCTACCAGGCCCGGCTGCGCGAGGCCAACGCGCTGGACTTCGACGACATCATCATGACCACCGTCCACCTGCTCCAGGCGTTCCCCGACGTCGCCGACCACTACCGGCGGCGCTTCCGCCATGTGCTGGTCGACGAGTATCAGGACACCAACCACGCGCAGTACACGCTGGTGCGCGAGCTGGTCGGCACGGGCGAAGCCCGGGACGGCGCGGCGGAGGCCGGCGCGGTCCCGGTCGCCGAGCTGTGCGTGGTCGGCGACGCCGACCAGTCGATCTACGCCTTCCGCGGCGCGACGATCCGCAACATCCTCCAGTTCGAGGAGGACTACCCGCAGGCCCGCACCATCCTGCTGGAGCAGAACTACCGCTCCACCCAGACGATCCTGTCCGCCGCCAACGCCGTCATCGAGCGCAACGCGAGCCGGCGCGCGAAGAACCTGTGGACCGAGTCCGGCGACGGCCCCGTCATCGTCGGCTACGCGGCCGACCAGGAGCACGACGAGGCGCAGTACGTCGCCGACGAGATCGACCGGCTGACCGACTCCGGTGACGCCCGCCCCGGCGACGTCGCCGTCTTCTACCGCACCAACGCGCAGTCCCGGGTCTTCGAAGAGGTCTTCATCCGGGTCGGCCTGCCGTACAAGGTCGTCGGTGGCGTCCGCTTCTACGAGCGCCGCGAAGTCCGCGACGTGCTGGCGTACCTGCGGGTGCTGTCCAACCCCGAGGACGCCGTGCCACTGCGCCGCGTCCTCAACGTGCCCAAGCGCGGCATCGGCGAGCGGGCCGAGGCGATGATCGACGCGCTGGCGCTGCGGGAGCGGATCTCCTTCCCCCAGGCGCTGCGCCGGGTCGACGACGCCTACGGCATGGCGGCCCGCTCGGCCAACGCGGTCAAGCGGTTCAACACCCTGATGGACGAGCTGCGCACGATCGTGGAGTCGGGCGCCGGCCCCGCCGTCGTCCTGGAAGCGGTGCTGGAACGCACGGGCTATCTGGCCGAGTTGCAGGCGTCCACCGACCCGCAGGACGAGACCCGGGTGGAGAACCTCCAGGAACTCGCCTCGGTGGCCCTGGAGTTCGAGCAGGACCGCGGCGAGGGCGAGCCGGGCACGCTGTCGGAGTTCCTGGAGCGGGTCGCGCTGGTCGCCGACTCCGACCAGATCCCCGACGACGACACCGAGTCCGGCGGCGTCATCACCCTGATGACCCTGCACACCGCCAAGGGCCTTGAGTTCCCGGTGGTGTTCCTCACCGGCATGGAGGACGGCGTCTTCCCGCACATGCGCGCGCTCGGCGAGGTCAAGGAGCTGGAGGAGGAGCGGCGGCTGGCCTATGTCGGCATCACCCGTGCGCGTGAACGCCTCTACCTCACCCGCTCGATGATGCGCAGCGCCTGGGGGCAGCCGGCCTACAACCCGCCGTCGCGCTTCCTGGAGGAGATCCCGGACGCGCTGATCGAGTGGAAGCGGACGGGTGGGTCGCCGGGCGCCGGCTCGGGCGCGGTGTCGAAGGCGGCGGCGTCCCTGTCCTCCTCCCTCTCCGCCCGCAGCGGCACCGGCGGCTTCGCCACCCGCCGCACGGGCGGCGACCGCCCGGTGATCTCCCTCGCGGTCGGCGACCGCGTCACCCACGACCAGTTCGGCCTCGGCACGGTGGTGGCTGTCGCCGGCCGCCCGGGTGACGAGAAGGCGACGATCGATTTCGGGGACGACCGGCCGAAGCAGTTGCTTCTGCGCTACGCGCCGGTCCAGAAGCTTTAGCTTCTGGGACAGGTGCGTCAGCGCCGTTCGGATGCCCGTTCCTTTTCGGCTGCCGCGCCGTCGTGGCTGGTCGCGCAGTTCCCCGCGCCCCTTTCGGGGCAGGTCTACCGCCCGGGAGGAAGCACGGTACCCAGGGGCGCGGGGAACTGCGCGACCAGCCGGGTGCGGGCGGGAGGTCCGAGGGCGGCGGGGAGGGGCTCCCCGGGCGGTGGCGTGCCCCATAGGGGCGCGGGGAACTGCGCGACGACAAGCCCCGGACCGCGGGAGGTCCGGGAGCCGGCGGGGAGGGGCAGCCCGGGCGGTCCCGGTTCGCCCCCGCGAGGCTCAGCGGGGGTCGAGGCCGTGCGCCAGCAACCAGGGCAAGGGGTCGATGGGGGCCCCGCCGTCCGGGCGGACCTCGAAGTGGAGGTGCGGCCCCGTGGTGTTGCCGGTGTTGCCCGAGTAGGCGATGACCTCGCCCGCCTTCACCTTCCCGGAGCGGATCTTCGTACTGCTCAGGTGGCAGTACCAGGTCTCCGTACCGTCAGCGGCGGTGACTATGGCCATGTTGCCGTAGGAACTGTTCCACTGGGTGCGGACCGTGCCGTCGGTCGCCGCCATCACCGGGGTGCCGACCTGCACCGGGAAGTCGATCCCGGTGTGCAGCGCCATCCAGTTGACGCCGGCCTGCCCGAAGTACGCGCTCAGCCCCTTCTGCGTCACGGGGAGCAGGAACTTCGGCCGCAGCGCTTCCTTGCGGGCCGCCGCCACCTGCGCGGCCTTCTTCGCCGCCTCCTGGCGGTCCTTCAGGTCGATGCGCTCCTGGGTGCGGCTGGCGCGGTCCGCGAAGTCGGTTGCGTCCCGGCTCACCCCGGCGAGCTGCCGGTCCAACTGGGTGGTGGGCGCCGGAGTGTTCACCGCGCCCTCCTTCTGGCCGTCCGCCTGCGCCTTGGGCGCGTCCTGGGCCATGCCGACCCCGGCCACCGCCGCCGCGCCGACCGCCGCCACGCCCATCACGGCGACCGACGGCACCGCCACGGTCAGCAGCGCGGAACGCTTCGCGGGCTTGCGGCGCCGGCTGCGCGCCACGGGCTCGCCGTCACCGTAACCATCGGCCGCGTAGTCGTGCCGCTCCGGTTCGGTGTCGCGCACGGTGGCGAACTCGGCGGTGAACATCTCGACGTCGTCGATGAGTTGGTCCGCGAGGTCGCGTACCGGGTGCGAGTGGGGCTCGGGCTCGGGTTGCGGCATCGGCTCGGGCTGGTGGGCTGGCGCGGCTTCGTCGGGAGCGGGCTGGTAGCCGTAGTCCGGCCGGACCTGCTCGTAGACCCCGGTGTCACCGCTCGCGTCGTAGCCGTACCCGTAGCCGTAGGCCGGATAGGCGCCGGAGTCCCAGTCGGCCTGCGGCTGGACCTGCTGCGGCTGCGGGTCCTGCCAGAGCGCGCTGGTGTCGTACGTGCCGGTGTCGTAGTACGTGCCCGCGCCGGTGCCGGCCGTGGTGGGCGCGGCCCCGTCGCCGTACGCGTAGGGGTCGTAGGCGGCGTAGGTGCCCGTCTGGTCGTAACCCGTGTCGTAACCCGTATAGCCGTAAGTGGTGTTGTCGCCGTAGCCGTAGACCTGCTGGGCTTGGTACTGGGGCTGGGCCTGCGGCTGCTGGGACGGTTCGTACGTCTCGTGCGTCTCGTACCGCTGGTCGTGCTGGGCCTGCTGCGGGATGTACCCGTAGGTGCCGGTCGCGTCATCGGCGAAGGCGGTGCCGACGGTCTGGTAGGCGCCTGTGGAATAAGCGTCGTACCCGTAAGCGTCGTAGTCGGGGGTGTACCCCGGCAGGGGACTTTCGGTCACCGCTTGCTTCTCTTTCGCCTCGACAGCAGGAGAATTAGCGGCGACTGTAGCCGTCGTTACCCGGCGGCGACAATCTCCGGCCGAAACCCGACGCCCACCTTGCCCCGTTTTCGGGTGATATTCGGCCGTTATGAATCTGTTAAGCGGCGTCCATCGCGCCCGGCGACGGCCCCGGTTCGGACAGCTCCCGGCGGATTTCGGCGGCCACGGCACCGTGGACCGGTAGGGACAAATGTCCGATACCACTCACCTTGATGTTCCTGGTCCGCAGATCCCCGTGCTCGATCCTGGCCGCCTCCACCGGGATCATCAACTGGTCCAGATCGCTCCAGAAGGCCACGAACCGTGTCCGGCACCCCTCGGCGGGTGCGGCCAGCTCGGCCAGCAGTTCGGAACCCGGCCGCATCTGCCGCGTCAGCGGGTGCGGGCTGAGCGCCGGCACCGCCCTCGTCCCGGAGTGCGGGGTGCCCAGCGTGACCAGTGTCCGCACCCGTGCGTCGCCGCCCAGGCACTGCGCGTAGTAACGGGCCACCAGCCCGCCGAGGCTGTGTGCCACGATGTCCACCCGGCGCTGCCCCGACTGCGCGCAGATCTGCTCGACGTGCGGGCCGAGGGCTTCGGCGGCGGCGCGTATGTCGGTGGTCAGCGGCGAGTAGTTCAGCGCCTGGACGCAGCCCCAGCCGTTCCGCAGCAGCGAGCGGCGCAGCAGCGCGAAGGCCGAACGGTTGTCCGCGAAGCCGTGCAGCAGCAGCACCGGGGGATGGGCGCCTGCCCCGGCGGCCGGCGGGGTGCAGCCGGGAGCGGGCCGCGGGCTGGGCGCGGCGGCTTTGCCGGGGTCGGCCGACGAGGTGTCCGGGGTCGGCCGGGTGGCGTCGGGCGGGGTGCCCGCGAGGCTGTCCGGGGCCTCGTCGGCTGAGTCTTCGGGGGCGGCGGGGGTGAGCGGGATGGTGTCAGGGTGGTGCTCGGGGAGCATCCCGGTCGGATAGAGCAGCATGTGACCCGCGAGTACGGCCAGGTCGATGGCGGTGACCCGGACCAGACCGGCTCCGTGATGCCACCGGCTCTCCCCGCCAGTTTCATTGCCCGGCTCGGCGTCCGACGATTGGGCGGCCATGGCCCACCTCCCGTCGCGGCGCCGCGGGGTCGGCTGCGACTCCTCGGCGCCTTCGGTGGGATCCGCCGCGGATACCGTGTCCCCACACCCGGCGGCGCCGGGCCCGGATACGCGATGCCCTCGCGGCTCCCGAGGAAGCTCCCAGGTCCGAGGGGTCGTCGCCAGCGTGTCCCGCGCGGGCGAAGGCCTGACAGGCCCGGTCGATCCGAACTCTCTCTGTGTGATTTCCCCCTCCCCGGCCACGGTAAAACTGTCGGCCCCGGGGCGCGAGCGATAACGTTCGTTCACACTGCGGTACCACGCCTGGTGCCGTGACCCGCCGTCCCCGACCCGCGAGCCGTAAGCATGGAGGCAGTCATGGGAGTGTCCGGACCCATTCGGGTGGTGGTGGCCAAGCCGGGTCTCGACGGTCACGACCGCGGCGCCAAGGTGATCGCCAGAGCGCTGCGCGACGCCGGCATGGAGGTCATCTACACCGGCCTTCACCAGACACCCGAGCAGGTCGTCGACACCGCGATCCAGGAGGACGCCGACGCGATCGGTCTTTCCATCCTCTCGGGCGCGCACATGACGCTCTTCGCGAAGGTGCTGGAGCTGCTCAAGGAGCGCGACGCGCTGGACATCAAGGTCTTCGGCGGCGGCATCATCCCCCAGGGGGACATCCCGCTCCTCAAGGATCTCGGGGTCGCCGAGATCTTCACACCCGGTGCGACCACCGGCGCCGTGGTGGACTGGGTCAACGCGAACATCCGGCAGAACGTGGCCTGAGCAGGCCCTTTCCCCTCCCGGCCGGGCTTCCGGGCCCGCTCCCGCTTCCCGTCGGGTTCCCGGCGGGCGGGCGATGCCGGACCTGCGTCCGGTCCGGCTTTCGGCGGGCGCGTGACAGGTGACGGGTGCGCCGCTCGCGGGCTGCGCGTCATGGCGTGCCGCCTTCCGGTGTGCCCGGGTCCGCGCCCGTCCGCTCCTCGGACACCGCGGGGTCGGGGTGCCGATCGGGGTGCCCGGCGATCGGCTCGGGGCGCAGCTCGGCCAGCATCACCGCGCGCAGCCGCAGCGTGCCGGTCAGCCGCTGGAACGCCTCGGACCAGTACACCGTCGCTCCCGGCGAGCCGTCCGGTGGTTCCTGGGCCGCCGCGGTGAGCACCGCGACCTGGTCGGCGGCGCCCGGGTCCAGGCAGCGCTCGGCCAGGCCCATCACGCCGCTGAAGCTCCACGGATAACTCCCCGCGTCCCGAGCGATGTCCAGCGCGTCCACCACCGCCCGGCCCAGCGGCGGCGCCCACGGCACCGCGCACACCCCCAGCATCTGGAACGCCTCCGACAGGCCGTGCGCCCCGATGAAGTCGGCGACCCACCCGGCCCGTTCGTCGGCCGGCAGGATCGACAGCAGTTTCGCCGGGTCGCCGACCGCGGCGACCGGGGCGGAGGGCGCGGGCGGCGGGCCGAGCAGCGCCCGCGCCCAGCCCGAATCCCGCTGCCGCACCGCGGCCCGGCACCAGGCCGCGTGCAGGTCCGGCTGCCAGTCGTCCAGCACCGGCAGGGCGACGATCTGCTCGGGCGTAAGACCGCCGAACTGCGCCGACCACGCCGACAGCGGTGCCGCGTCCACCAACTGCCCCAGCCACCATGCCCGCTCGCCCCTCCCGCTCGGCGGTTTCGGGGCCACGCCGTCCCGCTCCATCGCCGCGTCGCATTCATACGGCGCCTCCACCACGACGCCGCCGGCGCCCAGCGACACACAACCGCGGGCCCGCTCCGCCATCCGCCCGGCCAGCGCGGAGCCCGGCAGGGCGGACAGCAACTCCGCCGCCGTCGCCCGTACGTTCCGGCTGCGGTCGGACAGCGCCTCCTCCAGGAAGGGTTCGTCCCGCGCGGAAAGTCCCGTGCGCAGCGAGTCCAGGAACATCAGCCGGTCCTCGGCGCGCTCGCTCCGCCAGGTGGAGGCGAGCAGCTCCAGCGCGTGCGCCGGGTCGGCCAGGCGTGAACGCGTCAGCAGCGCGACCCGCTCGGCGAACAGCCCCTCCTCCCAGATCCGCCGGGTCTCCCGCTCGTCCTCCGGCCGGCTGGCCGCCGCCCCAGCGTGGCCCACTCGCAGCGCGTACTTCCACTCCGGATTCAGCCCGGCCAGCCACAGCCCCCGGGGTCCGGTCAGCGCCAGCGTGTCCGCCCGCAGGTCCGTACGGGACCTGGCCGCGTCCAGCAGCGCGGGCAGCAGCGCGGCCGGCGCTCTGTACCCCTCCCGTCGCGCTGCCGCCAGCCACTGCGGCAGCAACTCCGCCAGATTCGGCGCGGCCCCCTGCCGGCCCCGGGCCCCGTCCCCCACCCGGTCCGCCAGCAGAGTCCCCAGCCTCCGGCGGGCCGCCACCGGCAGCTCCGGCCGCCGGTCGGCCGGTGCGACCGCCGGCCGTTCCCCCGCGACTCCGGGCCGCACCCCGGCCCGCCGCCGCATCACGCCGCCGGCTGCCGCGTCCAGCAGGCCCGCGGCGGCTTCCTCCGCGTCGCCGACCACTCCGCTGGGCCGCCGCCGCTCTGTCCCGAGCAGGGCGCTCCCCACCAGGTCGTCCCAGGTGATGTCCATCGTCCGTTCCCCTCGTTCAAGCCCTGTCCGGGCGGTCTTCTCGGGCCCGCAGCGTCATCCGCGGCACCTCGCTGTTCTCTCGCGTGACCCGGCTACGGGCCCGTCCGGACCCGCTCAGAGGGATATCGGCTCGGCCTCGCCGGACGGCCAGGCGGCCAGCGGGCGCATACCGGCCGGGCTGAGTTCCCCGAAGACGGTGGTGGGGTGGCCGCCGGAGATCGCGGCGAGCCGCCAGAGGGAAGGGGACGCCGTGGCGATGGGAAGGGCGTCCTCGGTGGAGGCGTCGGCGAGTTGCCAGCGGTCGCGGCCGGGGATGGGCACGACATCGGAGAGCAGCACCGGCCAGGCGTCCAGCCACGGATCGTCGGCGAGGGCGGTGCCGTAGGAGGCGAGAGCGGCGGCGACCGCGGTGCCCGCCGGGGCGGTGTCGGGGTGGGCGGACAACAGCTGGTGCGGACCGAGCGCCGCGCGCAGCGGCAGCGCGGACGGGTGGTAGGCCAGCTCCGCGTCCAGCAGGAATCCCGCCGGCAGGGTGAGCTCGGGCGCCCGGCCCGCCGCCCCGAACGAGAGGAGCAGCGCGAACCGGCCGCTCCTCGCGTCGTGGAGCCAGATCCTGCGGGTGGTCAGCCGCTCGTCCGCCGCGTCGTACTGCGCGAGGATCAGCCACTGCCCCCGCAGGGTGGGACCCTCCAGCAGCTCGGCGGAGTCGACGGTGAAACCGATCCGGGTCCGCACCGTCTCCGCGAGGGCTGCGGGCAGCCCCTCACGGCCGAGGAAGCCCCGGGCGAGCAGATGCAGCAGGGCCGTCTCCTCCAGCATCCGCGACGGCCAGTCGCCACCGCCGACGGCCAGCGACCCCAACTCCCGCACGCGCGAGGCGAGCCCGGGCGCCTGCGCGTCCACCATGCGGGCCGCGATCTCGTCCCACTGCTGATAGCTGCCGCGATCCGCCCCCGCGAGCCCGCCGCGCAGCAGATCGGTCAGCCGCTGCTCCAACTCGGCGGCGCCGCCCTCCACCCGCACCGCCCGTCGGTCGGCCCGCCGCTTGGCCGCCTCCGCATCGGCGGGCCCGGCGGCCCGGGGCGGGGCCACCCGCGCGTCCTGCTCCTTCTTCCGCCGCGCCGAGGTCCACTGCTCGACCCAGTCCGGCTGCGCCGCCGCGCCGACCGGCCCGGCCTCGCCCTCGGCCCAGAGCAGCAGCAGTCCGAGCGCGTGCTTGCAGGGGAATTTCCGGCTCGGGCACGTACAGCGGAATGCCGGACCGTCCACATCCACCGCTGTCTGATACGGCTTGCTGCCGCTGCCCTCGCACAGCCCGAACACCGCGGTCCCGGCCGCGCCCGTGCCGCTCCACGGGGCGGGCGTGGCGAGCCGCGCGCCCGCCTTGCGTGATGCGGCGTCAGGCGCCAGCGCGAGCACCTGATCCGCTGTCCACCGTGCTTCCGTCTCCATGTCCCCGAAGGTAGAACCCACCACTGACAATCGCTCTGAGCTGCGCGAATAGCTCTCGGTGACCGATTGTCAGTGGTGGGGTGCATGGTGGAGAACAGCACGGACCGACCGGGTCCTGACCATGCGAGTGGGGGAAGAGTCATGATCGAAACGACGAGCGAGGTGGCCGTGTCCGCACCGGCCGCACCGTCTACACCGGCCGCACCGGCGGCGGCGACCGAGCAGGCGCTGCGGCCGCACGCCGAGGACGCCTTCGCGGACGAGCTCGCCGCGCTCGCCGCGGCGGACGACCGGCCGCGCCCGGCCCGCTGGAAAATGTCGCCCTGGGCGGTGGCCACTTATCTGCTCGGCGGCACGCTGTCCGATGGCACGGTCATCACACCTAAATACGTAGGCCCGCGCCGCATCGTCGAAGTCGCGGTCACGACGCTGGCCACCGACCGGGCGCTGCTGCTGCTCGGCGTGCCCGGCACCGCGAAGACCTGGGTGTCCGAGCATCTCGCCGCCGCGATCAGCGGTGATTCCACTTTGCTGGTGCAGGGCACGGCCGGTACGCCGGAGGAGGCGATCCGCTACGGCTGGAATTACGCGCAGTTGCTCACCAACGGCCCGAGCCGGGCCGCGCTGGTGCACAGCCCGGTCATGCGGGCGATGGCGGAGGGGCGGATCGCGCGGGTCGAGGAGCTGACCCGCATCCCCGCCGACGTGCAGGACGCGCTGATCACCATCCTGTCCGAGAAGACCTTGCCGATACCGGAATTGGGCCTGGAGACACAGGCGGTGCGCGGCTTCAACCTGATCGCGACCGCCAACGACCGGGACCGGGGGGTCAACGACCTGTCGAGCGCGCTGCGCCGCCGGTTCAACACGGTGGTGCTGCCGCTGCCCGCCAGCGCCCAGGACGAGGTGGAGATCGTCTCCCGCCGGGTCGACCAGCTCGGCCGAGGCCTCGACCTGTCCGCCGCGCCCCGGGGTGCCGACGAGATCCGCCGGGTGGTCACCGTCTTCCGCGAGCTGCGCTCCGGCCTCACGGAGGACGGCCGCACCAAGCTCAAGTCCCCCTCCGGCACGCTCTCCACCGCCGAGGCGATCTCCGTCGTCACCAACGGCCTCGCCCTGGCCGCCCACTTCGGCGACGGTGTGCTCCGCGCGGGTGATGTCGCCGCCGGCATCCTCGGCGCCGTCGTCCGCGACCCGGCGGCCGACCGCCTCATCTGGCAGGAGTATCTGGAGACGGTCGTCCGCGAGCGGGACGGCTGGAAGGACTTCTACCGCGCCTGCCGCGAGGTGTCGGTATGAGGACTTCCGCGAAGCGGGGCACCGGGGGGACCGGCGCGGCCAGGGCCGCTGTCCGCGCGGCGGGCGGCGAGGCCGGGGGTCCGGTCGGCAGTTCGGTGAGTGAGGCGGTCGACGATTCGGGCAGCGGGCAGCCCGGCGGAGCCAGGGCGTTGCGGGAGACGGCGGTCGTCGGCTCGGCGGGCGCCAACGCCGGGGTTCCGGCCAGCGGCCTGGTCGGCGATTCGGGCAGCGGTGGGATCGGGGGCGCGCCGGGCATTCCCGTGCGGTCCGGGGTGACCGGGGACGCCCCGAGGGGGGCCGTGCCCGGGTCGCGGGGGGCCAGGGCGGAAGATCTGGTGCTGCTCGGGGTGCGGCACCATGGGCCGGGGTCGGCGCGGGCGGTGCGGGCCGCGCTGGAGGCGTATCGGCCCGAGGTCGTGCTGATCGAGGGTCCGCCGGAGGCCGACGCACTGACCGCGCTGGCCGCCGCCCCGGCGATGCGGCCACCGGTGGCGCTCCTCGCCCATGTGGTCGACGATCCGGCGCGGGCCGGATTCTGGCCCTTCGCCGAGTTCTCGCCGGAGTGGGTGGCGATGCGATGGGCGGCGAAGGCGGGGGTGGAGGTCCGCTTCATCGACCTGCCGGCCGCACACACCCTCGCGCTTCGGACGGCGGCGGAGGAGGAGCGGGACGAGCCGCCCATCGCGGACCCGGAGGCCGCCCAGCCGGAAGCCGTCCCGGGGGCCGTTCCCGAAGCCGTGCGGGTCGATCCGCTGGCCGTGCTCGCCCAGGCCGCCGGGTACGACGATCCGGAGCGGTGGTGGGAGGACGCCGTGGAGCACCGGGCGGACGGGGAGGAGAAGGACGCGCTGGCGCCGTTCGAAGCGCTGGCCGAGGCGATGAGGGAGATCAGGGAGGAGTACGGAGACGGCGGGCACGCGCTGGACCCGCTGCGGGAGGCCCATATGCGCCTGCGGGTGAGGGAGGCCCGGCGGGCGTACGCAAGGACGGCGGTGGTGTGCGGGGCGTGGCACGTACCGGCGCTGGCGGTGAAGACCACCGCCGCCGCAGACCGGCAGGCGCTGAAAGGGCTGCCGAAGGCCAAGGTCGAAACGACTTGGGTGCCGTGGACCCACCGGCGGCTGTCACGGGCGAGCGGTTACGGCGCGGGCATCGACTCGCCCGGGTGGTATCGGCATCTCTTCGCCGCGCCGGATCGCCCGGTCGCCCGCTGGATGACCGAGGTCGCGCGGCTGCTCCGGGAGGAGGACTACCCGGTGTCCTCGGCCCACGTCATAGAGGCCGTGCGGCTCGCCGACACCCTCGCCGCGATGCGGGGCCGCCCGCTGGCCGGCCTGGGCGAGACCACCGACGCGGTCAGGGCGGTGATGTGCGACGGCTCGGACGTGCCGCTGGCGCTGATCAGGGACCGCCTCGTCGTGGGGGATGTGCTGGGCGAGGTGCCGCCGGACGCGCCCGCCGTACCGCTGGCCCGGGACCTGGCCCGCGAGCAGCGCCGGCTGCGGTTGAAGCCGGAGGCGCTGGAGCGCGAGCTGGAGCTGGACCTGCGCAAGGACCTGGACGCGGGCCGCAGCAGGCTGCTGCACCGGCTGCGGCTGCTCGGTATCGAGTGGGGCGAGCCGACCGCGGGCCGGGACGGCAAGGGCACCTTCCGGGAGACCTGGCGGCTGCGCTGGGAGCCGGAGTCGGCGATACGGGTCGCCGAGGCCGGCATCTGGGGCACCACCGTGGAGGCCGCGGCGACCGCCCGGGCCGAGGAATCGGCCGAGCACGCCCAGGCGCTGGCCGATGTCACCGCCGTCGCGGAGCGCTGCCTGCTGGCCGGGCTGTCGCAGGCGCTCCCCACGGTGATGCGGGTGCTCGCCGACCGCGCCGCCCTGGACGCCGATGTGGCCCACCTGGCAGCAGCCCTGCCCGCGCTGGTCCGCGCGGTCCGCTACGGCGATGTCCGCGGCACCGACTCCGCCGCCCTGGCCGGGGTCGCCGAAGGCCTTGCCCACCGGATCTGCGTCGGCTTCCCGTCGGCCTGCGTCGGCCTCGACGCGGACGCGGCGGCGGCCTTGCGGGCCCACTTGGACGCCGTCCACCGGGCCATCGGCCTGCTGCCGGAGTCCGCCCCGACGACCGGCCAGCCAGCCGGGCAGGCGTCCGGGCACGTCCCGCCGCCGAACGACCTGCGGGAGCGCTGGGCCGGGATGCTGCGGTCGCTCGCCGAGCGGGACGGGGCGATACCGGGGCTGCTGCGGGGCGCCGCCGCCCGGCTGCTCACGGACGAGGGCCGACTCGCCGCGGAGGAGGCCGCGCGGTTGATGGGGCTGGCCCTGTCGCCGGGCACCGGGCCGCTGGAGGCGGCCGGCTGGGTCGAGGGGTTCCTGGCCGGCGGCGGGATGCTGCTGGTGCACGACGAGCGCCTGCTGGCGCTGGTGGACGGCTGGCTGGCGCGGGTGTCGGGGGAGGCCTTCACGGATGTGCTGCCGCTGCTGCGGCGGACGTTCGCGGAGTTCGAGCCCGGGGTGCGGCGTTCGGTCGGCGAGTTGGTGCGGCGCGGCCCGACCACGCCTCGCCGCCGGGACACCACGGCGGAAGCGGGCCTGCCCGGTTTCGGCACCGGCCTCGACGAGGCGCGCGCGGAAGCCGCCCTGCACACGGTGCGCCTGTTGCTGGGCACCACCACGACCACCGACCTGGCCCTGACGACCGACGCCGGACCGCTACCGGCGTGAACGTACCGATGGATCAGCCCTATTGACCCGACCTGACGCCCGATGACCTGACCACCCGATGACCTGACCACCCGGGGACCTGACGCCCCGACGACCCGATGAACCGACGACCCGGCAGACCTGGGGGAGCACCATGCCTGACACCGCGCCGAAGAACACACCGAGTCCCGTATCGAGCCCCGCCCCAAGCACGGCGCGCACCTCCGCGCCGACCCCCGCACCCACCCCCGCACCGGCCCCTGCGGCGAACCCCGAGGCGCATCCCGCCCCGACCGCCCCGGCCGCCGCCGACGAGCGTCTGCGGCGCTGGCGCCTGGTCCTCGGTGGCGGGCAGGCCGACGGCACCGGCTGCGAACTCGCGGGCAGGGACGCCGCGATGGACCGTACGCTCACCGCCCTCTACGGCGGGTCGGCGGCCGGCGGCCGGAGCGGCGACCGGTCCGGCGGGCTCGGCGGCTCCGCCCCCCAGGTCGCGCGCTGGCTGGGCGACATCCGCACGTACTTCCCCACTTCCGTCGTCCAGGTCATGCAGCGTGACGCCATCGACCGGCTCGGCCTGTCCGCGCTGCTGCTGGAGCCGGAGATGCTGGAGGCGGTCGAGGCCGACGTCCACTTGGTCGGCACTCTGCTGTCGCTGAACAAGGTGATGCCCGAGACCACCAAGGAGACGGCCAGGGCGGTGGTCCGCAAGGTGGTGGACAACCTGGAGAAGCGGCTCGCCACCAGGACCAAAGCCGTCCTGACCGGCGCGCTGGACCGCTCGGCGAAGATCAACCGCCCCCGCCACCGCGACATCGACTGGCATCGCACCATCCACGCCAACCTCAAGCACTATCTGCCCGAGCACGGCACCATCGTCCCTGAGCGCCTGATCGGCTACGGCCGGGCGGACCGGGCGGTGAAAAAGGATGTCGTGCTGTGCATCGACCAGTCCGGTTCGATGGCCGCGTCCGTCGTCTACGCCTCGATCTTCGGCGCCGTGCTCGCCTCGATGCGGTCCATCGACACCAAGCTGGTGGTCTTCGACACCGCAGTGGTGGACCTCACCGACCAGCTGGACGACCCGGTGGACGTGCTGTTCGGCACCCAGCTCGGCGGCGGCACCGACATCAACCGGGCGCTGGCCTACTGCCAGTCCCTGATCACCCGCCCCGCCGACACCGTCGTCGTGCTCATCAGCGACCTCTACGAGGGCGGCATCCGCGACGAGATGCTCAAGCGAGTGGCGGCGATGAAGGCGTCCGGCGTCCAGTTCGTGGCGCTGCTCGCGCTGTCCGACGAGGGCGCGCCCGCCTACGACCGGGAGCACGCGGCGGCGCTCGCCGCTCTCGACGCGCCCGCCTTCGCCTGCACCCCCGACCTCTTCCCCGAGGTGATGGCCGCCGCCATCGAGAAGCGACCGTTGCCGATACCGGACAAGTGACCGGCAGCGACGGGGCGGTGACCGGATCATGGCTGCTGAGGAGCGGGAACGGCGGCGCCTGTGACCGTTCTCACCGCCCGCAGGCCACCTGCGATTTAGGCCCCCACCGCGCTCGGCGATAACCTGCAATGCGGACATGCCGCGTACTCGGTCACCGTGTGCGCTTCCCTTGTGACAGTGCAGTCGCCCTGCCCGTAGCGGCACGCCCAGGCAGATCAGGCATCAGGCAGATCAGGCAGAGCACGCTGGCCGCGCTGCACAGCGATGGCGGCAGCGGCCTGCGCACAGCTGAATCCTCGGGAAATCCAGGGAAAAGGGAGACGGACGCGCGTGGACCTGTTCGAGTACCAGGCGAGGGACCTCTTCGCCAAGCACGGTGTACCGGTGCTGGCCGGTGAAGTCATCGACACGCCTGAGGCGGCGCGCGCCGTGGCGGAGCGACTCGGCGGCCGTGCGGTCGTCAAGGCGCAGGTCAAGGTGGGCGGCCGCGGCAAGGCCGGCGGTGTGAAGCTGGCCGCCGACCCGGCCGACGCGGTGGCCAAGGCCGACGCCATCCTCGGCATGGACATCAAGGGCCACACGGTCCACAAGGTGATGCTCGCCGAGACCGCGGACATCAAGGAGGAGTACTACGTCTCCTTCCTCCTCGACCGCACCAACCGCACCTTCCTCGCCATGGCCTCCGTCCAGGGCGGTGTGGAGATCGAGGTCGTCGCCGAGGAGAACCCCGACGCGCTGGCCAAGGTCCCGGTCGACTCGCTGGAGGGCGTGACCGCGGAGAAGGCCGCCGAGATCGTCGCCGCCGCGAAGTTCCCGGCCGAGATTGCCGACCAGGTGGCAGCGGTGCTGCAGCAGCTGTGGACCGTCTTCGTCAAGGAAGACGCCCTGCTGGTCGAGGTCAACCCGCTGGTCAAGACCGGCGACGGCAAGATCGTCGCGCTGGACGGCAAGGTCTCGCTGGACGAGAACGCGGCCTTCCGGCAGCCCGGGCACGAGGCGCTGGAGGACAAGGCCGCCGCCAACCCGCTGGAGGCGAAGGCCAAGGCCAAGGGCCTCAACTACGTCAAGCTCGACGGCGAGGTCGGCATTATCGGCAACGGCGCGGGCCTGGTGATGAGCACCCTGGACGTCGTCGCGTACGCCGGCGAGGCCCACGGCGGCGTCAAGCCCGCCAACTTCCTGGACATCGGCGGCGGCGCCTCCGCCGAGGTGATGGCCAACGGCCTGGAGATCATCCTCGGCGACCCGGACGTCAAGTCCGTCTTCGTCAACGTCTTCGGCGGCATCACCGCCTGCGACGAGGTCGCCAACGGCATCGTGCAGGCCCTGGCGCTGCTCACCTCCCGGGGCGAGGACGTCACCAAGCCGCTGGTCGTGCGCCTCGACGGCAACAACGCGGAGCTGGGTCGCAAGATCCTGTCCGACGCCAACCACCCGCTGGTGCAGCGCGTGGACACCATGGACGGTGCGGCCGACAAGGCCGCCGAGCTGGCTGCGAAGTAAGGGACGAGGACAGAAGACAACCATGGCTATCTTCCTGACCAAGGACAGCAAGGTCATCGTCCAGGGCATGACCGGCGCCACCGGCATGAAGCACACCACGCTGATGCTCGCCGACGGCACCAACATCGTCGGCGGCGTCAACCCGCGCAAGGCCGGCACCACGGTCACCTTCGAGCAGGGCGACGTCCCGGTCTTCGGCAGCGTCAAGGAGGCCATCGAGGCCACCGGCGCCGACGTGACCGTGATCTTCGTCCCGGAGAAGTTCACCAAGGACGCGGTGGTCGAGGCCATCGAGGCCGAGATCCCGCTCGCGGTCGTCATCACCGAGGGTGTCGCGGTCCACGACAGCGCCGCGTTCTGGGCGCTCGCCCAGGCCAAGGGCAACAAGACCCGGATCATCGGCCCCAACTGCCCCGGCCTGATCACTCCCGGCCAGTCCAACGCGGGCATCATCCCCGGTGACATCACCCAGCCCGGCCGTATCGGCCTGGTCTCGAAGTCCGGCACGCTGACGTACCAGATGATGTACGAGCTGCGGGACCTCGGTTTCTCCACCGCGGTCGGCATCGGCGGCGACCCGATCATCGGCACCACCCACATCGACGCGCTGGCGGCCTTCGAGGCCGACCCCGACACCGACCTGATCGTGATGATCGGTGAGATCGGCGGCGACGCGGAGGAGCGGGCGGCGGCGTTCATCGAGAAGAACGTGACGAAGCCGGTCGTCGGCTATGTCGCGGGCTTCACCGCGCCCGAGGGCAAGACGATGGGCCACGCCGGCGCCATCGTCTCCGGCTCCTCCGGCACCGCGCAGGCCAAGAAGGAGGCCCTGGAGGCGGCGGGCGTCAAGGTCGGCAAGACGCCGTCCGAGACGGCACGCCTGGCCCGGGCGATCCTGGCGGGCTGACACCCCGGCGGTCACAGCTCCGACGGCGCGGGCCCGTCCCCTCAGCGGGGGGCGGGCCCGCGCCGCTGTGTGCCGCCGCCCGGCGCCGTGGCGGGTGCGCGGTCCCTGATCGGCTTGCCGGCGGCCGGCACATCGGCGTGCACGGGGCGGACCGAGTGGACTGAATGGACGGGGTTGACGGGGTCGACGGTGGCGGCGCGCGGGCCGTGCGCGGGGGCGAGCGCGATGGTCAGGGTGGTCACCGCCGCGATCAGGCCGGTCAGCGTGAGGGCGCCGACCGTTCGCAGCCGTACGCCGTGCTCCCCGGCGGCGCGTACGGCTTCGGGCCGGTCCGGGGGCTCCGGGGTGTCGCCGTCCCTCCGCAGCAGTGCGCCCAGCCGCGCGGACAGTGCCTCCGGTGGTCCCGGCTCCAGCTCCGGCTCCAGTACCGCCTCGGCCAGCGCCTCCCGGGCCCGGGCGATCCGGGCGGCCGTCGCGAGGGTGCTGGCCTCGATCTCCGCCGCCGTCTCCCGCAGGCCGAGCCCCAGCCCGTCGTGCAGCAGCAAAGCCCTGCGGTGGACGGGCGGAAGCTCCAGCAGGGCCGCCTCCAGCGGGTCCTGGCGGCCGGGCGGAAGCTGCGGGCCGAGTCGCGGGCCGAGTTGCGGGTCGAAGCGCGGCTCGGTGTTCTGCGGGCAGCCGGGGACGCGGAGGCGCAGCCGGCGGTCCAGTGCCCAGCACTGCCAGGGCGCCAGCGCGTAGTCGTACGCGGCCGCCCGCACCCACCCCACCGGGTCGCTGTCCCGGGCCACTTCGGGCCAGCGCTGCCAGGCCAGGCCGAAGGCATGGGTGACGACGTGGCGGGCGAAGGGCGGGACCCCGGTGAGCAGTTCGACCTGCCGCAGCAGCGGGCCGGCGGCGTGGAGGTAGAGGGCGTCGAACGCGGCTTCAGGGGTACGGGGGCGCTGCCGCCCGGAGTCGGGCCGGGCGGCCGGTGCCGGGATGGCGGCTGCCACCGGGTGGTACGTCTGGGCGGGTACGCGTTCCGGGCCGGTGGCGGCGGGCGGGTCCGCAGCCGCCGGCCGGGAGTCCTGCCCGGCGGGGGACGCGCTACGGCCGGTGGCGCGCGGTGGCGGGGCCTCGTGCGGCGGCTCGGCGGGTCGCGAGGGACGGCCGCCACGGGCCCTGGGTGCCTTGCCGCGCTTCTTCCGCGCCGTCACCGGTCCGTCCCCGCCGACGCGGGTGGGCGGGCCTCGTACCGCCGTTCGTCCCATCGTCCGGAAAAATGACACATAGCGAACATGGTGGGCGACACGACGGTCTTTTGCCTGCTGTCGGGGCAAAAGGGGGGTTCTTGGCACCATGGGGTGCCGTGACGCCTACCACCGACCCCGCACTGGTCCCGGCCCCGGTCCCGGCCGCTGCCCCGCCGGCCACCTCACTGAGCGTTCAGCTGTCGGCCCGGCCGGCCGCGGCCCGCCTGCCGGCCGCCGCAGGGGGAGCGGCCGCCGCAGCCCTCGGGCTCGGGCTGCTGGCCGCGGTCGTGCTGCTGCTCTGGATCGCCTCCCCCTACCCCGACAGCGGTTTCGGCGGCGCGCTGCACATCGGCGTCGGGCTGTGGCTGCTGGCGCAGGGCGCCGAACTCGTCCGGACCGACACGCTCGCCGGTGCCCCGGCGCCGATCGCGCTGACACCGCTGCTGCTCAGCGCGCTGCCGGCCTGGCTGCTCTACCGGGGTACGTCGTCGGCGGTCTCTTCGGAGGACGGCCGGAAGGTGGGCCGGGCGGAGGCGGCGGCGGTGGCCGGGTGGGTGCTCGCCGGGTACTTCTCGGTGACGGCGCTGGCGGTCGCCTACACGACGGGCGGACGCGTCCATCTGGCCGGGCCGAGTGTGCTGTACGTGCCCCTCTTCGCGGTGGTGGCGGCCGGCTGCGGGGCGTGGGCGGGCAGTGGGCGGCCGGCGCCGGCCGACTGGCTGCGGATTCCCTCCCGGGTGCGGCCCGCCCATGTCGAGGAGTTGGGCGCCGCCGTGCGCGCCGCCGGGATCGCGCTGGGCGTCCTCGTCGGCGGCGGGGCGCTGCTCGGCGGGGCGTCGCTGGTGTGGCACGCGCGCTTGTCCGGGTCGACGTATCCGCAGCTCAGCGGGCCGGTGCTGGGGCGGATCGTGATCCTGCTGATCGCGGTGGCGCTGGTGCCGAATCTGGCGGTGTGGGGGGCGAGTTACGCGCTCGGAGCCGGCTTCACGGTCGGCGCGGGCAGTTCGGTGGGGCCGGCGGGTGCCTACGGTTACGGGACGCTGCCGCGCTTCCCGCTGCTGGCGGCGCTGCCGGGCGAGGGTGCGGGCGGCTGGCCCGGGCGGGCGGCCCTGGCGCTGCCCTTCGCTGCCGCGGGCGTCGCGGGATGGTGGGTCGGCCATCGCGGCTGGCGCCCGGCCCGTACGGCCCGCACCACGGCGGCCGCGGCCCTCCTCCTCGGCCTCGCCCTCGCCGTCCTCGCCACCTGGTCGGGCGGCGCCCTCGGCACTTTCCGCCTGTCCGCCTTCGGCCCCACCTGGTTCCTCACCGGCTCGGCGGGCGCCGCCTGGACCCTGGCGATCGCCCTCCCCACCGCCCTCCTCACCCGCTGGCCCGCACCCTCGCCTCCGGCGCGGGTCCCGGACTCCGCCTCCGCGCCCCACGTGCCTTCGACCCCCACTCCGCCCGATCCCCCCGCCCCCGAAACCCCGCTCCCCCCTCTCCCCGACCCCCTCCCCTGGCCGAACCCACCCCGCCTCCCCACCTTCCCGCCCGACCCGGGCCCCAGCGCCCCCTGACACCAGCCCGCCCCCACCGGCCCGCACGCCGGACGCCCTCCCGCTGCGGCGAGGATCTGGGGCTGCGCCCCCTGCCCCCCGCTGTTCGTCGGCGGTGGGTGTGGCCCCCCGGGCCAGGCGGGGGGCGGGGGGCGGTCGCGGGCGGCGGGGCGCCGCCGGTCCGCGCCGTCGGACGTCCCGCCGCTGCGGCGGGGATCTGGGGCTGGGCCCCGTTGTTGGTGGGCGGTGGGTGTGTGCGTCGAGGCCCGGCGGGGGGCGGGGGTCCCGGCCGGGTGAGCGCCGCCGGTCCGCACCGCCGGACGTCTCGCCGCCGCGGCGGGGTCCGGGGCTGCCCCCCGCTGCTCGTCGGTGGCGGCAGTCACCCGCCCGCCCCGGGCGGGTGGCTGCCGCGGGCGGCCCTGAGGGGCGGCGCCCCTCACCCCCGGTCGGCCGTGGGACGCGGAGGCTCAGGGAGTTGCCGAAGCCACCGCCGGAGGCGTCGGGTCGCCCAGGGCGTTGAGGTTGTCGGTGGGGAGGGTGAGGGTGACCATGCGGCGCCAGCCGGTGGCGCGTTCGTAGGCGTAGGTCGCGCGGATGGCGGCGCGGAGGGTGGCGATCTTGATGGGGGGCCAGCCGAGGATGCGGGACATGTGGGACATGACCGCGAGGCTGACGTCCCGGTAGGTGCGGATCTCCGCGATCGCGCACTCGCGGAGGATGCGGTGGATGGTGCGGGCGTGGCCGGCCCGGGCCAGGCGGAGGAGTTCCTCGTGGCAGTAGGCCAGATGGTTGTCCTCGTCGCGGGAGATCGCCCGGACCGCCCGGCCCAGCTCGGTGTGGTCACCGAAGTGCTTCAGCAGCAGCCGCATCTGCTCGGACGCCCGCTGTTCCGTCACCCTGCTGTGGGCCAGATACGTGACGATGTCGAGCTCGCTGAGCGGCTGGTCCCGCCGCAGCCGCGCGTGGGTGAGCCCGATGCCCGCCGCCTCCAGCAGCATCGTGTAGTCCGTGTCGGGCGGCACCGGCACCGTATCGAGGTCGCGCTTGCGGATCAGCGCCAGGAAGATCCGCCCGTGCTTCTCCTCGTCCGCCCCGTGCCGGGCGATCTTCGGCGCCATCTCCCGCTGCGAGGCGGGCACCAGCGCCGAGATCCGGCCGTTCTCCCAACCGCCCTGCGCCTCACCGCTGGCCGCGATCGAGCAGAAGAGCGCGAACGCCTCGTCGTTCTCCAGGATCTCCGTGAACAAACTCCGCGCCGACAGCATGGCGTGGCTCCTTCCGCCGGTGACCGCGGGCACAACCTGTGCCATCACGAGTCAAAACCGGGCAGAAGCGGCCCGCAACCCGGGGACGGCTGGCTTGGCCCCGGCCGGGCCCCGTCCGGTCGCGGCGCGGCCGCCGCTCAGTCCCGGAAGGCCGGCAGACTGCGGAACGGCCCCGGCAGCAGCTTCTGGCAGGCGACCGTCGCCGGGTGGGTCAGCGCGTCGGACCGGCAGGTGTAGTAGTCGCGATAGGCCAGCTGGAAGCCGAAGGTCGCGGCCACGATCGCCAGCGTGACCGCGCTGGTCACGATCCCGGTCCACGCCGCGGTCAGGAACGACCGCTGGGCGTCCGGGCCCGGGGCGGGCGGCGCCGGGCGGGGGGACTGGGCGGCGTCGGCCAGCGCCGAAGCCGCCGCCGTACGGGCCTTGGCCCGCTCCTCGGGGGACATCCGCAGCGCGCTGATGCCCCAGTAGAGGGCGAGCGCGCCGAGCAGCAGGGCCACCGTCGTCCAGCCGAGCAGCGCGAAGATCAGGCCCCAGCAGCCGCACACCAGCGCGTAACGGGACCGGCGGTGCGCCGGGTCGGTGGGATCGAACTTCGGCGCCCGGCCCTGAGGACCGGTCGGACCGCCCTCGGGGCGGCGCGCGAACGGGTCCGGTCGCCCGGACTGCGGCTGCCGGCTGCTCCACTGGCTGCCCCACTGCGGCGGGGGCGGCGGCGTCCCCCGGTCCGGCGGGCCGCCGTGCGCCCAGGGACCCGGGCTGTGGTCGTGACCGCTGTGGCCGTCCTTGCCGTGGCCGTCGTGGCCGTGACCCTCGTGGCCTTGACCGCTGCCCTGACCCTCACCCTGGCCGCCCTGGCTCCCCTGACCGTCCTGGTGACCGCCCGGCGCCGAGCCGGAGTCCTCCGGCCCGCGTGGCTGCCACGGGCGGTCCGGTGCACCGTTGGGAGGCGGCGCGAACGGGTTGTCCCGCTGATCGCCCTCAGGCGCGCGCAGCACGATGTGATTACGGCCGCTGCTCATGATGTGATGCGCCATCCCCTTGGGCTCGGCTCCTCTGATGTATCCGGCTGTCGCCTGTGTCCGGTGGCGGGTGCGACCGATGGAACAGGTGCACGCGCCATTCGTCTCCCGGCAGACGCTACCGCCCGCGCGCTCCCCCGTCCCGCGGGGGCCGTCCGGTGTGCCGGTATCGTTGCTGACGGTCGGCGGCCTCGTAGGGTTCCCTGGAATCCGAGCGGCTCCCGCCTCGTACGATCCTCCCAAAACGGTCCGGGCACCACCTTCCTCCCGCCGGGTGTTCCGTACCGACGGAGAACCCGGCGTGAACCCGCCGCGGACCCGCCCGTGAACCGACCGTGAACCCCGCCCCTGAACCGACCGAGCCAGAGACTGAGAGAGCCTCCGCCAGTGGCCGCCCGCACCCCCGCCCGCCTCGTCGTCCTCGTCTCCGGTTCCGGTACGAATCTCCAGGCACTGCTCGACGCCATCGACGCCGATCCCGCCTACGGCGCGAGGATCGTCGCGGTCGGCGCCGACCGCGACGGCATCGCCGGCCTGGAGCGGGCCGAGCGGGCGGGCCTGCCCACCTTCGTGGTGAAGCTGAAGGACCACCCGGACCGCGCCGCCTGGGACCGGGCGCTCGCCGAGGCCACCGCCGGGTACGACCCCGATCTCGTGGTCTCCGCCGGTTATATGAAGATCGTTGGCCCGGCATTCCTGGCCCGATTCGGGGGACGTTTCATCAATACGCACCCGGCGCTGCTGCCCAGTTTCCCGGGCGCGCACGGCGTGCGCGACGCCCTCGCGTACGGCGCCAAGGTGACCGGCTGCACCGTCCACTTCGTCGACGACGGCGTCGACACCGGCCCGGTCATCGCCCAGGGTGTGGTCGAGGTCCGGCCGGACGACACGGAGGAAGCGCTCCACGAGCGCATCAAGGAAGTCGAGCGACAACTGCTCGTCGACGTAGTAGGGCGGCTGTCACGCGACGGCTACCGCATCGAAGGACGAAAGGTACGGGTTCCGGCATGAGCGCCGACGTCACCAACGGTACGAACGGGTCGGACGGGTCGGAGGGCAAGCGGCCCATCCGCCGCGCGCTGGTCAGCGTCTTCGACAAGACCGGTCTGGAGGAGCTGGCCCGCGGTCTGCACGACGCGGGCGTGGAGCTGGTCTCCACCGGGAGTACGGCCGGGCGGATCGCCGCGGCCGGCCTGCCCGTCACCAAGGTCGAGGAACTGACCGGCTTCCCGGAGTGCCTCGACGGCCGGGTCAAGACGCTGCACCCGCGGGTGCACGCCGGCATCCTCGCCGACCTGCGGCTGGACGACCACCGCCGGCAGCTCGCCGACCTCGGCATCGAGCCGTTCGAGCTGGTCGTGGTGAATCTCTACCCCTTCCGCGAGACGGTCGCCTCGGGCGCGAGCGACGACGAGTGCGTGGAGCAGATCGACATCGGCGGCCCCTCGATGGTGCGTGCCGCCGCCAAGAACCACCCCTCGGTCGCGGTCGTCACCAGCCCGGACCGCTACCCGGACGTACTGGCCGCCGTCGCCGAGGGCGGCTTCGACCTCAGGACCCGCAAGCGGCTGGCCGCCGAGGCTTTCCAGCACACCGCGGCGTACGACGTGACCGTGGCCTCGTGGTTCGCCGAGGGCTACGCCGCCGACGCGGAGAGCGAATTCCCCGACTTCACCGGTGTGACCTACCGGCGCCAGAACACCCTGCGCTACGGCGAGAACCCGCACCAGGGCGCGGCGCTCTACATCGACGGCAGCGGGCTGGGGCTGGCCGGGGCGGAGCAGCTGCACGGCAAGGAGATGTCCTACAACAACTACGTGGACACCGAGGCGGCGCGCCGGGCGGCGTACGACCACGACGGGATCTGCGTGGCGATCATCAAGCACGCCAACCCGTGCGGGATCGCGCTCGGTACGGATGTCGCCGACGCGCACCGCAAGGCGCACGCGTGCGATCCGCTGTCCGCGTTCGGCGGGGTCATCGCGGTGAACCGGCCGGTGTCGGTGGCGATGGCCGAGCAGGTCGCGGAGATCTTCACCGAGGTGATCGTCGCGCCGGCCTACGAGGACGGCGCGGTCGAGGTGCTGGCCCGCAAGAAGAACATCCGGGTGCTGCGGTGTGCGGCCGGGCCGGCCGCGACCACCGAGTACCGCCCGATCGAGGGCGGCGCGCTGGTCCAGGTCAAGGACCGCCTCCAGGCGGACGGCGACGACCCGTCGACCTGGACGCTCGCGACCGGTGAGGCGCTGTCGGCGGCGGAACTGGCCGACCTCGCGTTCGCGTGGCGGGCCTGCCGCGCGGTCAAGTCCAACGCGATTCTGCTGGCCAAGGACGGGGCGACGGTCGGGGTCGGCATGGGGCAGGTCAACCGGGTGGACTCCGCGAAGCTCGCGGTGGAGCGGGCCGGGGCGGAGCGGGCGGCCGGGGCCTACGCGGCCTCCGACGCGTTCTTTCCCTTCCCGGACGGGTTGGAGGTGCTCACCGCGGCGGGGATCAAGGCGGTGGTCCAGCCGGGGGGGTCGATCCGCGACGAGGCGGTTGTCGCTGCCGCGACGGAGGCGGGGGTCACGATGTATCTGACCGGGACGCGCCACTTCTTCCACTGACCCCGGTGGGGGCTTTGCCCCGGGGGGCCGTTGGCCGTCTGCGGCGCCGTCGCGGTTCCGCGCGCAGTTCCCCGCGCCCCTTGCGGGGCGGGCCCCTGCCCGGGTGAGTGTGTGCGCTCCTGGGCGGGGTCGTCCGGTGCGGGTCGCGGCGGGCTGGTCGCGCAGTTCCCCGCGCCCCTTGCGGGGCGGGTTCTGCCCCTCGGGGTCGTCGCCCGTCTGCGGCGGCGTCGTGGTTGCGCGCGCAGTTCCCCGCGCCCCTGTTGGGCAACGTCGGCGGTAAGGCACCGCACTGTGGGGCACCGTTGGCTGGCGGGTGGCGAGGTCGTGCCCCGAAGGGGCGCGGGGAACTGCGCGACCAGCCACCGGCTCAGCGGTGGTCGACGACGCACCGCAACCGCCCCTCGGCGGCGCGGGGTGCCTTACCAGGGGCGCGGGGAACTGCGCGATCAGCCACCGGGTCAGGGGTGGTCGACGACGGACCGCAACCGCCCCCAGGGGCGCGGGAACCGCGCGGGCAGTTGCCGCCTAGGTCTGGTCCTTGATCACGACCGTGTGCAGCACCTTGTCCGCGAAAGTCTGCCGCTTCGGGTCCCACAGCGGCCACAACCACCCGATGTAGCACGCCAGATTGTCCAGAATGTGCAGGAGGCGGCGGCCGAAGGCGAGGCCGAAGCCGAGGGTGGCGCCGTCGTATTCCTTCAGGAGGCGGATGCCGACGATGCGCTTGCCGGGGCTCTGGCCGGTCGAGCCCTCGCGGTAGGCGATGAAGAAGACCGCGCCGAGAGCGAGGACCCCGCCGAGGAGGATCAGGATGATCGAGCCGGTCGGCGGGTGCGGGAGCGAGCAGCGGTCGCTGGGGATGCCCTGGTCGTCGCAGGTGTTGAGGCGGTCGTTGGACGCGAGGATTATTCGTATGTAGCCGGCCCCCGCCAGGCCCTGCGGGATCAGGAAGAACATCAGCCAGTCCAGGAGGAAGGCGCCCAGCCGGGCGCCCCAGCTCGCCAGCGGCGGCATCCCGGGCAGCGGCACCCCAGGACCGGGCGCGTAACCGTATCCGTACGGGGGCGGCGGCTGCTGGTAGCCGGCCGGCGGATACCCGTAGGGCTGCTGCGGCGGCTGGCCGTACGCCCCCGGCTGCGGCGGATAGGGATACGGATACGGCTGCTGCGGAGCGCCGTACGGCTGCCCGCCGCCGTAGGGCTCCTGCGACGGCGGCTGCGCCTGCGGCTGCGGCTGGTCCTTCGGCTGCGGCTCACCGTAGGGACTGCTGGGATCGGGGGGCTGACTCACGGGCTTTTCCTTAAGCGGGCACGGGGACGGAAAGGTGCGAACGGGCGAGTGAATATCCCACTGGCCGCGGGACATCGTCCGACCCGGGAGCATCGCCGCGCAAGGGACAAAGGCGGTCGCTCAGGGGGCAAAGTTGTCCGGTCCCCGGGCTGATTGGTCGGTCGCGGGCCCGATCCGCGAGGATAGGGGCATGACCGCCCAGATTCTCGATGGCAAGGCCACCTCCGCAGCGATCAAGTCCGAGCTGACCGGCCGCGTCGCGGCCCTCAAGGCCCGCGGGGTCACCCCCGGCCTCGGCACCCTCCTGGTCGGTGACGACCCGGGCAGCAAGTGGTACGTGGCCGGCAAGCACCGCGACTGCGCGCAGGTGGGCATCGCCTCCATCCAGCGCGAGCTGCCGGACACCGCGACCCAGGCCGAGATCGAGGCGGTGGTCCGCGAGCTGAACGAGAACCCCGACTGCACCGGCTACATCGTCCAGCTGCCGCTGCCCAAGGGCATCGACACCAACCGGGTGCTGGAGCTGATGGACCCGGCCAAGGACGCGGACGGCCTGCACCCGATGAGCCTGGGCCGTTTGGTGCTGAACGAGCCGGGGCCGCTGCCCTGCACCCCCAACGGCATCGTGGAACTGCTGCGGCGGCACGACGTGGACATCAACGGCGCGCATGTGGTGGTGGTCGGGCGCGGCATCACCGTCGGGCGGTCGATCGGCCTGCTGCTGACCCGTAAGTCGGAGAACGCCACGGTGACCCTGTGCCACACCGGCACCCGGGACCTGTCGGCGCAGCTCAGGCAGGCGGACATCATCGTGGCCGGGGCCGGTGTGCCGCACATCATCAAGCCGGAGGACGTCAAGCGGGGCGCCGCGGTGCTCGACGTGGGCGTCAGCCGGGACGAGAACGGCAAGATCGTCGGCGATGTCCACCCGGGGGTTTCCGAGGTGGCGGGCTGGCTGTCGCCGAACCCGGGCGGGGTCGGGCCGATGACGCGGGCGATGCTGCTGCTCAACGTGGTGGCGGCGGCCGAGGGGATCGAAGCGGCGGCGGCGCTCGGGCAGGCGGACGCGGAACAGGCGGCGGACCGTGTCGGCTGAGGCGGTCGGGCCGAACCCGTCCCCCGACCTGGAAGCGGCCCAGCACACGGCCGAGCCCGTCCGGCGGCACGCCCGTGACCCGCGCGAGCCGCGCGAGCACCGTGAACCGGGCGGCCGGCCCGCCATCACCACCAGCACCCCGCGCCCCGAGGGCGGCGGGGCGGCGGCCGGCGGGGACGCCCCGGCGCCGGCCAGGCAGTGGCCGATCCTGCTGGTCATCGCGGGGGTCGCGATAGGCCTGCTCGTCACCGCCACCGACGCCTTCCGGGCCGGCACGCTGCTGATCGGCTGCTCGCTGCTGCTCGGCGCGGTACTGCGCTGGGGGCTGGCCCGGGTCGGCATGCTCGCGGTCCGCAGCCGCTTCACGGACGTGATCACCTACGGCGCGCTGGGCACGGCCATAGTGCTGCTCGCGCTGATGGCACAGCCCGACCCGTTGATCCGGATCCCGTTCCTGGAGGACATCATCCACTTCTCGGTCCGGTAGCGGACCGGTGAAGTGCAATTGCGGTCACTCCCTATAGCAGGCCGGATACTCCCCGTGGCCGGGAGTCCGGAAAATCCTCCCCGCGGAGCACGGGCGTTCTAGCGTTGGCCCGGCAGAGGTACCGAGCGATGCGGGGGACAGGGCGTGGGTCAGTGGGAGCCGTTGGCGGACAGCATCCCGGTGGATGTGCGGCGGCTCGCCACGCAGTTACGGCGGATGAAGGACCGCAGCGGGCTGACCGTGCCGGCGCTGGCGGCCCGTACCGCCCAGTCCGCCGAGAACTGGGAACGCGCGCTGGCCGGCCGGCGGTTGCCGCCGCTGGACGCGGTGGAGGTCCTGGCGCAGGTCAGCGGAGCCGACTACGACCGGATCGGCGCGCTGTGGAAGCTCGCCGAGAAGGCGAGCGCGGGAGCCGGTGACCGGGTACGCGGCAGGCGGGTGCCGCATCCCGACCCGCTCGATCCGCTGGGCGCCGAGGACGGACTGCCCGGGCGCGGGCGGCGATTACTGCTGCTGGCGGCAGCGGGGGTGCTGGCCGTCGCCGCGCTGGTGGCGGTGATCCTGACGGCGGGCACGAGCAGCGGCCGGGCTCCGGCCGGAAGTCCGCTGCCTTCCGGGGTGGCCGCGTCTCCCGAAGGCGCGGTGGGCCGGGCGCCGGCCGGCAGGGCCGCTGCTGGCTCCGGCGGGCCCGCCGGGTCGCCGGGGGCGCTCGCACCGGCCGCTTCGGGCCGGGCACCGGCGGCCGGTACGACGGCGGGCGCCGCGTCCGGCGACCGGCCGTCGGTGATGGGCGGGGCGGCCAGCACGACGCCGCCGCCCGCCGGACCCCGGACCGGGACGGCCGGCGCGGCACCCGGCTCGGGCTCGGGTCCGGACCAGGGTTCGGGCTCCGGTGCCGATCCCGAGCCCGGTTCGGGCGGGTCCGGCGGCGTCAGCGCCCCGCCGACGACCGGCGGCGCGGGACCCGGCGGCGCCTCGCCCTCCGCCTCGCCCACCACCGCGCCGCCGACGTCGGCGCCGGCACCCACGCCGAGCCCCAGCAAGCTGTGCATCGGCCTCATCGTGCTGGGTATCTGCATCGGATGACGCGGTCGAAGTGAACTGCCGGGCCGGAGCGCGGGGTTAGCGGGTGAGGTCGGGGCCTCGGGTCGGCGTGTCGGCCGGAAGTGGCGGCGGGGGTGGCTGAATCGTTCCCGCACCGGGCTTCCGGGGCGGCCCGGTGACCGGTGCCACATACCCGCGGGGCATCGGTGGCGCCGACCCGCGATAGCCTGACGGTTGGCTCTCTTGACGCCGAGAGATCCACGTTAGGGGCCGCCTGGGCCACTGCCGGGGCGACCAGTTACCCGCAGCAGGAAAAGGCCAGGAGAAGGCATGACTCGCACTCCCGTCAACGTCACCGTCACCGGAGCGGCCGGCCAGATCGGCTACGCGCTCCTCTTCCGTATCGCCTCGGGCCACCTGCTCGGCGCGGACGTACCGGTGAACCTCCGGCTCCTGGAGATCCCGCAGGGCCTCAAGGCCGCCGAGGGCACCGCCATGGAGCTGGACGACGCCGCCTTCCCGCTGCTGCGCGGCATCGACATCACCGACGACCCCAACGCGGCCTTCGACGGCGCGAACGTGGCCCTGCTGGTCGGCGCCCGCCCGCGCACCGCCGGCATGGAGCGCGGCGACCTGCTCTCGGCGAACGGCGGCATCTTCAAGCCGCAGGGCAAGGCGATCAACGACCACGCGGCCGACGACATCAAGGTGCTGGTGGTCGGCAACCCGGCGAACACCAATGCGCTCATCGCGCGGTCGGCGGCCCCGGACGTACCGGCGGAGCGCTTCACCGCGATGACCCGCCTGGACCACAACCGGGCGATCGCGCAGCTCGCGAAGAAGACCGGCGCGCAGGTCTCCGACATCAAGCGGCTCACCATCTGGGGCAACCACTCGGCCACCCAGTACCCGGACATCTTCCACGCGGAGGTGGCCGGCAAGAACGCGGCCGAGGTCGTCAACGACGAGCAGTGGCTGGCCGACACCTTCATCCCGACCGTGGCGAAGCGCGGCGCGGCGATCATCGAGGCCCGCGGCGCCTCCTCGGCGGCGTCGGCGGCCTCCGCCGCCCTCAACCACGTCCACACCTGGGTCACCGGCACCGCCCAGGGCGACTGGACCTCGATGGGCGTCGTCTCGGACGGCTCCTACGGCGTCCCGACCGGCCTGATCTCCTCCTTCCCCGTCACCACGAAGGACGGCGCGTACGAGATCGTCCAGGGCCTGGACATCAACGAGTTCTCGCGGGCGCGGATCGACGCGTCGGTGAAGGAGCTTGAAGAGGAGCGGGAAGCGGTGCGGGCGCTGGGGCTGATCTGACGGTCGGCCCGGTCTGACGCTCGCGCGTCCCGCTCGGGTGACGCACGTAAGGGGCTCCGGCTATCGCGCCGGGCCCCTTACGGGTTCCCGGGGGGCGGGGGCTCGCCGAAGCGGGCCAGGGCGAGGGCTCCCAGGACGGCGAGGACGAAGCCGGACACGGCGGCCGGGGCCCAGCCGTCGCGGGTACGGTCGCCCAGGGCCAGGACCCCGACCAGCGCGGGGCCGATCGTCTCCCCGATCACCATGCCGGCGGTGGCGGCGGTCACCGAGCCGCGCTGCAGGGCGGAGGTCAGGAGGAGGAAGGCGGCGGCGCCGCCCAGCAGCAGGGCGTACAGCGCGGGGTTGGCGAGGAGTTCGGCCGGCCGCGGCGTGTCGATGAGGCGGACGGACACCTCGACGATGCCGAAGCCGAGACCGGCGCCGAGTCCGAGGGCTGCCGCCCTGGCCTTCCCGGGGAGGCGGCCCGCCGCTGAGCCCAGCGCGGGGACGACCGCCGCGGCGGCCAGCGTGCCCCAGCGCAGCGCGGTGCCGCCATGGCCTCCGCCCTCGGTGCCGGAGGCGAGGCCCAGCAGGGCGAGGCCGCCGCAGACGGTGGCGACCGCGGCCCATTCCCGGCGGCCGAGCCGTACGTTCAGCATCCGGCTGGCGGTCACCGCGGTCACGGCCAGGCTCGCGGCGAGGGCGGCGCCGACCGTGTAGATCGGCAGTTCGCGCAGCGCGACGAGTTCCAGGGCGAACCCGGCGAGGTCCAGGCCGAGGCCGGCCACGTACTTCCACTGCCGTACGGCTCGCGCCAGCAGTTTCGTGTCGACCCCGGAGCCGCTGCCGGGCTCGGCGGCCCTGGCGCCGACGGCTTGCAGCACGGACGCGACCCCGAAGGCGGCGGCTGCGCCGAGCGCGGCAAGCATTCCGGTAAGCATCCGCAGAGCCTATGGGGGGCGCCGGCCCCCGCTTCCCCTTCCGTCGGCGGCTGCCCTGCCCGGGCGGGGGGTGTTTCCCACCCGTGCCACCCGTGCGGGTGGTTTGTCGGCGGACGGTTCCCCTTGCGGGGGCGCGCCACCATCGGCGGCTGCCGGCCCGTGCGGGGGGAGCATCCGCTCTCCCCCCGGGCGGACTCCGCCGGGTCAGCCGCCCGGGAAGATCGAGAACCTACCCCGCCAGCACCCCGCGGAGCCGCGCCAGCGCCCAGTCGAGGTCGTCTTCGGTGATCGTGAGGGGTGGGGCCAGGCGGATGGTGGAGCCGTGGGTGTCCTTGACGAGGAGGCCTTGGGGGAGGAGGCGTTCGGAGATGATGCGGCCGGTGCCGAGGGCGGGGGCGATGTCGAGGCCGGCCCACAGGCCGCGGCCGCGGACGGCGGTGACCGCGCCGGTGGGGACGAGGGTCTGGAGCTCGGCGTGCAGGTGGTCGCCGAGCGTGGCGGCGCGCTCCTGGTATTCGCCCGTCCGCAGCATCGCCAGGACTTCGAGGCCGACCGCGCAGGCCAGCGGGTTGCCGCCGAAGGTGGACCCGTGTTCGCCCGGGCGGAAGACGCCCAGCACCTCGCGGGAGGAGACGACCGCCGAGACCGGGACGACCCCGCCGCCGAGCGCCTTGCCGAGCACGTACATGTCCGGCACCACACCCTCGTGCTCGCACGCGAACGTACGGCCGGTGCGGCCCAGGCCGGACTGGATCTCGTCGGCGATGAAGAGCACCCGGCGCTCCTGGGTGAGCCGCCGCACCCCGGCGAGATAGCCGGGCGGGGGCACGAGGACGCCGGCCTCGCCCTGGATCGGCTCCAGCAGCACCGCGACCGTGTTCTCGTCGACCGCCGCGTCGAGCGCGTCGAGGTCGCCGTAGGGCACCACCTTGAAGCCCGGGGTGTACGGGCCGAAGTCGGCGCGGGCCTCGGGGTCGGTGGAGAAGCTGACGATCGTGGTGGTGCGGCCGTGGAAATTGTCGGCGGCCACCACGATGGTGGCCTTGCCGTCGGGGACGCCCTTGACCTGGTAGCCCCACTTGCGGGCCGTCTTGATCGCGGTCTCCACCGCCTCCGCCCCGGTGTTCATCGGCAGCACCGTCTCCATCCCGCACAGCTCCGCCAGCTCCCCGCAGAACGCGGCGAAACGGTCGTGGTGGAAGGCGCGCGAGGTGAGCGTGACCCGGTCGAGCTGGGCCTTGGCGGCCGCTATCAGCCGGGGGTGCCCGTGGCCGAAGTTCAGCGCGGAGTAGCCGGCCAGCAGGTCGAGGTAGCGGCGGCCCTCGACATCCGTCACCCACGACCCCTCGGCGGAGGCGATGACGACGGGCAGCGGGTGGTAATTGTGCGCGCTGTGGGCCTCGGCCGCCGCGATCTGGCGTTCGGTGGCCGTGGTACCGGCACTGGAGATGCTGGAGAGGGTGGTCACGTGCGTGCTCCGATCGTCGTACGTCGGGAGACCGGCCGGGCCCGGCGCTGGGCGGGGGTGGTGCCCCCTGCGGTGTACTCCCTTCCGCTCCCCTCCATGGTCGCTCACCCGTCGTCCACAGCGAAGGCCCGCGGGGGTGGGGGCGGGCTGGACCGACCTGAGAGAATGGGGCCATGGCCTCTGAACGCATCCCCGGGCGTCCGCGCGCCCTCTCCGGCATCCAGCCCACCGCGGGCTCCTTCCACCTGGGCAACTACCTCGGTGCGGTCCGCCAGTATGTGGCGCTGCAGGAGACGCACGACGCGTTCTACATGGTCGTGGACCTGCACGCCATCACCATGCCGCAGGACCCGGCCGGGCTGCGGGCCAATACCCGGCTCGCCGCCGCCCAGCTGCTGGCGGCCGGGCTGGACCCGGACCGCTGCACGCTGTTCATCCAGAGCCATGTGCCCGAGCACGCCCAGCTCGCCTGGGTGATGAACTGCATCACCGGCTTCGGCGAGGCGTCCCGGATGACGCAGTTCAAGGACAAGTCCGCCAAGCAGGGAGCCGACCGGGCCACCGTCGGCCTGTTCACGTATCCGATCCTCCAGGTCGCCGACATCCTGCTCTACCAGGCGGACGCGGTGCCGGTCGGCGAGGACCAGCGGCAGCACATCGAGCTGACCCGGGACCTCGCGGAGCGCTTCAACGGCCGCTTCGGGCAGACCTTCAACCTGCCGGCCGCGCACATCGTGCGCGAGGTCGCCAAGATCCACGACCTCCAGGACCCGACGGCCAAGATGAGCAAGTCGGCGGCCTCGCCGAAGGGCCTGGTCAACCTGCTGGACGAGCCGGGCGTCTCGGCCAAGAAGTTCCGCTCGGCGGTGACCGACACCGACACGGTGGTGCGGTTCGACGAAAAGGACAAGCCGGGCGTCAGCAACCTGCTCACGATTCACTCGGCCCTCACCGGCACCGGAATCCCGGAACTCGAGGAGCAGTACGCCGGCAAGGGCTACGGTGCGCTGAAGACGGACGTCGCGGAGATCTTCGTGGCGTGGGTCACACCGTTCCGGGAGCGTACGCAGGAGTATCTGGGAGATCCGGAAACACTGGACGCGGTGATGGCCAAGGGGGCCGAGAAGGCGCGAGCGGTCGCCGCGGAGACGCTGGCGGCGGCCTACGACCGGATCGGCTTCGTACCGGCGAAGCACTGAGGTGCCAGGGCACTGGAGTGCTGAAGTGCTGAGCTACTGAGCCACGGCAAGGACGTACGGAAGCGCTGAGGTTTCGTCGAGCGGAAGGGGCGGTGTGCCGGAGCTGAGGAGTGGCCTGGGTCGCGGATCGGGGATCTGTGACCTACGTCGCTGTCCGGCATGCCCCTCTACGCGCGACACTGGCATCTCGGTTGCCCGAGTTTGTGACCGACGTGGGGAAAGGGGTGAAACGCATGGGGAGCGCTGTGGGTACCACCACGATCGGCGTGTCCATCGCGGTCCCGGAGCCGTACGGCCGCTTGCTCCAGGACCGGCGGAGCTCCTTCGGCGACCCGGCCGCCCGCGCCATCCCCACCCATGTCACGCTGCTGCCGCCCACCGAGGTCGCACCCGCTGAGCTGCCCGCCTTCCAGCGCCATCTGACGAGGGTGGCGAACGCCGGCCGCCCGTTCGCGATGCGGCTGGACGGCACCGACACCTTCCGGCCGCTGTCGCCGGTGGTCTACCTCCGGGTCGCCGAGGGCGGTCCGGCCTGTGCGGAGCTCCAGGAGCGGGTACGGTCCGGGCCGGTGGAGCGCGAGCTCCAGTTCCCGTACCACCCGCATGTCACGGTGGCGCACGGCATCCCGGACGCCGCGCTGGACCGCGCCCAGGCCGAACTGGCCGCGTTCGCGGCCGGCTGGTCGGCGATCGGCTTCGCCCTCTACGTCCAGGGCGGGGACGGCGTCTGGCGCAAGATCCAGGACTTCCCCTTCGGCCCGCCGGACGAGCAGCCGGCGGTGCCGCAGCAGCAGGCCACCCGTACGCCGACCCGTATCTGAGGGCCGGTCCCCAAGGCTAGGACCCGCCCCGGAGACGCGTCTTCGGAAACCCGCCGCTACAGCGGCAGCCTGCGGAAGACCGCGCGGGGAAGGTGCCGCAGCACCGACATGACCGGGCGGAGCGTCCCCGGCACCCACATCACCTCGGACCGGCGGCGCAGGCCGGACTCGATGGCGGCCGCGACCGCCTCCGGGGTGGTGGACAGCGGCACTTCCGGGCGGCCCGCGGTCATCTTCGTCCGGACGAAGCCGGGGCGTACGACCAGCACATGGACGCCTGCCGGGCGCAGCGCGTCGCCGAGGCCCTGCGCGAAGACGTCCAGACCCGCCTTGCTGCTGCCGTAGATGAAGTTGGAGCGCCGGCCGCGCTCGCCGGCCACCGAGGACATCACGATCAGCGAGCCGTGCCCCTGGCGCTGGAGGGCCGCGCCGCAGACCAGGGCGGAGGACACCGAGCCGGCGTAGTTGGTCTGCGCGACCCGGACCGCCGCGGCTGGTTCCTGCTCGTCGCGGGCCTGGTCGCCGAGCACGCCGAAGGCGAGCAGGACGGCGTCCACATCACCCTCGGCGAAGACCTTGCCGAGGGTGTCCTCGTGGGAGGCGGGGTCGAGCGCGTCGAAGGGGACCACCCGGGTGTCGGCGCCCAGCGCGCGCAGCCGGGCCGCCGCCGCGTCCAGGGCGGGGGAGGGCCGCCCGGCCAGCCATACCTTGCGGGTGCGGCGCCCGATCAGCCGCCGGGCGGTGGCCAGCCCGATCTCGGAGGTGCCGCCCAGGAGCAGCAGCGACTGCGGTGCCCCGAATGCGTCCTTCATATGCGTACTCCCTCGGTCGTACTCGGTCGTACTCGGTCCTGTTCGTTCCTGCTCGTCCGTGCTTGTTCGTGCTGGTCCGGGCCCGTTCATGAGCCCGTTCACGGGCCCCTTCATGGATTCCGTCACAGCCCGAGCCGGCGGGCCAGGTCCGAGGTGATGGCGCCGCGCGGGTCGTGCAGGGCCCGCAGCTCGCGGAAGTCGTCGAGCCGCGGATACATCCGGGCCACCATCTCCGGCCGCAGCCGGGAGTCCTTGGCGAGGTAGACCCGGCCACCGGCGCCGGCCACCTCGTCGTCCAGCTCGTCCAGCAGCGAGCCGAGCCCGGACAGCGACGCGGGGATGTCCAGCGCCAGCGTCCAGCCGGGCATCGGGAAGGACAGCCAGCCCGGATCCCCGTCGCCGAACCGCTTGAGCACCGCGAGGAACGACGGGCAGCCGCGGGTGCTCAGCCGCCGTACGATCCGGCGCAGCGCCTCCTCCTGGCCGTAACCCACCACGAACTGGTACTGCACGAAGCCGCTGCGCCCGTAGATCCGGTTCCATTCCGGCAGGCCGTCCAGCGGGTGGAAGAAGGAGGCGATCTTCTGCAGCCGGCCGCGGCGCTCGCGCGGCGCCTTGCGGTACCAGAGTTCGTTGAAGAGCCCGACCGTGGTGCGGCCGAGCAGCCCGTCCGGCACGAAGCGGGGGGCGGCCGGCAGTCGCCCGGGACGGAAGGCGAGCGCGGTGCGGCGGGCCCGGCCGGGCAGTGCGTCGAGCGGGGCGTGGTCGCCGCGGGTCAGCACCGCGCGTCCGGTGCGGGCGCCGCGCGCCAGCAGGTCGATCCAGGCCACCGAGTAGCGGTACTCGTGGTCGGTCGCGGTGAGCCGGGCCATCAGGTCGTCCAGGTCGACGGCGCGTTCGGTGTCCACCGTCATCAGCGAGGTCTCCACCGGCACCAGGTCGATGGTGGCCGCCAGCACCACCCCGGTCAGGCCCATGCCGCCGGCCGTCGCCCAGAACAGCTCCGGTTCGTCCTCGGGGGTGACCAGCCGGGTCTCGCCGTCGCCGGTCAGCAGCTCGATGGCCCGGACGTGCCGGGTGAAGGAGCCGGAGACATGGTGGTTCTTGCCGTGGATGTCCGCGCAGATGGCCCCGCCGACCGTCACGAAGCGCGTGCCGGGCGAGACGGGTACGAACCAGCCGAGCGGCAGCAGCACCTCCATCAGCCGGTGCAGGGAGACCCCGGCGTCGCACACCACCAGCCCGTTCACCGCGTCGATCTCGTGGATGCGGTCCAGACCCGTCATGTCCAGGACCGCGCCGCCCGCGTTCTGCGCCGCGTCGCCGTAGGCCCGACCGAGGCCGCGGGCGATGATGCCGCGGCCGTCGCTGCCGAGGACGGCGGCGGCGGTCTCCTCGTACGACCGGGGGCGCAGCAGCCGGGCGGTGGTCGGAGCCGTACGGCCCCAGCCGGTGACGGACGACGGCGCCGGGTCGGGGGCGGTGGCCGGGGCGGGGGGTACGGGCATACCGGTGACCGTAGCGCCGGAAGACATGCTGATTGCCGAGAATGTACTGAGAATGACGCTTATGGGGCTTTTCTCACTGAAAAGGGCGAACGGGAGTGCGCGGGCGACGGGTTCGCACGGTAAGAACGTGGTGTCTGATACTGCCCATATCGAGCATATGGTGCATATTGCTCGTGATGCCCGTGGCACCAGCGTCACCCGTATCTCCTGTATCTCCTGTATCGCCCGTATGACCTTCGTGTCATAGGTCCGCCGCCCACGTGGGGAGAACCGCCGGTGCGCTACCCCGACTCCGCCGTCGCGCGGCGCGCGGACCACCATCTGCTCACCGCGCTGCGCAGATGCGGCACCCACCCCGATGTCGCGGCCGCCGCGCGCGGGCTGTCCTGGGCCGGCGAGCACGGCGCGGTGTGGCTGCTCGCCGGGCTGGCCGGCGCGGGCGCCGACCCGGCCCGGCGCCGCGCCTGGCTGCGGGCCACCGCGCTGGTCGCCGCCTCGCACGCGACGAGCATGGCCGTCAAACGCGTGGTCCGCCGCCCCCGCCCCGACCTCCCCGGCCCGGCGCCGCTGGTGCGCACCGCCGGCCGGCACAGCTTCCCCAGCTCGCACGCCGCCTCCTCCGCCGCCGCGGCCATCGCCTTCGGGGCGCTGCTGCCGCGCGGACCCTTCCCGCCGCTGGCCGCCGCGATCTGCGTGTCCCGGCTGGTGGTGGGCGTCCACTACCCGACCGATGTCGCCTTCGGCGCGCTGCTCGGCGGGGCGATGGCCCGCCTCGGCCGCCGCTGGGCACTGGCAGGTGTACGCGATGACTGATCCCTCCGCCGCACTGGTCGAGGACCCCAGCCCCGGCCCGCCCGACCGCGTCCCGCCCTCCGGCAGCTCCGCGCTGACGCTGGCCGGCGGACTGCTGCGGACCGCGCGGCCCCGGCAGTGGATGAAGAACGGGCTGGTGCTCGCCGCCCCCTTCGCCGCCGCCAAGCTGCTCAGCCCCATGGAGTCGCTGCGGCTCGCCGTGGTGCTGACGCTCTTCACCGCCTGCGCCGCCGCCGTCTATCTGATCAACGACGCCCGGGACGCCGAGGCCGACCGGGCCCACCCGGTGAAGCGCCGGCGCCCGGTGGCCAGCGGCCAGGTGCCGGTCCGCGCCGCCTACACCGCCGGCGCGGTGCTGGCCGTGCTCGCGCCCGCCACCGCCGTGCTGGCCTGCAACACCGACACCGCCGCGCTGCTGGCCGGCTATGTCGTCATGCAACTGGCCTACTGCGTGTGGCTGAAGCACGTCCTGGTCGTCGACCTGGTCATCGTCACCGGCGGCTTCCTGATGCGGGCGATGGCCGGCGGGATCGCCCTCGACATCGACCTGTCCCGCTGGTTCCTGATCACCTCCGGCTTCGGCGCGCTCTTCATGGTCGCCGCCAAGCGCTACTCCGAGCTGATGCTGATGTCCTCGCGGAAGAACGTCGCCGCCTCCCGCGCCCTGCTCAGCTCCTACACCTCCGGCTATCTGCGCTTCGTCTGGCAGCTCGCGGCGGGCGTGGCGGTGCTGGCCTACTGCCTGTGGGCGATGGAGACCGGCGGCCAGCCGCGCGGCCTGATGCCCTGGCGGCAGCTGTCGATGATCCCCTTCACCCTGTCGGTCCTGCGCTACGCGGTCTTCGCCGACGCCGGGACCGCCGGTGAGCCCGAGGACGTGGTGCTGCGGGACCGGGCGCTGGTCCTGATCGCGCTGGCGTGGGGCGTGCTGTACGTACTCGCCGTGGTCAATCAGTGAGACCACCGGGATTCCGGCGGCGGTCGGAGCGACGGGAGGCCCGGGGGCCGGGGGAGTCGGCCGGCGCGGGGCGCGCGGGCGGCCGGGCCGGGCCGGGGGAGCGCGTCGGGCGACCGATGCTGCCCGAGATGATGGGCTTCGCCTTCGCCGGGGCCGCCGCCTACATCACCGACCTGGGCCTGTTCATCTGGCTGCGCGGGCACTGGGGACTCGGCCCGCTCACCGCGAAGTCACTGTCCTTCGTGGCCAGCTGCACGGTCGCCTACCTGGGCAACTCCTTCATCACCTACCGGGGCCGCACCCCGGCGGTCGGGCGGGCCCGCCGCTACGGGGTGTTCCTGGTGGTGAACGTGGCCGGCGCCGCCGTCCAGCTGATCTGCCTGGGCTGCTCGCACTACCTGCTCGGCCTCACCACCCAGCGCGACGACCTGGTCTCCGGGCTCGGCATCGGCATGCTGCTGGGCACCGCGCTGCGGTTCTGGGGGACCCGCACCCTGGTGTTCCGCCCGGCCCGGTCCGCCGGGGCGCCCGCCCCCTCCCCTGTCCAATCCCCCGTCCAGGGCACGGCCGGCGTGCCCGACCCGGAGGAAGGTAACGGCCCCACATGGACTGGTTGACCGGGCTGCCCTGGATCGGCCCGCGTATCGCGGCCGTGATGCGCACCCACGCCTACCGGGCGTTCGACCATCTGCTGACCGTGCACTGGGCCCGGCTGGCCGCCGCCCTGACCTTCAGCAGTTTCCTGGCGCTCTTCCCGCTGCTCACCGTGGTCGCGGCGGTCGGCGCGGTGCTGCTGTCCCGGGGGCAGCTGGACGCGCTGGAGAACAAGATCTCCCAGCAGATCCCCGGCATCGCCAACCAGTTGGACATCAGCGGACTGGTCGACAACGCCGGCACCATCGGGCTGATCGCCGGCGCCGTGCTGCTCGTCACGGGCGTCAACTGGATCAGCGCGCTGCGGGGCTGCCTGCGCGCGGTCTGGGAGAAGGACGACCAGCCGCGCAACCCGCTGACCAGCAAGGTGGGGGACGCCGGAGTGCTGCTCGGCCTGGGCACCGCCGTCGTCGTCTCGCTCTCCGTCTCCGGCTTCGCCACCGAGGCCGTCGACTGGACCGCCGCCCGGCTCGGCCTGGCCCACAACGGGCCGGGACCGGCGCTGCTCACCCTGGCCGGCATCGTCCTGGCGGTCGTCGCGAGCTTCCTGATCCTGGTCTATCTGCTGACGCAGCTGCCCGCGGTGGAGCCCCCGCGCCGCGCGGTGATCCAGGCCGCGGTGATCGGCTCGGTCGTCTTCGAGGCGCTGAAGCTGGGCCTGAGCGGCTATCTGCGCGAGGTGGCCGGCAAGAACGTCTACGGCGCCTTCGGCACGCCGGTCGCGCTGCTGATCTGGATCAACTTCGTGGCCAGGCTGCTGCTGTACTGCGCCGCGTGGACGGCGACCCCGGTGCACTCACCGCCGTCGCGGACCGCCGCCGGGCAGGAGTCCGCACGGGACCCGGGCCCGCGGGCTAGCGGGCCCGACGGCGGCGCGAACGGGGACGGCCCCGCGAACGGCGGGTCCGGCTCCCATCGCCTGGACCGCCAGCTCCGACCTCGGACGGAAGCGGGCGCCGCCGTCGCACGACGATGACCACCGCCGCCAGCAGCACGGCGGTGCCCGCCGCCACGCCGACCGCCGTCCAGCGTCCCCCCGAGGAGGACACCGGAGACGTACTGGCCGCGGTCGCCACCCGAGGCTGCTGCGCCGCGCCGGGCGCCGGGGCCGACTTGCCTGCCACCGTGTGCGGCAGCTTGCTCAGCGGCGGCACGAGCGTCCCCACCGGCTTGACGACCGGCGCCGCCTTGAAGCCCCAGTCCAGCAGGGAGGCGCCCTCCCGGTAGACCTCGTCGTGCTCGGTCCCGGACGGGTTCATCACGGTGACCAGCAGCGTGCGCCCGCCGCGCTGGGCGACGCCGGTGAAGGTGGCGCCGGCGTCGGTGGTGTTGCCGTTCTTCACACCGGCGATGCCCGGGTAGCGGCTCAGGTCGTAGTCGCCGCTGAGCAGCCGGTTGGTGTTCGAGATCGCGAAGGAGCTGCGGACGCCGGTCGGCTTGCCCTGCTTGTTCTTCACGTAGTCGCCGGGGAACTGGGCGTTGACCGTCGAGCAGTAGGCCCGGAAGTCGGCGTTCTGCAGGCCCTGCCGGGCGAACAGCGTCAGGTCGTAGGCACTGCTGACCTGGCCGGGCTCGTCATAGCCGTCCGGCGTCACCACATGGGTGTCGCCGGCTTGCAGCTCGTGCGCCTCGGCGTTCATGTCGGCCACCGTCTTGGGCAGCCCGCCGTACATCGCGGACAGCACGTGCACCGCGTCGTTGCCCGACCGCAGGAAGACGCCCAGCCACAGGTCGCGCACGGAGTAGCTGAGGTTCTCCTTTATGCCCACCAGGCTGCTGCCCGCCCCCATTCCGGCGAGGTCCGACGGCACCACCTTGTGCACCTCGGTCTTGGGCAGCCTCGGCATCACCGTGTCCGCGAACAGCATCTTCAGCGTGCTGGCCGGCGGCAACTGCCAGTGCGCGTTGTGCTCGGCCAGCACCGCCCCGGTCTCGGCGTCCGCGACGATCCACGAGCGCGAGGTCAGCTTCGCCGGCAGGGCGGGCACTCCGGCCGCCGCGTTCACCTGCGTCCCCGGCACACCCAGCCGGTCCCCGCCCAGCTTCGACAGCTGCGCGGGCGGCATCGGGGTCGGCTTGGTCGTCGCTCTGGTCTGTTTGGGCGGCTTGGGCGGCGGTATCGGTGCCGCGACGGCTGTCCCGGCCCCGAACGCGACCCCGCCGAGCAGCGTGACGATCATGGACACGGCCAGCGCGGTACGACGCGGAGCGGTGGTTCCAGTCAAAAGCACCTTCCGAACGTACCGCCCCTCTCCGCACACCCGACCCACCGGGTCGGCCCCCGGCGACGTGACATCTCCCACCATTCCGTGCGGAACCCGGTCCCCGGCGCGGGGCTGCCCCGGGTCCCCCCGCCCTCGGCGGCCGACCGGGTCCGACCCATACTGGGACGTATGAAGCTCAGTCGCCGGGTGTCCTGGTTCCTCGTCGCCTTCGGCGTCTGGTCCTTGATCGTTTGGACCATCTTCGCCAAGAATCTCTGGAAGGACACCAGCGGCCTCGCCTTCCACCACGGCGACCACTCCGCCCCGACCGCCTACTTCTGGATCCACATCACCCTGGCGGTCGTCTCCTTCTTCCTGGGCGCGGCCATCGGCACGCTGGGGCTGCGGAGCGTGCTGGCGCTGCGCCGCGAGGCGGCCGAAACCGCCGGGGTCGCCCCTTCCCCCGTCCCGGCCCCGGCAGAGACCGCAGCTCAGCGGACCCGCTGACCGGGACTGCCCCCGGCGGCCCGGCATGGCCTGGGTCGCCTCTGCCTGAGTACGCTCCGGCGCCGTACGCGCACGCAGGGTAGACGGTACGGCCTCCGGCACGCGAGCATGGTGCGAGCTGTAAGCGAGCGCAAGTGAGCGGGCATGTACGCGGGAGGTGGCCGGGATGGCCGAAGGTATGAGTGGCGCGGACGTTACGGGTACGGGCGACGGGGGCGGTGAACCCGAGTCCTCGGACAGCCTGCGGACCTTCGGCGCTGTCGTACAGGCGCTGCGTGAGCACATGGGCCTGAGCCGGGAGGAGTTCGGCGCGGCGGTGAATTTCTCCAAGCACACGGTGGCCTCGATCGAGGTGGGCCGCCGGATGGCCGACGAGGAGTTCGTGGAGCGGGCGGAGAGGGTGCTGGGCAACACGGGCGCCCTGCGCAAGGCGATCAAACACATCTCGCGGCAGCCGGGGTTGGCCGCGTGGTTCCGCCGCTGGGCGCGGCTGGAACTGCTGGCGATCAGCCTCAACACGTACGAATGCCGGGTGGTGCCAGGCCTGTTGCAGACCGAGGCGTACGCGCGAGCCGTGTCCTGGAGCGTGCCGCCACTCGCCGGCGAGGCAGCCGTGGCCGCACGCATCAACGCGCGGCTGTCGCGGCAGGCGCTGCTGTCCACGGATCGCGAACCGCCGTGCGCCTTCAACTTCATCCTGGAGCAGTCGATCCTGGAACGGCACACGGGCGGGGAGGAGGTGACGCGCGACCTGCTCGATCATCTGCTGGACGTGGACGCCCGGCACTGGAACGTGGAGCTACAGATCATGCCGTTGCGGCAGCCGTCGCACGCGGGGCTGGACGGACCGATCGTCTTGCAGGAAACCCCGGAGCACCGCTGGTACGGCTACTCCGAAGGACAAGAGAGCGGGCTGTTCATCGCTGACCCGAAATCGCTCAGCGTCCTTCAACAGCGGTATGCGAAACTACGCTCGCAGGCTCTCACTCCCGAAGACTCCCGTAGCCTGCTGGAGCGATTGCGAGGGGCGCTATGAGCACGTCGGATCTGGCCTGGTTCAAGAGCAGTTACAGCGGCTCGCAGGGGGACAACTGCATAGAGGTCGCCCTCTCCTGGCACAAGTCCAGCTACAGCAGCGGGAGCGAAGGCGACTGCGTCGAGGTCGCCACCTGCCCCGAGGTCGTCCACGTCCGCGACTCCAAGGACAAGGAAGGTCCCCAACTCGCCTTCTCCCCCCAGGAGTGGTCCGCCTTCACCACCTACGCCGCCCACCTCTGACCTCCACACCCCCGGCCCGCACCTCGGGAGGGGGGCCTCAGCTTCGGGGTGGGTTCTTGGCCGGACGGCCGGGCTCTGCGGGCTTCGGCTGGGGGAGGGGGGATTTGCCTATGGTCGGCAGGATGAAGTCCTGGATCAGGGACTTGGCGTCGCGGACCAGGGGGCGGAAGGCGCGATAGCGGGACAGGGCGATGACGCGCGCGACGAACGGGGTCGATCGGCGGACGAATTCGCGGGTCCGGATGGTGTCCGGGGTGCGGTCGAAGACCCAGTAGAGGACGACGACCATCAGGTGCAGCCAGAGCAGGTCCGGGAGCAGCTCCGCGAGTTCGGCGTCGAGTTTCGGGGCGAGGTCGGATCCGTCGAGCACGTCGCGGAAGAGGGCGACGGCGGTCGCGCGGGCCGGGTGGGACTCGTTGGAGAACGGGCTGAGGGAGCTGTCCGGATCGGCGGCCGTACGGAAGAACTGGGCGGCGAACTCGTGGTAGTCGGCCGCCTCGTCGAGCCAGGAGACCAGGGCGATCTCCAGCCGCTCGGCGAAGTCCCGTACCCCCTCCATACGGGACCTCGCGTCGACGGCGTGGGCTCGCGTCATCAGGTCGTAGAACCCCTGGATCAGGAATTCCTTGGACTCGAAGTAGTAGTACGCGTTGCCGACCGAGACGCCGGCCTCCTGGGCGATGGCCCGCATCGTGGTCTTGTCGTAGCCGCGCTCCTGGAACAGCCGCATCGCCGTGTCCAGGATCACCGCCCGGGTCTGCTCGCTCTTCCCGGTCTTCGGCCGGGCCCGCCCCCCCGGCAGCTCTTCGGCCCCGGCCGCGGCCGGCTCGGCGTCGGCCCCACTGTCCATGTCCTCCACCCGGGTGAGCCTAGTGCCCTTCCCCGCACGATTTGCCCCGACAAACCGTGGGGGGCCGCGGCGCTAGCCGGGGGGTGAGCAGTCGTCCGTGCAGGCTTCGGGGGGTGGCGCGGTGGCGGGCTGGGTCCAGCCGGTGGCCGGGTCGTAGGTCCAGCCGGGTGGGGGCGGGGGGTTGGGGTCGAGTTGGCGCCAGCCGGCGGAGCCCTCGTAGACCCAGCGGGGTGCCGGGGTGGATTCCGGTGGCCGGGGAGCGCCGGACCATGGCGCTCCCCGGGCCGGTTGCCGGCCCCGCGCTCCGCCGCTCCCCTTCGGCGGTCCCCCCGCTCGGGCCGGCTGCTTCTCCCAGCGGCGCTGCGGCGGGTGCGCCTCGCGGTATTTCGCCGCGCCGAGCACCGCCGCCCGGGCCAGACGGCGGCCGGCCGGGGAGGTCAGGGTGTGCGAGAGGGTGCGGTGCTCGGCCAGCGCCCACAGGCAGACGATCCAGGCGCTGTCGCCCCGGTAGACCTGGCCGCCGTCCCCGATGACGGTGATCTCCTTGCGGGCGGCCCGCTGGTCGAGCGCCGGGAAGCGGCGTACCGCCTCCGGCGAGCCGACCGGGACCAGGTCGAGCGGTACGAGCTGCCGCTGCCGGGCCAGCCACCCGCTGGCGAAGGCGCACACCCGGCAGTCCGGGTCGTAGAGGACGGTGAGCCGTCGCAGACGTGGTCCGGCATCCAGTTGCCGCGCCGGGCGGGCGGTGGGCGCAGCGCCCGGGGGGACCTCGGCGCCCATCTCACGCGCCGGCGGGCTTCGGACCCACCGGGCCCCGCCACGCCGTCTCCGTGTGGCCGTCCGGGTCGACCGGCGGGAACTGCTCGCGCTCGATCAGGCCCCGCCGGCGGATCCTGCTGAGTACGTAGACGTTGGCCAGGTGCAACGCGCCGAGCACCAGCAGCACCACGCCGAGCTTGACGGACAGCGCCTCGAAGACCTCCCGCGCGTCCTTGATCGTGTCGCCGGACTTCAGATAGAGGGCCACGAAGCCCAAGTTGACCAGATAGAAGCCGACCACCAGCAGCCGGTTCACGGCGTCGGCCAGTGCCTCGTTGCCGTGCAGCACGTCGGCCAGGAAGACCCGGCCGTTGGAGCTCAGAGTCCTGGCGACCCACACGGTCAGGCCGACGCTGACGGCCAGATAGACCACATAGGCAAGGGACGGTCATGTTCATCGCGGAAGATTCCACCCCTCGGACCTCGAAGCGGAGCGTGAACGCTTAGTTCGCTGACTGACTTGAACGCGTTCAAACTCGCTGACGACTCGACTCTAGCGGGGCTTTTGAACATGTTCAAGCCCTACGCGCGCGGGCGCCAGGAGAGCCGGCGGGCCAGCGGTCGGCGGGCCGCGCGGCTGCGCTGGCGGGGCGGCCGGGCGGGCGGGGCGGCCGGGCGGGCGGTGCGGCCGGGCGGGCGGTGCGACCGTGCCCGCCGGTCGTTCGCGGGGCGCGGGCCGTCGTGGGCCGGTCGCGCAGTTCCCCGCGCCCCTGTAGGGCGCCGCGTACCGCGCGCTCGCCGCGCCCCTGTGCCGACGCCGTGGCGGGCTCGCGTCCGCAGCCGTGACCGCACAGCAAAGGGCCCGGCCCCCACCGAAGTGGGAGCCGGGCCCTTGCGAACCAATCAGTAACGAGTGCCGCCAGGCACCACTTACCTGCCGCGCACCCCCGGTCCGCTCGGCACCGGGTCGCCCCCCGCGTCCGGAAGCGGCGCGGGCGCGGACTGCGGGCCGTCGTCCTCGGCCGCCTCCACCGCGAGGTGCGGGAGCCGGCGGTCGAGCCAGCCCGGCAGCCACCAGTTGGCGGTGCCGAACATATGCATCAGCGACGGCACCAGCACCGTCCGCAGGATGAACGCGTCCAGGGCCACCGCGCCGGCCAGGCCCACGCCGAACATCGCCAGCACCCGCTGGCCGCTGAGGACGAAGGCCGCGAAGACGCAGATCATGATGACCGCGGCCGAGTTGATCACCCGGCTGGTCTCGGCCAGGCCGACCCGGACCGCCCGGGCGTTGTCCCGGGTGTGCATCCACTCCTCGTGCATCCGGCTGACCAGGAAGACCTGGTAGTCCATCGACAGCCCGAACAGCAGGGACAGCATGATCACCGGCAGGAAGGCGTCGACCGGCCCGGCCCGTCCGGCGATCGAACCGCCCCAGCCCCACTGGAAGCAGGCGACCAGCACACCGAAGGACGCCGCCGCTGCCACCAGGTTCATCACGGCCGCGGTGAGCGGCACCACCAGACTGCGGAACGCGAACAGCAGCAGCACGAAGCCGAGCGCGATGATCACACCGATGAACAGCGGCAGCTTCCCGAACAGGACGGTCGAGAAGTCCTTGAAGATCGCGGTCTGCCCGCCCACGTAGGCCTTCATCGTGGTGCCGCGCTCGGCGGCCGGGACCACGTCGTGCCGCAGGTGGTCGATGAGGTCGGAGGTCGCCTTGTCCTGCGGGGAGGTGGTCGGCACCGCGTCGATCAGCGCCACCGTGGCGTCCGGCTTCATCGGCACCGCCGCCGCGAAGGCGATCCCGTCGGTGGTCTTCAGCTTCGCCACCAGCCCATTCAGTGCGGTCCGGTCGGCGGCGGTCGGCACCTCGGCCAGGATCGTCAGCGGACCGTTGAAGCCCGGTCCGAAGCCGCTCGCCAGCATGTCGTAGGCCTTGCGGGTGGTGGTCGTGGTCGGGTTGTTGCCCTGGTCGGAGGAGCCGAGCCGCAGCGACAGCGCCGGTATCGCCAAGGTGGCCATCACCGCCACCGCCACGACGGCCAGCGAGCGCGGGTGCCGCTGGAGGAAGGACGACCAGCGGGCGGCCGTGCCCGTGGTGGACATCTGCTCCGCTCCGTCGGCGGCCAGCCGGCGCCGCTGCCGGCGGCTGAGCACCCGCATACCGAGCACGCCCAGCAGCGCGGGCAGCAGGGTGACGGCCGCGGCGACGGTGATCACCACGGTCAGCGCGGAGGCCACCGCCACCCCGTTGAGGAAGGTCAGCCGCAGCGTGAACATCCCCAGCAGCGCGATGCACACCGTGCCGCCGGCGAAGAGAACCGCCCGCCCCGAGGTGTTCAGCGCGGTGACCGCCGCCTCTTCGGGACTTCGGCCGCGCAGAATGCCCTTGCGGTGCCGGGTCACGATGAACAGCGCGTAGTCGATCCCCACCCCGAGCCCGACCAGCGTGGCCAGCTGCGGGGCGAAGTCCGCCACATCCATGCCGTGGCTGAGCAGGATGATCGCCGACGACGAGATGCCGATGCCGAACAGCGCGGTGACCAGCGGCACCAGCATGCCGAACAGCGAGCCCAGCGCCAGGAACAGCACCACGCCCGCGGCGGCGATACCGACGCCCTCGGCCAGCCCCGGCAGCGGCTGTTCGGCCTGGGCCGGCCGGTTGCCGCCGACCTCCACCGACAGGCCCTGGGCCTTGGCGGTGTGGGCCGTGTCGATCAGCGCCTGCGCCTGATCGAGGTCCATGTCGTTGCCGAGCTTGGTGTACGTGACGGTGGCGTACGCGGTACGCCCGTCCTTGCTGATCTGCGAAGCGCCCGCCGCGTCGTACGGACTGCCGACGGTGCCGACGTCCTTCTGCGCGGCGACCTTCGCCAGCATCGGGTCGATCCGCTGCCGTACCGAGGGGTCGCGCACCGAACCGGAGTCGACGTGCCAGACCACGGTGTCGGCCTCGCCCGCCTGCTGGGGGAGCACCTTGCCGAGCAGGCTCAGCACCTTCGAGGACTCGGTGCCCTTGAGGGAGAACGCGTTGGAGTAGCTGTCCCCCAGTGTCCTGCCGGCCCCGCCGACGACCAGCAGTGCCACCAGCCAGAGCAGGATCACCGTCCACTTGTGCCGGAAGCACCATCGCGCCACTGCGGCCACGCCTCACACCCCTGTTCGTCGGTACGGTCCTGTTCACCTCCCGGCTCCCGCCCGGCGAAAAAGGCCGGGGAAGCCGGGGAATGACTTCAGCGTCCGTGGCCGACCCGCCCGGAACCAAGCCGATCCGGGTTCTCTCAAGGAACTCCAAGGTTCGGGCCGTGCCGCCGTTGCCGCCGGGTTACGGATACTGGTGGGCATGGACGCCTCCGCGCTCACCCCGGCAGCCGCACCCGCACCCGCCCCGGCGCAGGCCACCGCGCCCGCCGCCGGGCAGGCCACCGTGCTCATCGTCGAAGACGAACCGGGCATCGCCGACATTCTGCGGATCACCTTGAAATACAACGGGTTCACCGTGCTCAGCGCGGCCACCGGACGCGAGGCGGTGGCCGCCGCCCGCGAACACCGGCCCGATCTGGTGCTGCTGGACGTGATGCTGCCGGACGGCAACGGCTGGGAGGTCTGCCGCGCCCTGCGCGAGCAGCGGGCCGCCGAGGCGGGCGGCGAAGCGGAGGACGATCTGGGCATCATCTTCGTCACCGCCCGGGACGCGCCCCGCGATCTGGTGGCCGGGCTGGCGCTGGGCGGGGACGACTACATCACCAAGCCGTTCGGGGTGGACGAGGTGGTGGCCCGGGTGCACGCTGTGCTGCGCCGCACCCGGCGCCGTGCGGACCGGCTGGCCGGCCGGACGCTGCGCCACGGCGATCTGGAGATGGACGAGGCGACGTACACCGTGCGGCGTGCCGGGCGGCCGGTGGAGCTGACACCGACCGAGTACAACCTGCTGCGGCACCTGCTGCGCAACGCCGGCCGCATCCTGACCAAGGAGCAGCTGCTCCAGCATGTGTGGCAGTACGAGACGGCGGTGTCCTCCACGGTGGTGGAGACCTACATCTCCTATCTGCGGCGCAAGCTGGACCGGCTGGGGCCGCCGCTGATCGAGACCCGGCGGGGGATCGGCTACGGGCTGCGCGCGCTGGAACCGGCGGAAGGGCCCGAGCGGTGAACGCCTGCGGTTTCTGGCCCCGGCCCCAGTCGCTGCGCGGCCGGTTCACCATCGCCAATGTGCTCTTCCTGGCCGCCGGCCTGCTGCTGGCCGCGGCCGCCAGCATCGCCGCCACCTACATGGTGCTGGTCGGGCAGATCGACGACTCGCTGAAGTCCTCCCAGTCGTCGCTGGAGCAGACCTCGGTCACCGAGGGCGGGCTGAAGCAGCTGTGCACGCTGGCGGGGCTGCTGCAGAGCGGCAAGAGCGGCTCGGCGATCGCCCAGGCCTTCGCGCAGGACCTGTTCATCGTGCTGGACAAGCACGGCCGCCCGGCCGAGGTGTGCCGGAACGACACCACACCGGTGAGCGAGGAGCAGTCCCAGCTGGCCGCCGCGCTGCCCGACCCGGCCCGGCTGGCCCGCAGCGGCGACCCGGCCACCGTGGAGACCGGGATGATGGAGTACCGGGTGGTGGCCCTGCGGCTGTCCGACGGCACCATCCTGGTCAAGGGCATGCGGATGAGCGGGGTCAAGCGGGCGATCGGCAAGCTGCTCATCGTGGAGAGCGCGGTCGGCGCCGTCCTGCTCGGGCTGCTCGCCACCGGCTCGCTGACCGCGGCCCGGCGCCGGCTCAGCCCGCTGGAGGACATGGTGCAGACCGCCTCCGCGATAGCCGAGGGCGATCTGTCCCGCCGGATCGGCACCGCCCGGCACGGCTCCAGCGAAGTGGAGCAGCTCAGCAGCGCGCTCAACGCGATGCTCCAGCAGATCGAGGCCGCGCTGACCGAGAGCGAACGCGCCACCAGCCAGCAGCGGCAGTTCCTCGCCGACGCCTCGCACGAGCTGCGCACCCCGCTGGCCTCGGTACGCGGCTATCTCCAGCTCTACGAGAAGGGCATGCTGGACGCCGAGGAGAAGGACCGGGCGCTGACCCGGGTCTCGGCCGAGGCGCTGCGGATGAGCCGCCTGGTGGACGAACTCCTCGCGCTGGCCCGGCTCGACGACCGCCCGGCGCTGGTCTTCCGCCCGGTGGACCTCGGCTGCCTGGTCCGCGACGCCGCCGCCGACCTGGCCGCGCAGCAGCCCGAGCGGCCGCTGACCCTGCTGCTGCCGGACTGCGACTCCGCGCCGCCGTACGTGATCGGTGACGAGGCCGGGCTGCGGCAGGTGGTCGGCAATCTGCTGGCGAACGTACGGGTGCACACCCCGGCCGGCTCGCCGGTCACCGTGGAGGTCGCGGCCCGCGAGGGCGGCGAGGTCGGGCTGCGGATCAGCGACCGCGGGCCCGGTCTGAGCGAGGCGGACGCGGCCCGCGCCTTCGACCGCTTCTTCCGGGCGGACCCCGAGCGGGCCCGGGAGACCGGCGGCGCGGGGCTGGGCATGTCCATCGTCCAAGCGCTGGTGCTGGCCCACCACGGCACGGTCGCGCTGGACACCGCGCCGGGCGCGGGCCTGACCGTACGGGTCACCCTGCCCGCCGCCGAGCCGCCGGCCGCCGTACCCACGACGGCAGCGGCAGCGGCAGCGGCAGCCGCCGCGTCCGCCGCCGTCGCCGTGTCCTGAGCCGGGCCGCCCGGGCCGCCCCGGGCCGAAGCGAAGGCCCCGCCTCCGCGAGGGAGACGGGGCCGGGCGGGGCGAGGGCCGCCGCCGGGAAAGCGGGCCGCCGCGGAAAGATCAGAAGCGGCGGGTGATCAGCGCGCGCTTGACCTCGGCGATCGCCTTGGTGACCTCGATGCCGCGCGGGCACGCGTCCGTGCAGTTGAAGGTGGTGCGGCAGCGCCAGACGCCGTCCTTGTCGCTCAGGATCTCCAGCCGCTGCTCGGCGCCCTCGTCGCGGGAGTCGAAGATGAAGCGGTGGGCGTTGACGATGGCCGCCGGGCCGAAGTACTGGCCGTCGTTCCAGAACACCGGGCAGGCCGAGGTGCAGGCCGCGCACAGGATGCACTTGGTGGTGTCGTCGAACCGCTCGCGGTCCTCGGCGGACTGGAGCCGCTCGCGGGTCGGCTCGTTGCCCTTGGTGATCAGGAAGGGCATCACATCGCGGTAGGCCTGGAAGAACGGGTCCATGTCGACCACGAGGTCCTTCAGGACCGTGAGTCCCTTTATGGGCTCGATCGTGATCGGCTTGTCCGGGTTGAGATCCTTGATCAGGGTCTTGCAGGCCAGCCGGTTCTTGCCGTTGATCCGCATCGCGTCCGACCCGCACACCCCGTGCGCGCAGGAGCGGCGGAAGGTCAAGGTGCCGTCGATCTCCCACTTGACCTTGTGGAGGGCGTCCAGGACGCGCTCCTTGGGGTCGATCGGGATCCGGTAGTCGACCCACTGCACCTCGGCCGAGACCTCCGGGTTGAACCGGCGGACCCGCAGCGTGACGGTGATCAGGTGCGACTCGGCGGACTCCGCGGCGTCCATGGCCGGGGAGTTGTGGTCGAGCGTCGGGGTGCTCATCAGTACTTACGCTCCATCGGCTGGTAGCGGGTCTGCACGACCGGCTTGTAGTCGAGGCGGATCGACTCGGTGCCGCTCGCCTCCACCTCGCGGTAGGCCATCGTGTGCCGCATGAAGTTCACGTCGTCGCGGTTCGGGAAGTCCTCGCGGTAGTGACCGCCGCGGGACTCCTTGCGGGCCAGCGCGGAGACGGCCATCACCTCGGCCAGGTCGAGCAGGTTGCCCAGCTCGACGGCCTCCAGCAGGTCGGTGTTGAACCGCTTGCCCTTGTCCTGGATGGACACCCGCAGATAGCGGTCCCGCAGCTCGCCGATCTTCTCGACGGCGGTCTTGATGGTCTGCTCGGTGCGGAACACCATCACATTGGCGTCCATGCACTCCTGCAGCTCGGTGCGGATCTGCGACACCCGCTCGTTGCCCGCGCCGGAGCGCAGCCGCTCGATCTGCGCCTCGACCATCGCGGCCGGGTTCTCCGGCAGCTCCACGAAGTCGTTGGCGTGCGCGTACTCGGCGGCGGCGATGCCGGAGCGGCGGCCGAACACGTTGATGTCCAGCAGCGAGTTGGTGCCGAGCCGGTTGGCGCCGTGCACGGACACGCAGGCGACCTCGCCGGCCGCGTACAGGCCGGGCACCACCGAGGTGTTGTCCGAGAGCACCTCGCCCTGGACGTTGGTCGGGATGCCGCCCATCGCGTAGTGCGCGGTCGGCTGGATCGGGATCGGGTCGGTGTACGGCTCGATACCCAGGTACGTACGGGCGAACTCGGTGATGTCCGGGAGCTTCGCGTCCAGCTGCTCCGGCGGCAGGTGGGTCAGGTCCAGGTACACATGGTCGCCGGCCGGACCGCAGCCGCGGCCCTCGCGGATCTCGGTGTAGATGGCCCGGGACACCACGTCCCGCGAGGCGAGGTCCTTCATGACCGGCGCGTACTTCTCCATGAAGCGCTCGCCGTCCTTGTTGCGCAGGATGCCGCCCTCACCGCGGGCACCCTCGGTGAGCAGGATGCCCATCCGCCAGATGCCGGTCGGGTGGAACTGGAAGAACTCCATGTCCTCCAGCGGCAGTCCGCGCCGGTAGACCGCGGCCTGGCCGTCACCGGTCAGGGTGTGCGCGTTCGAGGTCACCTTGAAGAACTTGCCGGTGCCGCCGGAGGCGTAGATCACGGCCTTGGCCTGGAAGACGTGGATCTCGCCGGTGGCCAGCTCGTAGGCGACCACGCCGGACGACCGCCGTACGCCGTCCACCTCGGTGAGCAGCTGGTCCAGGACGTAGAACTCGTTGAAGAACTCCACACCCTCCTTGACGCAGTTCTGGTACAGCGTCTGGAGGATCATGTGGCCGGTGCGGTCGGCGGCGTAGCAGGACCGGCGCACGGCGGCCTCGCCGTGGTTGCGGGTGTGGCCGCCGAACCGGCGCTGGTCGATCTTGCCCTCGGGCGTCCGGTTGAACGGCAGGCCCATCCGCTCCAGGTCGAGGACCGCGTCGATGGCCTCCTTCGCCAGGATCTCGGCGGCGTCCTGGTCGACCAGGTAGTCGCCGCCCTTGATCGTGTCGAAGGTGTGCCACTCCCAGTTGTCCTCCTCGACGTTCGCCAGGGCGGCGGCCATGCCGCCCTGGGCCGCGCCGGTGTGGGACCGGGTGGGGTAGAGCTTGGTCAGGACGGCGGTGCGGCTGCGCTTGGTGGCCTCGATGGCGGCACGCATACCGGCGCCGCCCGCGCCGACGATGACGGTGTCGTACTTGTGGATCTGCATTGGGGGTCGCTTCCCTGTTCCAGCCCTGGCTCAGCGCTTAGCGGATGTTCGGGTCGAAGGTGAAGATCACCAGCGAACCCAGCACGATGGTGAACACGACTGCGGTGAACAGCAGTGTCTTGAGCCAGACGCGGGTGCTGGCCTGCTCGGCATAGTCGTTGATCACGGTGCGCAGACCGTTGCCGCCGTGCAGCATGGCCAGCCACAGCATGGCCAGGTCCCAGTACTGCCAGAAGGGCGAGGCCCAGCGGCCGGCCACGAAGGCGAAGCCGATCCGGCTGACACCGCCGTCGAGCACGAGCTGGATCAGCAGGTGGCCCAGGACCAGGACGACCAGGACGACACCGGACAGCCGCATGAACAGCCAGCCGTAGAGCTCGAAGTTGGTCCGGGAGGACCTGCGGGAGCTGGGCGTGCGCGAGGTGCGGGCGCGCGGCGCCTCGATGAACGGCGCCGGGTTGTCCGGGCCGTACGAGGCGCTGGAGCCGGTCAGCTCCACGGCTTCCGTGGGGGTGACATCAGTGGCCATGTGTCGTTCAGCTCCCGAACAGGACTCGTGCGGCGTGGCCGAGGACCGGGTAGATCGCGCCGATCATCAGCAGGATCCACAGGCCCATCACGGTCCAGAACATCTGCTTCTGGTAGCGCGGGCCCTGCGTCCAGTAGTCGACCGCGATGATGCGCAGGCCGTTCAGCGCGTGGAACAGGATCGCGGCGACGAGTCCGTACTCCAGCAGGCTGACGATGGGGGTCTTATAGGTCGAGACGACCTTGTCGTAGTCCTCGGGGGAGACGCGCACCAGCGCGGTGTCGAGGACATGGACGAACAGGAAGAAGAAAATGAGGACACCGGTGACTCGATGAGCCACCCACGACCACATGCCTTCCCGGCCGCGGTACAGCGTTCCAGCCGGCACGGAAAAACCCTCCGGGAGCGGTACGAGGGCTGCCGGCTTCGGTGTCGGTCACGCCCGGCCGGGTACGGTCCACCGGCCCCGGCCATCGTAGCGACGCGCTGTCGGCTCCGTACCACGGGGTGGTCCAGGTGTGAGTGATCCCGCACCACCGGGTGACGCGCGGGGCGGCGCGGGAGCCGATCCGGCGGCGGAGGAGGGCGGGAAGCGCAGGTCCCGGTACCCGCGCGCGGGCAGGTCGGTGGCGGCGGCGAGCCGGCGCAGCCGGGCCCGGCAGATCCGCCGCAGCTGCTCGGCGGTGACCGCCGACTCCTCGTCCTTCTCGTGGCCCAGCCGCTGATGCAGGCTGACCAGGGTCAGGTCGAGCGCCTCGGCGGGTCCGGCGGCCGACAGGTCGATCACGAAGGCGTGCTGGAACTTCGCCTCGTAGGCGGCGTGGGCGGCGCGCAGCGCGGTGTGCGCTGCGAGATTGCCGCGGTCGGCGAGTGCGGTGGTGGCCTCGCCGGCCAGCGCTTCGTCCAGGTCGGCGGACGTCAGGTCGTACGCCGCCTCGTCCGCCGCGGCCAGCAGCGACTCCAGCGTCGGGTACGGCCGGTGGGCGGTCATCCGGCGGACCCAGCGGCGGGACCCGCAGCAGGACCGCAGGGCGGCTTCGGCGACCACGGTGGGGGCGTGGTTGAGCAGGGCCAGCCCTTCTGGGGGCATGTCGCTGGACAGCGGCGGGCTCCTGGGTGATCTCGGGCGACCGTACGGGGACGCGTACGGCGCGCACGTGCAGGTGTGGGGGGTGCTTACGGCGCCAGGGGTGCGGCGGGGTGCGCTCAACTGTACGGGCGGGCGCGGGCGGCCCGGGCGGGGGGCACGGAATTTCACCCGTACGTGAAGCGGCGCGATGGCTGATTGACAGCCCCGTCGTGCGCACCTGGCCGGCCCGGCACACGGCATATGACGACGGCCGGGGTCCGCCTCCCCCCACAGGAGCGTCCCCGGCCGCCATTTGTACGGCGTCACCGACTCCAAAAGTGTCACCGGCCCTCATGAGGCAGGATGGGGACGGTGTTCGAGGGGGTGGGCCCGTACGTGGATCTGGATACCGCGGTGAGCGCGGCGCAGGGCGGTGACGAGACCGCCTTCAGAGTCGTGTACCGCGCCGTGCAGCCGCAGTTGCTGCAGTACGTCCGCAGCCTGGTCGGACCGGCCGACGCCGAGGACGTCGCGTCCGAGGCCTGGTTGCAGATAGCCCGCGACCTGCCCAATTTCCGCGGCGACGGCGCGTCGGTGCGCGGCTGGGCGGCCCGGATCGCCCGTAACCGCGCGCTGGACCACATCCGCGCCCGCAGCCGCCGCCCGGTCTCCGGGGCCGGGGTGGACGAACTCGTCCAGCTCCCGGACCGGGCGGACACCGCCGGGGAGGCGCTGGACGCGGTGGCCACCGACCGCGCGCTGGCCGCGATCGCGGCCCTGCCGCGCGAGCAGGCCGAAGCGGTGCTGCTCCGGGTGGTGATGGGCCTGGACTCCACGAGCGCGGCCCGGGTGCTGGGCAAACGGGCCGGCTCGGTGCGGATGGCGACCCACCGGGGGCTGCGCCGGCTGGCCGAGATCCTGGAACTGGAGGACCGGGACGATCAGGGGGCAGCGGGGGTATCGGAGGGAGTGGCGGAGGCGGAGGCGCCGGAGAGGGTGGAGACGGCGGACCGGCCGGGGACGGGCGGCCGACCGGCCGATGTGACGGTTTCGGCCTCCAAGGCGCTGTGAGCAAGTGACATGGAAGTGACATGAGCGACGACGGACGAGGCGAACTCGCCGACGCGGTGGCCGCCGCGCGGCTCGGCCGGCTGCTGCTGACGGCCGGCGGCCCGCCCGCGGCCCTGGACCCGGTCCGGGAGGAGGCCGCGCTGGCGGCCTTCCGGGCCGCGCGCTCCTCGGCGGGGCCGGTGGTGCGGGCCGGGCGGGTGCTGCGGGTGGCCGCCGCCGCGCTGGTGTCGCTGGTCGCGCTCAGCGGGGTCGCGGTCGCGGTGGGCGCCGGCACCGGGCGGACGCTGCTGCCCGGCGCGGGCTCCGGCAGGGTCCCGGTGAGCGGGCCGCCGGCCGCGGTCACCCCGGCGGACCGTACGGCGGCCCCGAGCGTCGAGGTGTCCGCCGGTGCTTCGCCCCCGGGCACGGCCGCCGCCGGCCGCGGCGAACGGCTCGTCAGACCGCACCGGGCCCATCACCCGCACGGCGCGCACGGGCACGGCGCCGGCAAGCGCGTCAAGAGTGCCGAGAACGCCGAGAAGGGCGGGGAGGGCAAGAAGGCCAAGAGCGCCAAGAGCGCCAAGAGCGCCAAGAACGCCAAGAACGCCGTCAAGTCCCCGCCCGGCGCGGCCCGGCAGCCCGCCCGTGCCCCCGGCGGTCACAACCGCACCGCGCGGCACAAACCTCACCCCAGCGGACGTACCGCCGAGGGGGAGGGGCACAGGTGACACTTCCGGGCGGGGATGCGCTGTAGCAAGTGAACCGACTGGTCATCGGTTCGGTGGACCCCGGTTCTCCCCGTATCGGGGTCCGCGTCCAGAGCGCGGTCGGGCGCATTCCCCCTGCCCGGCCGCGCTCGTCCGCCTCCACGAGCCCCGGCAAGTCCCGGGCGTCGGCAGGCCGGTTGCGGGACGTCTCCGGCGCGGAGTGCTAGGACTGTCGGGAAGGTGTGTGAGGAAGGTCCCAGCCGGGACCGCCGGACGGCACGCGCGGACGCCGCTACAGTCCGTTGCGAGCTCCCGGAACTTACTTTCCGGTAGCTACATTCAGCTTTTTCCAGCTTCATCCAGCGGAGGCGTGAACCATGACGCGCGAGTCGGAATCCGGTCTGCCCATCGAACCGGTCTACGGTCCCGAGGCGCTGAAGGACTGGGACGCCGAGGAGCGGCTGGGGGAGCCCGGCGGCTATCCGTACACCCGGGGGGTCTACCCGTCGATGTACACCGGACGGCCCTGGACGATGCGGCAGTACGCCGGTTTCGGCACCGCCACCGAGTCCAACGCCCGCTACCAGCAGCTCATCGCCCACGGCACGATGGGCCTGTCCGTCGCCTTCGACCTGCCCACCCAGATGGGCCACGACTCCGACGCGGCCATCTCCCACGGCGAGGTCGGCAAGGTCGGCGTCGCCATCGACTCGATCGAGGACATGCGGCTGCTGTTCGCGGGCATCCCGCTGGACAAGGTCTCGACCTCGATGACCATCAACGCCCCGGCCGCCCTGCTGCTGCTCCTGTACCAACTGGTCGCCGAGGAACAGGGCGTGGCCGCCTCGGAGTTGACCGGCACCATCCAGAACGACGTGCTGAAGGAGTACATCGCCCGGGGGACGTACATCTTCCCGCCCAAGCCGAGCCTGCGGCTGATCGCGGACATCTTCGCGTACTGCAAGGCGGAGATCCCCAAGTGGAACACCATCTCGATCTCCGGCTACCACATGGCCGAAGCGGGCGCCTCGCCCGCGCAGGAGATCGCCTTCACGCTCGCCGACGGCATCCAGTACGTCCGGACCGCGATCGACGCGGGCATGGACGTCGACGACTTCGGGCCGCGGCTGTCGTTCTTCTTCGTCTCCCGGACCACCATCCTGGAGGAGGTCGCCAAGTTCCGTGCCGCGCGCCGGATCTGGGCCCGGGTGATGCGGGAGGAGTTCGGCGCGAAGAACCCCAAGTCGCAGATGCTGCGCTTCCACACCCAGACCGCCGGCGTCCAACTGACCGCGCAGCAGCCCGAGATCAATCTGGTCCGGGTCGCGGTCCAGGGACTGGCCGCGGTGCTGGGTGGCACCCAGTCGCTGCACACCAACTCCTTCGACGAGGCCATCGCGCTGCCCACCGACAAGTCCGCCCGGCTGGCGCTGCGTACGCAGCAGATCCTGGCCTACGAGACCGATGTGACCGCCACCGTGGACCCGTTCGCCGGGTCGTACGTCATGGAGAAGATGACCGATGACGTCGAGGTCGCCGCACTGGAGCTGATGGCGAGGATCGAGGAACTCGGCGGCGCGGTCGACGCGATCGAACAGGGCTTCCAGAAGGGCGAGATCGAGCGCAACGCGTACCGCATCGCGCTGGAGACCGACTCGGGGGAGCGGGTGGTGGTCGGGGTGAACCGCTACCAGCTCGACGAGGAGGAGCCGTACGAACCGCTGCGGGTGGACCCGGCGATCGAGGCCCAGCAGGCGCGGCGGCTGGCGGACCTGCGGGCCGGCCGTGACCAGGCCGCCGTGGACCGCGCCCTGACCGAGCTGCGCGCCGCCGCCGAGGGCTCCGGCAATGTGCTCTATCCGATGAAGGACGCGCTGCGTGCCAGCGCCACCGTGGGCGAGGTCTGCGACGCGCTGCGCGAGGTGTGGGGTACGTACGTCCCCACCGACTCCTTCTGAACAGCCCGGGGGTCAGGACGCCTGGCGCGTCGCGTACCGCAGGACCCGCTCGCCGAGCAGCCCCTCCATCGTGTCCAGCAGCTCCAGCGCCGCCCGCGCGATGACGTCGGGGGTCTGCCCGGCGCGGGTCCGGTCGCCGATGTCCCGGAAGAGCTGCTCCTGCGCCCAGCCGAGCTGGGAGGCCACCAGCCGGGGCAGCGGATCGTCGAGGGAGGCCCCGGTCTCGTCGGCCAGCGCCGACGCCAGCGCGTCGACCATCTCGCGCCGGATCGTGTCCAGCCGGACGGCCAGGGTGGGCTCGGCGCGGATCATCTCCAGGAAGCGGCCGAAGCCCTGGGTGAGGCCCGCCATCCGCTCGCCGTGGCGCAGTTCGGCCCGCAGCGCGGCGAACACCGCGTCCGCCGCCGAGTGTCCGCGCGGCCGGTCGGCGGCCATCCGCACCATGCGCTGCGCGGACGCCTCGTCCGGGTAGAAGACGAGGTCTTCCTTGGAGGGGAAGTAGGTGTAGACGGAGTTGACCGACACCTCGGCGGTGCGCGCCACCTCGGCGATGGTGACCCGTCCGAAGCCGTGCTCCAGGAAAAGCCTGGTGGCGACCTCGGCGATGTGTCTGCGCGTCCGCCGTCTCTTCTCGTCGCGCAGCCCGAGGGCGACGATCTCCTGAGCGCGGGTCGGCTCACGTACCATGCCGCGGGTGATTTCGCTCACCCCCACATCGTAGGGCAGCGGCGAGTGGCGGCCCTATGGCCGCCACCCGCCGCCGCTCCGCGTCCCTCAGGTCTCCGGCCGGTTCAGGCCACCGGGACCGGCTGCCGCTGGAGCACCTTCTTCAGCCGGGGCGCCAGCGGCTTCTCGACCAGCCGGTGCATCAGATAGGCGAGCACCAGCATGGACAGCACGGTGACCGCGAAGATCACGGTGGGCGCCCAGTCGGTGTGCTCGCGGAGCTTGCCGATGACGACCCAGCCGAGGTGCTCGTGCACCAGGTAGAAGGGGTACGTCAGCGCGCCGGCCGTGGTCAGCCAGCCCCAGTTGATGCTCGCGATCCGCGGTACGAGTGTCACCGCGATCACCGCGAGGAAGCCGGCCGCCACCACGGCGATCACCGTCAGCGGGGAGCGGTGGTGGAAGACCGAGATGTGGGCCGGGGCCACCAGGGCCTTGACCTCCTCGCGCTGGCCGAGCAGGAAGCCGACCGCGACCACGCCCCAGGACAGGGCGTCGTGGCCGAAGCGGTAGACCAGGTACAGACCCATGCCGGCCACGAAGAAGGGCGCGTACTCGGGCATCAGCGCGAGCTTCAGGAAGGCCTCGTTGGAGGACTCGGCGTACAGCGCCAGGACCGTCCACACGGTGGAGAACACCAGCACCCGCTTGCGGGTCGCGCCCGGCCACACCACGCACAGCGCGAACAGCAGGTAGAACCGCATCTCGGCCCACAGCGTCCAGCACACGCCCAGCACCCGCTCGGCGCCGGCCGGCATCTGGAGCATGGTGAAGTTGACCAGCAGGTCGGTGTCGGAGACCCGCTTGAGGCCGACGACCGCGAAGGCGACCGTGACGATGATCAGCGCCGCCCAGTACGCCGGGTAGAGCCGGGTGATCCGGGAGATCGCGAAGTCCTTGACGCTGCGGCCCCAGCCGCTCATGGAGATCACGAAGCCGCTGATGATGAAGAAGATCTGCACACCCAGCGGACCGTAGGAGAACGGCCCCGCCACGTGCGGGAACAGGTCGCTCGCCGAGGCGCCCCAGGCGGTCGTGATGTCCCCGCCGCGGCCTCCGTAGTGGTACGTGCAGACCATCAGCGCGGCTATCAGGCGCAGCCCGTCCAGCGCGCGCAGCCGCCCCCTGGCCCGTCCGCCGCCGGAGGGCGCGGGCGTGGCGGGGGCGGTGGGCTGCTGGCCGGGGGCGGCCTGGGGCAGGGGCTCCGCCATGGTCGTGGAGCCGCCCGGCCCCGCGGACTCGTCGGCGGGGGCCGGCATGTGCAGACTCATCCCAGTGTGGCTTTCTTGAAGGCACGGGCGCGGCGGGCCACCCGGCGGACGGTTCGGTTGCGCGGCACGAACGCCAGCCGGGCCGGAACCGCACCGGGCAGACCGAGCGAGGTGAGCCGGCGGCGCTTGAAGTACGGCCAGGTGTCCGCGTTCAGGCGATCCGTCAGCCAGGCTACGGCCTCGGCGCGCAGATGAGGATACGCCTTCGCCTGCATGCAGTAGCCCACCGCGTGCAGCAGCGGCGTGAGTTGGGCCGCCACCTGCTCCGGGGAGGGCGGCTTCCACGCGGTGACCGCCCTGGTGTCGTTCAGGTCGGGCAGCAGTGCGTGCACGATGGTCACCGGGATCCGGTTGCTGTTCTGGTACGGGGCCAGCCGCTCCAGCAGCAGCTTGGTACCGGTACGGGCCACCGGGATGCCGTAGAACACCGAGGCGGTCAGCAGCGCGGTGGAGAAGCAGCCGACGACCAGGGCCGGGCGGGCCTTGAGGTAGACGACCTCGGCGAGCACCGGCGAGTTGAGCACGGTCAGCCGGCAGCCGAGGCTCTCGGCCACCGCCTTCAGCGGCTCGGTCCACTCGGCCGGCGCCGTCGGGTGCGGCTTGAAGACGATCTCCTTGTGGCCCAGCGCCGCCGCGCCCCGCACCATCGACAGGTGCAGTTCCTCCTCCTCGTCGGCCGTGATCAGGCCGAGCGCGGAGAGGTACTGCCCGAGCAGCAGCGCGGCGCCCGCCGGTACCCCGGTCAGGTCGTCGCCGCTGGCGTCCATCGAGGCCTCGGCCAGCTCGGCGAGCACCTTGGTGAACTCCGCGGCGGGCACCACCCGCGGTTCCACGCCGTGCTCGCTGAGCAGCATCGGCCGCAGTCCGGGCACCAGGTCGAGGTGCAGCAGCCGGTCGATCCGGGTGTCCACCAGCAGGCCGAGCTTGTTGCGGGTCGGTCCGTACGACATCAGGCCGTCGGCGTAGACCGTGATCGGGCAGCCGATGAAGACCTGGACGAACGCCAGCGCGGGCGCGACCTGGATGGACTCCACGACCAGTTCGACATCGTCGTCGCCGAGGTCCCACAGCAGCCGCAGATAGCGCTCCCACATCGGGACCTCGTCGGCACGCGGCGCCCAGCCGCCGGGGTGCAGCGGGTGGATGGTCTCGTTCCACGACACGATCCGGTCGAAGCGGTTGCGCAGCGCCTCGAAGCCGGGCGCCAGGTCCAGGCCCGTGTGGGTCTCCGGGACCGAGGCGTTGTTGCTGACCACGAGGATGCGGCGGTCGGCGGCCGGCAGGGTGCCGGCGTCCAGCGCGGCGGCCAGGGTGGCGGCGCCGTACAGGGTCGAGGCGAGGAAGAGCTGCGTACTGCCCATTACGCGACCACCGTTCCGGCGTGGTCGCTGGCATCGGGGTCGTCGTCGCCGTCCGGGTCGGCCGCGGTGGAACCGACCTTGAGGCCGGCCGCGGTGACGCTCGCCGCCTCCGCCTTGCCGGCGGCGCTCAGCTCCGGGAACGTCTCGGCCTCGGCGCCCTCGTCCAGTTTGTTGGGAATGCGCCAGCGCAGCCGGCGGATCTTCACGCTGCGCTCGATGTCCATCGAGTCCAGCGCCTCGGTCAGCACGTCGTTGGGCAGCCGGCCCAGCGCCCCGGCGGCCAGCGCCTTGAGCTTGCGTGCCAGGGACGGCTCCAGCCGGTCGAGGTTGTCCAGGTGGTGGGCGATGATCGCGCAGTAGGTGCGGACCGCCTTGGGCAGGAAGCGCTCGCCGTCCGGGTCCGCGTGGATGTCGGCGATCACCTGGTCGAAGGAGCGGATGAAGTCGAGCTGCCGGACATCGCCGACCTGGGTCAGGGAGTTGGACACTCCGCGACGGTAGTAGATCCCCATCAGTCCGACCACAGCGACCGACTTGGCCTCGCGGTGCAGCCGCCAGATCCAGGGCCGGTCCTCGGCGGTGCGCAGGTCCTCCGGCATGTGCAGCAGACCCTGCTCGACGATCCGGCGGTGGTAGGCGCCCGCCCAGGAGTAGGGGTAGTCCACCAGCGTGGGGCGGTCGGCGGGGAGGATGGTGCTGCGCGGGTCCAGCCGTGCGTTGCGCCGCCCGTGCGGGGCGCGTATGACACTGCGGCTGCTGCCGGTGCACTGGACGTGGTCGGTGCGCAGGAAGTCCACGTCCAGGTCGTCCATGGCCTTGACCAGCTGCGGCAGGTAGCCCGGCGCCATCCAGTCGTCGCCGTCCATGAAGGTGATGTACTGGCCCTTGGACGCGTCGATGCCGGCGTTGCGCAGGGCGGCCACTCCCGTGTGGTCGCGCCGGATGATCCTCGCGCCGGGGATGCTGCCGACCCCCCGTTCCAGGAGGTGGGGCGTCTGATCGGTGGAACCGTCGTCCATCAGCAGGAACTCGAAATCCTCCCGGGTGTTGGCCCGCAGGCTGCGCAGGGCATCCGGGACGAATTGCTGCACGTTGAAGCACGGCACGATAACGGAGAGCTTGACCACTCCCGTACATTAGGCCGTTCAGGCCACCTGGTGCTTTGCATCGGACGTACATCTAGGTAAACGAAACATGTCGGAACGGTAACGGTGCGAGCCCCGGGTGACCTGGGTCACGCGGTACGCCTCGCCGGACCACCTCCGATCCGAAGCATTTTGTTTACCTGCCGTTGGCCGATGGTTAGCGTGTTGAGTCCAAGTGCTTCCTACTGTCAGGGTGTGGAACGTATGCCCGGCCCACTGAGGGTCACTGTGATCGCCGATTCGGACACCCGCTGGAAGTGGGGTGCGCTGACCGCGCGACGCATCGACCCCGACGCGCGTCTGGACGCGCGCCTCCTTCGCGGGCGGGCCACACCGACCCCGCGACAGCTCGCCGAACTGGGCATTCCCGCGGACTCGATGGTGGAGGCGACGGCGGCGGAGATCCTGGCGGGCACCAATCCGGACAGCTGCGACGTGGTGGTCGTCTCCTGCGTCGGCGGCACCGTCCAGGCGCTGCTGCACGGCTTCAACCGCGCCTGGGAGGGCCGCGCCGACCGCCCGGTCGTCGTCACCGGCTATGTCGGGGTCGTGTACGAAAAGCTGGCCGACGGGCTGCTGCTGCGGGCCGGCGCGGATGTGATCCTGGCCAACAGCGCCGACGACGCCCGGCGCTTCAGGGCCGTCTACGACGGTGTGGGATATCCCACAACCGCGATCGCCGAAACCGCGCTGCCGTTCCTCGGCGGCGAGCTCTACCGGCCCGACGACGAGCGCCGGTTCACCGTCGCCTTCGCCGTCCAGCCGTCGGTGCCCGAGGGCCGCGCCGACCGCCTGCACCTGCTGCGCCGCACCGTCGAGCACGCCCGCCTGCACCCGGAGCGCGATGTGCTGGTGAAGCTGCGCAGCAAGCCGGGCGAGCACACCACGCACATCGAGGAGAATCCGTACCAGAAGCTGGTCGCCTCGCTGGACCCGCCGCGCAATCTGGAACTGGTCTACGGCAACATGGGTGAGGTGCTGGACCGAACGGACCTCCTCGTGACGGTCAGCTCGACCGCGGCGCTGGAGTCGCTGTACCGCCGGATACCGACCGCGATCCTCACCGACCTCGGCATCCGCGAGTCCCTCGGCAACCACCACTTCCTCGGCTCGGGCTGCTTCGCGTCCTGGGACGAACTCGACGACGGCCACCTGCCGGAGGCCGATCCCTACTGGACCGCCGAGCACGGTGTGGGCGGCGGCGATCCCTACGCGGGCCTGCGCGCCCGGGTGCGCGGCCTGGTGGACGTGCCCGAACTGCCCCGGCTGTCCCCCTACTACACACAGCGCACCGCGCCGGGATACCTTCCCGGCATCCTCGCCCGGCAGGGCCTGGACCCCAAGGGCGAGCCCATCGCCGGCTTCTCGCCGCGCGAGCCGGGCCCGGTCCGCAAAGCCGTTCACGAGCTGGTGCGCAACTCCGCCCGCACGGCTTACCGTCAGGGCGTACAGCGCGTCGCCCCCGTCATCCGGCGCTGGGGCCAGCTGTGACGCCGGGCATACGTACGGCCGAAGACCAGGCACCGCCGGAGCCGCCGGTGCCCGCACTGACAGGAGTCACCCCGATGACCACCGAACCGGCCGAGGCCGCGCCCCGCGTGCTGGCCGTCATACCCGCCCGCGGCGGGTCCAAGGGCGTACCCGGCAAGAACCTGGCCGCCGTCGGGGGCGTACCCCTGGTCGCCCGGGCCGTGCTGGCCTGCACCGGGGCCCGCCGGGTCAGCGACGTCGTGGTGTCCACCGACGACCCGTCCATAGCCGAGGTCGCCCGCTCGGCCGGCGCCCAGGTGGTCCTGCGGCCGGTCGCGATAGCCGGCGACACCGCCAGCAGCGAGGCCGCCGTCCTGCACGCCATGGACAGCCACGAGGCCACCACCGGCGCGGCGGCCGAGGTGGTGCTGCTGGTGCAGTGCACCAGCCCCTTCATCACCAGCGACGAGATCGACGGCGTGGTCGCCGCGGTCACCGAGGGCGGCGCGGACACCGCGCACACCGTCGCACCCTTCCACGGGTTCGTCTGGCGCGACGGCGACCCGGTCGACGGTCCGGCTGATGGTTCGGCCGGCGACGCGGACGCGGAGGGAACCAGCGGGGGGTCCTTCGGCGTCAACCACGACAAGGCCACCCGCCCGCGCCGCCAGGACCGGCCGCAGGACCTGCTGGAGACCGGCGCCGCGTACGGAATGCGCGCGGCCGGCTTCCGCGCCGCCAAGCACCGCTTCTTCGGCCGGACCGCGCTGGTGCGCACCGACCCGGCCCGGGTGCTGGAGATCGACGAACCCGCCGATCTGGAACGCGCCCGCGCGCTGGCCCCGCTGCTCGACGCGCGGGCCGGCATCCCGACCCGCGCCGATGTCGACGCGGTCGTACTCGACTTCGACGGCACCCAGACCGATGACCGGGTGCTGATCGATTCGGACGGACACGAGGCCGTCACCGTGCACCGCGGTGACGGGCTCGGGATCGCGGCACTGCGCCGCGCGGGCCTGCCCGTACTGATCCTGTCCACCGAGACCAACCCGGTCGTCGCCGCCCGGGCCAGGAAGCTGCAAGTCCCGGTCCTGCACGGCATCGACCGCAAGGACCTCGCGCTCAAGCAGTGGTGCGAGGAGAACGGCATCGCGCCGGAGCGGGTGCTCTACGCCGGCAACGACGTCAACGACCTCGGCTGCTTCGCCCTGGTCGGCTGGCCCGTAGCCGTCGCCGGAGCGCATGACGTGGTCCGGGCCGCCGCCCGGGCCGTCACCACCGCCCACGGCGGTCATGGGGCGATCCGCGAGATCGCCGCCTGGCTGCTCGGTCCCACTCTCGCTCGCTGACCGCTGACTGAAGTCCCACGAAGTCCCAGAACACCCCCTGAATACCGAAGGAACACCCCCGTGGCCTCTATCCCGGCAACTCTCCCCGCCAACCTCCGCGCCGTCGGCTCGCGCCACATCGGCAACGGTCAGCCCGTGTACGTCACCGGCGAGATCGGCATCAACCACAACGGCGACCTGGAGAACGCGTTCGCTCTGATCGACGCGGCCGTCGCCGCTGGGTGTGACGCGGTCAAGTTCCAGAAGCGCACCCCGGAGATCGCCACTCCGCGCGACCAGTGGGAGATCGAGCGCGACACCCCCTGGGGCCGGATGACGTACATCGACTACCGCCACCGCGTCGAGTTCGACGAGGACGGCTACCGCTCCATCGACGAGTACTGCCGCAAGCGCGGCATCGACTGGTTCGCCTCCCCGTGGGACGTCCCGTCGGTCGAGTTCCTGGAGAAGTTCGACGTCCCGGCGCACAAGGTGGCGTCCGCCTGCCTGACCGACGACGAGCTGCTGCGCGCCATGCGCGCCACCGGCCGCACCGTCATCCTCTCCACCGGCATGTCGACGCCGAAGCAGATCCGGCACGCGGTGGAGGTGCTCGGCAGCGACAACATCGTGCTGTGCCACGCCACCTCGACGTACCCGGCGAAGAACGAAGAGCTCAACCTGCGGATGATCAACACCCTGCAGGCCGAGTACCCGAACGTGCCGGTCGGCTACTCCGGTCACGAGGTCGGCCTGCAGACGACGCTGGCCGCGGTCGCGCTCGGCGCGGTCTTCGTGGAGCGCCACATCACCCTCGACCGCGCGATGTGGGGCTCCGACCAGGCCGCGTCCGTCGAGTCGCAGGGTCTGGACCGGCTGGTCCGCGACATCCGCATCATCGAGGCCGCGCTCGGTGACGGTGTCAAGCAGGTCTACGAGGGCGAGCTGGGCCCGATGAAGAAGCTGCGCCGGGTGGCCGGCGTGGTCGCCGAGGCCGAGGCCGCCTCCGAGTCCGCGACGGTCTGACCGCCGGCGGTCCGGCCGCTGGCGGCCGGACCGAAGACGGCGGGGATCGGGCTTCCACAGGACACGTGACAAGAGGGACGAGGACGAGGTAATGACCGCAAGGCTCGCGCTCCGCAGGAGGCGGCCGCCCGCATCGGGCTCCGGCCCCGTGGCGCTGGTCGAGTCACCCGTCCAGCTCCTGAACGTCCTGGAGTGGGCGCATGTGCACCCGCCCGCCATACCCCCGATCCCCGCACCGCGCGACGGCCGCGCCGCCGAGGAGACCCCCTCGGCGGCGCAGCCGCTCACCGTGGTGGTGCTCTCGCCCGCCGACCCGATAAGCCGCGGGCAGCTGCGCCGGATGTCCGAACTCGCCCGTGAGCAGGGCGCGATCGTCCGCTGGTACGAGGCGCGCGGCGGCGAGGGCCGCCGCAACGGCCTGCTGCACACCGCGCTCGCCGTCGCCCCGCTGCTGCTGCGGGCCCGGCGGCTGGTGATCGGCGACCCGTTCTCCCGGCTGGTGCAGGTGCTGCTGCCGCTGTGCCGCGCCAAGGAGCTGACCGTGGTGGACGACGGCACCGCCACCATGGAGTTCACCGAGATCCTGTCCCGCGGCGGCCGACTGGTGCGCTGGCACCGCAGCGGGCACCGCAGGTCCCCGGCCGACGCCGCCTTCGGCCTGTTCGCCTCGGCCGCGCGGCGCCGGCTCACCCCCGGCAAGCGGCGGACCATCGAGCTGTTCAGCGCGATGCCCGCGACCGCGCCGGCCGGCATGTCCGTACGCGCCAACCGCTTCGCCTGGACCCGCAGCCGGTTCGGGCCCCCGAGCATCCTGGACGGCACCGACCTGATCGGCACCTCGCTGGTCGAGACCGGGGTGGTGGACCCCGAGCGCTATCTGGAGGTGGTCCGCTCGCTGGCCGAACAGCACGGCGCCCGGCGCTACTTCGCGCACCGCCGGGAGGCCGTCGACAAGCTGCACCGGCTCGCCGACGAGACCGGCCTGGAGATCGTCCGGCCCGACCTGCCGCTCGAACTGGTCGCCAGGCGCGGCCCGATCGGCAAGGCGGTCCTGTCCTTCCCGTCCACCGTCGTCCACACGCTGCCGCTGGCGCTGGCCGGCACCGGAGTCGACATCATCGTCGTCGACATCGACCAGGACTGGCTGACCTCCGACGCCTCCCCCCGCGCCCACACTTTCCTCGCGGGCATCACCGACACCGCCCGCGACCTCCACGGCCTCCCAGCGGCCGACAGCCCCAGCCCGGCGTAGTTGCCCCCTTTTTTGCCGCGCCCTCGCCTCCGGTCGCTTAGACCCGGTGTCGACGTTCCTCTCTCCCGCGCTCGTTCCTCGCTTGTCGTTCTCCCCCAGACTCCGTCCGGGGGGACCCCCATTTCGACACCGGCGCGCCCTTTGGCTCGCTGGCTACCGGCGAGCCCTCGGGCGTCAGATGGACCCAGCGGGGCACCCCAGGGCCACCGGGCGCCGTGGCGTTCGCCGGTCCGTTCACGTTGCGCTGTGCGGTTCGTCGGTCCGTTCACGTTGCGCTCTGGGGTTCGCCGGTAGCGACCGAGCCAAAGGGCGCGCCGGTGTCGAAAAGGAGAACGCGCGCAGTGAGCGAGGAACGAGCGAGCGAGCACGATCGACTGTCGACACCGGGTCTAAGCGACCGGCGGCGAGGGCGCGGCAAAAAAGGAGAAGGGGCGGTGCCCTCGCGCCCGACGGTGCCCACAAAACTCGTTCGCCCTCCGGCAAGGCACACTTAACCCGTAGATCATCTGTATGGGGTTGGGTGCGGGGATGGCGGGGAGTTTACGCGGATCGGCGCGCGTGGCGGTGGTGTCGGGCGGGGGTCTCGACGGGGACTCGCGTGCGCTCAGGGTGGCGAGTGCCGCCCGGGCGGCCGGGTATCACGTGACGCTGATCGGGCGGGCGCCGGCCACGGTCGTGCTGGCGGGGGTCGACGTACGGCAGGTGACCGTCCGCGATGTGCTGCGTACCCACCGGGTGTCGCGGCCCCGGCCGGGGCTGCGGTGGCCGCTGGCCTACCGGAGCGCCGCCGCGCACGACCACCGCACCACGCTGCTCACCGCGCAGCGTTCGCTGCTGACCACCCGGGGCGCCGAACTGGTCATCGTGCACCGGCCGTTGCCGCTGCTCGCGCTGGCCCGCTGCGGTTACGCGCTGGCCTGGTTCCGGCACGGCGCCAGGGTCGGCTGGACGCGGGCGCGGGCCGCGCAGTTCCGGGCCGCCGTACGCCGCCGGGAGCGCCCGGACGGGCGGCTGGACAACCTGGTGACGGAAGTGGCCCGGCTGCTGCTCGGCCGCCGTGCCTGGCGCCGGCTGGATCCCGGCCTGCTGGACGAGGAGATCGCGTACGGGCCGGTGCTCGACGCGGTCCGCCCGCACCTCATCCACGCGCTCGGCCACCGCTCGCTGGGCCTGGCGATCCGCGCCGCGCTGCGGGCCGAGGGCTCCGGTCACCGGATCGAGGTGGTCTGGGACGCCCCGCCGCGCGTCCCCGCGCAGACCCGGCGGGCCACCGTGGCCGGGGACGCGCTGCTGCGCACCTTCGCCCGGGAGGCGGACGGCGTGGTCACCGTCGGCGACCGCCTCGCCGGTGAACTCCGCCTGCGGCACGGCCTGTCCACCACTCCCGCGGTGGTCCGCAACGCCCCGCCGCTCGCCACCGGAGCCCTCGACCATCCGCACGGCGTCCGCGAACGCTGCCATCTGGCCGCCGACGTCCCGCTGCTGGTCCACACCGGCCCGCTCAGCCCCGACCGCGGGCCGGACACCGTCATCGAGGCGCTGCCGAAGCTCTACGACCTGCACGCGGCCTTCGTCGTCCCCGACCCGGGGGCCCCCGAACTCGGCGCGCTGCGCGACCGGGCCGCCCAACTCGGGGTCCAGGCACGGCTGCACGTGCTGCCGTATGTCCCGGTCGACGAGATCCCCTCCTTCCTGTCCTCGGCCGACATCGGTGTGCTGCCCGTCCACCAACTCCCGCATCACCAGGCCGTGCTGGCCTCCCGCTACCTCGAATACGCCCACGCCCGCCTCCCGGTGGTGGTCAGCGATGTGCGCGCGATGGCCGCGGCCACCCTCGAACTCGGCAATGGCGAGGTCTTCCGGGCCCGCGACACCGCCGACTTCGTCCGCGCGGTCGGCGCGGTGCTCACCAACCCGCGCCGCTACCGCAAGGCGTACGACCGGGTCGACATCCTGCGCCAGTGGTCCTGGCAGACCGAGTCCACCCAGCTGCTGGATCTCTACGCGCGGCTGCTGGGGCCGCGCCGCTGAGCGTCCGGAATCCCGGCCGCCGGCCGCCGGGCAGCGCCCGGCGGATTCGGCAAAACCCCCCGAAGCGGGACCCTCCTCTTCTACAGTGCTCCTCCAGGCGACCGAACTGCGACCGCCGCGAAGGGAGTTCACGCCCCTCCGCGAGTCAGTCCGGTCACCGGGGGGAGGGGGAAACCAGGTGTTCCAGGTGCCGTTAGCAGTGCCGATACCGATGTCGATACCCATGCCGTCGCCGGTGCGACCGCGCGCCGCCGCGGGTCCGAGGGCCAAGGGCCCGACGCGGCGCGCACCGGGGGCGGGGCGATGACCCTCCAGCGGCTCGGCTTTCTCGTCCGGCCGGGAGCGCTGCCGGATGACCTGCGGGCCGAGACGGGGGCGGAATCGCTGCCCGCGGAGGTCGCCGCCACCATCGCGTCCGTGATCACCGAGGCGTTACCGACGGTGCCCGACGGCAGCTCCGCCGTACTCAGCCACACCCGGCTGCCCGGCGGGGGAGCGCTGCTGCTGGAGATGGCCGGACCGGGCGCGCCGGACGACGCGGCGACGGCCGGGTGGCCGGACCCGTACGGCGGCTCCGCGCGCCGGGTCGCAGCCTGCTATCTGCCCGGCGGCGCGGAGGAGTTGGGCGACCGTACGCCCATCGAGACCTGGCGCTCGCGGCTGTGGGAGCCGTCCGGGAGCGCGGCGGACGGCGCCGAGGACGTCCCGGACTGGTGCGACGACGCGCACCTGGTGGACTTCGCCGCCGCGCACGCGGAGCAGGTCGAGCCCTTCCTCGCCGACGTCCACCGGCTGTTCGCGGCCCCGGCCGGCCGGCAGATCGTGATCGCCGAGCGTGATCCGGCGACGGTCGCCCGCTGGATCGCGCTGGCCTGCGCCTCGCTGACCCCGGCCTGCGCCCGCGCCCTCACCTTCGTGCTCTTCACCGACCGGCCGGCCGCCGCTCCCCAGCAGCTCGTCGGCATCGGCCCGGACGCCGACTTCGACCGCGCCGACGAGGCCGCGTTACGTCACCTCTACCGCGTCTACGACGGCCTGGGCGGCCCCGGCAGCGCGCCGCTGCCCGGTCCTGACAACTGGGCGTCGGTCGCCGCCCAGGTCTGGCGGACCGGGCTGGCCCCGCGTACCGCCTACCACCGGCAGGGCACGGCGGACGAGCCGTTCGGTATCGGACCGCTGCGGGACCTGATCCTCGCCCGCCCCGTCGACACGGAGCCGTACGACCGCGCGGAGTCCCGGCAGGCGTCCCCACCCGCGCCGGTGCAGACCGCCCTGCCGCCCGCATCGCGGCCGGCGCCGGTTCCCCCCGCTCCCATCGTGCCGCCCGTCACCGCGATCGGCGGCGGCCCGGACGCCGGGTGGGAGGACCAGGAGGACCAGGAGGAGGCCGTCAGCGGCATCCCGGGGGGAGCCAACCCCGTCCGGGTCGCCGCCGTCCGCCGGGGTCCGCTGACGCCCGCCGAGCTGTCGGACCTCTTCGCGAAGCTGGGCGTCCGGGTGCCGCTGTCGGACGACGGGCTGCTCGCCGCCGTCCTCGCCGAATTCGCACCCCCGACCAGGGAGTCGGCGGACGACGCCGGTCTGCGGGCGGCGGTGGTCGACAAGCTGACCGAAACGGTCCGGGCGCGTCACGACACTCCGTTCCTCCAATGGGTGAGCGTGCTGGAGGCCCTGCACACCCTGTCGCCGCCGCGCGAACGCCCGCTGGCGGCGGACCGGGTCACCGCGGCGTATCTGGCCGAGCGCAGCGGCCAGGAGGCCGCCGAGGTCAAGGCCGCCGCGGGCATCAGCCGGGATCTGCTCTGGAAAGAAGCGCCCCGCGACGAGCGGACCCGGGAGCCCTTCGAGCGGCTGGCCACGCCGTTCGTCCGGCTGCTCCTCGATCAGCTGGCCAAGGCGGAAAGAGGTCCGAGGCCGGAGGCGCTCGCCGGTCTGGTCGCCTCGCCGCTGGGCGGCTGGCTGGACACCGTCTACGAACAGGCTCCGGCGCGGCTGCGCCTGATCATCGAGGCCGAGCGGCTGCGGAACCGGCGGATCGCCGGGATGGAGCTGTTCCGCCGGCTGATCGCCTCCGCCGGCACCGAGGAGGTGTGGGAACCGGCGCTGCTCGGCCTGGTCCTCTGGCTGGTGTGGCGGGAAGGGACCCCGAGCCTGCTGGACGCCTTGGAACTGATCAGCCACTGCGGGCCCAGCCGTATCGCCGCCGCGAGATTCGACGGACGGCTGGCCAGGCTGCTGACCGTGCCCGAGCCGCCGTCCGACCACTCGGCCGAACTCGCCGACCAACTCCTCGGCATGCGCACCGAACTGGACGACCGGCAGGCGGCCGTCGCGAAACTGCTGAACCTCGGCCGGCGGATGGACCGGCACGAGGTCGGTCCCAAGCTGGCCATCCAGCAAGTGCGGAGCATGCTGGCCCTCTCGGTCCCGGACCCGGTACGCGACTGGATCACCAAGAAACTCGCCGTGCGGCTGGCCGAGTCCCAACCGGCCGAGCTGGCCGACACGTTCGTGCTCGGCGTGCTCGCCGGGCCGCTCGAAGAGACCCTCCTCAAGCGATATGTGGACGCGCAGTTGACCCCCAAGCGGAAGGAGAGGCTGGTCGACGCCCTGGCCGGGGACCCGGAGGGGGCGGCGAAGCTCTTCACGGCCTGGGGCCGGGACTCCCTCCAAGCGACCATCGGATGGCGGAACGAGTCGCAGGTCCTCACCACCGAGGTGTTCGGGGAAACCGTCGTGCGGCTGCGGCTGCGGAATCCCATCCAACTCCAGAAAATCGGGGAGAGGTTGCGCGCGATGGGCGAGTTGGAATGGGCACACAACTGGGAGGCGTTCGTCGACACCGGCCTCAGCGGAACCGGCATCGACCCCCGGAACGACTTCCACCGCTGAGACGCCCGGACCGCGTCCCGACCCACGCGCCCGGACTGATACCGACGCCGACGCCGCGACCGACGCAGACGAACCAGCAGACAACCGACGACAACGACCGACACAACGACCGCACGACACGCGCGAAGCCGGACGCACCGAACTCCGGCCAGAAGGAGGGGAACCGCGTGAGCGACATGCCCGGCGGCCCGATGGCCAGCCGTCCCGTACATTTCATCTGGATACTCGACTGCTCCGACTCGATGAGCATGAACGGCAAGATCGCCGAGCTCAACTTCGCCATCCGCGAGGCGATACCGGAGATGCGCGACGCCGCCAACGAGAATCCCGCCGCCAGCCTGCTGGTCCGCGCCATCACCTTCAGCGCGTCCGCGTCCTGGCATGTGGAAAAGCCCACCCCGGTGGCGGACTTCAACTGGAAGGACGTCGGGACCTCGGGCTGGACGAGCCTCGGCGCGGCCCTGAAACTCGCGGCGACGGTGCTGGACATGCCGCCGATGCCCGAGCGGGCGCTGCGCCCCGTACTGGCCCTGGTCTCCGACGGCCAGCCGACCGACGACTGGCGGGCCGGCCTGCGGGCCGTCGACGCCACCCCCTGGGGCAAGCGGGCGATCCGGGTGGCGGTGGCCATCGGCCAGGACGCCGACAAGGGCGTCCTCAAGGAGTTCCTCGCCAATCCGGAGATGGAGCCGATCCAGGCCGACAACCCGCAGCAGCTGGTGCGGGCCATCCGCTGGGCCTCGACCATGGCGGTGCGCGCCTCGTCCACCCCGGTCGGCGGCGGCGCCGCCGATGACGACGACCAGCAGAACGCCCCGGTCAAGAACCTGGTGCCACCGCCCCCCGTCGTCGCCGACGATGACGACGACGTCTGGTGACCGAGGTCGCGGACGGTCCGGCCTGGACACTCCTCCAGGGCGCGGTCAAGGGCCGCAACAAGAAGTACACACAGGACAGTTGGGCCGCCCGGAAGGGCATCGGCGGCGACGGGGTGCTGCTGGTGGTCGCCGACGGACACGGTTCGAAGGCGCACTACCGCAGTGACCTCGGCTCGCGCTGGGCGGTGGAGGCGTTCATCGCCTGCGCGGAGGTGCTGGCGCAGGACGTGGCACGGCGGGGCGGCGACGAGAGTCACTGGCCCGCCGTGCTGGCGGCGGCGCGCGGTCTGCCGCAGCAGATCGTCCACCACTGGCGGCACCGGGTGGCGATGTTCGAGGCCAACTCCCCGGCGGACGGCACCTGGCCGCGGGCCCGAGGGGCCGGCCTGGACACGATCCCGTACGGCAGCACCCTGGTCGGGGCGATCGTCGTGGGCCGGCTGCTGCTGTGCTGGAAGCTCGGGGACGGCGACATCGTGCTGGTCGACGAGACCGGCGAGCCCTTCGTACCCCTCTACGACGGGCCGGAGTTGGGGGACGAGGCGGACTCGCTGTGCCAGGCGGAGGCATGGCGGCAGATGCGGATCCACTGGCAGCGGCTGCCCGCCGACCGGCACACCGCGGTCCTGATCTCCACCGACGGGCTGTCCAAGAGCTTCACCGACCACTCGGGCTTCGTCAGCTTCGCCGAGGGACTGCGCGACCGGGCCCGCGACCAGGGACTCGACGTCGTACAGGGGCAGTTGGCGAGCTGGCTGGAGCGCGCCGCGAGCTTCTCCGGGGACGACTCGACACTGGTCGGGGCGTTTCCGTCCGAGCGGTACGCACCCACCGCCGACGCCGGACGCGACCGGCCCGCACCGGCCCAGCCGTCGGACCGGCCCGGGCGACAGCCGGACCCGCCACACCAGTTGGACACGGAAGGAACGACATCGTGAACGGGATACTGCCCGAGGGGCACACCCTGATCACCGACAGCGGCGACCGGATCACGGTCGGCCGGCTCTACGGCGCCGGTGGTCAGGGCGAGGTCTACCAGGCGAAGACACCGCACGGGGACCGCGCGGTCAAGTGGTACTACCCGGCGCAGGCCACCGAGATGCAGCGCAACATCCTCGAAGGGCTGATCGGCCTGCGGTTCACCGACTCCCGCTTCCTGTGGCCGCAGTCCGTCGTCTCGGACCCCAACGCGCTCAGCGGCGGCTTCGGTTACCTGATGGACGTACGGCCGGACCGCTTCAAGGACTTGCCGGCGCTCTTCCGCCGCGACCCCTCGGTCAGCGCGGTCACCCAGCGCACCCTGGTGATCGCCGCGCTGCACACCGTCGAGGCGTATCTGGCGCTGCACGGCAAGGGCATCGCCTACCGGGACATCAACTGGGGGAACATCTTCTTCGACCCGGTCACCGGCGACATCCTGGTCTGCGACAACGACAACGCCGTCTTCGAGAGCGAGGCCGCGGGCGTCGCCGGCACGATGGACTTCATGGCGCCCGAACTCGTCCGCGGCGACAAGGGGGTCTCACCCGGTACGCAGACCGACCTGCACTCGCTCGCGGTCCTGCTCTTCATGCTGTTCATGAACCACCACCCCTTCCAGGGCGCCCTCGCGCTGAAGATCCGCTGCCTCGACGAGGCCGCGCAGCGCCGGCTCTACGGCACCCGGCCGGTCTTCGTCTACGACCCGGCGAACACCACCAACCGGCCGGTGCCGGGCGAGCAGGACACCGTCATCGCGACCTGGCGGACCATGCCGAAGAAGCTGCAGGACCTCTTCGTCAAGACCTTCACGGTGGGGCTGACCGAACCGGTCGAGCGGGTCAGGGAGAGCCAGTGGCGCGGCGCGCTGAGCTCCGTGCTCGACAGCAGCCTGATCTGCGCCGTGTGCGGGAAGTTCAACCTCTCGCAGCCCGGCGCCACCGCGCCCACCTGCTGGAAGTGCGCCCGCCCGCTGGACGTACCGCCCTGCCTGACCGTCCTCACCGGTGTGGGCGCGGTCCGGCACCGCACTCCGGTCCGGCTGATCCGGGGCGGCCGTATCTACGGCCACCACCTGATCAGCAGCCCCAAGCGGCACGACTTCACCGATGTGGTGGGCGAGGTGACCGAGCACCCGCAGCACCCCGGGCGCTTCGGCCTCACCAACCGGACCGGGACCACCTGGACCACCCGCCGCCCGGACAACACGACGCAGACGGTGCCGCCGGGCAAGACGGCGGCGCTGCGGCCCGGCATCACCATCGAGTTCGGGGGCGGCACCGAAGGGGTGGTGGAGGCCTGACCCGCGCCCGGGGCCGCCCGCGGCCCCGGGTTCAGCCACGCCGCCGCCACGGCCACAATCGCCGCCACCAGGTGACTTTGACGGCTTCCGGTGCCGGCGGGGGCTCCTCGGGCGTGTCCTCGACCGCCGCGGCGGGTGGTGCGGCCGGCGGCAGGGGCGGGACCGCAGGTACGGCGAACCGTGCCGGCTCCACGCCGATCACCGTCACGTCAGGGCGCGACACCGCGCCGACCGTCACCACCGCTTCGCGCCCGGTCAGCGGGATGTCCACGCCGTTGGCGTCCATCCGGGAGCGGGCCACCCGGCGTTCCCGTACCCGGCCGTCCTGCTCCCAGCGCACCAGGACCAGCACCGCGGGCTCCGGCCAGCGGAAGTCGATGTGCGCCCAGCCCCGGTGACGGCGTCGCACCACCAGGTCGGCCACCGCGTCCGGCGCTTCGATCAGGACGCTCGGGCCGGCCACCGCCCGCCCGTCCAGCACGCTGACGGCGGTGACCCGGGTGGAGGCACCGCGCCGGGGGCTCAGCGTCAACTGTCGTCGGCCGGAGGGCGGTTCGTCGGCGGGGCCGCCGCCCGGCGCGGCCGTGTCCTGCGGGCCGTCCAGGTCCTGCGCGGCACCCGGGGGCGGGAACAGCTCGGCGAGCAGCGGCGTGACGTCCTCCCCGGGCGCAGCGGGCCACCAGCGCCACCGCACCAGCTGTCCGACGCCCCGGGCGGGCGGGGTCCAGGCGAGCTCCACCCGGCCGTCGGCGTGCACCGCGGCCACCGCCAACTCCGCGACCTGGGAGGGCCATTCCTCGGCGCGGGCCTGGATCGTACGGCCCGGGGTCCACAGCGACTCGCCCGATCCGCTCCGGTATTCGCTGCTGACCCGGTACCAGTGGTCACCGGCGGGCAGCGGCTGGTCGACCATGCCGTCGGAGCCGCCCGGGACCGGCGCTTCCGCACCGCGCCGCACCCGGGTGCCGACCGCCCGGGGGTGTGCCCGCCAGCTCAGCCGGACCCCGTCCGGCACCGCTTTCCACCGCAGGTCCTCGACCTCCGGTGCGGACAGCACGGGACCCGAGGCGCTCGGCAGCCGCGCGACCCGGTTCCCGTACAACGGGACCACCACGTACCGCACTTCGGTCCCGACCGGTATGCCGGGGTCGACGGCGGTGAGGGCGGTGCGGGCGGTCTCCGGCGGGTCGGCCACCTCGATGCCGACGGCCTCCTCCGGCGCGCCGGACGGGAATCTGAACACGCGGTAGCGGGTGGGGGAGCGGCGTCTTCCGGGTGCGACGACCGGCTGCCACTGGAGGGTCACGGCGTCGCCGTCGAGGCGGGCGGACACCGAGCGGCCGCCCGCGCCGGCCGTGCTGCCTGAGCCGTCCGGGCCGTCCGGGCCGTCCGGGGCGCCCGGGCCGTCCGGGCCGTCCGGGGCGCCCGCGCTGCCCGCGTCCCCGTCCGACTCGGTGGTGCCGTCCTCGGCGTCGGCGATGAGCACCGCCACGCCCAACAGCCCCGCTCGCACCCGCGGATCGTCCACCGCGAGCCGGGACGCGCCGAGCCATGCCTCGGCCGCCGGGCCGAGCTGTCCGCTCGCCTGCCGCCGGGCCGCGACCGCCGCCAGCGATTCGACCTCATCCGTCCGCCGCATCAAGTCGTCCAGAACGGCGGCCAGTTCCGGGTCGGCCGGCGATTCCGGCAGTGCGGCGGCCAGTTCGGCGGCCCGGTAGAGGCGCCCGCCGCGCAGCGCGTCGGTGATTTCCTCGCCCGCCTGCCGGACCGGTCCTGACGCGGGGAAACCGGCGGCGACGGCCGCCGCCAGCGCGGCGGACTCGGTGGGGTGCACACCCAGCGCCTCGGCCGCCTCCCGTGTCGGACCGCCGGGGCGGTCGGCGAGCAGGCAGGACAACTGGTAGAGCACGACCCGGCGCAGCCGCATGACGTCGTCGCGGATCTGCCGGCGCAGCCAGTTCAGCAGCGAGCGGATCTCGGTGGCGCGCGGATCGCCGCTGCCCTCCCAGCGGGACCGGCACTCGTTGATGGACGCCGCGTCGACCCGCAGCCAGTTCCCGCCGCGCCCGGTGAGCCACAGTCCGTCCAGTACCCGGAAGGCGGGCCGGGAGGCTGCCCCCTGGAGTGCGTGGGGCGGCGGGGCGGGCCGCGGCGCCCGCAACAGCGGTTCGGCGGCGTGCCGGAAGCCGAGCCGGGTCAGGCGTTCGCTGAACGCGGTGAAGCCGGGCAGACCGGGAAACATCGGCAGCAGCAGGGGAGCCGGCGGCGCCGGGGACGGTGCCGGTCCGGGCGCCGCCGTCTGCGGCCCGTTCACCGCGGCGCGGTGTAGAAGTACACCCACACGCTCGCTGTGTCCGCCTCGGCGTCGAGTTGGAGGAAGTCCTCCGTCGCGGTGTCCTGGTTGAACATCGCGGGCCTGGCCCGGTGCAGCAGCACATTGACCTTGCGCGCGTAGGCCGTGCCGGCCTGGGTGCCGCCGAAGGTCAGCACGAAGGCGGCCTCCTGGCCCGCGCGCGCCCGGGTGGCCGTCACGATCTGCCGCTCCAGCGAGGCGTTGTCGCTTCCCGCAACCGAGAACTTGTAGCGGGTCCTCGACACCGAGCGCGGTCCGGTGGGGGTGGGCTTCGGACGCGGCTTCGCGCTGTGCGTGGGAGTCGGCCGGGGCGCGGGGCGCCGGTCCGCCAGCGGGTCGGCCTGGTCGCCCATCGCCACCAGGGCCAGCACCAGCAGGAAGTCGGCGAACAGCCACCCGGCGAGCGCGGTGGTGCCCAGCCGCCCGCGGCGGCGCGACAGGCGCGTCATCCGCCCGCTCCGAGCCCCGCTCCGAGCCCCGAGCCGCTGACCGCGTCCTCCGGCTGCGGCGCCCCGGCGAGCAGCCGGATGCCGGCGTCGAGCCGCGCCGCGGCGTCCTGCCAGTGCGCGGCGACGGCGTCCCACTGCTCGGTGGCCTTGCGCATGCCGTCCACCGCGTCACCGGTACGGTCGGCGCTGCGCACCATGTTCTGCGACGCCCGGTCGGCCGCCTGCACCGCCTGCTCGGACATCACCACCAACTGCTGCTGCACGGCGGCGAGTTCCTTCAGCGCCGTATCGACCACCGCTCCGGCCCGCCCGATCCGTTCGCCGACCTCGCGGACGGCGGTCGCGTTGTCCTCCCCGGTCCGCACGGTGGTGTCCTGCGCGGCGCGCACCGCGTCGACCGCCTTCGCCTGCGCGTCGCGCAGGGCGTCGCTCCCGGCGCGGACCGCGGTCTCGATCCGGTCGGCGGCGGAGCCCAGTTGGGGCACCTCCTTGGACAGGCGGTCGGTGGCGGCGCCCAGTTCGGTGGCCGCCCGGTCGGTGGCGTCCGCCACCAGGACCAGCTTGTCGTGACTCTTGACCGCCTGATTGGTCAGCGAGCGCAACTGCCGTGCGGCGCCGGTCAGTTCAGCCGCGAAGCGGGCCGGTGAGCTGTTGCGGTGGGCGACCAGGGCCAGTTGCGCCCGGGTCAGCACGGACGCCAGCTGGCTGAGCAGGACGGCGCCTTCGGCCTCCCGCTCGGCCGCCTCCCGCTCGTTGCGGGTGCGGAGCAGGGCATGGGCGAGGGCGAGCAGCAGCAGGACGCCGATCAGGCCGACCGCCACCAGCGCCAGGCTGTCGAAGCGCTCATAGGAGGACAGGTGGCCGTCGAAGCCGGACTGCCACAGTTGCAGAAACGGCCGCGACGCCTCCTTGGGATTGTCCTTCGCCAGCTCGCCGTAGGCCCGGCTCGCCATCCGCAGCCCGAACCATGTGACCAGCAGCGGCGCGAAGACCATCACGCCCAGCGCCGCCTCCAGCGGCTCCTCGCGGACGATTCTGCTGATCCGGGCCCACAGCGACCGGCCTCCCCGGCCGCCTCCCCGCCCGCCCCCGCGGCTCCCCGGGGCCGGATCCGCCAGGCTCTCCGGCCGGGCGAAGGCCGCCACCAGGTCGATCCCGGACCACGCGTCCAGATTCCTGGCGGCTTCGAGGTCCTCGCCCAGGCTCTGTAATTCATCCCTCCGGCCCGCCAGTTGGGGCCGGCCCGCCAGGTCCTTCAGCTCCCGCCCCAATTGGGCCGGGTTCACCAATGCCGAGAACGGCATTCCCACCCCCTACAGCACTTCGCGTCCCCGCGATCCCCCGCGGAGCTGCACTCCACCACAACCCGGAGCCGTAGACACGCGTTTGCTCAAACTGTGACAGTGCCGTGCATGTCCGCCCGTGCCCGGACACCCCCCGCGGCCCGCTTCGGGGCCGTCCGCGGTGCGCGCGGCGGGCCCCCCGCGTCCGTTCGGCCGGACCGGCGCCGGAATACCCGCGCATTCAGCGCGGGCGCGCGATGTTACCGGACGACCGCCGCCGTAATGACGTACGACACGCGGAAAGTAAATCCGCCTCCGGATTGACGGGTCCATCCGAGCACGGTGACGCCGCGTCACCGCGAACGTTCGTACCCGGCTTTCACACGACTGCGGCAAACGGACCAACCGAATGCCACGCCGTTCACTCGTTTGCCTCGTCCCGGGCCAATCCCGTAGTCGTTGAAGACTGTGTGAATACGCCTTCTGGCCCCCTCCATTCAGTGGCCGCGGACCTGCGACCTGCCGACTCCACCGCGCAAACGCCGGCGTTCGCCGCCGAGAACAGTCGTGGGGAGGCGATGTACGGTGCCGAATTCGGCCGCGAAGCCGCCGTCGGGCCGCCGCCGTGCGATGTGCTGCTGAGCGAATTCCTTGCCCTGATGGGACGGATCGAGGCCGACTTCACCACGCGGTGGAACGCCGCGCACCTCGGATCCTCGACAAGTGCCCGCCCGTACGCCTTGCTACCGGGATGGCGTCAGAATGTATGAATACGACGAATATCCGCTGATCGCCCCTGATCTTTTCGCCCCCGACCCGGGGCCCGCGCCGGATTACCCTCCGGCGGCCCCGGCGGAGGACACCCTGAGCCACTGGGACCTCGAAGTCGAGTTCGAGCAGCTCTTCCAGCAGCCCTTCGAGGAGGAGGCACCGCGCGGCCACCGGTCCGCCGCCTCCCGGATGGACCGGCGCCGCAGACGCCGGCCGTCCGTCCGGCCGCGCTGGCCCCTCCGTCTCGGCGTCGCCATCGCCGGGACCACCGCCGTCGTCGCCAGTACCGTCAGCGTGCTCGGCGCGATGGTCTCGTACGACCCGCTGCGCGAACTCGCCTCCCCGACCGCCCACAGCCTGGCCTCTTCCTGGCCGCTGCTGGTCTACGGCCCGTGGTTCGCCGCCTGCCTGTCGATCCTCCAGGCGGCGGCCCACCGCCGCGAGGTGCGGGCCGCCTGGATCGCGGTGATCGTCTTCTCCGCGATCGCCATGGCCCTGTGCATCGCCCACGCCCCCAGGACGCTCACCGCGATCGCCACCGCCGGGCTGCCCCCGGTCTCCGCGCTGGCCAGCTTCCACCTCCTCTGCCGGCAGATCACCCTCCTCCACCCCCGCCACGCCAAGATCCCCCGCCAGCGCAAGCACTGAGTCCCCGGCGCCCGGCATCCGAAAAAGCTTCTGAGAGAGAACGACCAGGTAATGATGGAACGCCAGCACGCAGAGGACCGGTTCGTCTGGGGAATGCACTGCGCGGAAGCCCCCCACAGTCCCGGCGGGGCCCAGTTCGTGATCGAGCTTCCCGCCGTCAGGGAGATGATCGACCTGGTCGCGCAGGGGCAGGTCACCGCGCCCGAACTCCACCAGGCTCTCGACGAGTTCGCCCGGCGGTTCCACGCCCCGGACCGTCCCGCGACCACTTTCGACGAGGAGACCATCGGCGAGGACTGCCCGCACGGCTGCCCCATGTGCGCGGGCGCCCGGGCGGAGTTCGACGCGATCGCTGCAGAATCGCTTACTCACAAGGTGCGGCTGTCCGACCTGGACGCGCACCCGTACGCGGCCGGCAAGCACACCCTGCACCGCAGCAGCTGCCCCAAGGTGTCCCGCTTCGTCGGCCGCGTCGAACCCGTCGGCTCCCCCCGCTTCCTCGCCGGCCTGCCCGCCTTCGCCCACCAGGGCGTCTGCAGCACCGCCTGGGCGGCGGGCATGCAGGTGCTCACCACCGAGGAGGCCGCCGAGTGGATCCGCCGTAAGTCCACCCAGTCCGAGGCGGCCGGTTACAAACTCTGCTACCACTGCGACCCCCCGCTCCCCGTCACCGGCTACGCCCCGATCACCGGCGACGACACCTTCGGCTCCGGCTTCTGGGCCACCGGGGAGGCGGTGACCTGGGGGTAGCCGCTCCCCTTCCGCCGACCGGGTCCGCCCGACGACCGTACGGAACCGGGCGGCACGGCGCCCCGGACCCCTACGAGCGGGGTCCGGGGCGCCGTCCTGCCGCCGGTGCCCGATCGCACCGGCCGCGTCCCGTCAGCCGAACTGGCCGGGCTGGTAGTCGCCGGCCGGCTGCTGGACGATGAGGTTCAGCCGGTTGAAGGCGTTGATGACGGCGATGATCGACACCAGCGAGGCGAGCTGGTCCTCGTCGTAGTGCTTGGCGGCGTTCGCCCACGCCTCGTCCGTGACCCCGCCGGCCGCGTCGGCGACGCGGGTGCCCTGCTCCGCCAGCTCCAGGGCCGCGCGCTCGGCGTCGGTGAACACCGTGGCCTCGCGCCAGGCCGCGACCAGGTTGAGCCGCTGCTGGGTCTCCCCGGCGTGCGCGGCGTCCTTGGTGTGCATGTCCGTGCAGAAGCCGCAGCCGTTGATCTGGCTGGCGCGGAGCTTGATCAGCTCCTGGGTCGCGGCCGGCAGTGTCGATTCCCCGATCGCCAGCCCCGCCGAGACGATGTGCCTCAGGGACTTGGCTGCGAACGGGCTGTCGAGGAGGTTCAAACGGGCTTCCATGGTGCACCCCTTGCCGTTGTCGGTGGCTACACCTCTATGACCGGACAGCTCGCCGTGATGTGACATCGCCGCGTGTGACACGCGTCTCCCCGGGGCACGCTCGCGACGGCGCCTCCTCCCGTGGCGGAGAACGCCGTCGGCAACGGCAGGAATGTGCGTTGTCCAGGGCGGTGGCCGCCGCTAGGTTCGGCTCGGCGATCCGGTCGGCTGTCGCCCGGTGACCCGCAGCACGTCCGTTCCCGGCGCGGCCGCCCTGCGGCGCCCAGCGGTGGAGCGGAGCACGAACCCCGTCGTTCCACCCACGTCGAGGAGTGCCCAGTGCGTTTGTTGCGTTCGCTAGTCGTCGTCGCCTTGACCATGGCCCTCGCGCTGGCGGGAATCGCCGCCGCGGGGGTCGCCGCCGCCTCCGGGCACACAGCCCGCACCGCGCCGGCCGCGCGGTCCCGGATCGAGTCCCGGCCACGGATCGCCGCGCCCACGCCCGCCCGGCCGGCGGCCCGCCCCGGCGTCGTCGTCAACGGCCCCCGTCAGCTCTCCACCAACTGGTCCGGCTACGCGCAGCAAACCGCCAACAACGGCGTCACCGCCGTGTCGTCCAACTGGGTCCAGCCCTGGGTGGACTGCCGGGCGGGCGGCGCGGTGGCGACCTGGGTCGGGATCGACGGCGCCCAGGGCGGCCCCTTCTTCACCAACGTCGAGCAGACCGGCACGAGCGTGGACTGCTCCGGCGGCGTACCGCACTACTTCGGCTGGTACGAGATGGCGCCCAGCCCGCCGGTCAACTACGGAAACTACCTGGCGCCCGGCGACAACATGACCGCCAGCGTCACCGTCGCCAACCTGAACGTCTACACGCTGCGCCTGGTCGACATCACCCAGGGCTGGACCGAGAACACCGTGCTGACCTCGTCCTCCTACCTGCCCAACAACTCCGCCGAAGCCATCGTGGAAGCCCCGACCAACGCCGGCAACGGCCAGGTCCTGCCGCTGCCCGACTTCGGCTTCACCGGCTTCAACGGCACCACGATCAACGGCGCCTATATGACCGCGGCCAACGGGAACGCGATCGACCTGGCCGACCCCAGCGGAGGCACCGCCACCACGAGCGACATCGGCGGCCCCGGATACTTCACCGTCACCCACGGCAACGCGGGCAATGTCACCGGCACCCCGAAGATCGCGTTCCAGAGCAGCGACCTGGGCGGGGGCCTGCTGCACACCTCGACGCCCTCGGGGTCCGGCTACCTGGGCCAGACCATCCGGGCGTACACGAGCCCCAGCATCGCCTCGCTGCCCGGCGGCGGTTTCGAGGTGGCCTTCGTGTCGAACAGCGCGGGGGGCCACAGCGGGGTCCTCACCGTCTACGGCACCGCCTTCACCTTCAACACCCAGCTGGGGGTGATGGCCAACACCAGCCCGGCCATCGCCGCCGCGCCCGACGGCACCTTCGAGGTGGTCTTCCAGGCCGACACCGGGCAGCTGTGGAAATACACCCCGCAGACCGGCGGGACCCCGCTCGGCTACCCGATGCTGGCCGGCACCAGTCCCAGCATCGCCGCGCTGGCCGGCGGCGGCTACGAGATCGCCTTCCAGGCGAACACCGGCCTGCTGTGGGAGGTCGGCAGCTACATCAACTTCAACACCCAGCTGGGCATGCGGGCCGGCACCAGCCCGAGCATCGCGGCCTCCGCGGCCGGCGGCTTCCAGGTGGCCTTCCAGGCCAACACCGGTGTGCTCTGGACCCAGGACCTCACCCGCGGCGGCGTCTCCCAGGGCTACGCGATGGCGGCGGGCACCAGTCCCAGCATCACGGCGCTGGCGGCCGGCGGTTACGAGACGGCCTTCCAGGCCAGTACCGGCCTGCTGTGGGAGGTGGGCAGCTACATCAACTTCAATACGCAGCTGGGCATGCGGGCCGGCACCAGCCCCTCCATCACCGCCGTCCCCGGCATCGTCCTGGAGGTCGCCTTCCAGGCCAACTCGGGCGTCCTGTGGACCCAGGACCTCGCTCGCGGCGGCGTCTCACAGGGCCAGGGCATGGCCGCGAACAGCGGCCCGGCGATCACCGGCTGACGCGGACCGCCCGGCCGCCCGCGACCGTCCTCCGCCGTCCTCCACCAGTCCTCCGCCACCCTCCACCGTCCCGCCGTGCGGTGGCCCGGACCACCCCCTGGTCCGGGCCACCGCACGCGGGGCCCCGCCCGCACCGCGGTGATCCGGCGGCGGGCCGGGCGAGCGGCTGCGGGTGACGACCGCGGGGTCGTAGGCTGCCCGCAGGGCCCTGATCAGGTCTGTGAATGTGCCGACCAGCTAGGAGGAGCCGGGCGTGGGGCATACCCTGACTGAGGTGAACGACGACTCACCCGTAGAGACACCCGCCGCGCTGTCGAGCGTGCTGTCCGAGGATCTGCGCGCCGAGCTCATCGCGTTCCGCCGCGACCTGCACCGCCACCCCGAGCTGGCGCGGCAGGAGGTCAGGACCACCGAGAAGGTGCGGGCCCGGCTGGCACAGGCGGGGCTGGAGCCCAAGGTGCTGCCCAACGGGACCGGTGTGGTCTGCGACATCGGCCCCGACGACCCGGACCCCGCCCGCAAGCGGCTGGCGCTGCGGGCCGACCTGGACGCGCTGCCGGTGCCGGACACCAAGGACGTCGAGTACCGCTCCACCGTGGACGGGCGGGCGCACGCCTGCGGGCACGATGTGCACACCAGCGTCGTACTCGGCGCCGGCCTGGTGCTGGCCGGGATGAGCGAGCGGGGCAAGCTGCCGCGCCCGGTGCGGCTGGTGTTCCAGGCCGCCGAGGAGATCATGCCGGGCGGCGCGCTGGACGCGGTGCAGGCCGGCGTGCTGGACGGAGTGGACCGCATCCTGGCCGTGCACTGCGACCCCCGGGTCGAGGTCGGCCGGATCGGACTGCGGCAGGGGCCCATCACCTCGGCCGCCGACCGGCTCAAACTCACCCTGGACGGTCCCGGCGGCCACAGCGCCCGCCCGCATCTGACCACCGACCTGGTGATGGCCACCGCCAAGCTCGCCACCGAACTGCCCGCCGCGCTCAACCGCCGGGTCGACCCCCGCTCCGGGCTGAGCGTCGTGTGGGGCCGGATCGAGGCCGGTCACACCGCGAACGTCATCCCGCAGCACGCCGAACTCGAAGGCACCGTCCGCTGCCTGGAGCTGGGCGCCTGGCACGCCGCACCCGACCTCGTGCACGAGGTGATCGACCAGATCGCGGCGATCTACCGGGCCAAGTGCGAGATCACCTACCAGCGCGGAGTGCCCCCGGTGGTGAACGAGGCCGGCTCGGTGGAGCTGCTGCGCGAGGCGATGACCGCGCGCTACGGCGCCCCGGCGGTCGAGGACACCGATCAGAGCCTGGGCGGCGAGGACTTCTCCTGGTATCTGGAGCACGTCCACGGCGCGCTGGCCCGGCTCGGCACCAGGCCGGTCGGCGACACCACGCCGCGCGACCTGCACCGGGGCGACTTCGACGTGGACGAGGGCGCGATCGCGGTCGGCGTCGAACTCTTCACGGCAGCCGCGCTGCTGTCCTGAGCCCCGGCCCCGGGCCCGCCGGGAAACGCGCCAAAAGCCGCTCCCCGAGGCGGTGTCCTGCGCTTCTGACACCGGGTGAAGCAGCCGCTACGGAGGCTTCACCTGGCTGAAATGCGTCGATCCGATAACAGGTCTTCATTCGGTCTTTACCTGACATCTACGCGCGTTAAGCTCCGGCTTAGCCAGCGCCGGACGGGGCGCTTCCAACTGAAGGGGACCCTCTTGCGCCGGGTATCCAAGATCGCTGCCGCGGGTGTGGTTTCCGCGGCGCTCGCGCTGACCGCGACCGCGTGTGGCAGCAGTTCCACCTCGGACAGTGGCAAGGCCAAGGGCATCGGTATGGCCTACGACGTAGGCGGCCGTGGTGACCACTCCTTCAACGACTCCGCGGCCCGCGGCATGGACAAGGCTAGCAGCGAATTCAAACTCGGTAAGAAGGAACTGACCGCGAGTAACGGCGAGACCGAGTCGGACCGCGAGCAGCGCCTGGACTCGCTGGCGGCGGCCGGTTACAACCCCGTCGTGGCGGTGGGCTTCACCTACGGCGACGCGGTGACCGCGATCTCCAAGAAGTACCCCAAGACCACCTTCGGCCTGGTCGACTCCGTGGTGAACTCGCCCAACGTCGACAGCATGGTGTTCTCCACCGAGCAGAGCTCCTATCTCGCCGGCGTCGCCGCCGCCCTGAAGACCAAGACCGGCAAGGTCGGCTTCATCGGCGGTGTGCACAACACCCTGATCGGCACCTTCGACGCCGGCTTCGCGCAGGGCGTCAAGGACACCAAGCCGTCGGTGACCGTGACCCGGCAGTACCTGTACGAGACCGACACCAAGGGCTTCGCCGACCCGACCTCGGCGCAGGGCAAGGCCCAGGGCATGCTCGACAGCGGCGTGGACGTCATCTACACCGCGGCCGGTCTGTCCGGTGACGGCTCCATCCAGGCGGTGGCCGGCAAGTCCGGCGCCTGGGCGATAGGCGTCGACTCCGACCAGTACCAGGACCCGGCGCTGGCCAAGTACAAGAACAGCATCCTCACCTCGGCGATAAAGAACGTCGACGTGGCGACGTACGACCTGATCAAGTCGGTGCACGACGGCAAGCCGAAGACCGGCACCAACTCGTACGACCTCGCCAACAAGGGTGTGTCGCTCGCGACGTCGGGCGGCTTCATCAGCGACATCCAGTCCCAGCTGGACGCCGCCCAGCAGAAGATCGTCTCGGGCGCGATCAAGGTCAGCAGCACCCCGTGACCCTGATCCGCCTTTGATCAGAGGTCGATCAGAACTTGATCGGAGCTTGATCAGAGGTTGTACCGACCTTGATCCGATGACAGGTGCTTGACCACGAGGCTCGGCGGGGGTTGCTGAAGCGACCCCGCCGGGCCTCGCGGTACGTTCACCCCCACCGCCCGACACCGCCCCGGCCTTTCCCCGAGGAGCGTGCGCCATCAACGCGTCCACGAGTCCACCCACGCCGCCCGCGTCCGCGCCCCCGCCCGCGTACGCGGTCGAGCTGCGCGGGATCACCAAGCGCTTCCCCGGCGTCGTTGCCAACCACGACATCGACATCAGCGTGCGCGCGGGCACCGTACACGCCCTCGTGGGCGAGAACGGCGCCGGCAAGTCCACCCTGATGAAGATCCTCTACGGCATGCAGAAGCCGGACGAGGGCACCATCGCCATCGACGGCGAGCAGGTCAGCTTCGGTGACCCCGGCGACGCCATCGCCCGCGGGATCGGCATGGTGCACCAGCACTTCATGCTGGCCGACAACCTCACCGTGCTGGAGAACGTCGTCCTCGGCAGCGAGAAGCTGTACGGGATCGGCGGCCGGGCCCGGCAGCGGATCGGGGAGATCTCCGACGCCTACGGGCTCGGCGTCAAGCCGGAAGCGCTGGTCGAGGACCTCGGCGTGGCCGACCGGCAGCGGGTGGAGATCCTCAAGGTGCTCTACCGCGGCGCCCGCATCCTCATCCTGGACGAGCCCACCGCCGTCCTGGTGCCACAGGAGGTCGACGCGCTCTTCGACAACCTGCGCGGGCTGAAGTCCGAGGGCCTGACCGTCATCTTCATCTCGCACAAGCTGGGCGAAGTGCTGTCGGTGGCCGACGAGATCACCGTCGTCCGGCGCGGTACGACCGTCGGTGACGTGGACCCGGCGAACACCACCACCAAGCAGCTGGCCGAGCTGATGGTCGGCAGCGAACTGCCCTCGCCGGAGACCCGCGAGTCCACGGTCACCACCGAGCCGATGCTGACCGTGGACGGGCTGCGGCTGGCCGCGGTCGACGCGGACGGCGTCGAGCGGATCGTGCTGGACGGCATCGGCTTCACCATCCACAAGGGCGAAGTGCTAGGCATCGCGGGCGTGGAGGGCAACGGCCAGGCCGAACTGGTCGAGGCCATCATGGGGATACGCATCCCCGACGGCGGCTCCCTGGTCCTGGACGGCACCGACATCTCGGTGGCGCCGACCCGCAAGCGGCGCGAGGACGGCATCGGCTACATCCCGGAGGACCGGCAGCGGCACGGCCTGCTGCTGGAAGCCCCGCTGTGGGAGAACCGCATCCTCGGCCATGTCACCGAACGCCCCAACAGCAGGGGCTTCCTGATCGAGCCGGGCGCGGCCCGCCGCGACACCGAGCGGATCGTGCGCGAGTACGACGTACGCACCCCCGGGATCGAGGTCACCGCCGCGTCGCTGTCCGGCGGCAACCAGCAGAAGCTGATCGTCGGACGCGAGATGAGCCATCTGCCCAAGCTGCTGATCGCCGCGCACCCGACCCGGGGCGTGGACGTCGGCGCGCAGGCGCAGATCTGGGACCAGATCAGGGAGGCACGGCGTGAGGGACTGGCCGTGCTGCTGATCTCCGCCGACCTGGACGAGCTGATCGGGCTGTCCGACACGCTGCGGGTGATGTACCGGGGCCGGCTGGTCGCCGACGCGGACCCGGCCACGATAACGCCGGAGGAGCTGGGCTCCGCGATGACCGGCGCCGCGTCCGGCCACCTGGCGGCCGACGAGACCGCCGGCCGGATCCCCGCGCCCCGCGCGGCCGAAGAGCCCGGCGCGGCTGAACAGCCCCGCGCGGCCGAAGACGCCGAAGACACGGACGAATCCGCGGGATCCGGGGGAGAGGACCGATGAAGAAGTTCGACAAGGACCGGCTGATCCTCGGGATCGCCGCACCCGTCCTGGCCGTCGTCGGCGCGCTGATCGTCACCGCGCTGGTGCTGCTCGCCACCGGCAAGGAGCCGTTCCACGCGTTCAATGTGATGGTGACCTACGGCAGCAAGTCCGACAGCCAGGTCTACATACTCAACAAGGCCACCACCTACTACCTGGCCGGTCTCGCCGTCGCCGTCGGCTTCCGGATGAACCTGTTCAACATCGGCGTGGACGGCCAGTACCGGCTGGCGGCCTTCTTCGCCGCCGCGGTCGGCGGTGCCCTGTCGATCCCGGGCATCATCCAGATCCCGGTGATCATCCTCACCGCCATGGCGGTGGGCGCGCTGTGGGCCGCGATCGCCGGCGTCCTCAAGGTGACGCGGGGCGTCAGCGAGGTCATCTCCACCATCATGCTCAACTCGATCGCGGGCATCGTGATCGGCTACTTCCTCCAGGACGGACGGCTCGGCGTCCTGGACAAGAACGCCAACATGGTGTCCACCAAGCCGCTGCCGTCCTCCAGCCACCTGTTCAACTTCTCCACCGCCACCGGCCCGGTGGTCGGCTTCATCGTCTTCGCGGTGCTGGCCGGCGTCCTCTACTGGTTCGGCCTGTCCCGCACCCGCTTCGGCTTCGACCTGCGGGCGGTCGGCCGCTCCGAGTCGGCCGCGCAGGCCAGCGGTGTGAACGTCAAGCGGATGGTCGTCACCAGCATGCTGATCTCCGGCGCGATGGCCGGACTGGTCGGCATGCCCACCCTGCTCAACCAGTCGTACGACTACGGCACCGACTTCCCGACCGGCATCGGCTTCACCGGCATCGCGGTCGCCCTGCTCGGCCGCAACAACCCGATCGGCATCGGGGTGGGCGCCCTGCTCTGGGCGTTCCTCGAACGCGCCTCCAACGGCCTGGAGTTCGAGGGCTACGACAAGGAGATCGTCGGCGTCATCCAGGGCGTGATCGTGCTCGCCGTGGTCATCGCCTACGAACTCGTACGCCGCTACGGGCTGACCCGGCAGCAGCGCCAGGTCGGTGCGGAACTCGCCGCGGCCGGCACTCATGCCGGTGACTCCGGCACCGAAGACAAGCAGGAGGTGCCGGCGTGACTGCCACCGCAACCCAGACCCCGCCGCCGCTGGCACCCCGCGCGGGCGGCCGCCGGACCGGCCGGTTCACGCTCACCTGGCCGGTCGTCCTGCTGATCCTGGCCGCCGCCCTGATCCTGGTCTCGGCGGTGCGGGCCATCACCGGCGCCGAGGACGTGACCTCGGCCGGGCAGGTGGCCGGCGCGCTGTCCGGCGCGGTGCCCATCGGCCTGGCGGGCCTGGCCGGCCTGTGGTCGGAACGGGCCGGCGTGGTCAACATCGGCCTCGAAGGCATGATGATCCTGGGCACCTTCTTCGGCGCCTGGGCCGGCTGGCAGACCAATCCGTGGCTCGGCGTGCTGGCCGGTGTGGCCGGCGGCGCGCTCGGCGGGCTGGTGCACGCGGTCGTCACCGTCACCTTCGGCGTGGACCACATCATCGCCGGTGTGGCGATGAACATCCTCGCCGCCGGAGTCACCGCCTACCTCGCCAAGCGCCTGTTCAACGTCGGCGAGGCGGCCCAGAAGGGCGGCACCCCCAAGCAGTCGCCACCGATCGCCGACATCAAGCACTTCACGGTGCCGGGGCTGTCGCACTGGCTGAGCACGGTGGAGAAACACCACTGGTTCCTGCTCTCGGACCTGGCCGGGATCGTCGGCGGCCTGGTCACCAATGTGTCGTCGCTGACGCTGGTCGCGCTGGTGCTCTTCGTGGCCACCTTCTTCATCCTGTGGCGCACGCCGTTCGGCCTGCGCCTGCGGTCCTGCGGCGAGAACCCGGTCGCGGCCGAGTCGCTGGGCGTCAATGTGTACACGTACAAGTACGTGGCGGTGATCATCTCCGGCGGGCTGGCCGGACTGGCCGGGGTGTTCCTGGCCATCGGCACCCACTTCTACCTGGAGGGGCAGACCGGCGGGCGCGGCTACATCGGCCTGGCCGCGATGATCTTCGGCAACTGGCGGCCGGGCGGGCTGGCGATGGGCGCCGGGCTGTTCGGATACGCGGACAGCCTCCAGCTGCGCAACGGCGGCCCCTCGGTACACGCGCTGCTGCTCCTGCTGGCGCTGCTGCTGCTCGCCATGGCGGCCTGGAAGTTCTACCGCGGGGCGCGGATCGGCGCGGCGATCGCGCTGGGCTTCGCGGTGCTGCTGGCACTGTGGTACATGCTGACCGACTCCGTGCCGGACGAGGTCGTGCAGGCCACGCCGTACGTCGCCACGCTGCTCGTGATGGGGCTGTCGGCGCAGCGGCTGCGGATGCCCAAGGCGGACGGAATGCCGTATCGGAAGGGACAGGGCGGGTGAGCAGCACTCCACGGACTCCGGGTTCACCGGCGTCGGCGGACGTCACCGTCGACTGGGACGCGCTGCGTGCCGCCGCCCGGGAGGCGATGGAGCGGGCCTACGCGCCCTACTCCGGCTTCCCGGTCGGCGCCGCGGCCCTCACCGACGACGGCCGGACGGTCGTGGGCTGCAATGTCGAGAACGCGTCGTACGGGGTGGCGCTGTGCGCCGAGTGCGGCCTGGTCTCGGCGCTGCACGCCTCCGGGGGCGGCCGGCTGGTCGCCTTCACCTGCTCCGACCTGCGCGGCGCGGTGCTGATGCCCTGCGGGCGGTGCCGCCAGCTGCTCTGGGAGCACGGCGGGGCGGAGCTGCTGGTCGACACGGTCCGGGGGGTGCGGACGATGCGGGAAGTGCTGCCCGACGCGTTCGGGCCCGAGGACCTGGAGCGCTGAGCGTTCCGCCGCCGCGGCCGGCTCCACCCGTACCGCGTGTCCCGCATGTTCCGCATCTCATATCAGCCGTAGTACAGGCCGTAGTACAGATCGCCCTAGACGCTGGGAAGTTGCTGCCGTGGACGTCATTTCCGTCATCCGTACCAAGCGCGACCGCGGTCGGCTCAGCGATGAGCAGATCGACTGGGTGATCGACGCGTACACCCGGGGAACCGTCGCCGACGAGCAGATGTCGGCGCTCGCCATGGCCATCCTGCTCAACGGGATGGACCGGGCCGAGATCGCCCGCTGGACCGCGGCGATGATCGACTCGGGGGAGCGGATGGACTTCTCCGCGCTGGCCAGGCCCACCGCGGACAAGCACTCGACCGGCGGCGTCGGCGACAAGATCACCCTGCCGCTGGCACCGCTGGTCGCCGCGTGCGGCGCGGCCGTGCCCCAGCTGTCCGGGCGCGGACTCGGGCACACCGGCGGCACCCTCGACAAGCTGGAGTCCATCCCCGGCTGGCGCGCCTCGCTGTCCAACGAGGAGATGCTGGCCGTGCTCGGCGACGTGGGCGCCGTGATCTGCGCCGCCGGGGACGGGCTCGCGCCCGCCGACAAGAAGCTGTACGCGCTGCGCGACGTCACCGGCACGGTGGAGGCGATCCCGCTGATCGCCTCCTCCATCATGTCCAAGAAGATCGCCGAGGGCACCGGCTCGCTGGTGCTGGATGTCAAGGTCGGCTCCGGTGCCTTTATGAAGACCCTCGCGGACGCCCGGGAGTTGGCGTCCACCATGGTCGGCCTCGGGACCGATCACGGGGTCCGTACGGTGGCGCTGCTCACCGACATGTCGGTGCCGTTGGGGCTCACCGCCGGCAACGCGCTCGAAGTCCGTGAGTCCGTTGAGGTGTTGGCGGGCGGCGGGCCCGCCGATGTCATCGAACTCACCCTCGCGCTGGCCCGCGAGATGCTGGACGCGGCCGGCCTGCCGGACGCCGACCCTGCCAAGGCGCTGGCCGACGGCTCGGCGATGGACGTCTGGCGGCGGATGATCCGGGCCCAAGGGGGCGACCCCGGTGCGGAGTTGCCGGTGGCCCGGGAGCAGCACGTGCTGACGGCGGCCTCCTCGGGAGTGCTCTCCTCGCTGGACGCCTACGCGGTGGGTGTCGCCGCGTGGCGCCTGGGCGCCGGGCGGGCCCGCAAGGAGGACGCCGTCCAGGCGGGCGCGGGCGTGGAGTTGCACGCCAAGCCGGGTGACCCGGTGGTGGCCGGCCAGCCGCTGCTGACGCTGCACACGGACACCCCGGAGAAGTTCCCCTACGCGGCGGAGGCGTTGGCGGATGCCTTCGCCATCTCGGCGGCGGACGCGGCCGCTTCGGCGCGGGCCGCGATCGTGCTGGACCGTATCGCCTGAGGCCGGGGGCCGTTCGGGGGTGGTCCGGGGGTGGTCCGGGCCTGTGTGACGATCTTCGGATGACATGGGGAAGAGGACGCGCCTTACTGGCCCTGGGAGTTGTCGTGCTGGCCGGCGGCTGCGGACCGGGCGGGGGTGCGGCGGTGTCGGTGACCGCCGCACCGAGGCCGGCGACGCCGAAGCCGCCGGCCTGCCCCACCGACGGACTGCGGGTGAGTCTCGGCCCGGTGGACGGCGCGATGGGGCTGCGGGCGGTCCAACTGCGCGTGGTGAACTGCTCGACCGCTTCCCGTACGGTCAGCGGCTACCCGGCGGTTCGGGTACTGGACGAGCACCGGGCCCCCTATCATGTCACCGTCCACCACGGCCCCTCGGTCGCCGGGGCCGGCGCCGTCGTAGACCCGGGCCCGACCCGGATCGCCCTCGCGCCCGGCCGGCTCGCCACCGCCGCCCTGGTGTGGCGGAATCTGGTGACCCGCTCGGACGTCGTCGCCCTCACCGGTGCGGCAGTCGAAATCACCCCGACCCAGGGCGCGTTGCCCCACTCCCTCCCCCTGAACGTCGACCTCGGCAACACCGGCCGCCTCGACGTCATGGCCTGGCAAGCGGCGCCCCCGACCGCTACCGACAGGCCCGCGTCCCCACCGACCTAGCCACCCGACAGCTCGCCCGGGGGGACGGGCGCGAGGCCGCCCCCCGGGTGGCCGCCGGAGGCCGCTTCAGTGGTTCAGGGAGCGGCCGAAGCCCGCCGCCAGGGGCATGCGCAGGCCCAGCGGCGGCGGGGCCGCCAAGGCGTCGGCGATCGGGCGGGCATAGGGGCGTTCCAGGAGGGAGCCGAGGACGAAGTCCGTGGTGAGGGCGAAGACTTCGGCGCGGTGCTGGTGGAGGCCGTGGCCGGCCGAGTGGACCTCGAAGCGGCAGACCTCGCGGTTGACCTTCTTGGCGCGCTCCGCCAGCCGGTAGGAGAGTTCGGGGTCGGTGGAGTCGTCGTCGGTGCCGTGGGCGAGCAGGACCCGGCGGCCTATGAGCTGCTTGACCGGCTCGGGTTCCGGGTCCGGGTCGTCGGGCAGCCAGGGCGCGAGCGCGACGACCGAGGTCACCGCCGGGTGGCCGGCGGCGTGCAGGGCCGCCCGCGCGCCCATGTCGATGCCGACCAGGCACACCGGCACGTCGCCGTAGCGGCGCACCGCCTCGCCGACCGCCCACTCGGCGTCCTCCGCCGGGTGCGCGTGACCGCCGTTCCAGCCGCGGAAGCGGTAGTGCACCACATGCGCCGCGATCCCCTCGGCCGCACCCGCGCGCACCAGATGGCGGGCGAGCGGCCACATGACCGCCGCCGCCACCGGGGAGCGGCGCCGGGTGCTGAGCGCGTCCCCGCCGGGGAGCGCGAGGACGACGGCGCGCACCGTCGCGCCCCGGTCCTGGTCCCGATACGCGGGCACCGGAGCGCGCGGCACCCGCCCGGGCGCCACCGCGCGCCCCAGCCGCGCGCCACGTGCCGGTAATGCTTGCGAAGCCATGGCGCAACGATCGCAGACGAGGGGGTGTGCGCTGTATGGCCGGGTGGAAAATAGTTGCTTTGTGCGGGAGATCTACGCGCGTAGGGGCTACAGTTGCCCCATGCGGACCCCCAAACCGGGCCTCCCGACCCGGGAACAGATCGTTCACGCCCCCAAGGTGCTGCTGCACGACCACCTCGACGGCGGCCTGCGCCCCGGCACCGTCGTGGACATCGCGCTGGCCACCGGCTACGACGGGCTGCCCGAGACCGACCCGGACAAGCTCGGCGCCTGGTTCCGCGAGGCGGCCGACTCCGGCTCCCTTGAGCGCTATCTGGAGACGTTCGCCCACACCTGCGCGGTGATGCAGACCCGGGAGGCGCTGACCCGGGTCGCCGCCGAATGCGCCGAGGATCTGGCCGCCGACGGCGTGGTCTACGCCGAGGTGCGCTACGCGCCGGAGCAGCACCTCGAAGGCGGCCTCACTCTGCAAGAGGTCGTCGAAGCGGTCAACGACGGCTTCCGCGAGGGCGAGCACCGGGCCAGGGCGGCCGGCAACCGCATCCGCGTCGGCGCCCTGCTCACCGCGATGCGGCACGCCGCCCGCTCCCAGGAGATCGCCGAACTCGCCAACGACTACCGGGACTCGGGCGTCGTCGGCTTCGACATCGCGGGCGCCGAGGCCGGTTACCCGCCTACCCGGCACCTGGACGCCTTCGACTACCTCAAGCGGGAGAACAACCACTTCACCATCCACGCCGGCGAGGGCTTCGGCCTGCCCTCGATCTGGCAGGCGCTCCAGTGGTGCGGCGCCGACCGCCTCGGCCACGGCGTGCGGATCATCGACGACATCACGCAGGGCCCGGACGGGCAGGTGACGCTCGGCCGGCTGGCCTCGTACGTCCGGGACAAGCGGGTGCCGCTGGAGATGTGCCCGAGCTCCAACCTCCAGACCGGGGTCGCCGCCTCCTACGCCGAGCATCCGATCGGGCTGCTGCGCCGGCTGCACTTCCGGGTCACCGTCAACACCGACAACCGCCTGATGTCCGGCACGAGCATGAGCGCCGAGTTCGCGCACCTGGTCGACGCGTTCGACTACACCCTGGACGACATGCAGTGGTTCACCGTCAATGCGATGAAATCGGCATTCATCCCTTTTGACGAACGTCTGGCCATGATCAACGAGGTCATCAAGCCCGGGTACGCCGAGTTGAAGGCCGAGTGGCTCTTCGCGCCGGGCGGCGCCCTACCGCACCTGGCCAGCGGTTCCGTGCTCGAAGCGGGCTGATCGGGGCAGGTCCGGCCGGTGCGGGCCGGCGGTCCCGGGAGCGCGCCGCGCCGGTTGCGGGTGGCGTGACCGGCTGACTACGTTCCGCAGTATGCAGACCCGAACCAAGAAGACCCTGACCACCGCCGCGCTCGGCCTGGTCGCCGCGGCCGCCGCGGCGGGCACCGCCTCCGCCGCCGACCTGACCAGCGGCGCGCTCGGCTCGCTCCCGCTGGGGCAGACGACCAAGCTGCTCCCCGGCGCCGCCTCCACCGCCGCGGGCACCAAGCAGGCGCTCACCCACGGCTCTGCCGCACTCCCGGGCAACCCGGCGAGCCTGCTGCCCTCGGGCAACCACCTCTCCGGCAACCAGGTCGCCCCGGTCGGCCAGCTCCTCGGCGGCCTCCCGGTCGGCAGCAGCGTCCTCGGCGGCTGAGACCGGCTGCGGCGGCGCCGTCCGTCCGGGCCCCGCGGGCGCGGGCCTCGCCCCCTGCCCATAAGGCGGCCGGGGTGCGGCCCGGCACCGGCGCCCGGCACCGTATCCGAGGCTCTCGTCCGTACGCCGGGGCCGGTCAGGACCGTCTACGGCGTGGAATCGGCTGTCGCGCGCTCCCGCTTCGGCGACGCGGCCGCGGCCTCCTCGCGGCGCCGCAGCCGCCGCCGGACCGGCGGCACCACCAGCAGATGCGCCAGCGCCACCCCGAGGGTGTTGAGCAGCAGCGCGTCCACGTCGAAGAGCTGACCGGGCACCAGGGTCTGGGTGAACTCCAGCGAGAGCGACACCATCAGCGCCGCGAAGACGGTGCGGGCGAAGGACGCGAAACCGGAGGCGCGGATCCGGCCGCCCGCCATCGGCAGCAGCACACCGAGCGGCGCCAGCAGCGCGAGCCCCGCGCCGATCCGCCGGGCCGCCTCCGGGGCGCCCATGCCCAGGTCGGCCCGGATCGTGCTCAGCGGGCGGAGGTTGGGCGCCGACACCCAGGGCACGTAGTGCGGCCGCAGCAGCATCCAGCCGACGAACGCGAGATACGCGGCGGACAGCAGCAACCCGGCCGCGCGCACCCTGATCATGGAGCCATCGTGCCGCACGCTGTCAAGGACGCCACACCCCACCCCACGGTTCCCGCCCGAACGGAATCCCGTCCTCCGCCGAGCGGCGGGTCGACGGCCGGGTCCGAAGGTCAGTGCACCGGGGTGCCCGCGGTGTCCGCCGCCTCCGGGCGGGTGCGCAGGTCGTCGGTGCAGGTGTAGCGGCGGACCTCGTCCGAGCCGCGGGAACCGAGCAGCACCGCGTGGTCCGGGGCGATCCGCGGATTGCCGGTGAGAGTGCAGACGATCTGCGCCAGCGCGAAGGAGGGCAGGTCGTCCAGCGCGGCGCTGAACCACAGCGTGCCCTTGGGGGCGCTGGCCGGCGGCGTCTCCAGATACAGGGCGTTGCCCGGCACGGTGGTGGAGAAGCCGGCCGCGGTCTCCTCGGTGCCCGGGCTTTTCTGCAACTCCCCGATCAGGCCCGAGGCGACGCCGTCCGTGTCGGCCCCGCTGTCCGGCAGGGCCACCGCGCGCGGCACCGGGGTGATCTGCATGCTGCACACCAGGTACACCTGCTGGATCGTCGCGCCGGCCGGCAGTACGGACGGCGCCTTCGGGACCGCGCAGGACACCCGGGTCGGCGCGGGACCGGCGTCCACCGGCACGGTGGTGGAACGGATTCCGCAGCCGGCCAGCAGGGACGCGGCCAGCAGGAGCAGCGCGGCCGTCCGCGTACGCCCGGCGCCCATGACCGGACCACCAGGACCACCAGAACTACCAGGACCACTGCGCCCCGCGACCGTATACGGACGAGCGCGGCGGCGTATCGACGTCAGCCCGCCCGCACCGCTCGCACCGGCCCGGCTACCCGCGCCGCCCGCATGCCTCCGCTGCCAGCCCTTGGCCCTCATATCGCCTCACCCGCGGGACCGCCCGCCGCGTCGTACTCGTCCGCGCCGTCCCCCTCGCTCGGGCGTACCGGCAGCCGCAGCGTGAAGACGGCGCCGCCCTCGGGGCTGTTGCCCGCGGTGATGTCGCCGCCGTGGATGTGCGCGTTCTCCAGCGCGATGGACAGGCCCAGGCCGCTGCCCTCGGAGCGGGCCCGGGAGGCGTCGGCCTTGAAGAAGCGGTCGAAGACGTGCGGCAGCACGTCCTCCGGGATGCCGGGGCCGTGATCGGAGACCGCGATGACGATCTGCGAGCCCTCCCGGCGGAGCGCCACCCGCACCGGGGAGCCGCCGTGCTTGAGCGCGTTGCCGATCAGATTCGCCATGATCACATCGAGGCGGCGCGGGTCGAGGGTGGCCAGCACACCGCGGGGCGCGTCCAGCTCCACCGAGTCCACCCAGGCCCGGGCGTCCATGCAGGCGTAGATCATGTCGGCCACGTCCACCTCGTCCACCCGCAGTTTCGCGGTACCGGCGTCGAACCGGGTGACCTCCATCAGCGTCTCCACCAGTTCGTTCAGCCGCCGGGTCTCGCTGACCACCAGCCGTACCGCGGGCGCGATCATCGGGTCGAGCGCCTCCGCCTCGTCCTCCAGCACGTCGGTCACCGCGGTGATCGCGGTCAGCGGGGTGCGCAGTTCGTGCGACATGTCGGCGACGAAGCGGCGGCTGGCCGACTCGCGCGCGCTCAGCTCCTCCACCCGCGACTCCAGCGCCTCGGCCGCGTTGTTGAAGGTCCGCGACATCTCGGCCAGCTCATCGGTGCCGGACACCTTCAGCCGGGTGTCCAGATGCCCTTCGCCCAGCCGCTGCGCCGCCTCGCCCAGCCGCCGCACCGGCCGGAGCACCGCCGAACCCGCCGCCTGCGCCAGCAGCGCCGCGCCGATCAGCGCCAGCAGGGTGGCGATCCCCAGCGACCAGGCCAGCGAGTTGAGGTCCTTGCGTTCCGCGTCCAGCGACTTGAGCATGTAGCCGGTCGGGCCGTCGCCCTTGATCCGCGCGCCGGCCACCAGATATGGGTGGCCCTGCAGCGAGATCCGCTCCCAGTGCAGGTGGTAGTCGCCGTCCTTGTGCACGGTGTTCACCGCGCGTTGCAGCGACCGGGGCACATCGTCGACGGTGAACACATCCCGGTCCGAGGCCGCCGCGCACGGCTGGTTGTCCGGCGTGGTGTCGATCAGCACCACCTGGTACGTGTCCGGGCCGCCGATCCGGTCGGCCGCCGTGTTCAGCGACAGGCAGGTCGGCTCGGCCGGCAGCGAGGCGGCGTCGCGCTGCAGCGAGTCGCGGAAGTCGTTGAGCGTGCTGTTCTGGGCCCGGGTCAGCACCGCGTCCCGGTTGAGCCAGTACGCGATCCCGGACACCGCCACCGCGGCGGTCAGTGCCACCAGCGCGAAGACCGCGACCAGCCGCAGCCGCAGGCTGGTCGTCCAGCGGAACAACCCGGGCAGTCCGCGGACGCGGCCACCGTTCACTGAGGCGTGTCCAGCCGGTAGCCGACGCCGCGGACGGTACGGATCAGGGTCGGTGACGACGGTACGTCCTCGATCTTGGCGCGCAGCCGCTGCACACAGGCGTCCACCAGCCGAGAGTCACCGAGGTAGTCGTGTTCCCAGACCAGCCGCAGCAACTGCTGGCGGGACAGCGCCTGGCCGGGCCGCCGGCTCAGTTCCAGCAGCAGCCGCAGCTCGGTCGGGGTCAGCTGGAGGTCCTCGCCGTCCTTGGTCACCGTCATGGCGTTGCGGTCGATGACGATCGCGCCGAACGCCGAGGAGTCGGTGCTGTCCCGTTCACCGCGGCGCAGCACCGCGCGGATCCGGGCGTCCAGCACCCGCGGCTGCACCGGCTTGATCACATAGTCGTCGGCCCCCGACTCCAGGCCCACCACCACGTCGATGTCGTCGCTGCGCGCGGTCAGCAGGATGATCGGCAGCTGGTCGGTGCGGCGGATGCGCCGGCACACCTCGAAGCCGTCGATGCCGGGCAGCATCACGTCCAGCACGATCAGGTCGGGGCGCTGTTCCTTGAGCAGTCGCAGGCCGTCCTCGCCCGTCGCGGCAGACACCACACGGTGACCCTGACGCGACAGGCCGAGTTCAAGACCGGTGCGGATGGCGTCGTCATCCTCGATCAGCAACAGGAAAGGCACGCCCGACATTGTTGCCTACCCCTGGAGGCCGATGAACCCCGCGGCCGTCGCGGGTCCGTCCCGGAGGCATTCCCGGGCGCTTCCCGGCCGGACGCGGGTCCGTACCGGGGTGCTCTGTGACGTGCCTGTGACACTCGGCGGACAGTGCCATGAAACTGGCCCGGCAGTCTTGTGCCCATCGAAGCGACGCACACCGCACAACGGGTGCGACGCCCGGGACGACGCTGAAGGTTCCATGACGGGGGCGGGAAAATGAACACACTGCACGACACCACCGGAACCGCAGTCCACTCCGTGCCTTCCTGCCAGACCGGCAGGACCGCCGAGATGTCCGGTGCCGCGAGCGGACGGGGGTACGTTCGCGGCACCGGACGCACCGCGACCCCGCACCTGGTGCCGCGGCAGCGCATGGCGTACATCACACCGGTCGAGGCCACCGCGGACCGGCCGGTCCCGGCCGACGGCACCGACCTGACCGGCCGAGACGAGCGGCGGACCGAGGCCGCGCGGGCCGAGGCGGAGGCGGCCTTCACCGCCTACGTCCAGGAGCGCCGGGCCTCCCTCTACGCGACCGCCTACCACCTGACCGGTGACCGGTTCGCCGCCGAGGACCTCTTGCAGAGCGCCCTGTTCTCCACATACCGGGCGTGGGACCGGATCAGCGACAAGGCCGCGGTCGGCGGCTATCTGCGCCGCACGATGACCAACCTGCACATCAGCGCCTGGCGCCGGCGCAAGCTCAGCGAGTACCCGACCGAGGAACTGCCCGAGACGGTGGGGGACACCGACGAGATGGGCGGCACCGAACTGCGCGCGGTGCTCTGGCAGGCGCTGGCCCGACTGCCCGAACAGCAGCGCACCATGCTGGTCCTGCGGTATTACGAGGGCCGCACCGACCCGGAGATCGCCGAGATACTCGGCATCAGCGTCGGCACCGTCAAGAGCAGCATCTGGCGCTCGCTGCGGCGGATGCGCGAGGACCAGGCGCTCAGCTTCGGCCGCGACGAGGAAGACGCGTTCGGCGAACTGGTGGCGTAACCAGCGCGGCGCGCGGGGGCGCGACGGCGCGGCACAGACTTTCCAGCCGGGGGGAGCACGGGGGGAAGGGGGGAGCGGGGCCGGACGGCGAGGGGGAAACCGTCCGGCCCCGTTTTTTCGGCTTCGGGGTCTTCGGCTTTGGGCTTTTCGGTTGTGGGCTCGTCGGCTTTCGCGGGTCGCCGCGCCGAGCCGGTCCGGGTCACGCGACGACGCAGGGCCCGCAGAGGAGTTCGGGCCGGTGCGCCTCGCCGGACACCGCGCTGATCCGGTCCCTGGCCTCGTCCTGATCGCACGGACGGCAGCCGAGGGCCACCTGCCGGGCCACGATGCCGCGCTCGGCCCGCAGCAGATGCCAACCGCGCCGGATCAGGAACATCACCGATTTGCGGCCCTCGCGCAGATCGCGCACAAAGCGGCGCCGGGCCGTCGTGGTCGGCCGCCCGCGCAGGCACAGCGCCTCGGCGACCAGCCCCAGCTCGCGGCAGCGCCCGGCGATCTCGGCGGCGAAGATGCCCTCGGCGACGAACACCGGGGCCCCGCGCAGATCGAGCCGGTTCCGGCCGGTCGCGGCGCTCGCGGCTATGTCGTACACCGGGGTGTCCGCCGCGCCCCGGGCGCACAGTTCGGCGACGGCCGCGACGGCGGCGTCCGCGTTCCACGACGCGGGGGCGTCCCAGTCCACGGCCGCCGAGCCGGGCAGGGTCGGCAGCGTCGGATCGCCGGCGTCCTTGTAGAAGTCGTCGAGGACGAGCACGGGCAGGCCGCTGCGGGCGGCGAGCGACGACTTGCCGGAGCCGGACGGGCCGGCCAGCAGCACGACACGGGCGAAAGGTGAACTCACGGAAAACGATTCTCCCGTACGACCCGTGCCGGGCACGAGCCGCCGTGCACAACTACCCTACGCGGTCATTACGTTACTCTGTGGTCCATGTCTGCACCCCGAACCGTGCGCACCGCGCGTACCGCCCGCACTGTCCTCGTCCTGACCGCCACCGCGGCCGCGGTGGCCGCCCTGCCGTCCGGTGTCGCCGCCGCTGCCACCGCCGACCCGCTCGGCTCGCTGCCCACCGGGACGGTGACCGACGCGCTGCCGATCCAGGCGCTCCCCACCCAGTACGTCACCGGCGCCCTCGGCTACGCCATCGCCCCGGTCCGCGACCTGCGCCTCGACCCGCTGTCGAACACCTCCGTCGACCCGCTCACCAACGCGGTGGGCTCCCAGATCGCCGACTTCCGCCCGATCTCCACCGCCGCGGTCACCAACCCGATCACCAGCGGCGGCTCCCTCGGCACGCTGCCCCTGGTGGGACCGCTGACGGGGCTGCTGCCGCACTGACCGGCGCCCCGCCGCCAGGGCGGGTCGCGTCCTTCGCGCGCTCAGAGCAGGGTCGGCTTGCCCGAGCGGAACTCCGCCAGCGCGGCCACCGGGAGTACCGAGACCCCCTCGCCCGCCAGGCCCAGCGCGTCGCGGTAGGCGCACAGGTCGTCGGGATCGGAGGTGAGGATCACGGCCTGTTCGTGCCGGGCCGCGATCACGGTGACCAGCGCGTCCACCGCGTCCGGGCGCTTCTTGGCGGGGAGGGCGGCCCGGGACGCGCAGACGCCGGCCCGTTTCGCGTCGTCGGTGGTGTGCCCGGACTGGCAGACGCCGCAGCTGGGCACGCCCGGTTCGGCGGCGAACACCGTGCAGGTCGGCAGCACCCTGGACAACGGCGTCCAGTGGCCGGGCCGCGGTCGCCATGCCTGGGCGAGGACTGGCACGAGGACGACCGGGGGATGCGTGCCCGGTCTGGCCACCAGTCGCTCGTGGAAACGATGTGTCTCCGGGTCCTTCCGCTCCAGTGCGATCAGCGCGCCCGTGTCGTAGACGAAGACGGTCACGCGGCGGCACCGCCGCCCCGCCGGGTGAGGGCGCTGTCGATCGCGTCCAGATAGGCGTCCATCGCCGCGTCGGCGGCTGGGGACGCGTCGGACGACTGCTCTGCTTGTGCCTCCTCGGCAGCGCGGCTCACCTCGTCCACCTCGGCGAACCTGGCCCTCGTCCGACTGATCCGGGCCACCTCGGCCAGCGCCGCCACCCGGAGGAAGGCGGAAAGATCCAGCCCCTCCTCCTCGGCGGCGGCGCGCACAGCCGCGTCCTCGTCGCTTTCCAGCGTCAGCGTCACTCGTGTCTTTGCCACGAACCAACCGTATGACGGCGTATGACGCGCTGGCAACTCCGTAACCCGTGGCTGGCCGCTACACCCCCATCGGGTGCCACACCGTCTTCGTCTCCAGCCACGCCGTCAGCCGGCCCGTGCCCGGGTCGGCGGTCCAGTCCTCGGTGGGGGAGGGGCGGCGGACGCGTTTCAGGTTGTCGGCCGCGGCCCGTTCGAGCTCGGTGGCCAGGTCGGCGGGGGCGCCGGTGAGGTCGAGGGCGTTGACGTCCTGGTGCGAGGCCAGGGGCCCGGCGAGTTCCGCGGTGCGGCCGGAGAGGATGTTGACCACGCCGGCCGGGACGTCGGAGGTGGCCAGGACCTCGCCGAGGGACAGCGCGGGGAGCGGGGCGCGCTCGGCGGCCACGACCACCGCGGTGTTGCCGGTGGCGATCACCGGGGCCAGCACCGAGACCAGCCCCAGGAACGAGGAGTCCTGCGGGGCCAGGACGGCGACGACACCGGTCGGCTCGGGCGTGGAGAGGTTGAAGTAGGGGCCGGCCACCGGGTTGGCGCCGCCGACCACCTGGGCGATCTTGTCGGTCCAGCCCGCGTACCAGACCCAGCGGTCCACCGCCGCGTCCACCACGGCAGCCGCCTTCGCCCTGGACAGCCCGTCCGCCTCCGCGACCTCGCGGGCGAACTGCTCGCGGCGCCCCTCGAGCATCTCCGCGACGCGGTAGAGCACCTGTCCCCGGTTGTACGCGGTCGCGCCCGACCAGCCGGGCACCGCCTTGCGGGCGGCGACCACGGCGTCCCGCGCGTCCTTGCGGGACGACAGCGGGGCGTTGGCCAGCCAGTCCCCGCTCCTGGAGTCCGTCACCTCGTACACCCGGCCGCTCTCGGAACGCGGGAACTTCCCCCCGACGTACAGCTTGTAGGTCTTGAACACACTCAGCCGCGCGAACTCGCCCTTGTTCTCGGAAGCCTTCATCGGTCGCGCCCGCCTTCTCCCTCGCCGCGCTCACTGCGCCCACCGCGCTCACCGCGCTCTTTCACCGGCTCGGCCGCCCCGGAGAGATACCCCTCCAGGCCGTGCCGGCCGCCCTCCCGGCCGTAACCGGACTCCTTGTAACCGCCGAACGGCGAGGTCGGGTCGAACTTGTTGAACGTATTGGCCCACACCACCCCGGCCCGCAGCTTGCTCGCCATCGACAGGATGCGCGAGCCCTTCTCCGTCCAGATGCCGGCCGACAGGCCGTACGGCGTGTTGTTGGCCTTCTCCACCGCCTCGGCCGGGGTGCGGAAGGTCAGCACCGACAGCACCGGGCCGAAGATCTCCTCGCGGGCTATCCGGTGTGCCTGGGTGACGCCGGTGAACAGGGTGGGCGGGAACCAGTAGCCGGCCGACGGCAGTTCGCACGGCGGCGCCCAGCGCTCCGCGCCCTCCTGCTCGCCCGCCTCGGCCAGCGCGGTGATCCGGGCCAGCTGCTCCGCGGAGTTGATCGCGCCGATGTCGGTGTTCTTGTCCAGCGGGTCGCCCACCCGCAGCGTGGCCATCCGGCGCTTGAGCGCGTCCAGCACCTCGTCGCGCACCGACTCCTGGACCAGCAGCCGGGAACCGGCGCAGCAGACATGGCCCTGGTTGAAGAAGATGCCGTTGACGATGCCCTCGACGGCCTGGTCGATCGGGGCGTCGTCGAAGACGATGTTCGCCGCCTTGCCGCCCAGCTCCAGGGTGACCTTCTTGGCGCTGCCCGCGACCTCGCGGGCGATGGCCCGGCCGACCTCGGTGGAACCGGTGAACGCGACCTTGTCCACGTCCGGATGGGCGACCAGGGCGGCGCCCGCGTCCCCGTAGCCGGTCAGGATGTTGACCACACCGCGCGGCAGGCCCGCCTGGCGGCAGACATCGGCGAAGAACAGCGCGGACAGCGGAGTGGTCTCGGCCGGCTTGAGCACCACCGTGTTGCCGGTGGCCAGGGCCGGCGCGATCTTCCAGGACAGCATCAGCAGCGGGAAGTTCCACGGGATGATCTGGGCCGCCACGCCCAGCGGGCGCGGATCGGGGCCGTAGCCCGCGTGCCGCAGCTTGTCCGCCCAGCCGGCGTAGTAGAAGAAGTGCGCCGCCACCAGCGGCAGATCGATGTCGCGGGTCTCGCGGATCGGCTTGCCGTTGTCCAGCGATTCCAGCACGGCCAGCTCGCGGGCCCGCTCCTGGAGGATGCGGGCGATCCGGAACAGGTATTTGCCGCGCTCGGCGCCGGGCAGCGCGGACCACTTCACGAAGGCCTTGCGGGCGGCGCCCACCGCGCGCTCCACGTCGGCCTCCCCGGCCCGGGCGACCTCGGCGAGCACCTCCTCGGTGGACGGCGAGACGGTCTTGAAGACGGTGCCGTCGGCCGCCTCGGTGAACTCGCCGTCGATGAACAGCCCGTAGGAGGGCGCGAGATCGACGATGGCGCGGGACTCGGGCGCGGGTGCGTACTCGAAGGCCATGATCAGTCCACCGTGACGTAATCGGGGCCGGAATACCGGCCGGTGCTGAGCTTCTGACGCTGCATCAGCAGATCGTTGAGCAGGCTGGAGGCCCCGAAGCGGAACCAGCCGGGGGAGAGCCAGTCGTCGCCGACCGTCTCATTGACCATCACCAGGTACTTGATCGCGTCCTTCGAGGTCCGGATGCCGCCGGCCGGCTTGACCCCCACCTGCACACCGGTCGCGTCCCGGAAGTCGCGCACCGCCTCCAGCATCAGCAAGGTGTTGGCCGGAGTGGCGTTCACCGCCACCTTGCCGGTGGAGGTCTTGATGAAGTCGGCGCCGGCCAGCATCGCCAGCCAGGAGCAGCGGCGGATGTTGTCGTACGTGGCCAGCTCGCCGTTCTCGAAGATCACCTTGAGATGGGCGCGGCCGCCTTCCCCGGACCCCGGGCCCTTGCCCTTGGCGTCCCCGGAGCCGCCCGAGGGCCGCAGGCAGGCCTCCTTGACCGCCCGGATCTCCTCGAAGACATCCATGTAGCGGCCGGACAGGAAGGCGCCGCGGTCGATGACCATGTCGATCTCGTCGGCCCCGGCGGCGACCGCGTCCGCGGTGTCCGCGAGCTTGACGCTCCGGGCCGCCCGGCCGGACGGGAAGGCGGTGGCGACGGAGGCCACCTGGACCCCGCTGCCGGCCAGCGCGTCCTTGGCGGTGGCCACCATGTCCGAGTAGACGCAGATCGCGGCGACCTGGGGCACCTCGCGGTCGGTCGGGTCGGGACGCATGCCCTTGGCGCACAGCGCGCGGACCTTGCCGGCGGTGTCGGCGCCCTCCAGCGTGGTCAGATCGATCATCGAGATGGCGAGGTCGATGGCGTAGGCCTTCGCCGTCGTCTTGATGGACCGGGTGCCGAGGCCGGCCGCCCGGGCTTCGAGCCCGACGGCGTCGACCCCGGGCAGCCCGTGCAGGAAGCGGCGCAGCGCGCTGTCGGACGCCGTGGCGTCCGCGAAGCCGGCCAGCCTGCCAGGGGCGTCGGGGGCGTATGCGGGAACAACGGAGGGCATGGTCACCACATCACCATATCTACGCGCGTAGGAGACCCGCCACCCCCTGAGGGGAGCGGCACACCCGGTCCGGGGGCGGGAAACGGGACCGGACCGCAACCGGGGCGGAGCCGGGACCGTCGGAGCTGTCAGGCAGAATCGAAGGTATGAGGAGCTTCAACCTGGAACGCCCGGGCAAGTCGGCCACCGCCGAGTCCGGTCAGCCGCGGTATGCCGACCGTGCCTACCGCTCGGCGGCCGGCGTCGGCGGCGGTGTCGTGCTGCTCGTGCTGGCCGGGTGGCTGGGCGGGGACGCCGTGATCCGCGGCACCGGGCACACACCGTGGCTGGCGCTGGCCGGCCTGCTGCTCGCCGTCCCGCTGATCATCGCCTTCACGGTGCGCCCGGTGGTGTACGCGGGGGCGGAGCGGATCCGGATCCGCAACCCGTTCCGTACCATCACGCTGCCCTGGTCGGCGGTGGACCAGGTGCGCTCCTCCTACTCCACCGAGCTGTTCTCCGGCGACCGCAAGTTCCAGCTGTGGGCGATCCCGGTGTCCGTGCGGGCCCGTAAGCGGGCCGTCCGGCAGACGTCCAGGGCCGCCCGCGCGGCGGCCGACGACCCGTTCGGCGGCGGCAGCCCGCGCGGCCGGGCGGGCCGGCCCGCCACGCTCGCCGCCGACGGCGACCCGATACGCGCGTGGGCCGACCAGGCGGTGGCCGAGTTGCGCGAGCTGGCCGACCGGCACCCGGCGGACGACGACCAGGCCCGTACCCAGCCGATCGTCCGCTGGTGCTACGAGATCATCGGCCCGGCGGCGGCCGGCGCGATCGTGCTGGTGATCCTGCTCGCCACCGGTCACTGACACCTGGTCCACCCCCGCCTCGACGCCGCCCTCCCGCCCCCTTCTCGCGCCCGCGCCCCCGGCTCGCGGTGCCGCTGACGCCTGCCCGCCGGCCCCCTCGCCGCGTCCTCACTGAGGCCCCACGGGCAACCTGGCTCCCCGTTGGACGCACTCTCATAACAACCTGTGACCGCCTGTGAACAAGGGGCAACTTCGCGGTGAAGGATGCTGTGGGCGGCCAATGAGGCAACCCTCAAGCGTCTCTTCGCTGCATACATTGCCCGTGCCGCACGATCTGCGGCACGCGTGCGGCCTCGTCCGACACGGATGACGCGACGGGGCGGGGTCAACAGGGGTGGGGATAGCTGCATGGCCGGGGTTGCGAGTGGGGGCGGCGGCGGGACGGTCGGGAGTCGATGTCAGATCGACATCTCGGAGAACGGCTGGTTCTCGTGGCGGCTCACCGCCAACAACGGCCGGGTGATCGCCCTCGGCGGGAAGGCCTATCCGGACGACAAGGCCTGTCGGGCCGCGTTCGAGGCATTGTGCGAGGGACAGGAAGGGCTGGCCGGCGGGGTCCAGCACGCGGCCGAGTCCAATGGCTGGATCTGGCGGTTACGGGACGCCGAAGGACGCGTCCAAGCCGTGTCGGCCCGCGCGTACGAACGGCATTCCACCTGCCAGGCGGCCTACGAACGGTTCCGGGTGGTGTTATCGGGGCTTCGTGGGACGCAAGCGGTTCCGTGGGGCGACGTCAGCTGATCTACCCGCGTCCGGCTGCGGGTGTGTGTGATCGCCGGATGGACAAAGGTAAACGGAAGTTGCCCCTACGGGTGCTGTTGTTCATGTTGGTGTGCCGGGACGTCCACCGCGGACCATGAGCGTGTCCTGATGTGACGATGCGAACACGGGCACGAACCGACGGGCCGGACAAGGGCGTCGACCGGTCAACGGCCGACGACCCCTCGCCCGACCGGGCGCGGCGCCTGTACAGCGACTCCGGACTGCCCGACCGGGTGTTCCGGGGCGTGGCCCGCGGTGGCGGCGGCCTGGTGCTGGTGGTGATGCTGCTGGTCGGCGGGTTCCTGCTGTACCGGGGCTGGCAGGCACTGCGCGTCGCGGGCTTCGGCTTCCTGACCACCGCCGCGTGGGACCCGGACGCCGGCCACTTCGGCATCGCGGCGGTCATCCTCGGCACCGTGCTCATCGCGGCCGTCGCCGTGGTGGTCTCGATACCGCTGGCGATCGGCACCGCGCTGTACATCTCGGAGTACTCGCCGGCCCGGCTGCGCCGCACCCTGGTCAGCGTGGTGGACCTGATGGCGGCGGTGCCGTCGGTGGTCTACGGCCTGTGGGGGCTGTTCTTCCTCCAGGGCAAGGTGATCGGCCTGGCCCGCTGGCTGTCCACCTACTTGGGCTGGTTCCCCCTGTTCAAGGTCGACGGCGCCGATCCGCACGACCCGCTGGCCACCGCCACCGTCTACACCGCCTCCACCTTCATCGCCGGCCTCGTGGTGGCGATGATGGTCACACCGATCATCGCCTCGATCATCCGTGAGGTGTTCTCGCAGGCCCCGGTCGGCGAACGCGAGGGCGCGTACGCGCTGGGCGCCACCCGCTGGGGCATGATCCGCTCGGTCGTCCTGCCGTACGGCAAGGGCGGCATGATCGGCGGCACCATGCTGGGGCTCGGCCGGGCGCTCGGCGAGACCATCGGCGTCTATCTGGTCATCTCGCCGGTCTTCGTGATCCAGCCGCACATCCTGCAGAGCGGCACCAGCTCCGTCTCCTCGCTGATCGCCCTGCGCTACGGGGAGGCCAGCAAGCTCGGCATGTCCGCGCTGATGGCGGCCGGGCTGGCGCTCTTCCTGATGACGCTGGTCGTGAACTTCGCCGCCTCCTCGATCGTCGCCCGCAGCCGTTCCGGCGCCACCGCCGAGTAAGCCGAAGCCGAGTTGCCGAGCAGCCGAGCGATCGGCGGAGCAAGGAGCCATTCCCGCATGACCACGGACGCCATAGCCGTACACCCGCCGCACGACGGTGCGGCACCGGACGCCGCCACCACGCTGCCCCGGCCCGCGCCGCGGGACACCCCCGAGCAGCGCCGCTCCACCCTGTCCCTGCGGCGCACCGACATGTTCGCGGTGCTGGGCGCCGCCGCCGCGTCGCTCTCGCTGACCTGGCTGTTCTTCGCCCGGATCGCGCCCTTCACCGGTGGCCTCGGCTTCGTGGTCTGCGCGTATCTGCTGTTCCTGGCGCTGTACGCGCTGCTGGTGTCGTTCGACGAGGACGGCCCGGCGGTCCGCGACCGGATCGCTTCGGCGGTCGTGCACAGCCTGGCGGTGCTGCTGCTGGTGGCGCTGGCCTTCGTGGTCGTCTACACGCTGTGGTCGGGCCGCAAGGCGCTGGGACACCTCAATTTCTTCACCCAGGACATGAGGAAGGCCGGGCCGCTCGACCCGCTGACCGTCGGCGGCATCCGGCACGCGGTGATCGGCACCCTGATCGAGATCTCGGTCGCGCTGGTGCTGACCGTGCCGGTGGGCCTGCTCTGCGCGGTGTTCCTCAACGACGTGCCCGGCCGCTACGCCCGCCTGGTGCGGACCGTGGTCGAGGCGATGACCGCGCTGCCCTCGATCGTGGCCGGCCTGTTCATCTACGCCACCGCGATCCTCGCGCTCGGCATCGACAAATCCGGGTTCGCCGCCTCGCTGGCGATCTCGGTGATGATGCTGCCGATCATCATCCGCGCCTCCGACGTGGTGCTCCGGCTGGTGCCGGGCACGCTGCGGGAGGCGTCGTACGCGCTGGGCTCGCCGCGCTGGCGCACCGTGTGGCACGTGGTGCTGCCCACCGCCAGGTCCGGGCTGACCACCGCGGTGATCCTGGGCACCGCCCGCGGCATCGGCGAGACCTCGCCGGTGCTGCTGACGGCCGGCTACGGCGCGGGCACCAACTACGACCCGTCGCACAACCCGATGGTGTCGCTGCCGCTGGCCGCCTTCGAGCTGGTCAAGTCCCCGCAGCCCGCGATGATCGCCCGCGGTTTCGGGGCGGCGGCGGTGCTGCTGGTGCTGGTGCTGCTGCTCTTTGTGATCGCCCGGCTGATCGGCGGGCGCGGCCCGGGCGAGCTGACCCGGCGCGGTACACACCGCAAGGTGGTCGCCTCCAACCGTGACCTGCGCCGATTCACCGAGCGGCACGCGGCCCGGGCCGCGGCCGGCCAGGACTTCGGCCCGGCGCCCGAAGCGGCGGCCCGGCCCCCCGAGTACCTCGAACACCCCGAGCAGGGACCCGAACAGGGAGTTGACGGATCGTGAGAAGGATTCGGGCGGTGGCAGCGGCCCTCGCCATGCTGCTGACCTCGCTGCTGATCGGCGGCCAGGGCCCCGCGCACGCGGACACCTACGCCAGGATCAGCGGCGCCGGTTCGACCTGGAGCCAGAACGCCATCGACCAGTGGCGCCGCAACGTCACCCAGTACGGGATGACCGTCGACTACGCCGGCACCGGCTCGTCCGACGGCCGAACGCAGTTCGCGAACGGCACGGTGGACTTCGCGGTGTCCGAGATCCCCTACGGGATGACCGAATTCGGGGTCCGTGAACCTCCGCCGCGGCGCGGCTACGCCTATATGCCGATCGTGGCCGGCGGTACGTCCTTCATGTACAACCTGAAGATCGGCAACCGCCGGGTCACCAATCTGCGGCTGGGCGGCAACACCCTCGCCAAGATCTTCACCGGGAAGATCACCCGCTGGAGCGACCCGCAGATCGCCGCCGACAACCCGGGTCTGACGCTGCCCAACCGCAAGATCATCCCGGTGGTCCGCTCCGACGGCTCGGGCACCACCGCCCAGTTCACGCTGTGGATGTCCAAGCAGCAGGGCGCCTTGTGGAGCGACTACTGCAAGCGGCTGGGCAAGCCCCTTCCCTGCGGCCTGACATCCTATTACCCGGTGATCCCCGGCTCCGGCTTCATCGCCCAGTCCGGCTCGCTCGGTGTGTCCGGCTACACCCGGCAGGACTACGCCGACGGCGCCATCACCTACGTCGAGTACTCCTACGCGGTCACCACCGGTTTCCCGGTCGCCAAGGTGCTCAACGCGGACGGCTACTACACCGAGCCGACCGCGGCCAATGTCGCGGTGTCGATGACCAAGGCGCAGATCAACCCGAACAAGAACTCCTCGCAGTACCTGACGCAGATCCTCGACAACGTCTACGCCGACCGGGACCCGCGGACGTATCCGCTGTCCAGCTACAGCTACATGATCCTGCCGACCAAGCTGGAAGCCCCGATCACCGCGGACAAGGGCAGGACGCTGGGCGCCTTCGGCTACTACTTCCTGTGCGCGGGACAGGCCGAGGCGCAGCCGCTGGGCTTCTCGCCGCTGCCGATCAACCTGGTGCAGGCCGGCTTCGAGCAGCTCCGACGTATCCCGGGCGTGCAGGTGCAGAACATCAACATCGCCGGCTGCCACAATCCGACCTTCTCCACCGACGGTGTGAACACGCTGGTCAAGAGCGCGCCCAATCCGCCGCCCTGCGACCACATGGGCGCGACCCAGTGCAGCAGCGGCACCGGCGGCGCCGTCCACCACCCGACCCCGGTGAAGCCCGCCGCCCAAGGCGGCGGCACCTCCGGCGGGACATCGGGCGGCGGCGGATCGAGCGGCGGTACGTCCGGCGGCGGCGGTACGGGGGGCACGTCCGGCGGCGGTACGAGCACGGCCGGTGGTTCCAGCGGCGGTGCCACGACCACCTCCGGCGGGACGTCCACGGCCGGTGGTTCGAGCGGCGCTGCGACGAGCACGGCCGGCGGCACGAGCACGGCCGGTGGTTCGAGCGGCACGGCCGGCACCGGCACGACCGCCGGGCCCGGCGCCGGGGTCGACCCCGACACCGGTCTGCCCAGCGGCGACGCGGGCGGCGCGGGCGGCGGCAATCAGGACATCGTCGCCTCCAGCGTGGCCGTCGGCGACGACACCTTCTGGGGCCTGCGGACCTGGCTGATGGGCCTGTCGGCGCTGATGCTGCTCGCCGTCGTCGTCGCCCCGCCCGCCATCGCCCGCCGGCTCACCAGGTCAGGGAGGCGCAATGGACGCGCGTAACGCAGCCGCACCGGGACAGGGCGGCCGTACCGCCCTGGTCCGGGCCGGCGGCCTGCTGGTCGCGGTCCTCGCCGCCGTCGGCCTGGTGCTGCTCCCGCTCCCGGCGGGCGGCCAGGCCCGCGCCGCGACGGGCACGGCGAACTCCGCAGTGACCAAATCCGGCACGAAGGGCCCGTACAACGACTTCTCGAAGCTCAAGGTGACGGTCGAGCAGACGAAGGAACTGCGCGGTCAGGGCGTCAAGGTGAGCTGGACGGGCGGAGCGCCGACGAAGCCGGGAGAGGCCGGCCTGTACGGATCCGACTTCCTGCAGTTCATGCAGTGCTGGGGGAACTCCCCGGCCGGCCCCGACCGGGACCAGTGCGTCTTCGGCCAGCCGCTGAACAGCATCGGTACCTACGCCACCCGGCGTTCGGTGGCCTACACGCCGGACACCGGCCTGGACGACCCCGCCGAGACGATCCCCGCCACCCCGGACGGGCAGACCGTGCCGTTCCGGACCGTGCAGGGAAACAGCACGGACGACCTCCAGACCTACTTCACCCAGCTCACCAGCAATGAGCAACCGGTGGCCAGGACCGGCGACGACGGCACCGGCGAAACCATCTTCCAGCTGGAATCGGCGGTGGAGGCCGGCTTCCTGGGGTGCGGCAATGTCACCAAGGCCGGTGCGCAGCCCGAGCCGTGCTGGCTCGTCGCCGTACCCCGCGGTGAGCACGAACCGAACGGCAGCGTGCCGGCCGGCGGCGTGCGGACCTCACCGCTGTCGGCGAGCAACTGGGCGCAGCGCATCACCTTCCGGCTGGACTTCAAGCCGATCGGCGCCTATTGCCCGATCGGCCAGAAGGAGCAGGCCACCATCGGGTCGGACCTGGTCAGCGAGGCGATCAGCTCCTGGCAGCCGACGCTGTGCACCGAGGACAGGACCACCTTCGGCTACGTCCTGCAGAACGAGGACTACGCGCGCACCCAGATCACCGCCCCGACCGAGGGCTCTCCCGGCCTCGCCTTCATCGAGAACCCGATCGCGCCGCAGGACGGCGGTCCACCGATCGTCCAGGCGCCGGTGGCGGTGTCCGGGCTCGTCATCGGCTTCAACGTCCAGGTCGAGAATTCATCGCGGCAGGTTCCGCGTATACGTCTCAATGCCCGTCTCGTCGCGAAGATGCTCACCGAGTCCTATCAGTGCGATCTGCCTGGGCCCAATACCCAGGTCGTCCGCGGCGCGCTGCCCAAGGAGAACGCGCAGGACATCGATCAGGATCCGGAGTTCCTCAAGCTCAATGCGGGCCTCGGATTCTATCGGCTCAGCGGGTGCAGATATGGACTCCAGGTGCCGCAGGGGCCGTCCGATTACGCCGGGGAGTTGTGGCGGTGGCTGCGCTCCGACCCCCAGGCCGAGAGTTTTCTGCAGGGAAAGCCGGACGAGTGGGGAATGAAGATCAACCCCAGCTTCCTGGCCCTGGAGCCGGCTACCACCGCGCTCACCGAATTCCCGAAACCCGATCCGACCTCGTGGACGCCGTCCGACACGAACCAGGCTCTCAAGATCACCCCCGTCGCGATGAACCCCTACGGGCAGGATCTGCACGACGACGCGTCGCGGGTCCTCAAGGCGAACAACACCGGTACGCCGGTGGTGGACACCACCGTGGTGCCGCCGAAGCTCGCCCAGAGCCCCCAGTTGCCCGGGCAGTACTTCAACCTCGGGCTGACCGACGCCGCCACCGCCGCCCGCTACCGGCTCGGCACCGCTGAACTGCTCAATTCCAGCGGCCAGTTCGTCGCTCCGACCGATGACAGCCTGACCAAGGCGGTGGCCGGGATGAGGACCGGCAAGGTGCCCGGGGTGCTGGACGCCGACCCCGGCCGGAAGACCCCCGGCGCCTACCCGCTCACCACGGTCACCTACGCCGCCGTCTCCACCGGCCTGGACAGCACCTCACGCAACGACTTCGCGACGATGATCCGCTACGCGGTCGGCCTCGGCCAGCAGTCCGGCATCGGCAACGGTCTGCTGCCCCCCGGGTACGCGCCGCTGCCCACCGCCCTGCGCGACCAGGCGCTCACCGCGGCCAGCGCGCTGGTCGCGGGGGCGCCGCCGGCCACGTCGGGGGGCACGTCCACCGGCGGCGGCACGGCGGCCTCGGGCGGGACCGGGTCCTCGGGCGGCTCCGGCTCCTCCGGCGGATCCGGCGGCATCGGCGGCGCCGGCGGCGAGCTGTCCGGCGGCGCGTCCGGCGGTGTCACGGTGGGCGGCACCTCGGCCGGCCAGGCCGGCGCCGCGTCCGGGGCGACCACCGGCGGTACGCCCTCCTCCTCGGCGAAACCGGCCGCCGCGGCGGCCGGCGGCGCCGGAGGTCCGGGTTCCTCCCCTTCCCCGGACACCCACACCATCGCGCAGACCGGCGGCACCACCCCCGGGCTCGTGCTCGGCGCCGTCCGCTGGGTGCTGCTGATCGTGCTCATCGCGGGTGTGGTCGGCTCGCTGGCCGGACCGCTGCTGATGCGTGCGGGCGCGGTCCGCGGCACCGGTACCGCGCTGATTTCCTTCGGGAGATTCGGGAGATTCGGAAAGAGGCCGGTATGAGAGCAGCGCGGGAAGATCCCGGCCGCAGCTCTTTCGGCGGACCTACGCGCCCCGTAGAAGGAAATTCGAGGCGATCCGCGAATACCTTTCGTTCACTTTACCGGGGCGTTTAATTTGGTTGCGATCCTTGCCGCCTGTGGCAGCATGTTCAAGGCCGGTCGACGGACCGGATCATTCCGGGGAGAATTCCGGAACACTCCCTGTCGCGTCACATCTGGAAATTCCATCCGCATGACTTTCGGAGGAAATACAGTGAACGTGAAATTCGCCAAGCGGGCGGCGATGGTGCTCGGCGCCGCGACCCTCGGGACCGCGCTGATCTCCGGGACGGCCCAGGCCGACCCGACCGAGTTCCGCCAGCTGAACGGCGTGGGTTCCGACACCACGCAGGACGTCCTGAACGGCATCAGCAATGACGTCTTCGACTCGGACGGCAGCCCGGCCGACCTGCTGATCGCGTCCTACGACGCGGTCAACCCGACCACCGGCGCGGCTCACGAGAACATCGTCCTGCGCTCGGGCCACCCCGCCATCCAGCGCCCCAACGGCTCCGGCGAAGGCATCGCCGCGCTGCGCAACGACGCCTTCACCACCCACGCCGGCAACATCGACTTCGCCCGCTCCTCCAGCGGTGTGACGGACTCCAGCGACGCCTCGCTGACCTGGGTCCCGTTCGCGAAGGACGCCGTGGCGCTGGCGGTCAAGAGCGGCAGCACGCTGCCCACCAACGTCACGTTCGCCGCCAGCAACTCGGACCTGAAGCGCGTCTACAACTGCAAGGACACCAGCGGCAACCCGCTGCCGGCCGGGACGTTCCCGACCATCAACGGCGTCACCGTCCACCCGCTGGTCCCGCAGTCCGGCTCCGGCACCCGCAAGTTCTGGGCCGCGCAGCTGGGCTTCAGCGCCACCGCCCTCCCGTCCTGCGTCAGCGACGTGGCCAAGGACGGCACCCCGGTGGAGGAGCACGACGGCGGCGCGCTGCAGCGCACCGTCACCGCGGACCACTCCGAGGACATCGCGCCCTTCTCGATCGCCCAGTGGATCGCCCAGTCCAACTCCACCACCACGCACGTGCGGGACCGCCGCCACGGCGTCGTGCTCCGGTCGGCCGACGGCAAGACCCCGACCACCGGTACGCCCGCCGCGCTGAACCCGCTGTTCCCGATCAACCGCGAGGTCTACAACGTCTTCGTCAGCACCCGGCTGACCGAGACCGACATCGCGAACACCTTCGTCGGCGCCTCCTCCGATGTCTGCCTGGACACCGCGACGATCACGCTCTACGGCTTCGGCGTCGACCCGAACTGCGGTCTCACCACGCTGAAGGGCAAGTCCTGACCCGCCCTTCGCGGGGACTCGCGGACTGAGGCCCCGCACCCGCACCACCACCACGGCGGATGAGCGCGTCCGCCGGGCCGGGCACCCCCACGGGTGCCCGGCCGCCCCACCCGCTCGACGTACCGCGGTACATCCGCTTCCCGCACGTTCCGCGCTTTTCACACTTCCCAAGGGAGAAAGACCTGATGAGACGAAGACTGCACGGCGTTCTGGTCGGCGCGCTGGGACTGGCCCTGGGCGCGGGCGCCCTGCTGACCGGTGCGGGCACCGCCAGCGCCGCGACGACGGTGAAGACGGCCGCCTCGGGCACCGTCACCCTCACCGCGCGCGGCAACAGCGTCACGGACGCCTCGCCGTTCAGCCAGGTTTCGGTCAGCAAGGCGTGCCCGGCGGACTACCAGGACAGCCTGACCGTGTCCCTGGTGGTGCCGGACGGCCGTGAGTCGATCCTCGTGTCCAACCTCACGACCGGCGCCCCCTACAGCGCCGCCCCGATCACCGCACCGGTGCCGGCCGCCTCGGGCAACGGCACCGTCATCCGCTCGATCGCGACCGCCTTCGCGGTCACGCACGTCCCGCTCGCCGACGGCACGTACCCGATCCACGTGACCTGCGCCAACGCGGACAAGGCCGACTTCCCCGAGCACCCCACGTCCACCGGCTTCATCAGCGTGACCGGCAGCACCTGGCAGGTCTCCGGCCTCCCCGCGCCGGCCGCCACCAAGATCAGGCTCACTCCGAGCCCCGCCCGCCACGTCCAGGTCGGCCAGCCCTTCACCCTCACCGCGACCGTGACCCGGGGTGTGCCCGGTGTGGTGAAGTTCGCCGCGGACAACGGCATCAACCCGATCGGTGACCCCGTCCCGGTCGTGAACGGCTCCGCCAGCGTGCAGCCGCCGGCCAACACCGTCCCGTCGGTGCGCAACTACATCGCGATCTTCGTGCCCGCCGACCAGCTCGGTCACGCGCAGGCCTACGGCACGCTCGACTACAGCTTCGTCCAGGCTCCGTCGATCACGCTGACCGACGCCGCCGGAAACGCGCTGGGGGCCGACCCGCAGCTGACCGCCGGACAGCAGATCACCGTCTCCGCGACGGGCTTCAAGCCCAGCGCCGGCGAGAAGGTCGACGTGGCGGCCACCAACGTGTACAGCATCCTCCCCGCCCTCTTCCCGTCGACGACCTCGGACGCGGCCGGCTCGGTGACCAACTACACCCTCACCGTCCCCAGGTTCATCTCCGACGGCTCGCACCAGCTCGTCCTGCTCGGCGAGAGCAGCTTGATCTACATCACCTTCGACTTCACCACGAAGTAGCCGTGCCGGTCCGGCGGACAACCCGCTGACCAGCACGCACGAAGCGCGCCCTGCCACTCATCAGGTGGCAGGGCCGCACGCGTACCACGCGGCGCCCGTACCGGCCGTACCACCGACCGTATCCCCGAGGGGACGAGGAGACATGAAACGTAGAATGCACGCCGCGCTGCTGAGCGTGCTGGCACTGATCCTGGGCGCGGGTGCCCTGGTGCTCACCACCGCGGGGACGGCGAGCGCGGATCTCGCCGGCGATGTGACCCTGACGCCCACCAGCGGCACGACCACCGACCTGCCGGCCTTCTCGCACCTGTCGGTGTCGGCCCCCTGCCCGGCGCCCTACCAGGACACGCTGGACGTCCTGGTGACCCTGCCGAACAACACCGACGGGGCGGTCGCCCTGCACCTGGCGAGCGGAGCACCGTACAGCGGTACGCCGATCACCGCCGACGTACCCGCCGCGTCCGGCGGCGGCATCGTGGTCCGGTCGATCGCCACCGCCTTCCAGATCGGGCACCAGACGATCGTCGACGGCACCTACCCGGTGCACGTGGTGTGCCGTTCCAACGACGCGGCCAACACCGACCGGCCCACCTTCACCACCTTCATCGAGATCACCGGCAGCAACTGGGCGGTGAAGGCGGTCACCCCGCCGACGGCGACCACGGTCACCCTCGACGCGGCCCCGGTCGGACACTCCGTCGTGGGCCAGGACGTCACCCTGACGGCCAAGATCGACCCGGACACCGCGGTCGGGACGGTGGACTTCATCCGGGACGGCACCACCACCGTCAGTTCCGGCACGGTCTCCGGCGGGACGGCCACCGCGACGATCACCGGGGTCACCGACCCGAGCGTGTACAACTACACCGCCCGGTTCGTCCCCACCGACCCGCTCTCGTTCGGGCCGAGCGACGCCTCGATCACCTACGACTTCGTCGCGGAGCCCACGCTCACCGTGCTCGACGACTCGGGCAACATCCTGGACGGCACCCCCGTCCTCGACGCGGGCCAGAAGATCAACCTGACCGCCGAGGGCTTCCTGCCCGCGCCGACCGGGTCGGCCACACCGGGCGAGTCGGTCGCCGTCACGCTCGACGACGGCACGGCGGCCCTCCCGGACGCGACCCCCGACACGGCCGGCAAGGTCAACAACTACCTGGTGACCCTGCCCGCCGACATCGCGGACGGTGACCACGCCATCGTGCTCAAGGGCGCCACCAGCGCCATCGAGCAGTCCTTCCCCTTCACCACCGGCACGTCCGACGGCACGACCGCCGGTACGACGACGGGGACGACGACCGGTACGACGACGGGGACGACCAACGGGACGACGGCGGGCACGACTGCTGGCACGACCTCGGGCACGGACGACGGCGGCACCACGGCCGGCACCGACGACGGTGGGACCAGCGCCGGCACGACGGACGGCGGGACGACCGCCGGTACGACGGACGGTGGCACGACCGGCGGGATCACCGGCGGTTCCGGCGGTTCCGGCGGTGACCTCAGCGGCGGCACCTCCGGTGACCTCGGCGGCGGTTCCACCTCCGGCTCCGGCGGTACGACCGGCGGCGGCCAGGGTCCGCTGGCGGCCACCGGCGCCGACGGAATCATCCCGCTCAGCCTGCTCGCCCTGCTGCTCGCCGCGGGCGGCGGCTACGCGGTCTACCGGGTGCGCCGCGACGGCAAACTGCTCACCTTCGGCCCCACCCCGCGCGACTGACCCTCGCGCACCCCGCCGGGGGCGGCCGGTCCCGCACACCGCCCGCTCCCGGCGCAGCACCCGCCCGACCCCCGCCGCAGCCCACCCGTACCGCAGCACCGAAGGAGCGCACCCGTGGCCGTCCTGTCACCACCCCACGAGGCCGCCGAAGACCCGGGGAAGGCCCCGCCGCCACCGCGGCCGCCGGCCGGCCACCGGACCGACCCGCGGTTCGCCGTACCCGGCGCGGCGCTGACGCTGCTGGCCGTGCTGCTGCTCGGGTTCGTCGTCAACCTCACCGTGCTCGGCCATGTCGAGCACGCCCGCGCCCAGCAGAACGGCTACGCCACGCTGCGCGCCGAACTCGCCCTCGGCACCGCGCCGGTGGGCCGGCTGGACGACAACGGCAAGCCGGTGCCGACGGGTGACCCGGTGGCGATCCTGCACATCGGCCGGATCGGCCTGCGCGAAGTCGTCTTCCAGGGCACCTCCTCCGGGGTGCTCACCTCCGGCCCCGGGCACCGCAGGGACACACCGCTGCCCGGCCAGCCCGGCACCAGCATCGTCATGGGCCGCCAGTGGGGCTACGGCAGTCCGTTCAACCACCTCCACGAACTGCGGGCCGGCGATCGGATCACCGTCACCACCGGCCAGGGCCAGCAGCAGTACCGGGTCACCGGTCTGCGCCGGGCCGGCGATCCCGCGCCTGTCCAACCCGGCGCCGGGCAGGGCCGGCTGGTGCTGATGACCGCGACCGGCGGCCTCTACACCCCGCACGGTGTGCTGCGGGTCGACGCGGAACTGGTCAGCGCGGCGCAGCCCGGACCGCCGGCGGGCGGCGGCATCGACGCGGCCGAACAGCCGCTGGCCGGCGACCAGTCGGCCTGGCTGCCGGTGCTGCTCTGGCTCCAGGCGCTGCTGGTGGTGACCATCGCCGCCACCTGGATCTACCGCCGCTGGGGCCGCTGGCAGACCTGGATCTGCGGGCTGCCGGTGCTCACCGCGATCGTCGTGGGGCTGTCCGGCGCGGCCACCGAACTGCTGCCCAACCTGCTCTGACCACGGACCCGTTCGGGTCCGCCCGGGCCCTTACCCGCTCCGACCCGCTCCGACCGCTCCGACCCGCTTTCGCTCCGAGGGGAAACGCCACCCGATGTCAGCCACCGACGAGACCGTCACGCTGCCGCCCGTCCCGGCCGAGCCGTCGGCCGCGGCGCCTTCGCGCTCCGCCACGCTCGACGCCCGCGAGATCTCCGCCTGGTTCGGCGACCACAAGGTCCTGGACCGGGTCTCGCTCACCATGCCCGCGCAGCGCGTCACCGCGCTCATCGGCCCGTCCGGCTGCGGCAAGTCCACCTTCCTGCGCATCCTCAACCGGATGCACGAGCTGATCTCCTCCGCCTCGCTGGCCGGTGAGGTGCTGCTCGACGGCGAGGACATCTACGACCGCGGCCGGCGAATCACCCATGCCCGCCGCGAGATCGGCATGGTCTTCCAGAAGCCCAACCCCTTCCCGGCGATGAGCATTTACGACAACGTGCTGGCCGGACTCAAGATGAACGGCGTCAAGGCGAACCGCGGCGAGCGCGACGACCTGGTCGAAGAGTGCCTGAGCAAGGCGGGCCTGTGGCGTGAGGTCCAGGACCGGCTGCGGCAGCCCGGCGGGGCGCTGTCCGGCGGTCAGCAGCAACGCCTGTGCATCGCGCGGTCGTTGGCGGTCAGGCCGAGGGTGCTGCTGATGGACGAGCCGTGCTCGGCCCTCGACCCGACCTCGACCCGCCGGATCGAGCAGACCATCGGGGAGCTGTCGGACGAGGTGACCATCGTCATCGTCACGCACAACATGCAGCAGGCGGCCCGGGTTTCGCACTCCTGCGCCTTCTTCCTGGCGGAACAGGGCGCGCCCGGCGTCATCGTGGAGCACGGGCCCACCGAGGAGATGTTCAACCGCCCCCAGGACCGGCGCACTTCGGACTACGTCAACGGCCGGTTCGGTTAGGGGGACGCGGGGATGCGTCCCACCGCGCGCCATCTGACGCGGGCACTGCCCGCGCTCGTCCTGACCGCCGCCGCGCTCGCCGCCTGCGGTCGCCCCGCCGCGCCCGAGGCGGCCGGCACCGCGCCCCGCGCGGCGGCGCCCGGGCCCACCGCGGCGGCTCCGGCCGTACGGCCGGCCCGGACCGTACGCCCGACCGCGAGCCCGAGCGCGCGGCCGACCCCGGGGCCGGCCTCGCCCGGCGCCGGGCCGGTCATCCCGCCGGCGGCCCGGAGCGCGATCCGGCCCGCCGCCTCACGCACGGGACCGGCGAAACGCACGCCGACCGCTCCGCCCACGACCACCGCGGCCCGAGCCCCCGCCCCCTCCTTCGCCCCGCCGCGCCCGCCCGCGCCCTCTCCCAGCAACCCCGGACTGGCCCGCACCGGCAAGCCCGCGACCGGCATGGTGCTGCACATCGGCGACTGGTCGCGCCCGGTGGTGCGCGGCGGCCAGGACACCGTCGACCGCTGCGTGGCGGCCGTCCTCTTCTACGGCCCCGACCCCATCGCGGCCGACGGCTACAAGATGCGGACCTCGGTCGTCGTCGGCCACGACTACTGCGGCTACGCCGAACTCGCCCCGCTCCCGCCCGGCACCCATGTCACCCTCGACACCCCGGCCGGGATCCTCTCGTACCACGTCTACGCCAACTACATCGAGCCCGGCCAGGGCGGCCCCGACAACGGCCTGTACTGGGGCGACCTGACCCTGCAGACCTGCGTGGGCCCGGACACCGGCTTCAGCTACCTGACCCTGGACCGCTGAGGGCCGCTTCGAGCGGACCGCGACCGGGAGCGCGCCCGCGCCGGGCGCGGAGGGCGCCGGAGAGGGGGCTGACGCCGGGCCTCGCTGCGGCTGTCCGGGGCGGTGCGCGCCGCAGGGCGGCGGGGGTGTCGGCGGCCGTGCGGAGCGCACGATGTGCTGAGGCCGGAGGCCGCCCGGCGCCGGGCGTTGCTGGCACCTGCCTGCGGCGGCGGGGTCAGTCCGCCCGCTGGCTGCCGGCCGGCGTGCGCAGCGTGCGGTGGGTTGTGCCGGGCCCTGGCGTGGAGTCCGGAAGGCGCCGGGGCCCGGCGGAGTCCAATGACCTGCCGGCCGCCGCGCCTCGCGCGCGACGCTCTGTGCCGGGCCAGCCGGGCGCCCGCGCGGACGACCCCGCAGGCCCAGCCGCCCCCGGCAGCGCCGGGCGGGGGTCCGTCGCACCGGAGGGCCGGCAGCCGCACGCGGGGCTCTGTGCCTCGGCCCCGCCGACGGCGCCCGCGGGAGGTCAGATGCCCGCCGCCGCGGCGACGTCCGCCTTCAGTTCGGCCAGGACCTTGGCCGCCGTGTCGCGGGCCGCGGGCAGCGCGGCGGCGGAATCGACCGGGAGGACGACTTCGAGATAGCACTTGAGTTTCGGCTCGGTGCCGCTCGGGCGGACGACGACGCGGGCGGAGCCGACGCCGCGGGCCTCGTCGCCGGACAGGCGGTAGCGCAGGCCGTCGGTCGGGGGGAGGGCGGGGGAGCCGGCCGCGAGCTCCTCCGCGGTGGTGACGGCCAGGCCGGCCAGGGCGGTGGGCGGGTGCTCGCGCAGCCGGGCCATGGCCGCGCCGATCAGGGAGAGGTCGGCCACCCGGGCGGACAACTGGTCGGTGGCGTGCAAGCCGTGCGTCAGGGAGATCTCGTCCAGCAGGTCGCCCAGCGCGCGGCCTTGCGCCTTGAGGCCGGCCGCGAGTTCGGCCACCAGCAGGGCCGCGGTGATGCCGTCCTTGTCGCGCACGCCGGCCGGGTCGACGCAGTAGCCGAGCGCCTCCTCGTAGCCGTAGCGCAGCCCCGGCACCCGGGCGATCCACTTGAAGCCGGTCAGGGTGTCCTCGTAGGCGATCCCGGCCCGCGCGGCGAGCTTCGAGAGCAGCGAGGACGAGACGATGCTCGCGGCGAAGACGTCCTGCCCGGCTTCGGCGGCGCCGGTACGGACCAGGTGGGCGGCCAGCAGCGCGCCGAGTTCGTCGCCGCGCAGCATCCGCCACCCGGAGGCGGCGGCCGGATCGGGTACGGCCACGGCGCAGCGGTCGGCGTCCGGGTCGTTGGCGATCACGATGTCCGGGCGCGCCTCCCGGGCCGTGGCGAAGGCCAGGTCCATCGCCCCCGGCTCCTCCGGGTTGGGGAAGGCGACGGTCGGGAAGTCCGGGTCGGGCGCGGCCTGTTCGGCCACCGGGACGGGCACGGCGAAACCGGCCCGCGCGAAGGCCGCGTTCAGCGTCTCCAGGCCCACCCCGTGCATCGGGGTGTAGACCACCGACAACTCCCGTGCGCCGCCCGGCTGTACGACCCCGGCCGCGCGCGCCAGATACGCCTCCAGTACGTCCTCGCCGAGCAACTCCCAGCCCGCCTCGGCCAACGGGACCCCGGCCAGCGGGCCGACCGCCGCGATCTCGGCGGCGATCTCGGCGTCGGCGGGCGGCACGATCTGGGAGCCGTCGCCCAGATAGACCTTGTAGCCGTTGTCCTGCGGCGGGTTGTGGCTCGCGGTCACCATCACACCGGCGGCGGCGCCCAAGTGCCGGATGGCGTAGGCCAGTACGGGAGTGGGCAGCGGACGCGGCAGCAGCGCGGCGCGCAGCCCCGCGCCGACCATGACGGCCGCGGTGTCCCGGGCGAAGTCGTACGACTTGTGGCGCGCGTCGTAGCCGATGACCACCAAGCCGCCCTGCCGCGCCCGCAGATATCCGGCCAGGCCGGCCGCGGCCCGCATCACCACGACGCGGTTCATCCGCAGCGGCCCGCCGCCCAGCTCACCGCGCAGCCCGGCGGTGCCGAACTCCAGGGTGCCGCCGAAGCGTTCGGCGAGGTCCGCGAGCGCCTCGGGGGCGCCCGCGTCCGCCGCCCGCAGCAGCGCTTCGAGTTGCCCGCGTGTCTCCGGGTCGGGGTCCTCGGCGATCCACGCGCGGACCTGGGCGAGTACGTCGGCCATCGGTTTCCTCCAACTGCCTGCAGCTGCCTACAGCCGGCCCAGCACCTGGGCCAGCAGCGTCCCCATCCGGGCGGCCGACTCCCGTCCGGCCTCCAGGACTTCCTCGTGGTTGAGCGGCTCGCCGGTCATCCCGGCGGCCAGATTCGTGACCAGGGAGATGCCCAGCACCTCCGCGCCGGCCTCGCGGGCGGCGATCGCCTCCAACGCGGTGGACATGCCCACCAGGTCCCCGCCTATCGCCCGGACCATGCCGATCTCGGCGGGCGTCTCGTAGTGCGGGCCGGGGAGCTGTACGTAGACGCCCTCCTCCAGGGAGGGGTCCACCTCGCGGCACAGGGCGCGCAGCCGCGGTGAGTACAGGTCGGTGAGGTCGACGAAGTTCGCGCCGACGATGGGTGAGGTCGCGGTCATATTGATGTGGTCGCTGATCAGTACGGGCTGGCCGGGGCGGAAGCCGGCGTGCAGGCCGCCGCAGCCGTTGGTCAGCACGACGGTCTTGCAGCCCCCGGCGATGGCGGTCCGCACTCCGTGCACGACGGTGGCGACGCCCCGGCCCTCGTAGAGATGGGTGCGCCCGAGGAACACCAGCGCCCGGATCGCGCCGATCCGTACCGACCGCACCCGGCCGGCGTGACCCTCTACCGCGGGGGCCGGGAATCCCGGCAGATCGGTCACCGCGAACTCATGGTCAGCGGCGCCCAGACCATCGGCGGCGGGCACCCAGCCCGAGCCCATCACCAGGGCGACGTCATGGGTATCGGCGCCGGTCAGCTCGCGCAGGCGGGCGGCGGCGGCGTCGGCCGCGGCGTAGGGATCGGAGTTCACGGAAGCGTTCACGCGCACGAGGGTAACCTGTCACGTCCTACGCGCGTAGACGGCGCGGTCGCCTCCGCCGGCAAGGCGCAGCCGCCCCCCGCCCGCGCAGTTCCCCGCGCCCCTTCGGGATCGTGTCCTGCCCCTTCCGGTCCGTGCCCGTCCGCGCGTGCGTGGTGGGCTGGCCGCGCAGTTCCCCGCGCCCCTTCGGGGTCGTGTCCTGCCCCTTTCGGTCCGTGCCCGTCCGCGCGTGCGTGGTGGGCTGGCCGCGCAGTTCCCCGCGCCCCTTCGGGGCCCGTACCTCTCCCGCCCGGCGAGGTGCGCCCCGATAGGGGCGCGGGGAACTGCGCGAGAAGCCCCACCGGCCGGTGGTCGGGGATCGAGGCGGGGTACTACGGCGGGTCCGGAGCCCCGCAGGGCCCCGCGGGGAACTGCGCGGGAAGCCCCACCGGCCGGTGGCCGGGGATCGAGGCGGGGAACTACGGCGGGTCCGAGGCCCCCGCTGAGCCCCCGGCAGGGCCCGGCAGGGACTAGCAGGGCCGCTTGCGGAGCTCCATGACGTAGTCGTACGGCGCCCCCGCCGACTCCGCGGCGTCAGCCAACTCCCCCAGGTAGCGCGCCGAAGGCAACCCACCCTCGTAGTCGTTGAGGACGAAGAGCCACGCGGCGGCGTCCCCCTCCAGCGTCTGGACGCGGACCGTGGTGCGGCGGTAGATGCCCAGCGGGACCCCCTCCCACCGGTCCATGGACTCCTCGTCGACCGGGGCGACATCGTAGAGGCCGACGAAGACCTGGCTGGCGGGCGACTCGACCACGGTGGCCAGCGCACCCTCCCAGCCCATCTGCTCGCCCCCGAAGGTCAGCCGCCACCCGTCGAGCCACCCGGTGCCGCGCAGCGGGGAGTGCGGGGCGCGGCGCGTCATCAGCCGCGCGTCGAGGTTGCTTCCGTAGGCGGCGTAGAGCGACATGGAAATGAGGGTACGGGAGCGGGATGCGCCCGGCGTAAGGAGCGGGTCCGTGCCCCCGGACGAGTCGGAGCATACGGCCCCGCCCGGGCCGAAGCCGCCCCCCTGGCGGGACATGCTTGGCGCGTGCGGGACAATGGGGTACGTGACTCGGATCGTGATCATTGGTGGCGGACCCGGCGGCTACGAGGCCGCGCTCGTCGCGGCGCAGCTCGGCGCCGAGGTGACCGTCGTGGACCGCGACGGCCTGGGCGGCGCGTCGGTGCTGACCGACTGCGTGCCGTCCAAGACGCTGATCGCCACCGCCGAGGTGATGACGACCTTCGACTCCTCCTACGAGGAGCTGGGCATCATCGTGGCCGACGACACACCGCCGCTGGAGCGCTCCGCCCGGGTGGTCGGCGTCGACCTCGGCAAGGTGAACCGCCGGGTCAAGCGCCTGGCGCTGGCCCAGTCGCACGACATCGCCGCCTCCGTGACCCGGGCCGGCGCCAAGGTCATACGCGGCCACGGCCGCCTCAGCGGCCCGCAGACCACCGACGGCACCCGCACCGTGCTGGTCGAGGGCACCGACGGCACGGTCGAGGAGCTGACCGCCGACGCCGTCCTGGTGGCCACCGGCGGCCGCCCGCGCGAGCTGGAGGACGCCCGGCCCGACGGCGAGCGCATCCTCACCTGGACACAGGTCTACGACCTGGACGAGCTGCCCGAGGAACTCATCGTGGTGGGCTCCGGTGTCACCGGCGCCGAGTTCGCCGGGGCCTACCAGGCGCTCGGCTCCACCGTGACATTGGTCTCATCGCGCGACCGGGTGCTGCCCGGCGAGGACCCGGACGCCGCCGCCGTGCTGGAGGACGTCTTCCGCCGCCGCGGCATGAACGTGATGGCCCGCTCCCGCGCCCAGTCCGTCAAGCGGGTCGGCGACCGGGTGGAGGTCGCCCTCGCCGACGGCCGGGTGATCAGCGGCACGCACTGCCTGATGGCGGTCGGCGCCATCCCGAACAGCACCGGCATGGGTCTGGAGGAGGCCGGCGTGAAGCTGACCGAGTCCGGGCACATCTGGACCGACAAGGTCTCCCGTACCAGCGCCCCCGGCGTCTACGCGGCCGGCGACGTCACCGGTGTCTTCGCGCTCGCCTCGGTCGCCGCCATGCAGGGCCGGATCGCGATGTACCACTTCCTGGGCGACGCGGTCGGCCCGCTCAACCTCAAGACCGTCTCGTCCAACGTCTTCACCGACCCGGAGATCGCCACCGTCGGCTACACCCAGGCCGACGTGGACAGCAAGCGGATCGAGGCGAATGTCGTCAAGCTGCCGCTGCTGCGCAACCCGCGGGCCAAGATGCAGGGCATCAGGGACGGCTTCGTGAAGCTCTTCTGCCGCCCGGGCACCGGCATCGTGGTCGGCGGCGTGATCGTCGCGCCCAAGGCGAGCGAGCTGATCCACCCGATCTCCATCGCGGTCGACAACAGCCTGACGGTGGAGCAGATCGCCAACGCCTTCACCGTCTATCCGTCGCTGTCCGGTTCGGTCGCCGAAGTGGCACGGCAGCTGTACAACCGCAAGAGCGCCGACGGCAGCTGAGCGTCACCGCACCCGAATCCCGCGCATCTCCCCTGCGTCCGGGGCGTTTTCGCGTCTCTCCCCGGCCGCCGCCGAATCCGTCCCGCGGCACTTCAAACACTTTCGGCGTGCGAACGCACGGTCGGGGCATAGCACTTCCTGGTCTGTTTGACGTGCTACTTCCGTCATCCGGTGCAAAACGCTGAAACCAGACGGTCGTTGGGGTTACTGTCGGTTTCGTGTTCGCTGCAGAACGTCGCCAATTGATCCTGGAAATGGTGCGGGCGAACGGAGCGGTCTCGCTTCGTGAACTCGCCCGGGTCGTCCAGACCTCCGAAGTGACCGTGCGCCGCGACGTACGCGCCCTGGAGGCCGAAGGACTGCTGGACCGCCGGCACGGTGGTGCGGTGCTGCCGGGTGGCTTCACCCGCGAGTCCGGATTCCCGCAGAAATCCCACCTGGCGACGGCCGAGAAGACGGCGATCGCCGATCTCGCCGCCGGTCTGGTGGCCGAGGGCGAGGCCATCGTGGTCGGCGCCGGCACCACCACCCAGGAGCTGGCCAGACGGCTGGCCCGGGTGCCGGGCCTGACCGTGGTCACCAACTCGCTGCTGGTCGCGCAGGCGCTCGCGCACGCCAACCGGGTGGAGGTGGTGATGACCGGCGGCACCCTGCGCGGCTCCAACTACGGCCTGGTGGGCAGCGGCGCCGAGCAGTCCCTGCAAGGGCTGCGGGTCTCGCGCGCCTTCCTGTCCGGGGCGGGCCTGACCGCCGAGCGCGGCCTGAGCACCTCCAACATGCTCGCCGCGAGCGTGGACCGGGCGCTGGTCCAGGCGGCCGGCGAGGTCGTGGTGCTGGCCGACCACACCAAACTCGGCGCCGACACCATGTTCCAGACGGTGCCGACGGATGTGATCACCCATCTGGTGACCGACGAGCCGCCCGCCGACGACGAACGGGCGGGCACCGAGTTGCAGGCGCTCGCCGATCGCGGGGTGCAGATCGCGGTGGCTCCGGCCCCGGGCACCGACACCCCCACCGGACGGCCGCGCCGTGAGACCCCGCTGCCCGGCCCGAGACGGCATCAGCCGCCCCGCGGCCCCGACCAGCAGCCACCCACCCCGCGGCTGGCGGACGTCCGCCGCCGGTAGCCGCCGCCGCTAGACCTGCTGCCCGGCGGGTGCCGGAGCCGCCGCCGGTTGTGCCTGCGCCGCGGGCGCGTCCACCGGGTCCTCCGTGTCCTCCGCGGCGTCGCGGGTCCGGATGCCGTCGGTCATCACCGACATCAGCCGGCGGAACAGCCCGCGGTCCTCGGTGTTCTTCTCCGCGGTCACCACGATCGCGTACGTCAGCTTCAGCAGGTCGCCGATCGTCACATCCGCCCGGATCGTCCCCGCCTGCTGGGCCCGCCACAGCAGCGAGCCGCCCGTCGTCGGCATCTTCGTCCGGCAGGCGGGCATCTTCGCGTCGGACGCCTCCATGATGGCCGCGGCCAGCCCGCGGTAGATGGTGGAGTGCGCGGCCACCGCGTGCAGCCACTTGGTGAGCGCCGCCGCCGAGTCCTCCTCGCCGAGCAGTTCGCGCCCGCGGGCGGCGAGCGCTTCGACCTCCTGCTCGAAGACGGCGTTCATCAGCGCGTAGCGGTCGGGGAAATGGCGGTAGAGGGTGCCGACGCCGAGCCGGGCGTGCCGGGCGATGTCCTCCAGGGCGACATCGGTGCCGTGCACGATGAACGCCTGCCTGGCCTCGTCGAGCAGTCTGTCGTAATTGCGCTGCGCGTCCGCCCGCATGCCTCATGCCTCCTGAAGTGGCCGTTTCCGCCGCGTTCCCCGTAGTGATTGTAGAACCGGAGGTTGGCTCCGTATAGTTACCGGAGGCGCCCTCCGCTTACCTCTCGCCGCTGGAGGCTTACTTTCCATGTCCACGCCCACCACGCGTGATCAGACCACCACCACCGGCCTGCCGTCCCCCACCCGCAGGCACCACCCATTCTTGGCCCTCGCCGCCATTATCGGCACCCAGCTGATGCTGCTTCTCGACGCCACCGTGGTGAACGTCGCGCTGCCCAAACTCAGCCTCGACCTGGGCTTCACGCCGACCGGCATGTCCTGGGTGCTCAACGTCTACACGCTGGCGTTCGGCGGTCTGCTGCTGCTCGGCAGCCGGATCGGCGACCTGATAGGCCGGCGCACCGCCCTGGTATGGGGGGTGGCCGCCTTCACCCTGGCCTCCGTGGCTGGCGGCCTGGCCACCAGCGCCACCGTGCTGCTGGTCGCCCGCGGACTCCAGGGCGCCGCCGCCGCGCTCGCCGCGCCCAGCACCCTCGCGCTGATCGCCACCTCCTTCACCGAGGGCAGCGAGCGCAACCGCGCGCTCAGCGTCTTCTCGGCGGTGGCCGGGGCCGGCTTCGCGATCGGTCTCACCGTCGGCGGCATGCTCACCGGCTGGGGCTCCTGGCGCTGGGTGTTCTTCATCAACATCCCCATCGGCATCGCCATCGTGCTGATCGCGCCCCGCTTCATCAAGGAGACCGCACGCCACCGCGGCGGCCGGTTCGACATCGCCGGCGCGCTGACCGGCACGCTCGGGATGGCCTCGCTGTCCTACGGCTTCATCCGGGTCGGCGAGAACGGCTGGGGTGACGGGCGCGCGCTGACCTCGTTCGTGATCGCGGTCGCGCTGCTGGCCGCGTTCCTGATCAACGAGCTGCGGGCCGACCGGCCGCTGGTCGTGCTGCGGCTGTTCGCCGACCGCAACCGCGCGCTGGCCTACTGCGTGATGCTGCTCGTGCCGGCCAGCATGTTCGGCGTCTTCTACTTCACCACGCAGTATCTCCAGACGTATCTGCACTACAGCCCGCTGCGGACCGGCTTCGCCTTCGTCCCCCTGGCCGCGATGCTCTTCGCCGCGGCCCGGCTGGCGCCGCGCGCCATCGCCCGGTTCGGCGCGAAGCGGACCGCCGCCAGCGGGATCACGCTGACGCTGTGCGGGGGGCTGTGGATCACCCAGCTGTCGGCGTCCGAGGGGTACGTGGCGGGGCTGCTCGGACCGATGCTGCTGTTCGGGGTGGGGATGGGCTTCACGATGATGCCGCTCAACACCTTCATCCTGTCCGGTGTCGAGCCCAAGGACGCGGGGTCGGCATCCGGCCTCCTCCAGACCATGCAGCAGGTCGGCGGCAGTGTCGGACTCTCCGTCCTGGTCACCGTCTTCGGCACGGCCTCCCGCCACGCCCACGGCAATGTCTTCCTCCACGGTGCGACGGCGGCGTTCGCCGCGGGGGCGGTTTTCGCGGGGGTGTCGCTGGTGCTGGCGCTCTCGCTCAAGTCCGTGGCGGGCGCCGGGTCCCGCCGGCCCAGCCCCCTGGCGTCTTCTTCGGACTGACGCCCGGTCCCGGCTGAGCGCGCAGTTCCCCGCGCCCCTGACGGGGCGCACCTCGCCGGGGGGAAACTCCGAGCCCCGTAGGGGCGCGGGGAACTGCGCGACCAGCCCCCCACGGCCGGTGGTCCGGAGTCCGGCCGTGAGGGGCTGGGGCTGCGGACCGGGTCCACCTCCCCGTAGGGGTCAGTCCTTGATCTCGCAGATGATCGCGCCGGAGGACACCGAAGAACCGACCTCCGCCTTGAGCCCGAGCACGGTCCCCGTGCGATGCGCGTTCAGCGGCTGCTCCATCTTCATCGCCTCCAGGACCACGATCAGGTCACCCTCCTTGACCTGCTGCCCCTCCTCGACCGCGACCTTGACGATCGTGCCCTGCATCGGGGACGGCAGCGCGTCACCCGAGACAGCGCTGGCCGCCTTCGTGGCGGCCCGCCGCTTGGGCTTGGCGCCGCCCGCCGCCGCGGTACGCGCCAGCGTCATGCCCAGCGACGCCGGGAGCGAGACCTCCAGCCGCTTGCCGCCGACCTCGACCACCACCGTCTCGCGGCCGGGAGCCTCCTCCTCGTCCACGAAAGCCCCGGTGAACGGCGGAATCGTGTTGTTGAACTCGGTCTCGATCCAGCGGGTGTGGATGGTGAAGGGGCCGTCCTTGGGCGCGAAGGCGGGGTCGGCGACCACCGCGCGGTGGAAGGGGATGGCGGTGGCCATGCCCTCCACCTGGAACTCCGCCAGCGCGCGGGCCGCCCGCTGAAGGGCCTGCTCGCGGGTGGCGCCGCTGACGATGAGCTTGGCGAGCAGCGAGTCCCAGGCCGGGCCGATGACCGCGCCGGCCTCAACGCCGGAGTCCAGCCGGACACCGGGGCCGCTCGGCGGCGCGAACGCGGTGACCACGCCGGGGGCGGGCAGGAAATTGCGCCCGGGGTCCTCGCCGTTGATGCGGAACTCGAAGGAGTGACCGCGCAGCGGCGGGTCGTCGTAGCCGAGCGCCTCACCGTCGGCGATCCGGAACATCTCCCGGACCAGGTCGATCCCGGAGACCTCCTCGGTGACGGGGTGCTCGACCTGGAGGCGGGTGTTGACCTCCAGGAAGGAGATCGTGCCGTCCTGGCCGACCAGGAACTCGCAGGTGCCGGCCCCGACATAGCCCGCTTCGCGCAGGATCGCCTTGGACGCGGTGTAGAGCTGGGTGTTCTGCTCCTCGGTCAGCCAGGGCGCCGGCGCTTCCTCGACCAGCTTCTGGTGGCGCCGCTGGAGCGAGCAGTCGCGGGTGGAGACGACCACGACATTGCCGTGGGTGTCGGCCAGGCACTGGGTCTCGACGTGGCGCGGGCGGTCGAGATAGCGCTCCACGAAGCACTCGCCGCGGCCGAACGCGGCGACCGCCTCGCGTACCGCCGAGTCGTAGAGCTCGGGGACCTCTTCGAGGGTGCGGGCGACCTTCAGGCCGCGTCCGCCACCGCCGAAGGCGGCCTTGATGGCGATGGGCAGGCCGTGCTCCTGGGCGAAGGCCACCACCTCGTCCGAACCCGAGACCGGGTCGGGGGTGCCGGCCACCAGCGGGGCCCCGGCGCGCTGGGCGATGTGACGGGCCGCCACCTTGTCGCCCAGATCGCGGATGGCCTGCGGCGGCGGTCCGATCCAGGTCAGGCCGGCGTCCAGGACGGCCTGGGCGAACTCCGCGTTCTCCGACAGGAATCCGTAGCCGGGATGGACCGCGTCGGCGCCCGATTCGGCGGCGGCCGCCAGCACCTTGCCGAAGTCCAGGTAACTGCTGCCGGGTGTGTCACCGCCCAGGGCGTAGGCCTCGTCGGCCACGCGGACATGCAGCGCTTCACGATCGGGATCAGCGTAGACGGCCACGCTGGCGATCCCCGCATCCCGGCAGGCACGGGCGACTCGAACTGCGATTTCACCGCGATTGGCGATAAGGACCTTACGCACGATGACTCCCTCCTTGAAACAAGCCGAGTTTAGGTACTGGCCACACTCGATGCCGAGGCACCCCTGCGGTGAGCTTGCCCACACGGAGGGTGATCCAAGGGCCTGAACAACCCCTGAAAGCCCGCTCAGTCCACGGTACGACCCGGCCAGGGGCCATGTCCCGCACTCCCCGCTGTGCGGCGGATCTCGGAAGGGATCGGATGCTCCATCCGGGCTTCTTTTGTAGAAACCCTACGAAGAGAGCCCGGAAAATTTTCGACCCCGGATCTCTGGGCGGATACCCGGGCGGATCCCCAACGAGTGCCGGTCCGGGACCTCTTGTCGTTGACGGTACCCGTGAGTAGCGTGCAGACCGCGAAGTACCCGGGGTAACCTCCCGGGCGGTGTCCGCCGCTGGGACACCCGGGAGAGCGGGGAGACAGGACATGCGCAGAGGGATAGCCGCCGGCACGGCGGTGGCGCTGGTTCTGGAAGCGCTCACGGTCGCCTTCGTGAACTGGGTGCTGGGCCTGGCGGTGAAGCACCAGCAGATGTCCCTGGCCGGACTCGGCACCGACGAGATGGCGCTCGGATCCTGGGCGGGCGGCGCGGTGTTCGGGCTGTTCCTGGCGGGCTGCGCGCTGCTGGTGGCCCGGATCGCCTGGCGCGACCGGACGGCCGGGCGGCTCGGCCGGATCGTGCTCATCGGCTGCGCGGTGGTGCACGGCGTGGTCGGCGCGGTGGTGGTCGGCCTGGTCGGCTGGTGGGCGTTCGCCGTGATGATGGCCGTGCTGGCCGGACTGGTCGCCACCCTGGTGCAGTACGCGCCGGAGGACCGGCCGCGGCCGGATGAGGCGCCGCCGGCCGCGCCCCCGGCCACCGCCTGAGCCGGCCCGCCGCTCCCCGAACGGCGGGGCCGGGCTGTCACACCCACAGATCCGTGATCCGTACGTCCAGTTCGGCCAGCAGCCGCCGCAGCAGCGGGAGCGACAGCCCGATCACGTTCCCCGAGTCGCCGTCGATGCCCTCGACGAACGGCGCCGCCCGGCCGTCGATGGAGAACGCGCCCGCCATGTTCAGCGGCTCGCCGCTCGCCACATACGCGGCCACCTCGGCGTCGTCCGGCGTCCCGAACCGTACGGTCGTCGAACCGGTCCGCGACACCTGACGGCCGGTCAGGGTGTCGATCACGCAGTGGCCCGTCCGCAGCACCCCGCTGCGGCCGCGCATCGCCCGCCAGCGCTCGACGGCCTCGGCCGCGTCCTTGGGCTTGCCCAGCGCCCGGTCGTCCAGCTCCAGGACCGAGTCGCAGCCGACCACCAGCTCACCGCCGTCCAGCAGACCGCCGCCGGCCACCGCCTCGGCCTTGGCCACCGCCAGCACCCGGGCGAGTTCGGCGGGGGTCGGCGCGGTGATCGCCTCCTCGTCCACCCCGCTCACCAGGACACGCGGGTCGAACCCGGCCTGCTTCAGCAGACCGAGCCGGGCGGGGGAGGCGGAGGCGAGCACGAGGACACGGGAGGAAGTCACCCGGACATCGTAGGGAACCGCGCGATCACGTCCCGCCGGGCGCCCACCGCACCGAAGGCTCCCAGCGCACCCACGGCACCGAAGGCTCCCACCGTGCCCGCCGCGCTCAGGCCCGCCAGGCGGCCAGCGCCATCACCACCGCGGCGGCGAACGCGATCAGCACCATGGCCCGGCGCAGCATCGTCTGCGCGCGGCGCATGTCCTCCGGGGGACCCTCGTGTCGATCGTCCGACCACAGCATGTCCCCAGGGTTGCGCCGAGGTGAAGCCCCGCGCCTGAGTATCCGTACTCAGAAGCGGGGCTCAGTCTCACCCGTAACGGTGGTTTACGCCGGCCACACCGACATCCGCCAGGCGCCGGGGCCCGGACGGGGGGTGCGACGCAGCGTGCCGCGGGCCGGGTCGGCCCAGGCGGCCAGGCTCTCCGGGCTGTCGGCGGCCGACTCCAGCGCCGCGGCCCGCGCCTGGACCAAGGCCACCACGGCCGCCAGTTCCTCCGGGGTCGGACTTCCCCGCTCCACCTTGATCACCACGGGACCACTCCTGTTCTCCACAACGGGACGACTCTGTCGGCTGTGTCGGCTGTGTCGACTGCGATGGCTGTAAGGGATACGACAGGTTGGACAGCTGTGCCTGCTGAGGCGCCTACCCCCTACAACGGAATGTTCCCGTGCTTCTTAGGGGGTAGGCTCTCCCGCTTGTTGCGGAGCGTCCGCAGCGCCTTCACCAGTTGGGCCCGGGTCTTGGACGGCGCGATCACCGCGTCCACATAGCCGCGTTCGGCCGCCACGTACGGATTGAGCAGTGTGTCCTCGTACTCGGTGATGAACCGCTGCCGCAACTCCTCGGCCTCCTCCGGGGTCGCGGCCTCCGCCAGGGTGCGGCGGTAGAGGATGTTCACCGCGCCCTGCGAGCCCATCACCGCGATCTGCGCGGTCGGCCAGGCCAGATTGAGGTCCGCGCCCAGGTGCTTGGAGCCCATCACGTCGTAGGCGCCGCCGTAAGCCTTTCGGGTGATGATCGTGATCAGCGGAACGGTCGCCTCGGCGTACGCGTAGATCAGTTTGGCGCCGCGGCGGATGATGCCGTCCCATTCCTGGCTGGTGCCCGGAAGGAATCCGGGGACGTCGACGAAGGTGATCACCGGGATGTTGAAGCTGTCGCAGGTCCGGACGAAACGCGCTGCCTTCTCCGAGGCGTCGATGTCCAGGCAGCCGGCGAACTGCAGCGGCTGGTTGGCGACCACGCCCACCGGGCGGCCCTCGATACGGCCGAAGCCGGTGACGATGTTCGGGGCGAACAGGCTCTGGGTCTCCAGGAACTCCCCGTCGTCCAGGACATGCCCGATGACCTTGTGCATGTCGTAGGGCTGATTCGCCGAGTCCGGGATCAGCAGGTCGAGTTCGAGGTCCTCGTCGGTGACCGTCAGGTCCCCCTCGGCCGGGAAGGCCGGCGGTTCCTCCAGGTTGTTGCTCGGCAGGTAGGACAGCAGCGCCTTGACGTACTCGAAGGCGTCCTTCTCGTCACCGGACAGGTGATGGGCGTTGCCCGAGGTGGTGTTGTGGGTGCGGGCGCCGCCCAGCTCCTCCATGCCGACGTCCTCGCCGGTCACCGTCTTGATCACATCGGGACCGGTGATGAACATGTGCGAGGTCTGATCGACCATCACCACGAAGTCGGTGATCGCGGGGGAGTAGACCGCGCCGCCGGCGCACGGGCCGACGATCAGGCTGATCTGCGGGATCACCCCGGAGGCATGGGTGTTGCGGCGGAAGATCTCGCCGTACATCCCCAGCGAGGTGACGCCCTCCTGGATCCGCGCGCCGCCCGAGTCGTTGATGCCGATCATCGGACAGCCGGTCTTCATCGCGAAGTCCATCACCTTGACGATCTTCTCGCCGTACACCTCGCCCAGCGCGCCGCCGAACACCGTGAAGTCCTGCGAGAAGACCGCCACCGGGCGGCCCTCGACCGTGCCGTAGCCGGTCACCACGCCATCGCCGTACGGCCGGTTCTCGGCCAGGCCGAAGTTGGTGGAGCGATGCCGCGCCAGTTCGTCCAGCTCGGTGAACGACCCCTCGTCCAGGAGCAGTTCGATCCGCTCCCGGGCGGTCAGCTTGCCCTTGGCGTGCTGCTTCTCCACCGCCCGCCCCGAACCGGCGTGCGTCGCCGCCTCGATACGGTGGCGCAGGTCGGCGAGCTTCCCCGCGGTCGTGTGGATGTCGTACTCCGGCTCGGCCATGGAGGCGGCTCTCCTGCTCTCGGCGGATCGAACGGTGACGTTCCCTCCGCCCGCTGAAATGACTGACGGGTAACGCTGCTGTGTAGCGTAATGGCGACGCTCGGGTACGGGCACTGCGGCGTTCGACACACCCCCGGGGCCGCGCGGACCCGGGGACGCCGGGGCGCCCTCGTAGGGTGAGGCCATGACGCGCAACCGCTGGTCCGATCTGGAACGACCGCCCCTCAACGCCTCCGCGCTGCGCCGGGCGGTCGTCGTCCCGGACGGCCTGTGGACCGACCTCGACGTGGTGGAGGCCACCGGCTCCACCAACACCGACCTCGTCGTCCGGGCCGAACACGGCGCCCCCGAGGGGGCGGTGCTGATCGCCGAGGAGCAGACCGCCGGCCGCGGCAGGCTCGACCGGCGGTGGACCGCGCCGGCCCGCTCCGGGCTGTTCTTCTCGGTGCTGCTCCGGCCGGGCGAGCCCTCGGGCGACCGCCAGCCGGTGCCCGTGCACCGCTGGGGCTGGCTGCCGCTGCTGGCCGGCGTCGCCACCGCCACCGCGCTGTCCCGGGCGGCCGGCGTCGACACGGCGCTGAAGTGGCCCAACGACCTGCTGGTCACCGTCGGGGGCGAGGAGCGCAAGGCGGCCGGCCTCCTCGCCGAGCGGGTCGGCACCGCCGTGGTCATCGGTATCGGCCTCAATGTCACGCTGCGCGCCGAGGAGCTGCCGGTCCCCACCGCAGCCTCGCTGGCGCTGGCCGGCGCCCAGGGCACCGACCGCGACCCGCTGCTGCGGGCCGTGCTGCGCTCGATCGCCGACTGGTACGAGGCCTGGCGCGAGGCCGGCGGCGACCCGGCCGCCTCCCGTCTCCAGCAGACCTACGCGGCCGGCTGCGCCACCCTGGGCCGCCAGGTCCGGGCCGAGCTGCCCGGCGGCCGGGAACTCTCCGGTACGGCGGTGGCGGTCGACGGCGACGGACGGCTGGTGATCGCCGGGCCGGGCGGGGAGGAAGCGGTGGGCGCGGGCGATGTCGTCCACCTGCTGCCGGGCGGCGGACAGGGCTGACCGGGGGCGCCCGGGCCGTCGGTGAGCCCGGTGCGAGTGAGCCAGGGCACACCTGCCGTATCTTTGAGGAGCTGCGTCGTCTCGATGATCGGAAGGGCTGTGCGCAGGGATTCTTTCGGGGCCGGGCGGTAGATCGTGGACAACGACAGCGCCTCGCCGGACGAGCCGTACTCACCGCATCCGGGTGCTGGACCGGACGCGGTGCGCGGCGATCGCGGGGTCCCGTTGCCCGCGATGGGCTTCGTCGACCCCGGGGACGGCGCGGACCCCGACCAGGACCCCGAATCGGGTGAATATCCGGACACCGGTGAGCATCCGCTCGCCCTGCGGCTGGAGCAGCTGATCCTGGGCGCGCCCCGCCGCTACACGCCCTTCCAGGCGGCCCGCACGGCCGGTGTCTCGATGGACCTGGCGTCCCGCTTCTGGCGGGCGATGGGCTTCGCCGACATCGGCCAGGCCAGGGCGCTCACCGAGGCCGATGTGCTGGCGCTGCGCCGGCTGGCCGGACTCGTCGAGGCGGGCCTGCTCAGCGAGTCGATGGCGATCCAGGTGGCCCGGTCCACCGGCCAGACCACCGCCCGGCTCGCCGACTGGCAGACCGACTCCTTCCTCGAAGGCCTCACCGAGCCGCCCGAGCCGGGCATGACCCGCGCCGAGGTGGCGTATCCGCTGGTGGAACTGCTGCTGCCGGAGCTGGAGGAGTTCCTGATCTACGTCTGGCGGCGCCAGGTCGCGGCGGCCACCAGCAGGGTCGTCCAGTCCGACGACGAGGAGGCGGTGGACCGCCGGCTCGCGGTCGGCTTCGCCGATCTGGTGGGCTTCACCCGGCTCACCCGGCGACTGGAGGAGGAGGAGCTCGGCGAGCTGGTGGAGGCCTTCGAGACCACCGCGGCCGATCAGGTGGCCGCCTACGGCGGCCGGCTGATCAAGACGCTCGGCGACGAGGTGCTCTTCGTCGCCGACGACCCCGGCACGGCGGCCGAGATCGGCATGCGGCTGATCGAGACGATGACCGGCGACGAGTCCATGCCGGCGCTCCGGGTCGGGATGGCCTTCGGCACGGTCACCACGAGGATGGGCGATGTCTTCGGCACCACCGTCAATCTCGCCTCCCGGCTCACCTCGATAGCTCCCCGCGACGCCGTCCTCGTCGACGGCGACTTCGCCGAGGCCCTCGGCGCGGCGGGCGACGCCCCGGTCTCGGAGGCCGATGTGGACGCCGGCTCCGCCGAGAAGTACCGCTTCGCGCTCCAGCCGATGTGGCGCCGCCCGGTCCGCGGCCTCGGCGTGGTGGAGCCCTGGCTGCTCACCCGCCGCGCGCACTGACCGGCGCCCCCGGCCGCGCTGCCCCGCTGGCAGGATGTGTCCCGTTCGGGGGCATGGACCGGCGGCGGAAGGACGGCGTGGTGGCTGAGGAGCAGCGGTACGGGGAGTTCGTACGGGTGCGGCGGCACGGCGAGCGGGTGGCCGAGCTGGTGCTGGACCGGCCCGCGGCCATGAACGCGGTGTCCACGCCGATGGCCGAGGCCATCGCGGGGGCGTGCGAGGCGCTGGGCCGGGACCGGACGGTGAGCGTGACCGTGCTGACCTCGTCCAACGACCGGGCGTTCTGCGTCGGCGCCGACCTCAAGGAGCGCAACGCGCTCAGCGACGCCGAACTGGGCCGCCAGCGCCCCCTCGCCCGGGCCGCGTACACCGGAGTGCTGGAACTGCCGATGCCGGCGGTGGCCGCGGTGCACGGCTACGCCCTCGGCGGCGGCTTCGAGCTGGCGCTGAGCTGCGACCTGATCGTCGGCGACGGCACGACGGTGCTGGGCCTGCCCGAGGTGTCCGTCGGGGTCATCCCGGGCGGCGGCGGTACGCAGCTGCTGCCCCGCAGGGTCGGCGCGGCCCGCGCCGCGGATCTCGTCTTCACCGCCCGCCGGCTGGCCGCCGCCGAGGCGGCGGCGCTCGGCCTGATCGACCGGCTCGCCCCCGAGGGGGAGGGCGCGCGCGACACCGCCCTGGCGCTGGCCGCCGTCATCGCGGCCAACTCCCCGGTCGGCCTGCGCGCGGCCAAGCGCGCGCTGCGCCTGGGCCACGGCCTGGACCTGCGGACCGGCCTGGAGGTGGAGGACGCGGCCTGGCGCACGGTCGCCTTCTCCGGGGACCGGGTGGAGGGTGTGGCCGCGTTCAACGAGAAGCGCCGCCCGGACTGGCCCGGGGAGTAGCCGGGGGCGCTCCGCTCGTTCGGCCCAGCGATCGCCGGGCCAGCGGTCGCGCCGGGGCAAATCTCCCTAGCCTGGGGGGATGGTTGACGGGACGGCGGCGGACGTACGGCTGCGGGCGGTCGTCGAACTCGCTCAGGCCCTGGCCACCGAGCAGACACCGCAGGCCGCGGTACGGGCCGGCGCGCGGCGGGCGCGGCTGGCGATGGGCGGGTCCTTCGCGGCGATCTCCGCCTGGGAGCGGGAGGCCGGCCGGCTGCGGGTCCTGGTCAACGACGGCCACCTCGCGGCCGGTGAGGCGGCCGAACCGACCGACGAGTCGTACTCCGTGCACGACTTCCCGGAGATCGCCGAGTATCTGCACGGGACATGGGCCGGGGGCGGCGAACCCCACGCGTGGGTGGAGGCCGCGGACAGCGCGGAGCCGTCGTCCGGCGGCCACAGCTGGGGCCGCACGGCCGCGCTGCGGCGGCGCGGGCGGGGCAGCTGCGTGGTCGCGCCGATCGTCGTGCACGGGCGGGCGTGGGGAGAGCTGTACGTGGCCCGGGCGATCGGTGAGACCGCCTTCGGCCGCACCGACGCGGACTTCGCCAGTGTGCTGGCGGCCCTGATCGCGGCCGGGATCGCCCAGACCCAGCGGCTGGCGGAGGTACGGCGGCTGGCCTTCACCGACCCGCTGACCGGGCTCGGCAACCGGCGGGCGGTGGACGTACGGCTGGACGAGGCGCTGGAACGGCACCGGCTGGAGGGGGCGGTGGTCAGCCTGGTCGTCTGCGACCTCAACGGACTGAAGCGGGTCAACGACCTGCTCGGGCACGCGGTGGGGGACCGCCTGCTGGAACGGTTCGGCTCCCTGCTCTCGCTGTGCGGCGCGACCCTGCCGGGGAGCCTGGCGGCCCGGCTGGGCGGCGACGAGTTCTGCATCGTCGCGGTCGGGCAGCCGGCGGCGGAGGTGGAGCTGGTGGCGGAGGAGCTGTGCCGCCGGGCGCACGAACTGGGCGTGGGCGAGGGGGTCGCCGTCGGCGTCGCCTCCACCGGCGACGCGATCGGCCCGGTCCGCTCCGCCCGCCGCCTCTTCCGCTTGGCGGACGCGGCCCAGTACCGGGCGAAGGCGCTGCGCGCGGCTCACCCGGTCGTCGCCGGCCGCGAGGGCCCCGGCGACCCCGTCGTCCAACTCGCCGACGCGCCCCCTCCGGGCCCTCCCACCCCGGAACGCCGCACCTTGCGCGGCCGCCGCCCCCCGGAAGCGCGCGGCTAGCCCCCGCCTCCCGGCGCCGCCCGGCCGCCGCCGGGACGCGGGGGCGGCCCCCGCTTCCTCCTCCGCCTTTTCCCACCCGCAGCCACCCGTGCGGGTGGGTTGTCGGGTGCGGGTCCCCTCGTGGGGGTGCGCCGCCGTCGGCGGCGGGCGGTTCGTGGGGGTGGCCCTCCGGTGGTCCGGTGGCCTGTGGGTGGGCGGACTTGCTGGGGGCGGGCCGTCCGGCTGCCGGTCGTGTGGGTGGGTTGTCGGGTGGGGGAGGGTTGCTGGCGGTGGTGCTGTCGGCCGGGGGGAAGCCGTGCGGGGCTGGGGGCGCAGGTTGGGTGGGTTGCTGGGGTGGAGCACGGACCGGGCGCCGCCGGCGGTGGCGTACCCCCGCGAGGAGGCCCGCACCCGGCATCGCACTCGCACGGGTGGCTGCGGGTGGGAAACACCCCGCGTCCCGGCCGCGGAGGGGGGAGGCGGGGGCCGGTCCGGGGGCGGGGTGACAGCTCGGGATTCACTGCTTAGGGTGCGTGAATATGGATATGCAGAACGTGGTGCTGGGCGCCGACGGGACCTCGGCGGAGGATGTGCTGGCGGTGGCGCGCGGGGACGCGCAGATCGTGCTCGGGGAAGCCGCACTGCGCGGGATCGCGAAGGCGAGGGCCGTGATCGAGGCGCTGGCCGCGAAGCCGGAGCCGGTGTACGGGGTGAGCACCGGGTTCGGTGCGCTGGCCGTGCGCCACATCACGCCGGACCTGCGGGCGCAGCTGCAGCGCAGCCTGGTGCGGTCGCACGCCGCCGGGATGGGGCCGCGGGTGGAGCGCGAGGTGGTGCGGGCGCTGATGTTCCTGCGGCTGAAGACGCTCGCGTCCGGGCACACCGGCGTGCGGCCGGTGGTCGCCGAGACGATGGCCGCGCTGCTCAACGCCGGAATCACCCCGGTCGTGCACGAGTACGGCTCCCTCGGCTGCTCCGGCGACCTCGCCCCCCTCGCGCACTGCGCCCAGGTCCTGATGGGCGAGGGCGAGGCGGAAGGCCCCGACGGTACGGTCCGCCCGGCCGCCGAGCTGCTCGAAGCGCACCGGATCATCCCGGTCGTGCTGCGCGAGAAGGAGGGCCTGGCCCTCATCAACGGCACCGACGGCATGCTCGGCATGCTGCTGCTGGCCTGCGCCGACCTGACCCGCCTGTTCACCGCCGCCGACATCACCGCGGCCCTCACCCTGGAAGCGCTGCTCGGCACCGACCGGGTGCTCGCCGCCGACCTGCACGCCATCCGCCCGCACCCCGGGCAGGCCGCCAGCGCCGAGAACATGCGCCGGGTGCTCGCCGGTTCCGGGCTGACCGGCCATCATCAGGACGACGCCCCGCGCGTACAGGACGCGTACTCGATCCGCTGCGCCCCCCAGGTGGCCGGCGCCGGCCGCGACACCCTGGCCCACGCCCGCCTGGTGGCCGACCGCGAACTCGCCTCCGCCGTCGACAATCCGGTGGTCCTGGAGGACGGGCGGGTGGAGTCGAACGGCAACTTTCACGGCGCCCCCGTCGCCTACGTCCTGGACTTCCTCGCCATCGCCGCCGCCGACCTCGGCTCCATCGCCGAGCGCCGCACCGACCGGCTGCTGGACAAGAACCGCTCGCACGGCCTGCCGCCCTTCCTGGCCGACGACCCCGGGCTGGACTCCGGTCTGATGATCGCGCAGTACACCCAGGCCGCCCTGGTCAGCGAGCTGAAGCGGCTGGCCGTCCCCGCCTCCGTCGACTCCATCCCGTCCTCGGCGATGCAGGAGGACCACGTATCCATGGGCTGGTCGGCGGCGCGCAAGCTGCGTACCGCGGTCGACAACCTGGCCCGGATCATCGCGGTGGAGCTGTACGCGGCCACCCGCGCGCTGGAGATCAGGGCCACGACGGCCGGGCTGCGGCCGGCGCCCGCCTCGCAGGCGGTGCTGGCGGCCGTACGGGAGGCCGGAATCCAGGGCCCGGGCCCGGACCGCTTCCTGTCACCCGACCTGGAGGCGGCCTACGCCTTCGTCCGGGACGGTTCGCTGGCCCGCGCCGCCGAGTCGGTCACCGGACCGCTGGCCTGACCGAGGGCAGCACGGAGCCCGGTGCGGGCGCCGGCCGGCGCCGGGCGCTCCGGACCGGGCAGCGGGTCAGACCGCCTCGGCGCGGGCGCGGCGCCCGGCGTTCAGCACCAGCCCCGCTCCGGCCACCAGGAACGCCGCGCCCCCGATGACGTACGGCTTGGTGTCCACCGCGCCGGTGTCCGCCAGCCCGCCCAGTTCGGGGGCGGAGCCGCCGGTGGCGGTGGCCGTCCGGCTCGTCGTGGAGTGCGCGGGCGCGGGATGCACCGGGCTCGCGGTCGCCGAGGGCACGAAATACAGCGCGGCCAGCACGGAAGCGGCGGCGGCTGCGACATAAGGGCGGGGCGAGGTCAACGTATCCCCCAGGTTTGAGTGGCGACTTGACCGTGGGGGCCGATGCTAGTGACTCGGCGCCACGCGTGTGAAGCCGGTCTCCCGGTGATCACGGTCTGTATGAACGGAATTACGCAGATCGTATGCCCGCTGGCTGGGCCGGGAACCTTCCGCCGCGTGGGAAAGGCCACAATTCCTGGCAGAAGGGTCCGGACCACCACCCTCGCCTGTTTTCATGAAGGGGAACGTCAAGACGAAGAAGACGCATGAGCCAGGCCTCCCGAGCCCCCCACCATCGGAGAGACGCGTGACGACGCCCAACCCCGAGAAAACCCCTGCCCAGAGGTCCGGTCACCGGTCCCCGTACACCCGCCGACGCACCCTCGCGGCGGCCGCGGTGCTGCTGGGGGGCTCGCTTGCGCTGACCGCCTGCGCGGGCGGCATCGGCAGCCACGCGGACAAGGCGCCCGCCAGCTCCCCGGTGGCCTCCGCGTCCTCGTCACCGGCGGCGCCCTCCGCGTCCTCCCCGTCCCCCGCACCGGCCGCGTCCTCGGCGTCCTCGGCGCCGTCCCCGTCCGCCACCGCGTCCTCCTCCGCCCCCGGCACCCCCACGGGGAGCCCGGCCAGCAGCGCGAACGCCACCGCCCAGGCCGACGCCAGCGCCGCCGCGAACGCCTCGGCCGCGAAGATCACCTTCTCGCCGCAGAGCGGCAGCACGGGCGCGGGCATCACCGGCGCCACCAAGGTGACCGTGGCGGACGGCACGCTGACCTCCGTCACCATGACGTCGAAGGCCGGCGGCCAGCGGGTGGCCGGCACGATATCCGCCGACGGCACCCGCTGGACGCCCGACGGGCAGCTGGCCCGCGGCACCCAGTACCTGATATCCGCCGTCGCCACCGACACCCAGGGCCGTGTCGCCGCCGCGAACTCCACCTTCGCCACCATCTCCGCCGCGGGCAGCTTCATCGGCTACTTCACGCCCGAGGACGGCTCGACCGTCGGCGTCGGCATGCCGGTCTCGATCAACTTCGACAAGGCCATCGCCCGTGGCGACCGCGCCGCCGTGCAGCAGGGCATCACCGTACGGTCCAGCAGCGGCCAGCGGGTCGTCGGCCACTGGTTCAGCTCCACCCGGCTCGACCTGCGCCCCCAGCAGTACTGGCTGGCCGGCTCGCATGTCACCCTCACCTTGAACCTCGACGGTGTGGAGGGCGCGCCGAACGTCTTCGGCGTCCAGCACAAGACGGTCGGCTTCGACGTGGGCCGCTCCCAGGTCTCCACGGTCGACGCCGCCACCCACATGATGACCGTGGTCCGCGACGGCAAGGTCATCAAGACGATCCCGATCTCGGCGGGCGCCCCCCAGCACACCACCTACGACGGTCAGATGGTCATCTCGGAGAAGGACCAGACCACCCGGATGGACGGGGCCTCGGTCGGCTTCACCAACAGCGACGGCAAGGGCGAGTACGACATCCCCGACGTCCCGCACGCCATGCGGCTGAGCACCTCCGGCACTTTCATCCACGGCAACTACTGGGCGCCCAAGTCCGCCTTCGGCACGGTCAACACCAGCCACGGCTGCATCGGCCTGAGCGACACCAAGGGCGGCAAGGACCCGAACACACCGGCCGCGTGGTTCTACAACCACTCCATGATCGGCGACGTGGTGATCATGAAGAACTCCACCGACAAGACCATCCAGCCGGACAACGGCCTCAACGGCTGGAACATGAACTGGTCGCAGTGGGTCGCCGGTTCGGCCCTGAGCTGACCACCGTCCGCCGCTGAGCGGGCGGCCGCTCCGTCCGGAGCGGCCGCCCGCGTGTTCCAGCTCCCCGGCCCGCCGCTACTCGACCTCGGAGTAGTGCCCCGCGTCGAGGTCCGCGACGAGCCCGGGCCCCACCGGACGCCACCCCAGCAGCTTCCGGGTCAGCGCGCTCGACGACGGATTGTCGAGCGACACGAAGCCGGCCAGCCAGCCGAAGTGGTCGGTCGCCTGCTGACCGCTCACACCGACGACCGGCAGCTCCAGCTGACGCCCGATCGCGCCGGCGATCTCGCGCAGCGGCACACCCTCCTCGCCGACCGCGTGCAGCCGCGCTCCGGCGGGCGCCGCCTCCACGGCCAGCCGGTACAGGCGCGCGGCGTCGAGCCGGTGCACGGCGGGCCAGCGGTTGGACCCGTCGCCCGCGTAGGCGGATATCCCGGTGGCCCGGGCGATACCGATCAGCGACGGGACGAATCCGTGCCGGTCGCCGTCGCTGTGCACGGAGGGCGAGAGCCGTACCACCGATACCCGGACGCCGCGGGCGGCGAAGGACAGCGCCGTCTCCTCCGCGCCGGCCCGCAGGCCGACGGGCGACGCGGGATCGGCCGCGTCCTCCTCGGTCGCCAGGGGGCCGGCGGTGACGAGTCCCGTGCCGGAGGTCATGACGAACGGCCGGCCGGATCCCGCGAGGGCCTCGCCGAGCGCCTCGACGGCGCGGTCCTCGGCCCGGCACGAGGCGGCGAAATCCGTGTCGGGACCGATGTTCTGGAACGCCGTATGGATGACGCCGTCCGCGGCGGCGGCGCCCGCGCGGAGGCCGGCCAGGTCCGCGAGGTCGCCGCGGTGCGCCTCGGCGCCGGCGGCGGTCAGGGACGCGGCGGCCCGCTCCGAGCGGGCGAGGCCGACGACCTGATGCCCGGCGTCGATGAGTTCGCGGACGACGGCGGAACCGACGTAGCCGGTCGCGCCGGTAACAAAAACACGCACAGTGCGCTCCTTCGGTGAACAGCGGGGTCCGGCGCCCGTACCGCGTGGACCGGTGCGGACCGGCGGGGGCGGGCGACCGGACCGGTGGCTCCAGCGTCCGGGCCGCGGGCGGCCCACGTCCAAAGCCTGTTTCGCACGGCGCAATACGATGCGGGCATGACCCCAGGTCAGCCCCGGGTCGGAGCGGCTTCGGCGGCGGACTCCCGGACCCGCCGGAAGTAGACTCCAGGCATGACCGACTCATCACCCGCGCCGGACCTCGATCTGCGGCTGGTCCGGTACTTCACGGTCGTCGCCGAGCAGGGGCACTTCGGCCGCGCGGCCGAGGCCCTGCACATCACCCAGCCCTCGCTGAGCCGCCAGGTCCGCCGCCTCGAAGAGCAGCTGGGCGCCCGCCTGCTGGACCGCACCCCGCACGGCAGCCGGCTCACCGAGGCGGGCGAGGTGTTCCTGCCGTCCGCCAGGGCGCTGCTGCGCTCCGCCGCCCAGGCCACGGCCGCCACCCGCGCCGCCGCCCGGCCCCGCCGGATCACCATCGGCTACACCACCGGCATCATCGTCACCTCGGCGGTGCGTGAGCTGCGCCGGCGGCATCCGGACGCCGAGGTGCACACCCTGCACCTGCGCTGGAACGAATCCCGGGCCGCCCTGCTGGAGCGCCGGGTGGACGCGGCGGTGACCCGGCTGCCGCTGGCCACCGACCAGTTGCGGGTGACGCTGCTCCACGACGAACCCCGGATGCTGGTGGTGCCCCTCGACCACCGCCTGGCCGGCAAGGAGTCCGTCACCCTCGACGACATCGCCGACGAGCCGATGCCCCGGCTGGCCGACCCCGCCTGGAACGCCTTCTGGCTGATCGATCCCCGGCCCGACGGAAGCCGGGCGCCCGACGGTCCGTTCGTCGACGCCGTCGAGGACAAGCTCGAACTCATCGCCGCCGGGGAGGCGGTGGCCATCGTCGGCGCCTGCATGCGCGCCACCAGCCTGCGCCCGGACCTCACCACGATCCCGCTGCTCGGCGTCGAGCCCAGCCACGTGGTGCTGGCGACCCGCGCGGACGACCGCAACCGGCTGGTCGCGGCCTTCGGCAAGTACGCCCGGGCCCACCTCGGCCAGGACCTATCCCTCCAGGCCCCCGGGGGTGACGGCGGAGCCGTTGATCCAGCTCGCGGGGTCGTCCAGGACGGTGCGTACGGAGCTGTAGGCGGCTCCCCGCAGGACGCCGTCACGGCCCAGGCGTGAGGTGACGAGGTCCTCGGGGCGCCACTGCCGGTCGGTGACGCGGGCCGCCAGCTCGCGGCGTACGCCGGGCAGCAGCCAGGGCGCCAGGTCGGCGAGCGGTCCGCCGACCACGACCGCCTGCGGGTCCAGCAGGTTCACCGCGCCGCTGAGCGCGATCCCGAGGGCGGCGCCGGCCTCCTCCAGGGCGCGCAGCGCCGCGGGGTCGCCCTCGCGGGCGGCTTTCCGCAGCGCGGCCGGGCCCCGCGCGGTGGCGACCCCGGCGGACCGCAGCAGCGCCTCCTCCCCGGCGTAGGTCTCCAGGCAGCCGTGCGCGCCGCACGAACACAGCGGTCCGTCCGGCCGTACCGGGACATGGCCCAGCTCACCGGCGAAGCCGCGGGCCCCCCGGAAGAGGCGGCCCTCCACCACCAGGGCGGCGCCGATGCCGATCTCGGCGGAGACATGGACGAAGTCGGCGAGCCGGTCGTGGCCGCCGAGCCAGAGTTCGGCGAGGGCGCCGAGATTGGCCTCGTTCTCCACGACGGTGTTCGCGCCGAGGGCGGCGGCGACCGGGACGTCCTCCCAGCCGAGGTTGGGGGCGCGCAGGACGGTGCCGCGGTCGCGGCCCACCAGACCGGGGACGGCCACGGTGGTGCCGACCGGGCGCAGGCCGGCCTCCTGGGCCTCCTTGGTGACGCGGGCGGTCAGCTCGGCGAGTTCGGCGAGTACGGCGGGGGCCGGGCGGTCACGGTTCGCCGCCGGGGCCTCGGTGCGGCACCGGACGGTCCCGCGCAGGTCCACCACGCAGGCGGCCAGATGATCGACCCCGATCTCGGCGCCCACCCCGGCGGGACCGGTCGCGGACAGCCCGAGCGCGGTCCCGGGCCGCCCCACCGTCCCCGGCCGCTGCGCCCCGCGCTCCTCCAGCAGCCCGGCCGCCAGCAGCTCGTCGACCAGCGTCGACACGGTGGCCCGGGTCAGCCCCACCTCCGCGGCCACCCCCGCCCGGGTCACCTTCTCCCCGGCGGCCAGCGCCCGCATCACCAGCCCCATGTTCCGCCGCCGCAGCCCCGCCTGTGCGCCAGTTGCTCTCCCCACGGGGCTCCTCCCTTCCCTCGGCCCCTCAGTATGTGCGGCCCGAACAGCGCGCGTTCCCTATCGGCGCCGCCCCATCCCCCCGGCGGTCACCCACACCCCCCGGACGCGCCCCGCGAGCCCCGGCCAGCGGGACGCCGACGGCGCCGGACCCCCACCGATGCAGCGTCCAGCCCCGCCCGGATCCGCCGGCCCGCCGCGGTCCGGGCCCGCTCTCCACCCACGGACCGGCAGCCGCCGATGGCGCCGGACCCGCGCCGGTTGAGCGGTTCGCCGGCAGTGGCTCCGCCGGGCCGCCGGGTGGGCGTGGTCCGGGCCCGCTCTCCACCCACGGACCGGCAGCCGCCGATGGCGCCGGTCCCGCGCCGGTTGAGCGGTTCGCCGGCAGTGGCTCCGCCGGGCCGCCGGGTGGGCGTTGTCCGGGCCCGCTCTCCACCCACGGACCGGCAGTCGCCGATGGCGCCGGACCCCCGCTGGTTGAGCCGATCGCCGAGATCGAATCCGCACGGGTGGTTGCGGGTGGGAAAACCGGGTTGCCCCCGGCCGGCGTTCACGCACCCGCCAGGGGCAGGGCCGCCGCCAGCCGAGCCAGCGCCGCGTCATCGCGGGGGACGGGATCGTAGAGCGGCCCCCGGGAAGTCGCCCAGCGATGGGCTATCGCCGAAGGCTCCTCCGCGGTGAGGAGGGCCGCCGCCTGGACCGCCGCCCCGAGGGCGACGAGCTCCTCGGCGGCGGGGACCTGGACCGGGCGCCCGGACAGCCGCAGGACCGTCTCCCGCCAGGCGGCCCCCCGCGCCCCGCCCCCGATCAGCAGCAAAGGCTCCGGCGACGCGGCGGCGTCCACCGCCAGCACCTCGTCCAGCGCCCGCAGCAGCGCCCAGACCGCCCCGTCGTACGCCCCCTGCAAGACCTGTCCGGCGGACGTCTCGTGCCGCAGCCCGGTCAGCAGACCGGACGCGTAGGGAAGATTCGGCGTCCGCTCGCCGTCGAGGAAGGGCAGGAAGGCCACCGTGCCCCCCGGCTCCACCTCCTCGCGGCCCCGCCCCAGCAGCGCGGCCACCTTGTCCACCGCCTGCGTGCAGTTGAGCGTGCAGGCCAGCGGCAGCCAGCCCCCGTCGGCCGCCGCGAAACCCGCCACCGTCCCCGTAGGGTCCACCGGCCGCTGCCGCGCGATCGCGTACACCGTGCCCGAGGTGCCCAGGCTGAGCACCGCCCGGCCCGGGGTGAGCCCGAGCCCGAGGGCCGCCGCCGCGTTGTCGCCGGTGCCGGCCGCGACCAGCGCCCCGGCCCGCAGCGGCAGCCGCTCCCGTACCGTGCCGGCCCGCTGACCCGGCCCCAGCACGGCGGGCAGCAGTTTCGGGTCGAGCCCGACCTCACCGAGCAGCGTCTCGTCGTACTCCCCGGTCTGCGAGGCCCACCACCCGGTGCCCGAAGCGTCCCCGCGATCGGTGACCGCGGCGCCGCTCAGCCGCTCGGTCAGGAAGTCGTGCGGCAGCCGTACACCCGCTGCGGCCGCCGCCACCTCCGGCTCGTGCGCCCGCAGCCACTCCCACTTGGTCACCGTGAAGCTCGCCCCCGGCACCGAGCCGAAGCGTTCGGCCCACCACCCGGCGCCGTACCGCTCCACCAGCGCGTCGGCCTGCGGCGCGGACCGTACGTCGTTCCACAGCAGCGCCGGCCGCAGCGGCCGGCCGGCCGCGTCGAGCACGACCAGGCCGTGCTGCTGACCGCCGACCGACACGGCCTCGGCCCGCCCCGCGTACTCGCCCAGCTGCCCGAGCGCGTCGATCAGCGCCTGCCACCACTGCTCCGGATCGCTCTCCCGCCCGGCGCCGCCGCTGACCGTGTGCGGTGCCTGCCCGCGCGCCAGTACCTCGCCGCTGTCCACATCGACCGCGAGCACCTTCGTGGACTGCGTGGAGCTGTCCACGCCGAGCACGACCTGCCCGTGTGACTGATCCTGCGACGCCATGTGATCCGTGTCCTTTCGCGCGCGCTCAGCGCACTTCTCCGGGTTCCCACTTCCCATCATCGGCCTCGCATACTAATTTGTTCAACAGTCTGACGAATAGGAGCCGACCACCATGACTTCCGCCACGCCCCCGCCCGCTGGTTCCGGGAACCCGTACACCCCGGCCCCCGAGCACAAGTTCACCTTCGGCCTGTGGACGGTCGGCTGGCAGGGCCGCGACCCGTTCGGTGACGCCACCCGTGCCCCGCTCGACCCGGTCGAGAGCGTCACCCGCCTCGCCGAGCTGGGCGCTTACGGGGTCACCTTCCACGACGACGACGTGATCCCCTTCGGCTCCTCCGACGCCGACCGGGACGCCCGGATCAAGCGTTTCCGCCAGGCCCTGGACAGCACCGGACTCGTCGTCCCGATGGCCACCACCAACCTCTTCACCCACCCGGTCTTCAAGGACGGCGCCTTCACGGCCAACGACCGCGACGTCCGCCGCTTCGCGCTGCGCAAGACCATCCGCAACATCGACCTCGCCGTGGAACTGGGCGCCAAGGTGTACGTCGCCTGGGGCGGCCGCGAGGGCGCGGAGTCCGGCGCCGCCAAGGACGTACGGGTCGCGCTGGACCGCATGAAGGAGGCCTTCGACCTGCTCGGCGATTACGTCACCGAGCAGGGCTACGACCTGCGCTTCGCCATCGAGCCGAAGCCGAACGAGCCGCGCGGCGACATCCTGCTGCCGACCGTCGGCCACGCGCTGGCCTTCATCAACTCGCTGGAGCGGCCCGACATCGTCGGCGTCAACCCGGAGGTCGGCCACGAGCAGATGGCCGGGCTCAACTTCCCGCACGGCATCGCGCAGGCGCTGTGGCACGGCAAGCTCTTCCACATCGACCTCAACGGCCAGACCGGCATCAAGTACGACCAGGACCTCCGCTTCGGCGCCGGCGACCTGCGGGCCGCCTTCTGGCTGGTGGACCTGCTGGAGACGGCCGGTTACGAGGGCATGCGGCACTTCGACTTCAAGCCGCCGCGTACCGAGGACTACGACGGTGTCTGGGCGTCGGCGGCCGGCTGCATGCGCAACTACCTCATCCTCAAGGAGCGGGCCGCCGCCTTCCGCGCCGACCCGCAGGTCCAGGAGGCACTGCGCGCCTCCCGCCTGGACGAGCTGGCCCTCCCGACCGTCGCGGAAGGCGAGACCCTCGCCGACCTCCTCGCCGACCGCACGGCCTACGAGGACTTCGACCCGGAGGCCGCCGCGGCCCGCGGCATGGCCTTCGAGCACCTCGACCAGCTGGCGATGAACCACCTGCTGGCCGCGCGCTGACACCCCGGCCCCCCCGGCCCCCCGGCGGCCCGCCGACGACCTCCCGTCGTCGGCGGGCCGCGGGGCCTGTCGGCTGACGTCCCCCGCCGCACCGATGGTCCGTCAACCCACCTTGCGCAACTCGCCGTCATCGAACACGGCGACCATCACAAGGCTGCCGCCCAGCGCTTCGACATAGCGGGCGATCACCTCACTGCCCGAGACCTGCCCGCTCTCGATCTGGGACACCCGCCCTTTGCTGATGCCCATTGCCGCGGCCACCTCCGCCTGCGTGAATCCGCGCTCCTTCCGCATTTCGACCAGCCGCCACGCCCGGGCCGTACCGACCAGCTCCCGCACGCCCTGCTCAAACGCTTCGGCCCCGCCGGCCAACTCCGCAGCCCGCTCATGGTGCCCGCTCTCACTCCAACGGGAGAACCGCGTCACTGCCCCGCCTCCTTCGCCCGCTCGTCCAAGTACTCCGCGTACCGCCGCTCGGCCAGCGGAATCGCCCGCTCGTACCAGCCGCGCCAGTCTCCCGCCTTGTCGCCGGCCACCAACAGGATGGACGCGCGCCACGGGTCGAACATGAACAGCACCCTCACCTCGCTCCGTCCCGCCGAGGGAGGTCGTAGCTCCTTCAGGTTGTGGAGATTCGATCCGCGCACTCGATCGACAAGCGGCCTGCCTTCCGCGGGCCCATCGCAGACCAGCACCCAGATCGCTTGGTTGACCAAGACATACGAGGCGGGATCGACCTTCTCCAAGTCATGGAGCCACTGATCCACCTCGCTCGTCAGATAAACCTCCCACTGCTCCGCCATGCCAAGAACCTTCCACCCGTCGAGTTTAGCGAAAGCTAAACCTTTCCGGGAGGATCCTGGCCAGCTCGACTGGGCCGCGTCACTCGATCGAGCGAAGCCGATGGCGAGGGTTGTCCGGTACGGCCGGCGGGCGGCGCGGCCCTGAGCGTTGGCCGGACCAGCGGGTAGACATGCGGGCATGACGACCGCACCCGCGCCCGATGCCGCCGCTCCGTCCGGGCCGCCGCCGCTGACGATGACCGGGACCGTCCTGGACGCTCCCGATCCGCATGCGCTCGCCGGCTTCTACCGGCGGCTGCTCGGCTGGGCGGTGACCATGGACGAGCCGGACTGGGTCAAGCTCATCCCGCCGGGCGGCGGACCGGGCCTGGCCTTTCAGGCCGAGGCCGCGTTCGTCCGGCCCAGTTGGCCGGCCGCCCCCGGCGTCCAGCAGATGATGATGCACCTGGACATCGAGACGCCGGACCTGCCCGCGTCGGTCGCCCACGCCCTCTCCCTGGGCGCCACCCTCGCCGACTTCCAGCCCCAGCCCGATGCCCGCGTCCTGCTCGACCCGGCCGGCCACCCCTTCTGCCTCTGGACCCCGACCCATTCGTGATGCCCCCGGGGCCAGGAGGCATGTATCGCGTGTGACGCATATGACGTGAGTGATGAGGGGAACCTTTCAAGGCCCCAATCACCCAGATCCCTTGGCCGGGACGGGCAGTTGCGTCACGGCTGATGCGGATCCGCCAACCGTGAAGGATTCCACCTCGTGGCTCACTTATTCCGCAAGCTCCTCCTGCCCGTGCTTCTCGCGCTGACGTCCCTCGTACTGCCGGCGGCCGCCGTGGCAGCCCCCGCGCCTGCCGGTGTGGTCCCGGCCGTCGGCAAGTTCTGTCTGGTCACCAACTACCCGAAGGCTTATTTCGTCACCCTGGGCACCTGTAGCTCCGGTGCGGCCAATCAGCAGTGGACCGTCAGTGGCCAGTCGATCCACCTCACCCAGAACCCCGGCCTGTGTGTGGTGACCGATTATCCGCAGGCGTACATCGTGTCCCTGGGCAACTGCGGCTCCGCGGCCAACCAGCAGTGGACCGTCAGCGGTCAGTCGATCCGCCTGACCCAGTACTCGAATCTGTGCCTGGTCACGAACTACCCGCAGGCGTACATCGTGTCCCTGGGCAACTGCGGCACCGCGGCCAACCAGCAGTGGACGATCCAGGGACAGCAGATCAGCCTGACCAACTACTGATCCGCCCCGCTACTCCTCGACTTCTCGCCCGCCGGTAGCCGCCCCGCCGCTGCGCGCGGCGCCTACCGGCGCCCGGGTCAGGTAGCCGCTCGCGGTGAGCCCGGACTCGGCCGTGATCGTCCAGGGTCGTGTCGTCGGCGCGGTCACTCTCAGGTGATTCATGAGGGGTCCGGGCCGATGTGAGCCCAGATGAGCTTTCCGACGGCTCCGAGGCCCTCGCGAGGCTCGCGGGGGAGCACTCCCCAACGGCCGTTCGTCAGTGCGTCAACGATGCGCAGGCCCCGGCCCGACTCGTCTTTCGCGGTCGCTCCGCGCATGGCCGGGGCTTGGTCGTCGGCGTCGTGGACCTCGATATTGAGGCCGCCCTCCGGCGTCGGCTGGTAGCGGACCTCCATCAGCCGGTCGGAGGACCGGGCGTGCTGGACGGCATTCGTGACCAGCTCGGATACGACCAACTCGGCTGCCTCGGCGAGGTTTTCGAGGCTCCAGCGGTCGAGGACGCCGCGCAGGTGACGCCGGGCGGCGCTCACGGATGCGGGGTCCTTCGGCCAATGATGGACCGCCGTCGGGGCTGGGGTCGGGGGTGCGGGTGCAGTCATGCCGCTGGGCCTCTCAGGCAACTGTCGGTATCGAACTGCTCACAGGATCCAACTCTGAGCGTTACCGTTGCCAGATGTGAGCTGTGGCCCAGTTCACAAGGACTACGAGAACGTTGGCTGTTCGCAAGGGGTGAGGACATGGTGGGACGCGGCAGGCCGTCCGCTCGGAGCCTTCTGGCCGAGGAATTGGCCCGGTTGCGCGAGGCGGCGGGGTGGTCGCTGGCCGAGTTGGCGGAGAAGACGACGTACGACCGCTCGTACCTGCTCAAGCTGGAGAAGGGCGAGAAGCTCGGTTCGTCGAACGCGATGAATGCCCTCGACCGGGCGTATGAGACCGGGCACCACCTGGAGAATCTGTGGTTTCTCGCCAAGGCCGATGTGGTGCCCGGCCGATACCGGCGCTTCATGGACCTGGAGACCCTGGCCACGGTGCGTCAGCAGTACAGCGTCTCCACCATCCCAGGGCTGTTGCAGACGAAGGCGTACGCGACGGAAGTCCTCAGCCTGGCCCGTCCGCTCGGCGAGGAAAGGCTGGAGGAGCAGGTGGCGGCCCGCATCAGCAGGCAGGACGTGCTCTACGGCGAGCAGCCTCAGCACTTCCGAGCGCTGCTGGACGAGTCCGCGATCCGAAGGCCCACACGCGACCCCGCAGCCTGGCTGGAGCAACTCCACCGGCTGGTGGAAGACGCTCAGCGGCCCAATATCTCCGTCCAGATCGTTCCGTTCAAGGCCGGACTGCACCATCTTCTCGGCGGTTCCCTGACACTGCTCTGGCTGCGCGGCGGCAAGACCGTCGCTTACCTGGAGTCCAGCAAGACCGGTGATCTGATCGAGGAACCGGAGGACGTGGAACAACTGAAGTTGTCCTACGATTTGTTGAGGGACGCCGCTCTGCCACCGGGCGCGTCGCTCGATCTCATCCGGCAAGCAATGGAGGACCGCACGTCATGCCTACCACCGGACTTGACCTGAGCGCCGCTGAGTGGCGCAAGTCGTCGTACAGCAACAGCGACGGGGGCGACTGCGTCGAGGTCGCGGCCGGCTACCCCGGCGTGATTCCCGTTCGTGACTCCAAGGACCCGCAGGGTCCGGCGCTCGTCTTCGTGGCGTCGAGTTGGTCCGCGTTCGTCGCCGACGTCAAGGCGGGACGCCTCCCGAACGGCTGATCATCCGACCGCCGACGACCAACGGTCCCGCCACCCGTCAAGGGTGGCGGGACCGTTGGCGCTTCCGCTCCGGTTCCGGAGCGTGACCGCGTACGCCCGGGGCGGGTGATGCGGGAGTGTCGCAACGAATCGTCGTTGCAACGCAAGAAGTAAACGTACGGGCGTAGTTTGAGCCCAAAGTTGCGAAATCATTTCGCAGCAATCTTGTGGAACGGGACAGCCGGGCCCTAATGTCACCTCACCCTTGATGGCGTCAGTCCCGAGAGAAACGAGCTTTCGATGTCACGGAGCATCACAGGTGCTGCGGCGAATCGGTCCGGCAGCCCCCGGCGAAGAGCCGCGATGGTGGTCGCCTCGCTGACTGCGACCGCGGCGGGCTTCAGCATGCTGGCCGGCGGCACCGCTTTCGCCGGTGCCGGCGGTCATGGCGCCACCGGCGCCAGCGCCGCGCAACCGGCTGTCACGCGCGCCGCCCTCGACCCGGCGCTCGTCGCGGGCAAGGGCGCGAGTGTCGGCTTCGCCGAGCAGGAGGCGGAGCACGCCAAGACCACCGGTACCGTCATCGGCCCGGGGCGCGACGCGTACACCCTGCCGGCGGAGGCGTCCGGCCGCAGCGCCGTCACCCTGCAGCCGGGGCAGTACGTCGAATTCACCCTGCCCAGCACCACCAACGCGATCACCGTCCGCTACAGCATTCCGGACGCGGCGACCGGCGGCGGCATCACCTCGCCGCTCAATGTCACGGTCAACGGCGGCGACAAGAAGTCCATCGCGCTGACCTCGCAGTACGCCTGGCTGTACAACCTGTACCCGTTCTCGAACGACCCCAACGCCGACATCCTGCACCCCGACTACTGGGTCACCGAGTGCGGTTGCGTGCCGCAGGACACCACTCCGACGCCGGTCTTCGCCAAGCCCTACCGCCCCAACCACTTCTACGACGAGCAGCGCCTGCTGCTCGGCCGTACGTACAAGGCGGGCGACAAGATCCGGCTGACCGCCCCGGCCGGCGCGGCGCCCACCACCATCGACCTGCTCGACTCGCAGCAGGTCGCCCCGCCGAAGGTGGACCTGCTCGCCGCCAATGTGCTGCTGTTCGGGGCCGACCCGACCGGCCGCCGCGACTCGGCCGACGCCATCGACCAGGCCATCGCGTTCGCCCGGCGCAGCCACCTCAAGGTGTACATCCCGCCGGGTACCTACCAGGTCAACCGCCACATCATCGTCGACAACGTGACGATCGAGGGCGCGGGCAACTGGTACACGATCATCAAGGGCCACCAGGTGACCCTCAGCACCCCGGCCGCCGACGGCTCGGTCCACACCGGTGTCGGCTTCTACGGCAAGGACGCGTCGGCGGGCGGCAGTTCCAATGTCCACCTGTCCGGTTTCGCGATCCAGGGCGACGTCCGCGAGCGGATCGACACCGACCAGGTCAACGGCATCGGCGGCTCGCTGAGCAACTCCACCATCGACGGCCTGTACATCCAGCACACCAAGGTCGGCATGTGGTTCGACGGTCCGATGACGAATCTGAAGATCACCGACAACCAGATCGCCGACCAGGTCGCCGACGGCATCAACTTCCACACCGGCGTGACGCACTCGACCATCGCGAACAACTTCATCCGCAACACCGGTGACGACGCCATCGCCCTGTGGTCGGAGAAGACCGAGGACGCGAGCGACACGATCGACCACAACACCGTCCAGACCCCCGTGCTCGCCAACGGCGTCGCGGTCTACGGCGGCACCGACAACACTGTCTCGGCCAACCTCATAGCGGACCCGATCCGCGAGGGCAGCGCCATCCAGGTCGGCTCCCGCTTCGGCTCCGAGGCGTTCACCGGCAGCCTGGACATCACCGACAACACCACGGTGCGGGCCGGTACGTACGAGCTGAACTGGAACATCGGGCTCGGCGCGATCTGGTTCTACGCGCTGGAGAAGAACATCGACGCGAACATCCAGGTGACCGGGGACAGCTTCCTCGACTCCACCTACAACGCGATCATGCTCGTCTCCGACTTCCCGGTGAAGGACCTCTACTCCATCACCAACGTCCACTTCAAGGACATCAAGGTCGACGGCACCGGTACGTCGGTGCTCAGCGCCCGGGTGGCCGGCGGTGCCACCTTCCAGAACGTGGTCGCCCGCAATGTCGGTGCCGTCGGCATCAACAACTGCGGCTCGTTCAACTTCACCCCGGCCGGCTCCGAGTTCGCCGTCACCGACCTCGGCGGCAACACCGGGGGCGGCACGACCGGCCCGTGGCTGGCGCCGTGGGAGCTGCCCAACACCATCACCTGCGACGACCGCCCGGCGGTCGTGGTCCCGCCCGCCCCCACCCAGTGGTGATCCCGCACTCTCCCCGCTCCATCTAGTACCCGCCACCGGCCGCCCGGGCCTCTCCGCCCGGGCGGCCGGTGGCGTTGGTCCGCTCGGATCAGAAGTGCCCGATGACCAGGTGCCCGTCGGGGTCGAAGTACGACCAGCGGGGCGCCGTACGCGCGCCGCCGGACATGCCGATACCGGCTGTCACCTGCGGGTTCCCGCTGCTGGCGTCATTGAAGCAGGTGGGGTTGCAGCCCTCGGAGTAGGCCAGGTGGAATCCGCCGTCGGTGCCGCGGAAGCCGATGTAGATGTCGGCGTCGGCGGCGGACAGCCCGGGGCCCTGGGTGGCGCCGACCGGGGAGGTCACCTGCGAGCGCCGGGTCAGGGCGCCGGCCCCGTCGTAGCTCGCCACGTCGAGGGTGTGCGCGGCGTCGGCGCCGGTCCAGGCGACCACGATGCCCAGGTTGCTGCTGCCGCTGTCGTCCCACATCAGGGCGGGACCGGCCGGCGAGGTGTCGGCGAAGGTGTGCCGGTCGACCAGGCTCAGCGTGTGGGTGGTGGCGCACGCGCTGCTGTCCAGCCGCCCGATGGTGAGGTGGCCGGCCGGGTCCGTCCAGGCCAGGTAGCGGTTCCCGGCGGTGTCGTTGGCCAGCGCGGGGGCGTGCGGGCTGACCACCCCGGTGAACGCGGTCCGGCAGGTCTTCGCCGTGCCGCTGTAGTAGAAGGCGGTCAGGGTGTCGCCGTTGTCGCCGGCCGGCCAGGCCACGTAGACCCCGGTGCCGTCGCCGTCGATCGCGGCTCCCTCGCCCTGCGGCACCCGCTCGGTGCTGTCCAGCTTCACGATGCCGGCGCCGCTGTCGGTCGAGTAGCCGAAGACCAGCTCCTTCGCGGCGGCGGTGCCGCTGGTGCCGGCCCAGGCGACGTAGAGCCGGCCGCCGGTCTCGTCCAGTGCGGGCCGGCCGCTGCCGGTGTGCCAGGTGGTGACCGCCTGGGCGGCGCCCGGCGCCAGCAGGACCGCCAGCGCGGCGGCCGTCGCGATCACCGACGCCAGCAGGCCGCGCCGGGCCTTCCCGTGGTGCCGGGCCTTCCCTTGGTGCTCCATCGCTCACTCCCTTGAACCAGGGTGGTGCGGGTCGGGCGCCGCGGGTCACGGCGCCCGGGAACGACCGGCGAGGGAGGCATCGCACCAGGTCGGAGGGCTCTTCCCGCCCGGCTCCGGCGCGGCGCGGCCTGCCCGGGATCAGCCGGAGAGCGCTCTCAGCGGCTTCACGGTAGGGGGCACCGCAGACCTCGTCAAGAAGCCGGGCGGTGGACGGCGGGCGCCGTATTCGGACCGCCGGCCGGTGGTGGGCTGATCGCGCAGTTCCCCGCGCCCCTGGCGGGGCGGTCCCGGGCGCCCTCGGTGCGGGGTGGGCTTGCGGTGGGCGGTGTCCTGCAGGGGCGCGGGGAACTGCGCGGCCAGCCCGGGACGGGCGGATGTCCGTGGACAACCGCAAGGAGTTCGGCGGATCCGGGTCGGCTCGGGCGTACGGGTTCGTTGTGGTTGCTCGCGCAGTTCCCCGCGCCCCTTCGGGGCGTTCCACCTGCCCGGGGCGGAAAAGGGCCCCGGCGGGACACCGGAAAGCAGCCACATACCGCGTTTTCCAGGTGACGGAAAGCGACGCGGAAGACGCCCTCTTGTGATTCCGTCCATAGGACGCACATCACATACAGGGCTGCTTAGTAATCCCGGGCCCCTACTCCTCAGCGCGATGCGCGCCGCACCCGGCGCCCCCTCTCCACCCCGCTACGAATCTCAATCGTAGCGGGGGTCGTTGACCGGTGAATTCGAAACAACTAAGAATTCACGAGTCCGACCAACGGAAGAGGTAATCCCCGAATGCAGCTCCCCACGATCCCGAACAAGCTCCCTACGTTCTCCAAGTTCAATCGGCTGTCGAAGAAGCAGAAGATGACGACAGCCGGCGCACTCGCCGCTACCGCTCTTGTGCTGTCAGTCACCGGACTGGAAGCAACCGCAGGAGCCGGATCGGCGACCGCGGCGAGCCCTTCGACAGGGTTCTCCGTCTCCACCGGCCAGCACGTCAAGCCGATTGACGCGCAGGCGGGTATGGCTTCGCAGAGCGCCATCCACAAGGCTCAGGCGGCCAAGCAGGCGCCGGCCGCCTCGACCCCGGCCACCGCGGCCGCGGCCAAGAAGGCGCCCGCGCCCGCACACGCTCCGGCCAGGAAGGCCGCTCCGGCCCCGGCCGCTCACAAGGCCGTCGTACCGGCCGTCGCCAAGAAGGCGGCCCCGGCCCCGGCCGCGAAGCCGGCCGTGAAGACCTATCCCAACAACCTCGACGGCTGGATCCGGCAGTCGCTGGACATCATGCATGCCAAGGGAATCCCCGGCAGCTACAGCGGCATTCACCGGAACATCATCCGGGAGTCGAGCGGTAACCCGAACGCGATCAACCTGTGGGACATCAACGCCCGGAACGGAATTCCGTCCAAGGGTCTGCTCCAGGTGATCAACCCGACCTTCAACCGGTATCACGTGAACGGGACTTCGTGGAACATCTACAACCCGGTCTCGAACATCACGGCCGCTTGTAACTACGCGGCGGCCCGGTACGGCTCGATGGACAACGTGAACTCCGCGTACTGATCCGGCCGTAACGGCACACCGGTAGCACCGGTCGACCTGAGAAAGGGCGGCGGGACCTCAAGGTCCCGCCGCCCTTTCGGCGTTCGCGCCCGCCCGCGCCCGGCTCACGCCTCGGTTCTGACCGGCGGGATCAGATGGCGGACGGTGGGTTCGGCCCCGGCCAGGGTGCGGGCCCGGGCGAGCAGGTCGGCGTCGTAGCCGGTCAGGCGTTCGCCGTGCTGGCGCAGGTGCTCGCCCCAGGAGGCGACCTGGAACACCTCGACCCAGGACTCGCCGGCCGGGTCACGGTAGAGGGACCAGGCGGTGGCCCCGGTGCGGCGGCGCGAGGCCGCCACCGAGGCCATGGCCTCCTGGAAGGCGCCCGCCGCCGACTCCTCGACGCGGTAGGTGACCTCCACCAGGACGGGACCGTCCGCGGCGGCGGGTTCCAGGTCGAGGGCGGGGTCCGGCCAGGGCGCGACGATGTCGCGGTCCAGGGTCCCGGTCAGGGCGTGCAGCGGCCAGGTGAGCAGGGTCGCCGCCGAGGCCAGCAGCAGCCCCGTCGAGACGAGCAGCGTGGTGGCGGTGCCGGCCGCGCCCGCCAGGACGCCCCACAGCAGCGTGCCCACGCCCTGCCCGCCCAGGAAGACCATCAGGTAGAGCGCGAGCCCGCGGGCCCGTACCCAGCCGGGCAGGGCCAGCTGGAGGGTGAGGTTGAGCGTGGACAGCGCGTAGAGCCAGCCGACACCGGCCACGACCAGGGTGACGGCGACCACGACCGGCTCACGTACCGTCGCGCAGGCGGCCGTACCGACGGCGAAGGCGACCGTGCTCACCGCCAGCAGCGTGTTGCGGCCGAGCCGGGTGCGCACCCGCTTGATGGTGACGGCGCCGGCTATCGCGCCCAGCCCCAGGGCGCCGAGCATCAGCCCGTAGCCGCTCGAACCGAGGCCGAGCCGGGCCGAGGAGACCACCGGCAGCAGGCCCCACAGCGCCGACGCCGGGACCACGAACAGCGCGGAGCGCAGCAGCAGCCGCCGCACGCCGGGCGCGTGGCGTACGTACCGGGTGCCGGAGGCCAGCGCGGGCCGCAGCCGCTCCGGCGCCGTCACCCGCTGTCGGGGCCGCCGCCACAGCGTGAGGGCGGCGATGACGCCCAGGAAGGAAGCGGCGTTGACGCCGAAGACCACGTCGGGGCCGGTGGCGGCCACGACGAGGCCGGCGATCGCGGGTCCGACCGCGCGAGCGAGGTTCACATTGAGGCTGCCCAGCGCGGCCGCCGCCGGGATCTGCGCCCGCGGCACCAGCTCCGGCTGGATCGCCTGCCAGCCCGGCCCCATCAGCGCCTGCCCGCAGCCGACCAGGAAGGTCAGCGCGATCAGTACGGTCGGGGTGGTCAGTCCGCCGGCCGTCAGCGCGCTGAGCGCGCCGCACAGCGCCGCCATCACCCCGGACAGGGTGATCAGCAGGGTCCGCCGGTCCAGGACGTCGGCGAGCACGCCCGCCGGCAGCGACAGGAACAGCACCGGCAGCAAGGAGGCCGCCTGCACCGCGGAGGTCAGCGTGGTGGCGTTCGGCTGGTGCACCAGCATCCACTGGGCGCCGACGGTCTGCATCCACGTACCGACGTTCGAACTGAGCTGTGCGATCCAGAGCATCCGGAAGCTCTTGGCCCTCAGCGGCGCCCATGCCGAGGGCGCGGTACCAGCCGTTCCGGTGCCGCCCGTGTCTACGGTGCCTACCATGCGCGCAGCTTAGGCCAGAGGTCTGTGCGGTCCTTCCGGGCGGCCGGTGGTGGCGGCGGCGACGGCGGGCGGCGCGCTCCGGATACGCTCGGCACATGAGCGATCAGGACAGCGGACACCACGACAGCGAGCACTTCGAGACCCTCGCGATTCACGCCGGTCAGCCGGCCGACGCGGGGACCGGGTCCGTGGTGACGCCGATCTACCAGGTGTCCACGTACAAGCAGGACGGTGTGGGCGGCCTGCGCGGCGGCTATGAGTACAGCCGGTCCGCCAACCCCACCAGGACCGCCCTGGAGCGGAACCTCGCCGCGCTGGAGGGCGGCCGGCGCGGGCTGGCCTTCGCCTCCGGGCTCGCCGCCGAGGACTGCCTGCTGCGTACGATGCTGGCGCCCGGCGACCACGTGGTGATCCCGAACGACGCGTACGGCGGTACGTTCCGGCTGTTCGCCAAGGTGGTGGAGCGCTGGGGTGTGGACTGGTCGGTCGCCGACACCTCCGACCCGCAGGCGGTACGGGACGCGCTGCGGCCCGAGACCAAGCTGATCTGGGTGGAGACCCCGTCCAACCCGCTGCTCGGCATCAGCGACATCACCGCCCTGGCCGGCGTGGCCCGGCAGGCCGGTGTGCGGCTGGTGGTCGACAACACCTTCGCCAGCCCCTACCTCCAGCAGCCGCTCGCGCTGGGCGCCGATGTCGTCGTGCACTCCACCACGAAGTACATGGGCGGCCACTCCGACGTGGTCGGCGGCGCGCTGGTGACCGCCGACGAGGCGCTCGGCGAGGAGCTGGCCTACCACCAGAACGCGATGGGCGCGGTGGCCGGCCCGTTTGACGCCTGGCTGGTCTCGCGCGGCATCAAGACGCTCGCGGTGCGGATGGACCGGCACTGCGCCAACGCCGACCGGATCGCCCGGATGCTCGTCGCGCACCCCAGGGTCACCCAGGTCTACTACCCGGGACTGCCTGAGCACGCAGGGCATGAGGTCGCCGCCAAGCAGATGAAGGCGTTCGGCGGCATGGTGTCCTTCCAGGTCGAGGGCGGCGAGGAGGCGGCGGTCGCGGTGTGCGACCGGGCGCGGCTGTTCACCCTCGGCGAGTCGCTGGGCGGTGTCGAGTCGCTGATCGAGCACCCGGGCCGGATGACGCACGCCTCGGTGGCCGGTTCGGCGCTGGAGGTGCCGGCCGATCTGGTACGGCTCTCGGTCGGCATCGAGGCGGTGGACGACCTGCTGGCCGACCTCAAGCAGGCGCTGCGCTGAGCCGGCGCGGGCCGGACCGGCCGACGGTCCCGCCCCGCCCTTGTCACTGACCCATCGGCGACCACCAGGTGCCGTTCGACGGCACCCGGGCCGGGTCGGTGTGCGGCCAGAACATGACGGCCAGCACGATCCCGGCCACCGCCGCCGCGGCCAGCAGCGTCCACAGCGCGGCGTGCACGGCCCGCCGCCGCCGCAGGATCCGGCGCCCGCGCAGCACCGCGCGGGCGCCCAGGTCCACCGGGACCGCCGGGTGCGGGCTGTCCAGCAGCCGCCGCACCTCGTCCTCGCGGCGGTTGGGAGGGGCGCTCACGGGAGCACCTCGTGGACCGGGCGGCGCTCCCGCGCCTCGCCCGCCGTCCCGGGCGGCGCGGGCGGCCCGGACGCCTCCGACGGCTCACCGTAGGCCGGCTGCGGCGCCGCCCGGCGCGGGACTGCGGCGGCCTGCGCGCGGGCCTCGGCCACCGAGCGGGGCGCGGGCCGCGCCGCCGGCCCCTGACCCCCACCGGGCCGGGCCCGGTCCGACAACCGTCCTCCGTACAGCCCTCCGGGGTCCTCCCGCCGGCTGCGCAGGGTCGCGGTGGCCCGGGCCCCGATGGTCCGCACCCGTTCGGCGGGCAGGCCCAGTTGGGCCGCGGCCTGTTCCTCGGCGACGCCCTCGAAGAACCGTAAGGTCACCACGAGGCGTTCCTGGCCGGTGAGCCGGTCGAGGGTGCCGCCGCTCGGGCGCCGCCACCAGGGGCGGTAGGCGAACCGCCGCACGAGTTCGCTCCTGGCCCGCTCGTACGGGTCGTCCGCGCGGGCGCGGAACCAGTCGGCGTACACCCGGGCGAGGGTGGCGGTCAGCAGCCGTTCGGCGGCCCGCCGCTCGCCGGTCAGCAGGACGGCGACATGCAGCAGGCGTCCGCCCGCGCCCGCCGTGAACGCCGCGAACTCGGCGTCCCGTCGGAGGTCCGCTCCCGTCCGGTGCTTCCCCACGCGGCCATGGGACGGCAACCGGGCACCGCGGGTCAAGCCCCTTGCGCGTCCCCCCGCGACCCGGTGTCCCCGCCCGCGCCGAGCGCCCCGGCGGCCCCGGTGACGGCTTCCTGGTGGGCGGGGTCGGCCGGGTCGCCGCCCTGGCCGTCCCGCTGGCCGAGCCGGGCGTGCCACTCGGACAGCGAGGTGTTGAAGCGTACGAGCAGGTCGGTGAACATCTCCCGCTCCTGCGCGGTCCACTCACCGGTGACCTCGGCCATCAGCGCCCGGCGCGAGTCGCGTACCTCGTCCAGCCGGCCCCGGCCGCGCGGGGACAGCGCGAGCACGACGGCCCGGCCGTCCTCCGGGTGGGAGGTGCGTTTCACCAGGCCGCTGTCGACCAGCGGCGCCACCTGGCGGGTCACCGTGGAGGAGTCGATGCCCATCGCCTCGGCGAGTGCCTTGACGCCCATCGGGCCCTCCCGATCGAGTCGGTTGAGCAGCAGATAGGCGGCGCGGTCCATCGAATTGCGGGCTTTGCCGACACCGCCGAGCCGGGTTTGTTCGGCGCGGCGGGCGAAGACGGCAACCTGGTGCTGGAGCCGCTCAAGGAGTTCGGCCGAGGTCTCCGGAGGGTTGGACATGACCTGGAAGCTCGCGTTCTGTCGGTCCTGTTAAGGGGGGCGGGCGGCGGGAAGTTGGCAGAAGAGTACGCGGAGCGGCCAGCCGCGGGGCCGTTCCCGCCAAACCGCAATCAGACCGCGCACCCGCCGCCGGCCCGCGTGTCAAGGGTGCCTCGGCCCGCCCGGCGGCGCGCGGGACGCGGGACGGCTCCAGGCCGTCCGCGTACCCGCTGGTGAGGGGCCTGCGGCCGCTTCGCGGCGGAACTGGGAGACTGGGCACATGGAATACAGGCCGCCCCGGACGATCACGCTCGACGATGTGCGCGGGGCGCACAAAATGCTCTCCGGGATCGCCCGGGTCACCGCGATGGAAAGCTCGCGCCATCTGTCCGCGCTGGTGGGGGCACCGGTGCACCTCAAGTGCGAGAATCTCCAGCGCACCGGCTCGTTCAAGATCCGCGGCGCGTACGTACGGATCGCCGGGCTGAGTCCCGAGCAGCGCGCGGCCGGCGTGGTCGCGGCGAGCGCGGGCAACCACGCCCAGGGCGTGGCGCTCGCGGCCTCGCTGCTCGGGGTGCGCTCCACCGTGTTCATGCCGGTGGGCGCGCCGCTGCCGAAGGTCGCCGCGACCCTTGAGTACGGCGCGAACGTACGCCACCACGGCGCGGTGGTGGACGAGACGCTGCGCGCGGCGATCGCGTACGCCGAGGAGACCGGCGCCGTCTTCATCCACCCCTTCGACCACCCGGACATCATCGCCGGGCAGGGCACGGTGGGTCTGGAGATCCTGGAGCAGTGCCCGGAGGTGCGCACGATCGTGGTGGGCATCGGCGGCGGCGGGCTCGCGGCCGGGGTGGCCGTCGCGGTCAAGGCGCTGCGGCCCGGGGTGCGGATCGTGGGTGTGCAGGCGGCGGGCGCGGCGGCGTATCCGCCCTCGCTGGCCGCCGGGCGGCCGGTCGCGCTGGACGCGGTGGCCACCATGGCCGACGGGATCATGGTCGGGCGGCCCGGCGACATCCCGTTCGCCATCGTCCGCGACCTGGTGGACGAGGTGGTGACGGTGTCGGAGGACCAGTTGTCCTCGGCGCTGCTGCTCTGCCTGGAGCGGGCCAAGATGGTGGTGGAGCCGGCCGGGGCCAGCCCGGTGGCTGCGCTGCTGGCCGCGCCGGACGCCTTCGAGGGGCCGGTGGTGGCGGTGCTGTCCGGCGGGAACGTGGACCCGCTGCTGATGCAGCGCACCCTGCGGCACGGCATGTCGGCGGCCGGGCGCTATCTGTCGCTGCGGCTGCGGCTGACCGACCGCCCGGGGGCGCTGGCGACGCTGCTGGGCGTGCTGTCGGTGGTGGACGCCAACGTCCTGGACGTCAGTCATGTACGGACCGACCCGCGTCTCGGCCTCACCGAGGCGGAGGTCGAACTGCACCTGGAAACCAAGGGACCTGAGCATTGTGTGACGGTCGGCGGCGCTTTGCGGGAGGCTGGCTACATGGTGATCGCCTGAGCCACGGCCCGGTGGTCGCCTGACGCGGTACGGAGCGGCGCTTTTTTCGCTTGACGCGATATATCGCGTCTGGGATCCTCGCGTTGTATCGCGTGGCGTGGCACCTTCACGGGCGCGTCTCCGGGCGCGTCTTCCGAGCACTTCTCCGGGCACGTCTACGGGCACGTCTACGGCAATGGACAGGAGCGAAGACATGGCGGGCGCCATCTACGCCGAGGGTCTTGTGAAGACCTTCGGTGATGTCAGGGCACTGGGGGGAGTGGATCTCGACGTACCGGAAGGCACCGTGCTCGGTCTGCTCGGCCCGAACGGCGCGGGGAAGACCACCGCTGTCCGCGTCCTGACCACCTTGCTGCGGCCCGACAGCGGCAAAGCCGTCGTCGCGGGCATCGACGTGATCAAGCACCCGAACGAGGTACGCCGCCACATCGGCCTGTCGGGCCAGTTCGCGGCGGTGGACGAATATCTGACCGGCCGGGAGAACCTCCGGATGGTCGCCCAGCTCTACCAACTGGGCGGCAAGGCCGCCAAGGCCAGGAGCGACGAACTGCTGGAGCGGTTCCACCTGACCGACGCCGGCGACCGCATCGCCAAGACCTACTCCGGCGGTATGCGGCGCCGGCTCGACCTGGCCGCCGCGCTCGTGGTGAGCCCGCCGGTGATGTTCATGGACGAGCCCACCACCGGGCTCGACCCGCGCAACCGCCAGCAGTTGTGGGAGGTCATCCAGGAACTGGTCGCGGGCGGCACCACCTTGCTGCTCACCACCCAGTACCTGGAGGAGGCCGACCACCTCGCGCACGACATCTGCGTCATCGACCGCGGACTGGTCATCGCCCGCGGCACCTCCGACCAGCTCAAGGCGCAGACCGGCGGCGAGCGCGTCGAGGTCGTCGTGCACGAGCGGGACCGGATCGAGCAGGCCGCGACCGTACTGGCCCGGCACGGCAAGGGCGAGGCCAAGGTCGATCAGCACACCCGCAAGATCACCGTCCCGGTCACCGGCGGCGCCAAGCTGCTCGCCGAGGTGATCCGCGACCTGGACGCGGACAGCATCGAGATCGACGACATCGGTCTGCGCCGCCCCACCCTCGACGACGTGTTCATCTCCCTGACCGGCCACGCCGCCGAGATCGAGCAGGCGGCGGAGGACGAGGACGACACCGAGGGCGGCAAGGGCGGAAAGGCGGCCAGGGGCGGCAAGTCCGGCCGGACCGACGGGACCGGCGCGAGCGACAAGACCGACGACTCGGACGTACAGGAGGCCGCCAAGTGAGCGCCGTGACCGACAGCCCGCGCGGCACCCTCGCGCCGGCCCCGCGCGGCGGACTGATCGGGTCCGCGCACGACTCCCTGGTCGTCGCCAAGCGCAATCTGCTGCGGATGCTGCGCATCCCCGAGGTGATCATCTTCGGCCTGTTCCAGCCGATCATGTTCGTGGTGCTGTTCAGCTACGTCTTCGGCGGGTCCGTCAACATCGCCGGCAGCTCCAACGCGTCCGACTACCGCAACTTCCTGATGGCCGGCATCTTCGCCCAGACCGTCACCTTCGCCACCGCCGGCGCCGGCGCCGGCATCGCGGAGGACATGCACAAGGGCCTCATCGACCGCTTCCGCTCGCTGCCGATGTCCCGCGGCGCGGTGCTCACCGGCCGCACCCTCGCCGACCTGGTGCAGACGCTGCTCACCGTGATCGTGCTGGCGATCGTCGGCGTCATCGTCGGCTGGCGGATCCACAACGGCGTGCCGAAGATGCTGGGGGCCTTCGCGCTGCTGCTCCTGCTGGGCTACTCGTTCTCCTGGATCGGCGCGCTGATCGGCCTGACGGTGCGCAGCCCGGAGGCGGCCACCTCCGGCGGCCTGGTCTGGCTCTTCCCGGTCACCTTCGTGTCCAACGCGTTCGTCAGCCCGACCGGGATGACGCCCTGGCTGCGGCACGTCGCCGAGTGGAATCCCTTCAGCGCGACCGTGCAGGCCGGGCGGGTGCTGTTCGGCAATCCGGGCGTGGTGCACTCCGGCGCGCTGCCGATGCAGCACCCGGTGTGGGCCTCACTGCTCTGGTCGGTGCTGATCATCGCGGTGTTCCGCACGCTGGCGGTCCGCAAGTACCGCTCGGCGACGGTGTAGCGGGCCCTCGCCCGCGGCCGACGAAGCCCCGGCCGCCGGAGGATCTCCGGCGGCCGGGGCTTCGCGGCGTCCTCAGCCCTGGTACGGCTTCACGTCGAGGATCTTCACCGACGCCGTCTTGCCGTTGGGCAGTTCGTACGTCGCGTCGTCACCGGTCCGCTTGCCCGTCACTCCGGTGCCGAGCGGGGACTGCGGCGAATACGTCTCCAGGTCGTCGGCCACGCCCTCGCGCGACCCGAGCAGGAAGGTCATCGTGTCGTCGGGGTCGCCGTCGAAGGCGATGGTGACGATCATGCCCGGCGCGACCACGCCGTCGTCCGCCGGAGCCTCGCCCACCTTGGCGGACTCCAGGATCTGGTTGAGCTGGCGGATGCGCAGCTCCAGCTTGCCCTGGTCCTCGCGCGCCGCGTGATAACCGGCGTTCTCCTTGAGATCGCCTTCCTGGCGGGCTTCCTCGATCTTGGCGACGATCTCGGCGCGCGCCGGACCAGACAGATGCGCCAGCTCGGCCTTGAGCTGGTCGTACGCCGCCTGGGTCAGCCAGGTGACGTTGTCGCTGGTCTGGGTCACAGGTGCTCCTCGTCGGTACTGTTCATGCCGTGTGCTTTCCCGTGAGCCGGTACGGGCGCGTACCCGGTGAACAATTGCATTGCCACCGGCTGCCGGGACGAAACCACGAGCCTAACAATTACCGGGCGTGGACGGGAGCGACCGACGCGTACTCACGCGTACGCACACCTGGCGAACGACCCGCGCGATGACCCGCCCGATGACCCCGATGACCCGCGCGGGTCACCCGGCGCGCGCCGCCCGCCGGGGCGGCCTCAGTGGCCGGAGGCCGCCCCGCAGCTCACCAGCTCGCCCGTCTCGCCGCGGGCCGTGGTGCGTACCGTCACGATGGTGTCCACCTGTTTGGCGTGCTGGGTGATGCGCACGTCCTTGCGGCCGACCTCGTTGTGGTCCTCGTCCTGCGAGCGCAGCGTGCACTCCGCGACCTGGCCGGCCTCCTTGTGCACCTCCAGGTGGATCTCGACCGCCTGGTCCGAGACCACCTGGAAGGCCACGACCTGCGCGCTGATCTTGTCGCCCGCCAGGGAGTGCCAGCCGTACCAGCCGAGGAGGAGCGCGCCCACCACGGCCAGTACGATGGCGGTGACCTTCAGATGGCGGTCCGTGCGGGCGTCCGCGTCGGCGCCGCGGCCGTAGCGGCGGTCGCCGGGGCCGTAACGGCCCTCGGGCGGGGTGCTCAACGGGGAGTCCGGCGGGCCCGACACGGCCGTCATGATCGTTCCTCCCGTCGGGGGACCACGGAATTATTCGCCCCCTCGCTCGGTCACTATAGAAGGTGCCCCTTCGGCCGATTTGAGGGGGCTGGGAGACCGGAGACCAGATCCTGATGAGGACACAGCCTTGACTGACCAGCTGCGACTGATGGCCGTACACGCGCACCCCGACGACGAGTCGAGCAAGGGCGCGGCGACCATGGCCAAGTACGTGTCCGAGGGGGTGGACGTCCTGGTGGCGACGTGCACCGGCGGCGAGCGCGGGTCGGTGCTCAATCCCAAGCTCCAGGGCGACCCCTCCATCGAGGAGAACATGCACGAGGTGCGGGCCAAGGAGATGGACGAGGCCCGGCGGATCCTCGGCGTCAAGCAGTCCTGGCTCGGTTTCGTGGACTCCGGCCTGCCCGAGGGCGATCCGCTGCCCCCGCTGCCCGAGGGCTGCTTCGCGCTCCAGGACATCGAAGAGGCCGCCGGGGCGCTGGTGAAGCTGATCCGCGAGTTCAAGCCGCAGGTGATCACCACCTACGACGAGAACGGCGGCTATCCGCACCCCGACCACATCATGACCCACAAGATCTCGATGGTGGCGTTCGACGCCGCCGGCGACCCGGAGCGCTACCCGGAGGCCGGGGAGCCCTGGACACCGTCGAAGCTCTACTACAACCAGGGCTTCAACCGCGCCCGTACCGTGGCCATCCACGAGGCGCTGCTGGCCCGCGGCCTGGAGTCCCCCTACGAGGAGTGGCTCAAGCGCTGGGAGGAGTTCGCCCGCCCGGACCGCAACATCTCCACCCATGTCCCGTGCGGTGAGTTCTTCGAGACCCGGGACCGGGCGCTGCTCGCGCACGCCACCCAGATCGACCCGGACGGCGGCTGGTTCCGGGTGCCGATGGACCTCCAGCGGGAGATCTGGCCCACCGAGGACTACGAGTTGGCGAAGTCGCGGGTGGACGTCTCGCTGCCGGAGGACGACCTCTTTGCGGGTGTCCGGGACGCCTAGGCGACAATGAGGGCGTGAACCACACCCACGCCCTTCATCAGCTCGTGCCGCTCGCCGCCGAGCTGGACGAGAACAAGGTGACGCCGGGGCTTCTCGGATTCGTCGTCTTCGCTGTTATCGCCCTCGGACTGTGGGCGCTCATGAAGAACATGGGCAAGCAGATGAAGAAGATCGACTTCGAGGAGTCGCCGGAGGACCAGCCGGAGCGCACCCCCGCGGCCGGCCGTCCCGACACCGCGATCCCGCGCCCCGCTTCGGAAGCGCACGCCTCGGCGGCGCCCGAAGCGGCGCCGAAGACCCCTGGCGCCTGACGTACAGCCCCGCCCCTCGGGCGACGGCCCGGCGGTCGCTCACACCCGCGTCCGGGCCTCCCGCCGCAGTCGGCGGCCCGGGCCGCCGATGACCACGCCCACCAGGGCGCCCTGGGGCACATAGCCCCAGGCGCGCGAGTCGCCGCCGGCGACCGTGGTGTCGCCGTTGTCACCGAGCAGGACGAGGCTGCCCTCGGGCACCCGGTCGCCGGGACGCGCGCCGACCGCGCACAGCACCACCTCGGGTACGGGGTCACCGCCGCGCGCCGCCACCCGTTTGACCAGCAGCGGCTTGGGCGGCACCGCTTCGGCCACCGGCTCGGTACGCGGCAGCCGGAAGACCACCACCGCCCCCGCCCGCGGCCGGCCCGGCGGCGTGCGCAGCACGATCACCCGGCGCCCGGGGCGGAAGGTGGGCAGCATGCTCCGCCCGGTGACGTTCACCACCAGCAGCAGGGCACGGGCGGCGCCGTAGCCGAGCAGAAGGAGCAGCCCGGCGCCTGCGAGCAGCGTGAGGATCAGGGCGGTCACCGGGACGGTCGCCCCCCGTCGCGGCGCGGTCGCGCTCCCATCATGCGGAGCATGGCTCCACCCCCGGGTCCGTCGCGATGATGCCCATCGCGAAATTGCTTTTCTACGTCCGCCACTTGCTGCGGCAAGCCGTGTTCTTGCGGCGACCTCGGTGACCCTGGCACGCCCTCCACGCCACGTCAACGGGGCCGGGCGGAACGCGCCCGCTCCGGCGGCCGGCGATCAGCGGGGGACCGGCCCCGCAGGCCGTCCGGCCGTCATCCGGCGCAGGCCGCCGCCCGCTCCAGCAGGAAGGCCCGTTCGGCGTTGTTGCGGGTCAGGGCGGCGGCGCGTTCGAACTCGGCACGGGCCTCCGCGGTGCGGCCGAGGCGGGCCAGCAGATCGCCGCGGACGGCCGGAAGCAGGTGGTAGGCGTCCAGGGTCGTGGTGGCGGCCAGCTCGTCCACCAGGGCCAGGCCGGCCGCCGGGCCGCGCGCCATACCGACGGCCACCGCCCGGTTCAGCTCGACCACCGGACTGGGCGCGCGAGCCGCCAGGGCGTCGTAGAGGGCGGCGATGGCCACCCAGTCGGTCTCCTCGGCGGTCGGCGCCCGGGCGTGGCTCGCCGCGATCGCCGCTTGCAGCGCGTAGGGACCCGGCGCCACGCCGCGCGCCCTGGCGGCGGCGTCGGCGCGGGCCAGCGCGGCGAAACCGCGCCGGATCAGCAGCATGTCCCAGCGGCCCCGGTCCTGGGCCGGCAGCGGCACCGGCACCGGGCCCGAGCGGGCCGCCGACCGCGACGCCTGGATCTCCAGCAGCGCCGCGAGCCCGTGCGCCTCCGGCTCGCGCGGCAGCAGCCCGGTCAGCACCCGGGCCAGCCGCAGCGCGTCCTCGCACAGGGCCGGCCGCATCCAGTCGTCCCCGGCGGTGGCCGCGTACCCCTCGTTGAAGATCAGATAGACGACTTCCAGCACGGACGCGAGGCGCTCGGCCAGCGCGGGACCGTACGGCACCTCGAACGGCACCCGCTCCCGGGCCAGCGTCCGCTTGGCCCGGACGATGCGCTGGGCCACCGTGGGCTCGGCGACCAGGAACGCGCGGGCGATCTCCTCGGTGGTCAGCCCGCCGAGCAGCCGCAGGGTGAGCGCGACCCGCGCCTCGCGCGGCAGCACCGGGTGGCAGGCGACGAACACCAGCCGCAGCAGGTCGTCCTCGATCTCCGCCGGGTCGTCGGGCTCCTTCGCGCCGCCGAACGCCTCGGCGTCCTGGTCGAGTTCGAGTTCATGGCCGAGCAGCCGCAGCTTGCGGGCGAAGGTCTCGTTACGGCGGATCTGGTCGATGGCCCGCCGCTTGGCGGTGGTCATCAGCCACGCCCCCGGATTGCGCGGCACACCCTCGCGCGGCCACTGCTCCAGCGCCGCGACCAGCGCGTCCTGGGCCAGCTCCTCGGCCACGTCCATGTCGTGCACGATCCGGATCAGCCCGGCGATCAGCCGCGGCGACTCGATCCGCCACACCGCGTCGACGGTCCGCCCGACCGAGGGCCCGGCTGCCGGCTGGGGTCCGCGCCCCGCGTCGTCGTCCGCTGCTGTCACAGCCACCCATCACAGCAGCCCCGGGCCGCCCGCGCCAAGCGGACGCCCCGGGCACGGCACCGATTACTCGGCTCACTCGGCCTACTCGGCCTCCACGACCTGCCGGACCTCCGCGCTCAGCTCCCAGGCGTCCCCGTGGATGGCCAGAAACCGCGACGCCCACTCGACGGCCTCCTCCTGCGACTTCGCCTGGAGCATGCAGTAGCCGCCGATGACCTCCTTGGCCTCCGCGTACGGTCCGTCCACCACCGTCTGCTTTCCCCCCGACAGCCGCAGCACCGTCCCGTCCTCCACCGGCCGCAGCCCGCCGGTGTCCAGCATGACCCCGCCCCGGGTCATCTCCTCCAGCAGCTTCCCCATCTCCTCCATCAGCTCGGCACTCGGCTCGGCGGGGTTCGCGGCCGGGTCCAGCTTCAGCAGCACCATGTAACGCATCGTGTCGTCCATCCCTGCGATCGGTCCGAGCGGGGCTTCTCCCCGCCCTCACCCACTGCGTCGAGCGGGACCTCGCGAAATCGACAGGGTGGCCGAAATTTCTTTCCCGCGAGTCCCGGGCCCGTCAGACCGCGCCGAGGTCGATCTCCACGGGAAAGGGCGCCGCCGCCTTGACCACGCCGGTGAACACATCGCCGTCCCGGTAGCGCCCGCTGGAGGCGTCGAGCAGGTAGGTGTGCACGACGCAGGTGGTGGTGGCGATCTGCTCGACCCGCCAGTAGCAGGGGATGCCCGCCCTGGCGTACTGGTCCAGCTTCACAATCCGGTCGGTGGTCTCCGAGCCGGGTGACACGACCTCGACGACGAGAAGCACGTACTCCGGACGCATCGGGAGGCTGTCGATCCTGTCGGCTCGATACACCACCACATCGGGCCGCCGGTTGGTCAACGGGACGTCGTGGAGCCGTACGTCGAAGTCCGTGTCCGCGTTCCACTCCGGGCCCGCCGCGGCGTCCAGCGCGTTGGCGATGATCCTGGCGACGCGGCTGTGCCGGACAGAAGCGCTCGGGCTCACGACGACCATCCCGTCCACGACTTCGATTCCGGCACACTGCTCGTCGGACCAGGAGTCGTACTGCTCGGCGGTGATCCGTTCATGCATCCACGCAGGCGTGATCATCTCGGCGCTCATGCCTACCTCCCAGATCCTCCGGTCCTCCGGCGACATGCCCGTGGCAGTGCTGACCTGAGCGTACTGGCCCGGCGGGACGGGAAGCGGGCGCGGGCGGGGGACGGCGTGAGAAAGTGACCGGGTGAACCGACTCGGTGACGCGACCTCGCCCTATCTGCTCCAGCACGCGAACAACCCGGTGGACTGGTGGCCGTGGGGGGAGGAGGCGTTCGGCGAAGCGCGGGAGCGCGGGGTGCCGGTGCTGCTGAGCGTGGGGTACAGCAGTTGCCACTGGTGCCATGTGATGGCGCACGAGTCCTTCGAGGACGAGGGCACGGCCGGGTATCTGAACGAGCACTTCGTCGCGGTGAAGGTGGACCGCGAGGAGCGGCCGGACGTGGACGCGGTGTACATGGAGGCCGTGCAGGCGGCCACCGGGCAGGGCGGGTGGCCGATGACGGTCTTCCTGACGCCGGACCGGGAGCCGTTCTACTTCGGTACGTACTTCCCGCCGCGGCAGAGCCATGGGCTGCCCGGCTTCATGGACGTGCTGCAAGGAGTCGTCGCGGCCTGGCGGGACCGGCGCGAAGAGGTCGCGGAGGTCGCGGCCCGGATCACCCGGGACCTGTCCGAGCGGACCGGCGCATACGGCGATCCGGCGGCGGTGGCGGGCAAGGCCGAGCTGGGCGCAGCGCTGGAGGGGCTCACCGGCGGCTACGACGCGGAGCACGGCGGCTTCGGCGGGGCGCCGAAGTTCCCGGCGTCCATGGCGCTGGAGTTCCTGCTGCGGCACCACGCCCGAACCGGCGACGAGAGCGCGCTGCGGATGGCCCGCGACACCTGCGAGGCGATGGCCCGCGGCGGCATCTACGACCAACTGGCCGGCGGCTTCGCCCGGTACAGCGTCGACCGCACCTGGACCGTGCCGCACTTCGAGAAGATGCTCTACGACAACGCGCTGCTCACCCGGGTCTACGCCCACCTGTGGCGCTCCACCGGCTCCGACCTGGCCCGCCGGGTCGCGCTGGAGACCGCGGACTTCATGATCGCCGAACTGGGCACCGTGGAAGGCGGCTTCGCCTCCGCGCTGGACGCCGACAGCGACGACGGCGCCGGCCGGCATGTCGAAGGCGCCTACTACGTCTGGACGCCGCGGCAGCTGACCGACGAACTCGGGCAGGCTGATGGTGAGTTCGCCGCCGCCTACTTCGGGGTGACACCGGAGGGGACCTTCGAGGAGGGCGCCTCCGTCCTCCGACTGAGCCCGGGCAACGGCGTGGTTGACGCCGACCGGGTGGCCTCCGTACGCGACCGGCTGCTCGCCGCCCGCGCCCACCGCCCCCGGCCCGGCCGCGACGACAAGGTGGTGGCCGCCTGGAACGGCCTGGCCATCGCCGCGCTGGCCGAGACCGGTGCCTACTTCGACCGGCCCGACCTCGTCCAGGCCGCGGTGGACGCCGCCGACCTGCTGATCCGGGTGCACCTGGACGAGCGCGGCCGGCTCTTCCGCACCTCACGGGACGGCGACGCGGGTGTCAACGCCGGGGTGCTGGAGGACTACGGCGATGTCGCCGAGGGCTTCCTGGCGCTGGCCTCGGTGACCGGCGAGGGCGTATGGCTGGACTTCGCCGGGCTGCTGCTCGACGCCGTCCTGCGCCACTTCACCGCCGCCGACGGCACCCTCTACGACACCGCGGACGACGCCGAGACGCTGATCCGCCGCCCGCAGGACCCGACCGACAACGCCACTCCCTCCGGCTGGACCGCGGCGGCCGGCGCGCTGCTGTCCTACGCCGCCCACACCGGCTCCCAGCCGCACCGCGACGCCGCCGAGCGGGCCCTGGCCGTGGTGGGTTCGCTGGCCGCCCGGGCGCCGCGCTTCATCGGCTGGGGGCTCGCGGTCGCGGAGGCGGCTCTGGACGGGCCGCGCGAGGTGGCCGTCGTCGGCGCCACCGCCGACCCGCTCACCGCCGAACTGCACCGCACCGCGCTGCTGGGCGCCGCTCCCGGCGCGGTCGTCGCCGTCGGCGAGGAGGGCACCGCCGAGTTCCCGCTGCTGCTCGACCGCCCGACCCGGGCCGGCCGCGCGGCGGCCTACGTCTGCCGCCACTTCGTCTGCGACGCCCCCACCTCGGACCCGGCCACCCTCCGCGCCCAGTTGCGCGCCGACGTCTGACCCGGGCGGCCCCTCGGGGCCGCCCGCGCTACGCGTGCTGGTAGGCGACCAGCGAGATCCCCACGTAGTGCACCGCGAACGCGGCCAGCGTGAAGGAGTGGAACACCTCGTGGAAGCCGAACCACCGCGGTGACGGATTCGGCTTCTTGAAGCCGTAGATCGCCGCGCCCGCGCTGTAGAGCAGCCCGCCGACGATGACGCAGACGAGTACCGCCACGCCGCCGGTCCGCAGGAAGTCCGGCAGGAAGAAGACCGAGACCCAGCCCAGCGCGATGTAGCACGGCGTGTAGAGCCAGCGCGGGGCGCCCACCCAGAAGACCCGGAACGCGATGCCGGCCAGCGCTCCGGCCCACACCAGCCACAGCAGCAGCTCGGACGTACCGCCCGGCAGCAGCAGGATCGCCAGCGGTGTGTAGGTGCCCGCGATGATCAGGAAGATGTTCGCATGGTCAAGTCGTCGCAAAATTCCTGAGGCCGTCGTACCCCAGTTTCCGCGGTGGTAGAGCGCGCTCACCCCGAACAGGGCGCAGGCCGTAAGGGTGAAGATCGCGCAGGCGATCCGCCCTCGGGTGCTCTGCGCGCAGGCCGTGAGGATCACGCCGGAAACCAGTACGGCCGGAAACATTCCGGCATGCAGCCAGCCCCTGAGCTTGGGTTTTACCAGCGTGGGCAGGTCGACCTCATCGGCGGCGGTGGGCACCGCGTCCGTCTCGTCCAGAGCGCTCATGGCGACAATCCTATCTACGGCATCGTAAGTTACCCGTTAGTAAGAAAGTCGGAGATGTCGTGGCGACGGTGGCCGGCGGTGCTCTGGACAGAATCATTTGAAGGGGATAACACTCATATGAGTGCGGTCGGCACCGGATGAGCGCCCTCGCAAGCGTCCGGGCCGCAGCCCCCAAGGGGCCGAACACAACCCTCAATGTGTGACGCCGGTCTGTGCGGACCCGGCGGGACGGAGCGATCGTGGCGCGCGGTATTGCGGCTCCCACCGAACATCAGGAACTGATCGAATGGGTCGGCGACATCGCCGAACTCACCCAGCCCGACGAGATCGTGTGGTGCGACGGCTCCGAGGCGGAATACCACCGCCTCGCCGAGGAACTCGTCGCCAAGGGCACCTTCACCAGGCTCGACCCCACCCTGCGGCCCAACTCCTACTACGCCGCCTCCGACCCCTCGGACGTGGCGCGGGTCGAGGACCGGACCTTCATCTGCTCCCGGCGCGAGGCGGACGCAGGTCCGACCAACCGTTGGAAGGACCCCGCCGAGATGCGGGCGATCTTCACCGGAGACTCCTCCGGAGCCGCCGGAACCGGCGGAGAAAAATCCGGCCCGTTCGGCCGGCCGGGTGACGGCGGCCTGTTCCGCGGCTCGATGCGCGGCCGGACGATGTACGTGGTCCCGTTCTGCATGGGTCCGCTCGGCTCGCCGCTGTCCGCGATGGGCGTGGAGATCACCGACTCCGCCTATGTCGCGGTCTCGATGCGCACCATGACCCGGATGGGCCGCGCGGTGCTGGACCAGCTGGGCACCGACGGCGCCTTCGTCAAGGCCGTGCACACCCTCGGCGCCCCGCTCGCCGACGGCCGGGCCGACGTGCCCTGGCCCTGCAACACCACCAAGTACATCTCGCACTTCCCCGAGACCCGCGAGATCTGGTCGTACGGCTCCGGCTACGGCGGCAACGCGCTGCTCGGCAAGAAGTGCTACGCGCTGCGCATCGCCTCCGTGATGGCCCGTGACGAGGGCTGGCTGGCCGAGCACATGCTCATCCTCAAGCTGACCCCGCCCCGGGGAGAGGCCAGGTACGTGGCCGCGGCCTTCCCCTCCGCCTGCGGCAAGACCAATCTGGCCATGCTCGAACCCACCATCTCCGGCTGGTCGGTGGAGACCGTCGGCGACGACATCGCCTGGATGCGGTTCGGCGAGGACGGCCGCCTCTACGCCATCAACCCCGAGGCCGGCTTCTTCGGCGTCGCCCCGGGCACCGGCCAGCACACCAACGCCAACGCCATGAAGACCATGTACGGCAACTCGGTCTTCACCAATGTCGCCCTCACCGACGACGGCGACGTGTGGTGGGAGGGCATGACCGAACAGCCCCCGGCGCACCTGACGGACTGGAAGGGCGACGACTGGACGCCGGACAGCGGGACCCCGGCGGCGCACCCCAACGCCCGCTTCACCGTCCCGGCCGCCCAGTGCCCGATCATCGCGCCGGAGTGGGAGGACCCCCGGGGCGTGCCGATCTCGGCGATCCTCTTCGGCGGCCGGCGCGCCTCCGCCGTCCCGCTGGTCACCGAGTCCTTCGACTGGCAGCACGGCGTCTTCCTCGGCGCCAACATCGCCAGCGAGAAGACCGCCGCCGCCGAGGGCAAGGTCGGCGAACTGCGCCGCGACCCCTTCGCGATGCTGCCGTTCTGCGGCTACAACATGGGCGACTACTTCGGCCACTGGGTGGCGCTCGGCAAGGACGCCGAGCGCAAGGGCGACCGGGACAAGCTGCCGAAGATCTACTACGTCAACTGGTTCCGCAAGGACGCCGACGGCCGCTTCGTGTGGCCGGGCTTCGGCGAGAACAGCCGGGTGCTGAAGTGGATCGTCGAGCGCCTCAGCGGGGACGCCGCGGGCGTCGAGACCCCGATCGGCGTCCTCCCCGCCCAGGGCGCCCTGGACACCGACGGCCTCGGCCTGTCCCCGGCCGACCTCGACCTGCTCCTCACGGTCGACCGCGAGGTCTGGCGCGAGGAGGCGTCCCTGATCCCGGCCCACCTGGAGACGTACGGCGACCACACGCCGCCGGAGCTGTGGGCCGAATACGAGGCACTGGTCGCCCGCCTGGGCTGACCTCCGGGCGCCCTTCCGGCAGGGAGGGCGCCCCTTCGGGGCCCGCTACGGCTGGCTGTAGCCGTCCAGGAAGCGCCCTATCCGGGTCACCGCGTCCGTCAGGTCCTCCTTGACCGGAAGGGTGACCAGGCGGAAGTGGTCGGGCTCGGGCCAGTTGAAGCCGGTGCCCTGGACCACCAGGATGCGTTCGGCCCGCAGCAGGTCGAGGACCATCTGCTGGTCGTCCTTGATCTTGTAGACCTTCGGGTCGAGGCGGGGGAAGGCGTAGAGCGCGCCGCGCGGCTTCACGCAGGTGACCCCGGGGATCGCGGTCAGTGCCGCGTACGCCGCGTCGCGCTGCTCGGTGAGCCGGCCGTTGGGCAGCACCAGGTCCTTGATGGACTGCCGGCCGCCCAGCGCGGTGGCGATGGCGTGCTGGGCGGGCACGTTGGCGCACAGCCGCATGTTCGACAGGATCGTCAGACCCTCTATATAGCTGGTGGCGTGCTCCTTGGGTCCGCACACCGCCAGCCACCCGCTGCGGAAGCCGGCCACCCGGTAGGCCTTGGACAGGCCGTTGAAGGTCAGGGTCAGCAGATCGGGGGCGATGGCGGCGAACGGGGTGTGCGTCGCGTCGTCGTAGAGGATCTTGTCGTAGATCTCGTCGGCGCAGACGATCAGCCGGTGCCGGCGGGCGATGTCCGCGAAGCCGCGCAGGAGTTCGTCGTCGTAGACGGCGCCGGTGGGGTTGTTCGGGTTGATCAGCACGATCGCCTTGGTGCGGTCGGTGATCCTGCGCTCGATGTTGGCCAGGTCCGGATACCAGTCGGCCTGCTCGTCGCAGCGGTAGTGCACCGCGGTGCCGCCGGACAGCGAGACCGCCGCCGTCCACAGCGGGTAGTCGGGCGCGGGGACCAGCACCTCGTCGCCGTCGTCCAGCAGCGCCTGCATGGACATCTGGATCAGCTCGGACACGCCGTTGCCGAGGTAGATGTCCTCGACGTCCAGCTCGATGCCCTTGGTCTGGTAGTGCTGCATGACCGCGCGGCGCGCCGGGAGGATGCCCTTGGAGTTCACATAGCCGTGGGCGGTGCCCAGCGACCTGAGCATGTCCTCCAGGATCTCCGGCGGGCACTCGAAGCCGAAGGGCGCCGGGTTGCCGGTGTTCAGCTCCAGGATGCGGTGGCCCGCCGCCTGGAGCCGCATGGCCTCTTCGAGCACCGGGCCGCGGATGTCGTAGCAGACGTTGGCGAGCTTCGTGGACTGGATCACCTGCATGCCGGTCACCTTACGGCCACGTAACGCGCGCCGCGCGGTGTTTTCCGACACCTGCGGGTCGCCGCCAGCCGACGCGGCCCGGGGGCCGGATCGCGGGCGGAGCCGGCTCGGAGCCTGGTCAGGGCGCTGTCCGGCGTACCGAGCGGCCCGCCAGTTCGCCGGTGCGCCGGCCCTCGTCCACAACGAACCGGCCATCGATCAGCACATACGGAATGCCGGTCGGCAAGGTGCGCGGACGGTCGTAGGTGGCGCCGGCCGCGACCGTGGCCGGGTCGAAAAGCACCAGGTCGGCGCGGTGGCCGAGGCGGATCAGGCCGCGGTCGGGCAGCCGCAGCCGGGCGGCCGGGCGGCCGGTCAGATGGGCGACGCACTCCTCCAGGCCGAGCACGCCCAGTTCCCGCACATAGCGCCCCAGGTAGTGCGGGAAGGTGCCGTACGCGCGGGGGTGCGGCTTGGCTCCGTGCAGGATGCCGTCGGAGCCGCCGGTGTGGGCACGATGGCGCATGATCGTACGGACGTTCGATTCGTCTCCCACATGCTGGAGGATCGTGGTGCCCAGCCGGTCGGCCAGCAGCAGCCGGCGGGCGGTCGGCCAGCCGTCCAGCCGGGCGCCGATGTACCCGGACAGGGCCGGGTCGCCGACCCCGGAGATCTCGATGGTGGACCAGTCCATCGGCACCCCGTGACTGCCGTCCGAGCCCTCGACCTCCAGCACGTGCCGGACGCGCTCGGCGGTCGCGTCGTCCCGCAGCCGCTCCAGCGTCGCCTCCGGCCCGCCCGCCGCCGCCCAACTCGGCAGCAGCGCGACCAGGGTCGTACAGCCGGGGGTGTACGGATACGTGTCCAGGCTGACATCCGCCCCCGCCCCGATCGCCCGGTCCAGCAGGTCCAGCAGCTCGGGGGCCCGGCCCCGATTGACCCCGAAGTTCATGGTGGCGTGCGCCAGATGCAGCGCGCAGCCCGCCTCGGCGGCCAGCGTCAGCACCTCCTGGTACGCCTCCAGCGCGCCGGCCCCGTAGGACCGGTGGTGCGGGCAGTAGTAGCCGCCGTACGAGGCCACCACCCGGCACAGCTCGGTCAGTTCGGCGTCGGAGGCGTACATCCCCGGCGTGTACGTCAGCCCCGACGACATGCCGACAGCGCCCTCCGCCAGCCCCTGGGCGACCAGTTGCCTCATCCGCGCCAGTTCCCGCTCGGTGGCCGGCCGGTCCTCCCACCCCATGGCCAGCGCCCGTACCGTCCCCTGCGGCACCAGGTAGGCGGCGTTCACCGCGATGCCCCGGTCCAGCCGGTCCAGATACTCCCCGACGCTCCGCCAGTCGACCTCGACGTCCTGCCCGTCGCCGTTCCACCCGGCGAGCTGGGTCCGCAGCTCCGTCAGCGTCCCGTCGTCGATCGGCGCGTAGGACAGCCCGTCCTGCCCCAGCACCTCCAGCGTGACCCCCTGGGCGGCCTTCGCCTCGTGCGCCGGGTCGCGCAGCAGCGCCAGGTCGCTGTGCGCGTGCATGTCGATGAAGCCGGGTGCCAGCACGAGCCCGTCGGCGTCCAGCGTCCTCCTGCCCGTGAGCCGCGGCCCGCAGGTCCGGATCTCCGCGATACGGCCGCGGGCGAGCCCGACATCGGCGGTGTACGCGTCGCCGCCGGTCCCGTCCACCACCCGCGCGCCCCGCATCACCGTGTCCATGAGCAGCCATTCCCCCCGGTCAGAAGAAGGTGTGGATGAAGGCGGTCGCCGTACCGTCCTCGCGGGCGACCGGGATGAGGGGCCACTTGTCGAAGGTCGTGCACGGGTGCGAGAGGCCGAGGGCCACCCAGTCGCCGACTTCGAGCGGTTCGGCGGCCGGGAGGGTCAGCCAGGTGTGCTGGTCGGAGAGCTGGGCGACGGTGAAGCCGTCGAGCGGGTCGCGCAGCGAGCCGTCGCGGGCGGAGCGGACGGCGAGCGGGCGGGGGAGGCCGAGGTCGTAAGGGGCGTCCCGTTTACCGGCGTTGAGGAAGGCCTGGGTGGGGGTGGGGCGGGACACCACCTGGGCCCACAGCCGCAGGGCGGGCCGCAGACTGCCTTCGGTGGGCACCCTGTTGAAGGGCGTGATGCGGCGGTAGTGGTCGTCGTCATGCGTGACATAGGCGCCGGAGCGCAGCAACTTCAGGACAGGAGAGCTGAGTTCAGGAATCCCCGCGAAGACGTCGGCGACCGCGTCGAACCAGGCGGAACCGCCGGCGCTGATCACGATCTCGGCGGCGCCGGCGAAGTGCCCGGCCCGGTCGAAGCCGGCGGCCAGCGCGACCAGCCGCCGCAGCCAGGCCCGTACCCGCTCCGGGTCGGGGTCCGGCACCTCGCCCTCGTAGCCCGCGACGCCCACCAGCCGCAACGCCGAGGCCCGCGCCACCGCTTCGGCGACCGCCACGCCCTCGGCTTCGGTACGCACACCGGTACGCGCTCCCTCGCCCGCGCCGAGTTCGAGCACCACATCGAGCCGGCGCCGGATACCGGCCGCCCGCAGCGCGGTGTCCATCAGCTCCACGCCGCGCACCGAGTCCACGTAGCAGAGGAAGGTGAAGTCCGGGTCGGCGTCGAGCTGTTCGCCGATCCAGCGCAGCGCGGCGGCGTCGACCACCTCGTTGGCCAGGAAGATCCGCCGCACCCCGAACGCGCGGGCCACCCGCGCCTGGTGGGGGACGGCGACGGTGATGCCCCAGGCCCCGTGGGCGAGTTGGCGGGCGAAGAGCTGCGGGGCCATGGATGTCTTGCCGTGCGGGGCGAAGGCGAGGGCGTGCTCGGCGGTGTAGCGCTCCAGCAGGCCGAGGTTGTGGTCGAGGGCCTCCTCGGACAGGACGAGGACAGGGGTGGTGAAGCCGCCGTCGAAGAGGTTGCGCCGCTGGGCGGCGAGTTCGCCGAAGGTCAGCCCGTCGGCGTCCGGCGGCACCGCCTTGTAGCGGTGGTCGATCCGCTCCCCGTCCAGGGCGGCCACCCGCTCGCCGATGTCGATGCCCATGTCCCGCACCCTCCCGCGTCGATCGAAGCCGTGGCCGTAGCCGCCGTGGCCCTGTGCCGTACCCTGGTGCGTTGCATCATGTGCAACGGCCATTGCGTATCGTGCTCCGAGCTGTCTAACATCCACGCCTGCGCCGGGTCAACGTCTCCGCTCGTCCACCCCGGCCGCCGACCCGAGGAGGGCGAGAGCCAGCGTGACCGCCGCCGACCCGTACGCTGCCGCCGCCGGCACCCGGGACTACGACGTGGTGTGCCTCGGCGAGTCCATGGTCACCTTCGTGCCGTCGCGGGCCGGCCGGCTCGCCGACGTGCCCGCGTTCCACCGGACCATCGGCGGCGCCGAGTCCAACGTCGCCTGCACCTTGGCCCGGGCCGGGCACCGGGTGCGCTGGATCAGCCGGGTCGGCGCGGACGGCTTCGGCGACCACCTGGTCGAGACGATCGCCGCGTCCGGGGTGGACACCGGCGCCGTGCAGCGCGACCCGCGCCGCCCCACCGGCGTCTACTTCCGTACCGCCGGGGAGCGCGCCACCACGCTCGGCGCCGAGCCGGGTAAGGCCGAGGTCGTCTACTACCGCAAGGGCTCGGCCGCCTCCGCGCTGTCGCCGGCGCTGGTCCGGCGGCGCGACGCCTGGTCCGGCCGGGTGCTGCACCTGACCGGCATCACCGCCGCGCTCTCCGCGACCTGCCACGCGCTGATGCGGCGCCTGACCCGCCGCGAGCCCGGCCGGCCGCTGGTCTCCTACGACGTCAACCACCGGCCCGCCCTGTGGCACGACGCCGACCCCTGGCGGCTGGCCGAACTGGCCCGCGGCTGCGACCTGGTGTTCGTCGGCGAGGACGAGGCGGCGGCGGCCTGGGGCCTCCCGGACGCCGACGCGATCCGGGCCGCCCTGCCCGAACCGGCCGTGCTGGTCGTCAAACAGGGCGCGGCCGGGGCGACCGCCTTCACCGGCAGCGAGCGGCTGCACAGCCCCGCCCCGGTCGTGGACGTCGTCTCCCATGTCGGCGCCGGGGACGCCTTCGCGGCCGGCTTCCTGTCCGCCACCCTGCGCGGCCTGCCGCTGCCGGACCGGCTGCGGCACGGCCACCTGCTGGCGGCGGCGGCCCTCACCGTCCCCGCCGACCTGGCCGTACCGCCCGGCCGGGAACACGTGGACGCGTTGTCCGCGCTGGACGACCGGGCCTGGGGGAGACTGCGGCTGGGCCCGGGGTGGACGCTGCGGGAGCCGGACGGAGAGGGAGCGCGGTGAGCCAGAGCGTGGACCGGGCGCTGAGCATCCTGCCGCTGCTCGCCGAGGGCCCGGCCGGCCTGGAGCAGGTGGCCAACCGGCTGGAGGTGCACAAGTCGACCGCGCTCCGGCTGCTGCGCACGCTGCACGAGCACGGTCTGGTCTACCGCCAGCAGGACCAGCGCTACCGGCTCGGCACCCGGCTGTTCGCGCTCGCCCAGCAGGCGATGGAGGCGCTCGACATCCGGGGCATCGCCCACCCGCATCTGGCCGCGCTCAACGAACGGACCGGGCACACCGTCCACTTGGCGGTGTACGAGCAGGGCGAGGTCGTCTACATCGACAAGGTCGACAGCCGCTACCCGGTGCGGATGTACTCCCGGATCGGCCGCCCGGTCGCGATCACGGTCGCCGCCGTCGCCAAACTGCTGCTGGCCGACCTGCCGGAGCCGGAGCGGCGGGCGCTCGCCGAGAGCCTGGAGTACCCGCGCTACACCGCCCGTTCGACCCCGGACGCCGCGGCGTTCCTCGCCGAGCTGGCCCGGGTGCGCGAGCAGGGCTGGGCCACCGACCTGGGCGGCCACGAGGAGTCCATCAACTGCCTCGGCGCCCCGCTGCGCGGCCCGGACGGCCGGGTGTACGCGGCCATGTCGGTCTCCGCGCCCAACGTCGTCGTGACGGCCGAGGAGTTGCTGCGGCTGCGGCCGCAGGTGCTGCGGACCGCCGCGGCGATCAGCGCGGAGCTTTCCGGGGCCGCGCCCGTATCCGTACCGAACGATCCAGCCACCGCCCACGAACACAAGGAACGCCCCGTATGAGCGAGTTGACCAAGACCGCCGTCACCCCGTCCACCCACACCGCCCCGCCGGCCCGTTTCTCGCACGGCGTGCGCAAGGGCAACATCCTCCAAGTGGCCGGCCAGGTGGGCTTCCTGCCGGCTGTCCCGGGCCAGCCGCCGACCCCCGCCGGGCCCACGCTGCGCGAGCAGACGCTCCAGACCCTGGCCAATGTGCAGGCCGTGCTGGAGGCGGGCGGGGCCAGTTGGGAGGACGCGGTGATGATCCGCGTCTACCTCACCGACACGGGGCACTTCACCGAGTTCAACGAGATCTACAACGCCTTCTTCGCCGGCCTCACGCAGCCGCCGGCCGCGCGCACCACCGTCTACGTCGGCCTGCCGGGCGGGCTCCTGGTCGAGATCGACGCGCTGGCCGTGCTGGGCTGAGCGCGCAGTTCCCCGCGCCCCTTCGAGGGCGCCCCGAGGGGGGCGCGAACAGCCCCCCGCGGCTGTCGGTCCGGAGACCGCCGCGGGGGGCCGGCTGCGCTAGTGCCGGTTACGACATGCCGTGGACGTGCGCGCCCACTCCGTTGGACCAGGTGTTGCCCGCGCTCGCGTCCCAGTTGGTGGACCAGGTCATGGCGCCGCGGATGGTGGGCCAGGTCGTGCTGGGCTTGAACTTGCCGCAGCCGGTGCCCTTGGCGAGGCAGTCCAGCGCGTTGTTGACGACGGTCGGGCTGATGTAGCCGGAGCCGGCCGCGCTGGTGGACGCCGGGGTGCCGATGCCGACCTGGGCGGGGGAGAGACCGGCCTGGATCGCGGTGCAGGCCAGCGTGGTGATGAAGTCCACCGTGCCCTGGCTGTAGACCCCGCCGTCACAGCCGTTCATCGAACCGCTGTTGTAGTACTGGGTGTTGACGACGGTCAGGATGTCCTTGATCTTCAGCGCGGTGGCCAGGTAGTCGCTGCCCGCCGAGAGCATGTCGATCGTCTGCGGGGCCATCGTGATGATCAGCGAAGAGCCGGCCTTGGCGCTCAGCGCCCGCAGCGCCTGCGGCATGTAGGTGCTGTCGATGCCGTTCTCCAGGTCGATGTCGACGCCGTTGAAGCCGTACGTCTGCATCAGCGAGTAGACGCTGTTGGCGAAGTTGGTCGCCGAGGCCGAGTCCCGGACCGAGATGGTGCCGTTCTGGCCGCCGACCGAGATGATCACCTTCTTGCCGGCCGCCTGCTTGGCCGCGATGTCCGCCTTGAACTGGGCCACGCTGTAGTTGAGCGCCGGGTCGAGGGTGAAGGAGATCGCGCCGGGTGTGGTCGTCGCGTCCGCGAAGGCGACCGCGATGATGTCGTACTGGTTCTGCACCTGGGCGATGGTCTGCACGGTCGCGCCGTTGTTGAAGTCCTGCCAGTAGCCGGTGACCACGTGCTTGGGCAGGTTGCCGGGCGGCGGGGTGACCGGGGTGGTCGGGGGAGTGGTCGGCGGGGTGGTGGGAGGCGTCGTCGGCGGGGTGGTGGGCGGCTTGGTGGTCGGGGTGGTGGGGGGCGGCACGGTCGGGTCGCCGCCGGGGCCGGTGAGCGACAGGTCGTCCGCGTAGTACGTGGGCTGGCCGTACCAGCCGTGCGTGTAGACCGTCACCGAGCGCGTACTGGCGCCGGTGGTGAAGTTGACGCTGAGCTGCTGGAAGCCGCTGGTGCCCGGGGTCCAGGTGGACGGGTCGGTGCCGCCGGTGCCGGTCGCGCCGATGTAGACGTACGAACCCTGCACCCACGCGCTCAGCGTGTACTGCGAGTTGGGCTGCACGCTGACGGTCTGCGCGCACTGGCCGGTGTCGCTGTTGGACGGTACGGCCTTCAGCGCGGAGGAACCGGAGTGCACCGGGCTGCCGACGGTCGAACCGCTGCCGGCCGTGCAGCTCCAGTTGGAAAGGCCGCTCTCGAAGCCGGGGTTGGCGATCAGGTTGGTGGTGGCGGCGCTGGCCTCGCCGACGTTCACCAGCGCGACGCCGGCGCCGATCACCGCGGCGGCGCTCAGACCGGCGACGGTCCGCTGCAGGACGGTTGATCTGCGCCGGGCACGTTCGACCGGATGCTGATTCGCGTGCGATGCACGTTCCACGACTGCCTCCTGGGGGCAAGGAGTTGGGGGGTGGTGGGAGTGCGGGTGACAGAGAACACAGGTGACACCTATTAGGGAGAAAGTTGGTCCAGACCAATCCGGTTGTCAAGACCTCCGGTGGTCACCTGTCGTTCACCGATCCCGATCCGCAACTTTCCGCACCCATGCCGCTACACATCGATAAGCTGGCGACCGCGAATTGCCAGGCAAGGCGGAGAAGGGGAGGTTCCGTATGCCGAGCGTCATCACCGTCACCGCGGACGACCTCGCGCTTCCGCTGGAAGACCAGGTCATCAGCACGTCGGCCGCCCTGGACACCCACGGCCACATCGTGGCGCTCGCCCCGGCCGACCCCGCCGACCCGGCCCGCCGCCGGATGCACACCGTGCGGTCCGCGCTGGAGGCCGACCGGATCGCCATCGTGCCGATCGGCCTGCCGCCGCTGGCCACCACCCTGCTCGCCGAGCAACTGCGGCAGTTGGCCGGAACGGACCTCGGCCCCGGCGTGCTGGCCGGCGCCGCCCGGCTGCTCTCCTACTATCTGCACTCCGGTGCGCTGCTCGGCTCGGTCGCCAAGCTCGACCGGGTGCCGGTGAGCGTGGGCAGCCACGTCAAGTCCCTCGTCCCGGGGCGGAACTTCGCGGTCCTGGCCCACCCCGAGCCGTATCTCGCCGAAGCCGGACCCGACCAACTGCCGCCCGGGCCCGGCTACCAGACCCAGCTGGCGATGGCGGGCACCGGCGTCGACCCGGGCTGGATCACCGGACCGCTCGCCGCCGCCTGGCACGCCCAGCACCTGCGCGAAGTGCCGCTGCCGGCCGACTCCGCCAAGTGGTGGGGGACGTCACGGCTGATCGAGTTCACCGCCTACATCGCGGACGTCGGCATGCTCTACCAACTCGTCACCTCGGTACGGCGCGACACCTGCACCTGGTGCGGGCTCGAAGTCATCGGCGACCAGTGCCTGTTCTGCGGCACCAGGATCGGCGAGCGGGCCAACCCGCCCAAACACGCCGCCGTACCCGCCGGCCGGGGACGCGCGGTCGAGACCCCGCGCCGCCCGCAACTCGAACCCCACAAGCGATAGGTCCACCCGCACATGAACTCACGTCAGCGCCGTGGTGTCGTCCTCCTGGTGGTCTCCGTGCTGTGCGCGGTGGCCGCCTTCGCCGGGGTGGTGGCCGTCGTCGGCAACGCGCGCTCGCAGGTCGGATCGAAGGTCACCGCATACGAACTGACCTCGGACGTACCGGCGTACACCGCGCTCGGCGACGCCAAGGTGCGCCGGATATCGGTGCCGAAGCGCTGGCTGCCCGACACCGCGGTCCGCGACCTGGGCGAGCTCCAGGGGAAGATCGCCGCCGTACCGCTGAAGAAGGGCTCCCTGCTCCAGTCCGACATGGTGGCCGACCAGCCCCAACTCCAGCCGGGCCAAATGGAGATCGCGATCATGATCGACGCGGAGACCGGCGTGGCCGGCAAGATCACCCCAGGGGCGCGGGTCAACATCTTCGCCACCTTCAAGGGCAAGGAACAGCGCGATCCCGACATCTCCAAGCTGATGGTGGCCGACGCCCAGGTCATCGACGTCGGTGAGATCAAGGCGTTCGACTCGAACAGCAACTCCCAGCGGCTCTCCGAGCAGGGCGTCCCGATCACCTTCGCCCTCGATGTCCGGGACGCCCAGCGCATCGCCTACTCGGAGTCGTTCGCGGTCCATGTCCGGCTGGCGCTGGTCGCGCCGAACGACACCGGTACACCGTCGCTGGGCGACCGTACGTACACACTCGGCGGGGACAAGGGCACCGGGAGCGCGCAGTGAGCGTACGCATCCTCGCCGCGACCGGCGACCCCGACGCGGCAAGAGCCCTGCTGGGGCTGCTCGCCCAGCTGCCCGGCGCCGAACCCGCCCCGGCGGCACCGGACTCGGGCACGCTGCTCGACACCCTCGCCCGGGCCGCCGAGACGGGTCTGGACGAACTGCCCGAGGTCGTCGTCCTGCACGACGTGATCGGCCCGATGCCCGCGCTCGACCTGGTCCGCGATGTCGCCCTGCGCTTCCCCTCGGTCGGCGTCGTGCTGCTCACCGCCGACCCCAGCCCCACCATGCTGGCCGCCGCGATGAACTCCGGGGCCCGCGGCGTCGTCGGACTCCCGCTGTCCTACGAGGAGTTGGGCGCCCGGGTCGAGGCCGCGGCGGGCTGGGCGGCCGGGGTGCGCCGCCACCTCGGGCCGGGCCGCGCCGCCCTGCCGGCCGTGGCCGGCGGCACACTCGTCGCGGTGGCCGGCGCCAAGGGCGGCGTCGGCGCCACCGTCACCGCCGTCCAACTCGCGCTGGCCGCCCAGGCGTCCGGCCGCTCCACCGCGCTGGTCGACCTCGATCTCCAGGGCGGCGACATCGCCTCCTACCTCGACGTCCAGTTCCGCCGCTCGGTGGCCGACCTCGCCGACATAGCGGACGTCTCGTCCCGCGTCCTGAACGACGCGATGTACGTCCACGAGTCCGGCCCCGCGCTGCTGCTCGCCCCCGCCGACGGCGAACGCGGCGAGGACGTCACCGACCGCGCCGCCCGGCTGGTGCTGGCCGCGCTCCGGCAGCGCTACGAGGTCGTCGTGGTCGACTGCGGCACCCAGGTGACCAGCGCCAACGCGGTGGCGGTGGAGACCGCCGACATGGCCGTGCTCGTCACCACCCCCGATGTCATCGCGGTCCGCGCCGCCAAGCGCATGGTCCGGATGTGGGACCGCCTCCAGATCCGCAAACCGCAGGACACCACGACCGTCGTCAACCGCCACAGCCGCAGCAGCGAGATCCAGCCCTCGCTGATCGGCCGGATCACCGGCACGAAGGTCGCCGCGTCCGTGATCCCGGCCGCCTTCCGGGAGTTGCAGGCCGTCATCGACGCCGGGCGGCTCCAGGACCTGGACAACCGCTCCACCGTCAAAGCCGGGATCTGGGCGCTGGCCGGGGAGTTGGGCCTGGTCACCGGAGCGGCCGCGGTGCCCGCCACCCGCGGCAAGAAGCAGCGGCGCGGCGACCGCGGCCAAGTCACCCTGGAAGCCCTCGGGATGACGCCGATCATCCTGATCACCCTGATCCTGGTCTGGCAGGCGGTGCTGGCCGGCTACACCTTCACCCTCGCGGGCAACGCCGCGGACCAGGCGGCCCGTGCGGCGGCCGTCGGCCATGACGCGGGCGCGGCGGCGACCTCCGACCTCCCCGGCGCGTGGGCGGACGGCGCGGACATCGGCCCGCCCGACCACTCCGACGGGCAGGTCTCGGTGACCGTCGGCCTCCGGGTGCCCGTCCTCTTCCCCGGCGCCATCAGCTTCCCCGTCACTGTCCACGGCCACGCCAGCACCCCGGACGAGGAGCCCACCCCATGAGGGCCACCCCGCGGCTGAGCCGACCTCCCAGGGCGCCGTCCCACCGGGCAGGGCCAAGGGCCCGCGCCCTGCCCGTACCGCCGCGGACCCGCGGCCGGCTGCGGGACCGCGGGGTCGCCTCGCTCGAATTCCTCGGCATGCTCCCCTTCCTGCTGCTCATCGCGCTGGCCGGCATCCAGCTCGGCATAGCCGCCTACTGCGGGGAGCAGGCCGGCACGGCGGCCCGTACCGCCGCACGGACCGCCGCCGAGGCGAATCCGCGGACCGACCCGCAAGCGGCGGGGGAGGACGCAGTCAGCGGCTGGGTGAACGTGGACATAGATCTGCAGCCCGACAGGTCCAGCGTCACGGCGAACGCGACGGTGCAGATCCCCTCCGTCATGCCCGGACTCAGCTTCCTCGGTCCCGTCACCCGGACCGCGACGATGCCGAAGGAGGACGACACTCAGTGAGCCTCCGCGCCCGCCTCGCCGTCGAAGAGGCCGCCCCGCAGACCCAGGAGGGCCACCTCGTGGCCGTCTACCGGGCCAAGCTGCTCCAGGAGATCGACCTCGCGGAGATGTCCGCGCTGGCCGCCGCCGAACGTCGCGCCCGGCTCGAACGCGTGCTCGGCCACATCATCAGCCGCGAAGGCCCGGTGCTGTCCACCGCCGAACGCGCCGCGCTGATCCGCCGGGTGGTGGACGAGGCGCTCGGCCTCGGCATTCTGGAACCGCTGCTCGAAGACCCCTCCGTCACCGAGATCATGGTCAACGGCCCGGACCGGATCTACGTCGAACGCGGCGGCCGCGTCGAGCAGGTCGCCGCCCGCTTCTCCTCCGCCGAGCAACTGCTGCAGACCATCGAGCGGATCGTCTCCACCGTCAACCGCCGGGTGGACGAGTCCAATCCGATGGTCGACGCCCGCCTCCCGTCCGGCGAACGCGTCAACGTCATCATCCCGCCGCTGTCCCTGAGCGGCCCCACCCTGACCATCCGCCGCTTCCCCCGCGCCTACACCCTGCAGGAACTCATCGCGCTGGGCACGCTGGACGAGCACATGCTGCTGCTGCTGTCCTCGTTCGTCCGCGCCAAGTGCAACATCATCGTCAGCGGCGGCACCGGCACCGGCAAGACCACCCTGCTCAACGCGCTGTCCGGGCTGATCCCGGACGGCGAGCGGATCATCACCGTCGAGGACGCCGCCGAACTCCAGCTCCAGCAGGAGCATGTGATCCGGCTGGAGTCCCGCCCGCCCAACGTGGAGGGTGACGGACGGGTCACCATCCGCGACCTGGTCCGCAACTCGCTGCGTATGCGCCCCGACCGGATCATCGTCGGCGAGGTCCGCGGCGGCGAGACCCTCGACATGCTCCAGGCCATGTCCACCGGCCACGACGGCTCGTTGGCCACCGTGCACGCCAACTCCGCGGACGACGCGGTGCTCAGGCTCCAGACACTGGCCTCGATGAGCGAGGTGAAGATCCCGTTCGAGGCGCTGCGGGACCAGATCAACTCGGCGGTGGACGTGATCGTCCAGCTGCAACGGCATGTGGACGGCACCCGGCGGATCGCCGAGATCGCCGTCCTGTCCTCACGCGGCCGGAACACCTTCCTGCTCTCCGCCGCCTCCCGCTTCCGCGCCGAACCGCTGGGCGTCGACCGGATCGTCCGCGGCTGGTACGAACACCGCCCGGTGCCGCGGGAGATCGGTGAGCGCCTCTACCTGGCCGGCGAACCCGTGCCCGCCGCCTTCGGGATCGGGGCCAGCGAACTCGAACTCGACAGCCGGGAGGCGAAATGACCCCGCTCGCGGCGCCGGGCGCCGGCCGTCTCCCCGGCTCCGGAGTCGTGTCGGCCGCCCCCGCCTGGGCCGCCGGCCCCTACCCCGTGCTGGTGATCGTGCTCACCCTCGTCGCCCTGACACTCGGCGTGGGGGGCCTGCACACCTGGCGGGGCGGCCGGGCGGACCGCGCCGCGCTGGTCGAGCGCCTCGCCGGCGATCCCGGCCGCGGCCCTTCCCGGGCCGCGTTCTCCGGGCTCGACCGGTGGGTACGGCGCTACGCCTGGGGCCGCAGGCTCGAAGGCCGGCTCGCCGCCACCGGCACGGAACTCACCCCCGGTCAGTTCAGCGCGGCCTTCGCCGGGGTGGTCCTGGCCGCGTGGCTGCTGGCCGCCGTCGTCCTGGCGCCCTTCTTCGGACCGATCGCGGCGCTGATCGCCGGCTGGGTCGCCTACTCCTTCCTGTCCTGGCGGCGCCGGGTCCGCACCGAGCGCTTCATCGCCCAACTCCCCGACCTGGCCCGGGTGCTGGCCAACGCCACCCAGGCGGGCCTGGCCCTGCGCACCGCGGTCTCGATGGCCGCCGACGAGCTGGAGGCACCGGCCGGCGAGGAGCTCAAGCAGGTCGCCGACGCGATGGCGCTCGGCCGATCGGTCGAGGACGCCCTCGCCGAGCTGCAACAACGCCTACCCAGTCGGGAGTTGATCGTGCTGGTGTCCACCCTGGTGCTCGCCAGCAGGGCCGGCGGCTCCCTCGTGGAATCGCTGCGCAACCTCACCGTCACTCTGGAGGAGCGCAAGGAGACCCGCCGGGAGGTCCGTACCCAGATGTCCCAGGTCACGGTGACGGCCGCCGCCGTACCGATCATGGGCATCGGCTCCCTGCTGCTGATCGACCGCGTGATGCCCGGCGCGCTCGGCGCCCTGACCGGTTCCGGCATCGGCCGGATCTGCGTGCTGGTCTCACTGAGCCTGTACGTGGTCGGGTTCGTGCTCATCCGCCGGATGTCCCGGATCGACGTGTGAGGGGCCGGAGATGACACCTTTCGGCCTCGGCCTCCTCCTCGCCCTGGTGATCGCCCTCTGCGCGGTCGGCGTCGTCTACGCCGTCGGCCTGCTGCGGGCCGACGTCAAACTCCCCGACGACCTGGCCCTCGCCCTCGAAGTCGGCCGCACCCGCACCACCCGTACCGGCAACGCCATCGACCGGCTCGGCATCCGCTGGGTCCCGATGGTGCTGCGGCTGATGGGCCCGGCACGGATCGCCAGGATCCGGGCCAGACTCGACCACGCCGGCCACCCCTACGGCCTCACCGTCGAGCGCTATGCCGCCCGCCGCGCCGTCTACGGCGTGGTCGGCGGCCTGGGCGGCCTGGCACTGCTCAGCCGGAGCAGTTGGCTGCTGGCCCTGCTGGTCTTCGCCTACGGCTGGTGGTTCGCCGACTTCACCATCTGGATGGCGATCCGCCGCCGCCGCGACGACATCGAACGGACGCTGCCCGACTTCCTGGACGTCCTCGCCGTCGTGGTCAGCGCCGGCCTCGGCTTCCGTCAGGCACTCGAACGGGTCAACGCCGTCTACAAGGGCCCATGGTCCGATGAAATCCGCGTCGCCCTGCGGCAGATGGACGTCGGCGTCAGCCGGCGCGAGGCCTTCGACCAGCTCCGCAAGCGCAACGGCAGCGAACAGGTGGCCCAGTTCGTCTCCGCCCTCCAGCAGGGCGAGGAACTCGGCGCCCCCATCGCCCGCACCCTCCTCCAGATCGCCCAGGACATGCGCCGCGCCGAGGCCCAGAACGCCCGCCGCCGCGCGGCCCGGATGGTCCCGCGCGCGACCGGTGTGATCACTCTCCTGCTGGTCCCGGCCACGATGATCCTGCTGATCTCCGGCACGATCATCGGCTCTCAGACCAACTTCGGCAATATCTTCGGAAATGGGTGACGGGGGTGCGACGGAGGGTGGTTCGGCGTCATGCTGATGGGGGCCGCGATATCTGCGGAACCCGCAGGATTTCGGTCTCTCACGGCTCAACGGGCTGCGGATGCACGGGACTCGGGTGTACCTTTGCATTCGCAACCATATTTGCACCTGCAATGAAGCTCTGCGAACCCGCACTACGACCAGCGAGAGGCGGTGCGCCGTGTCCACCTCGCCCGATGGGCTGCACACGGCCGCCCCACGCATCAGCCAGGTGACAAAGGATGGGGCGAACACACATGAACAGGTGGCTGGTCCGGCGTTTCGTCCGGATGCGCAATCGAGTGGCCGCGTACCAACCGGACCGCGGCCAGGGCGCGATCGAATACCTCGGGCTGGCGGTGGTGATCGCGGTGATCATCGGAATCCTCAGCCAGGCCGACATCGGCAACGCGATCTTCGACGGGATCATGGGCAAGATCGGGGACATCGTCGGCGGCTGAGGAGGACTCCGCGCGGAGAAGCGGGGCAGACATTCGGCATCTACATCGTCGCCATGGCTGCCCTCTTCTTCCTGGCCTTCGCCTACTTCGCGGTCGGCCAGGCCGCCGTCATCCGCAACCGTACCCAAACCGCCGCCGACGCGGCGGCGTTGGCGGCGGCGCGCGAACTGCGTGACGGGGCGCACGACGCGTTCCTGGCAGACCTGCTGTCCGGCGATACCGCGGCGCTGGGGCAATTGCTGACCAATTTGCCGCTTGAGGAGAACGCCTGCGCCGCCGCACAGGAGTACGCGGGGGACAACGGCGCCGATGTGACGCCCGGCGGCTGCACCCCTGTGAACGATCCGCCCGGTTTCCATGTGGAGGTGCGATCGCGAGGGACTGTCGGCCCGTCCGTCGTCAAAGGCACGGAGAACATCCACGCCTCGGCGCATGCCACCGCGGTGGTCGTGCCTCGCTGCACCCTGGCCCCCGCGATCAAGCCCGTGGTGGACTTCACGTGCGACAACGGGCCGCTGGAGATCGATCCGACCCAGACAGGATTCGTCCTGGACCTGTCGGACTTCTTCACCGTCCACTTGAGCGACTGACGTCGGCCGACCAGTGAGGAGTTCCCACGTTATGAGCAAGGGTCACGGGAGCAGAACAGCCGGGGCGGCGGCAGCGATCGCCGCCCTCGCCCTTCTGCTCGCCGGCTGCGGCGGTAGTGGCGGCAAGGCGGAGACCGAGACAACGCCGAGCACGACCACCACCCAACCGGTCGGCTCCGGCGCCACCAGCGGCGAGCAGACACCCCCGGCCGAACCGACCGAGATCCTCGCGCAGATCAAGGGCGACGCCAATGTGGTCGTCACGATCAATTCGGCCGTCCGCGACCACGACGGATATGTGACTGTCCAGGGCACCCTCACGAACAACGGCACCAAGTCCTTCAGTGCCATCTTCTGGCGAGGCGGGGAGATCGCTTTGGTACCGTCCGGAGCGTCCGTCGCCGGAGCCGTCCTCGTGGACGAGGCCGGCAAGAAGCGCTACTACGTCCTGCGGGACACCGATGGCGTCTGCCTGTGCAGCACGGGCCTGATCGGCATCAAACCCGGCACGTCCGTCCCGATCTTCGCCCAGTTCCCCGCCCCGCCCGCCGCCACCACCGAGGTCGAATTCGAGCTCCCCACCATGCCGCCCGCCAAAATCACGCTCTCCGAGGGGTGAGACGCGAGTGAAGCCCGCCGCTTCCATGACCACCGGCTCGGTGACGGCTGCCGCCCTGCTCGCCGTGCTGCTGGCCGCCGGCGCGCTGAACGGGACGGTCGCCGCGGCGACCCCCAATCCGCCGCCGACCGCCGGGGACGCCGCGCCGTCCGCGCCGGTCGCGATCGTGCCGACCTCGCCGGGACTGAAGCTGCCGGAGGGGGCGACGCTGGCCCCGCCCAAGGTGCTGGACATCGTGTCGGTGACCGATGAGAGCGCGGTCGCGGCCAGCCAGCCGCAGCAACGCCAGGAGACCTCGAACTCGACGGTCACCTACGCGCTCCAGGCCGAGGTGCTGTTCGGGAAGGACAGCTCGAAGCTGGCACCGGCCGCGACCGGGCGGATCCAGGCGATCGCCAACGACATCAACGCGCGGCACGTGACGTCACCCATTCGTGTCTTCGGCTTCACCGACAATCTGGGCAGCAGTGAGCACGGCGACGTGCTGTCCAAGGCACGCGCGGACGCCGTTTACCAAATTCTGGCAACGCAGCTCGACGGACTCGGTGACGCGGGCCACACATTCCAGGTCCGCGGCTACGGCGAGGACTACCCGATCGCCGACAATTCCACCGAAACCGGGCGGCAACAGAACCGCCGGGTCGAGATCACTTTTACGCCACCTGCCGCGTAACGTCCTGAACAAGGGGTCGGACGCGGTACGGTGTAACTCCCCCCCTCGGGCCGGTTCGCTCTCCCCCCCTGCGAGCCGGCCCGTTTTTCTTTGCCCGAGCGTCGTAGATTGCCCGCATGCGGAACGCAAGGGTGCTCGGCGGGGCATCGGCGCCGGTCACAGTGATCGCGATGGTCGTAGCGGGCGCGGCGGGCGCGATGGCCGCCGTCGCGGGCTGCTCGGTCGGAGCGGGCTCGCCGGACGGCTGGCGGTATCTCCGGGCCGCACAGATCGCGGTCGCGCACCCCAAGAGCTGGCAGGAGACCGGTGAAGGGGCCGTGCTGCGCGACGCGTGGGGCCGTACGGACGCGGTTCTCGCCGTGCTGCCGGCGGATCGCGGGTCCGGCTCACTGGCCGGCGTCGAAGCCGTCCCGGCCGGTGCCCGCAAGGACGCCCTCACCCTCGACGGCCACCCGGCGCAGGTCTTCAACTACGTCCGTCCGGCGCCCGACGGCCGCCCCGCCGCTTATGTGGACGTACGCGTCACCGGCCGTGACGGTCGCCCGCTGCTGGTCCGCGCCTGGTCAGTCGACGGCACCAGCCACGACGCGACGCTGCTGCCCGAGATCGTCAACAGCATCGAGTTCACCACCGGGCGACTTCCGTAAGCCCGGCGCCCGGCCGGCGAAGCGCGATCACTCCGCTTCCGTCACCGCTTCCGCCACCGCCTCCGTCACGCCTCCGCCATCGCCTCCAGCACCGCCCCCCTGCGCACCCCCCAGCCCGCCATCGCGCCCGCCTCCGCCTCCAGGACATGGCGGGCCCGCAGCCGGGGGCGGCCGACGCGGCCCGGCGGCATCGTACGGACCGCCAGCACGCGCAGCCGCCGGTCCAGGTAGGCCACGTCGATGGCGAACCGCATCCGTACCGTGTGCACGCTGGCCGCCGGGGTGAGCAGCAGCGCGCCCTCGATACCGTCCGCCCCCAGCAGTCCACGGGTCCGGGCCCGGTAGGAGGCCGCGATCCGCAGCGGCACCTGCGCGCCCGGGGTCCGCAGCGTGCCGTTCCCGTCCCGCCAGCGCCGGCGCATGAAACCCTCCCACCTGGGGTCCGCCGGGAAAGGCGGCCGAGGCCCCTCTGACGGCCCGCGTCCGCGTGTACGGTCGGCCGGTGCATGTCTATCCGATCGTGCTCGCCGCCGTCTGGGGAATAGCCGGCGGCCTGCTGGCACCGAGGGCCGCGTACCGGCTCGCCGTGCCCGCCGACACGCCGTGGGCCGCCGCCTGCCCGTCCGGACATCCGGTGCGCGGCTGGCTCGGCCCGGCGCGCTGCCGCACACCGCACTGCCCGAGCGGCAGCTACGGCCTGGGGTACGGCGCGGCGATCGGCTGCGGGGCGGTGTGCGGGTGGCTGGCGCTGGCCACCGGGGCGCATCCGGAACTGGTGGTGTGGCTGCTGCTGGTGCCGGTCGGACTGGTGCTGGCCCGGGTCGATCTGATGGTCTTCCGGCTGCCCGACGTCCTGACGCTGCCCGCGCTGGGCGGCGCGGTGGCGCTGCTGGGGGTGGCTTCGCTGCTGCCGTCCCACCAGGGGTCGTGGCTTCGGGCGCTGTGCGCGGCGGCGGCGGTCGGCGCGGTCTACCTCGTCCTGTTCTTCGTCAACCCGGCCGGCATGGGCTTCGGCGACGTCAAACTCGCCCCCACGCTCGGCCTCGTCCTCGGCTGGTACGGCTGGCCGACCGTCTTCACCGGTACGTTCGCCGGCTTCGCGCTGGGCGCCCTGACCGGACTCGTCCTCATCGCGCTGCGCCGCGCCAACCGCAAGACCCCGATCCCCTTCGGCCCCTTCATGCTGCTGGGCGCCCTCGCGGGCGTCCTGTTCTGACCTGGGCCCCTGCGGGGTGCCCTTCGCGCGTCACCGGAGCCGCCCGGGGTGCCCCCTGCGCTGGTCACCGGCCTGCTGCCCGGTGCTGGGCTGGTCGCGCAGTTCCCCGCGCCCCTGGGTGGTTGCCGCCACCCGCGAGGGTGCGCCCCGAAGGGGCGCGGGGAACTGCGGGTGGTTTCTAGTGGTGGTTGCAACACGTGGTTGGGCTGGTCATGTGTTGAGGAGGTTGTGCAGGCGTTGGGCTGGGGTGTTCCAGTCGAGGGTTTTGCGGGGTCGTGCGTTGAGCTGGGCGGCGACGGAGGCGAGGTGTTCGGGGGTGTGGACGGACAGGTCGGTGCCTTTGGGGAAGTACTGGCGGAGCAGTCCGTTGGTGTTCTCGTTGGAGCCGCGTTGCCATGGGCTGGCGGGGTCGCAGAAGTAGACGGGGATGTCGGTGGCGGTGGTGAACGCTTTGTGGGCGGCCATTTCGCTGCCCTGGTCCCAGGTCAGGGACCGTTTCAGGTGGGTGGGCAGTGTGGTGACGGTGGTGACCAGGGCGTCGCGGACGGCTTCGGCGGTGCGGGAGTGCGGCAGGTGGACGAGCAGGACGTAGCGGGTGGCGCGTTCGACGAGGGTGCCGATCTGGGAGGCGCCGTCCCTGCCGATGATCAGGTCGCCTTCCCAGTGGCCGGGCACGGCCCGGTCGTCGGCTTCGGCGGGGCGCTGGCTGATCATGACCATGGGGTCGGTGAACCGGGGCCGGCGCTGGCGGGCCCGGCGGTGGGATTTGCGGTGGGCGCGTCCGGTGCGCAGGGCGGTGGCCAGTTCGCGGCGCAGTTCGCCGCGGCCTTGGACGTAGAGGGCCTGGTAGACCGTTTCGTGGACCACGTGCATCTCCGGGCGGGCGGGGAAGTGTTCCCGCAGAGCCTGGCAGATCTGCTGGGGGCTCCACCGCGCGGTGAGCCGGTCCTGGATGAAGGTGCGCAGGCCGGGGTGGGTGGCGATCTTCCCGGGCCGGGGGCGGGGGCGGCGTGCGTCGGCGCGGGCCTGGGCGGCGAACGGGCGGTAGCGGGCTGCTGGTTGCGGCGGATCTCGCGGCTGACCGTGGACGGGCTGCGGCCCAGCTCGGCCGCGATAGCCCGCAGCGAAGCCTTCTCACGGAGCCGGTCGGCGATGTGGACCCGTTCGGCCTCGCACAGGTACCGGCCCGTCCGGGACGGCTCGGGCGCGGTGCGCATCGGCGGCATCGCGGTGCGCTGGGTACCGGTGGGCCTGCGCCCGTTGCGCCACTTCTGGCCGGTACGCCGGTCCACCCCGACGATCCGGCACGCCTCGGTGTTGCTGTAGCCCTCTCGCATGAGCCGGGAGTATGCCGCCCGCTCCCGGCTCAGCTTCCGCCGGCCCTGCGGCCGCCGATCCGCACGGATCTCGAAGAACATCGCATCCCCTGAACTCGGGCGTTGCAACGACTCCTAGAAACCACCGCGCGCCGAGCCGATCACCGGCGGGTGGTCCGGGAACCGGCAGGGCGGGGCACCCCCTGCGGCCCCCCGCCGGGGCCCCCGCTCCCCCCCGCCCCCAAAGGCCTCAGCCCGCGCTGCTCACCGACCAGAGATTGACCCCCGCCGGCTCCACCGCGTGCTCGTCGATCGCGGCGAGCTCCTCCGGGGTCAGCGGCGCCGCGCCGACCGCCGCCACGTTCGCCTCCAGCTGGGCGACCGAGGACGCGCCGATGAGGGCGGAGGTGACCCGCGGGTCGCGCAGCACCCAGCTCAGCGCGAGCTGGGCCAGGGACTGACCCCGGCCGGCCGCGATGTCGTTGAGGGCGCGCAGCCGGGCGATGGTCTCGTCGTTGACCAGCGCCGGGTTGAGGGACTTGCCCTGGGCGGCCCGGGAGCCCTCGGGGATGCCGCCGAGGTAGCGGTCGGTCAGCAGGCCCTGGGCGAGCGGCACGAAGCCTATGCAGCCCATGCCCTCCTCCTCCAGGACGTCCAGCAGGCCCTCGTCCTCGATCCAGCGGTTGATCATCGAGTACGACGGCTGGTGGATCAGCGCCGGCACACCCAGCTCGCGCAGGATGCGGGCCGCCTCGCGGGTGCGGTCCGGGCCGTAGGAGGAGATGCCGACGTAGAGGGCCTTGCCCTGCCGCACCGCGGACGCCAGCGCGCCCATCGTCTCTTCCAGCGGGGTGTCCGGGTCGAAGCGGTGCGAGTAGAAGATGTCGACGTAGTCCAGGCCCATGCGGGACAGCGACTGGTCGAGCGACGCCAGCAGGTACTTGCGGGAGCCCCACTCGCCGTACGGGCCGGGCCACATGTCGTAGCCCGCCTTGGAGGAGATCACCAGCTCGTCGCGGTAGGGCCGGAAGTCCTGGGCGAACAGGGTGCCGAAGTTGGCCTCGGCGGCGCCGTAGGGCGGGCCGTAGTTGTTGGCCAGGTCGAAGTGCGTGATGCCCAGGTCGAAGGCGCGGCGCAGGATCGCGCGCTGGGAGTCCAGCGTGCGGTCGTCGCCGAAGTTGTGCCAGAGGCCGAGCGACACGGCCGGGAGCTTGAGCCCGCTGCGGCCGGTCCTGCGGTACTCCATCGAGTCGTAGCGCTCGTCGGAGGCGCGGTAGAGGTTTCTGATATCCACGGGCCTTGCTTATCACGAGCGGTTGAACCGCTTACTATCCGCTGCCGCCTCGCCTGCGCCTCCCCTCCGCCCCACCTCCGTCTCGGCCGCGCCGCGTCCTCCGCAGGTCATCCGGGCCCCGCCGGCCGCTGCCTCGCGCCCGTCGGCCCGTCACCCCACCCGCCCCTCCGACACCGCACGCCGCCGACCCGGTTCGTCCGTACGGCACTTCGCGCAGTAGTGTGGCCGCCGGGCGTCGAAGTGCAGGAGGGGCTGGTACGCGATGAAATTGCGCGACCTGGTGTACGGGCTGTACTCCCGCCGAGTGGAACGCCGGCTCGACGTTTCGCAGGGCCCCAAGCACATCGGTGTGATCCTGGACGGCAATCGCCGCTGGGCCAAGGCGGCCGGCGGTACCACCGAGCAGGGGCACCGGGCCGGGGCCGACAAGATCGCCGAGATGCTGGGCTGGTGCGAGGAGACCGGTGTCGAGGTGGTCACCCTGTGGCTGCTGTCCACCGACAATCTGGACCGGCCGGCCGAGGAACTCGTCCCGCTGCTGGGCATCATCGAGGACGCCGTCACCGATCTGGCCGCCAACGGCCGCTGGCGGGTCCACCACGTCGGCACCATGGACCTGCTGCCCGCGCACACCCAGTCCGTGCTGAAGGAGGCCGAGCAGGCCACCTACGGCACCACGGGCATCCTGGTGAACGTGGCGGTGGGCTACGGCGGCCGCCAGGAGATCGCCGACGCCGTAAGGTCGCTGCTGCACGAGCACGCCGGGCGCGGCACCACCATCGAGAACCTCGCCGAGATCCTCGATGTCGAACACATCGCCGAGCACCTCTACACCCGCGGCCAGCCCGATCCCGATCTGGTGATCCGCACCTCGGGCGAGCAGCGGCTGTCCGGCTTCATGCTCTGGCAGAGCGCTCATTCGGAGTACTACTTCTGCGAGGTCTTCTGGCCCGCGTTTCGCAAGGTGGACTTCCTGCGGGCCCTGCGGGACTACGCGGCCCGGCACCGGCGTTACGGAGCGTAGCCGCCCACAGTCGGTCAGCAACGGACAAAAAGGGCTAGTGGGTAGCCTGCCAGCGGCGTTACGGTTGCTCTGGAGTTCGCCGAAGTACGGATGAGCGGCCGGTGACCGGTCGATGACCGTCGGACGACTGTCATATGCATTCGCATGGGCGTGGGCTTTCCAGGGCATATCACTGGCAGACCGGCATCCGGACTTTGGCTGTCGGACCGCAGACTCACCTCTCCCGAGGGGGTTCGTCCACACGTGGTGACCAGCAAGAATCGCCGTGTTCACGACCGGCGCACGTACGTACTCGACACCAGCGTGCTGCTTGCCGACCCCAACGCCCTCACCCGATTCGACGAGCACGAAGTCGTGCTCCCGATCGTCGTGGTGACGGAGCTGGAGGCAAAGCGCCACCACCCGGAGCTCGGTTACTTCGCCCGGCAGGCCCTGCGCCTGCTCGACGAGTTCCGGATCCGGTACGGCCGACTCGACGCACCGATCCCGATCGGTGACATCGGCGGCACGCTCCGTGTCGAGCTCAACCACTCGGACCCCGGGGTACTCCCCGCGGGGTTCCGGCTCGGTGACAACGACTCGCGCATCCTGGCGGTCGCCCGCAATCTGCAGGCCGAGGGGTACGACGTCACCGTCGTCTCCAAGGACCTGCCGCTGCGGGTGAAAGCGTCCTCGGTCGGCCTGCTGGCCGAGGAGTACCGGGCTGAGCTGGCGATCACCTCGGGCTGGACCGGAATGGAGGAGTTGCTGGTCTCGGCCGAGGACGTGGACGCGCTCTTCGCGCAGGAAACCATCGCGCTGCCCGAGGCGGCCGATCTTCCGGTGCACACCGGGCTGGTGCTGCAGTCCGACCGCGGCAAGGCGCTGGGGCGGGTCACCGCCGAGGGCCGGGTCCGGTTGGTGCGCGGCGACCGGGAGGCGTTCGGCATCCACGGCCGCAGCGCGGAGCAGCGCATCGCGCTGGATCTGCTGCTGGACCCGGAGGTCGGCATCGTCTCGATGGGCGGCCGGGCCGGCACCGGCAAGTCCGCGCTGGCGCTGTGCGCCGGTCTGGAGGCCGTCCTGGAGCGCCGCCAGCACCGCAAGGTGATGGTGTTCCGGCCGCTGTACGCGGTCGGCGGCCAGGAGCTCGGCTATCTGCCGGGCAGCGAGGCCGAGAAGATGAGCCCCTGGGCGCAGGCGGTGTTCGACACACTGTCGGCGGTCACCAGCAAGGAGGTCATCGAGGAGGTCGTGGCCCGCGGCATGCTCGAGGTACTGCCGCTCACCCACATCCGGGGGCGCTCACTGCACGACGCCTTCGTGATCGTGGACGAGGCGCAGTCGCTGGAGCGCAATGTGCTGCTGACCGTGCTGTCCCGGATAGGGGCGGGCTCGCGGGTGGTGCTCACCCACGACGTCGCCCAGCGCGACAACCTCCGAGTGGGCCGGTACGACGGCGTGGTGGCGGTGGTGGAGAAGCTGAAGGGCCATCCGCTGTTCGCCCATGTGACGCTCAACCGTTCCGAGCGGTCCGCGATCGCGGCGCTCGTCACCGAGATGCTGGAGGACGGCGGAGCGTGACCGGGTGACAGCCGGATCGATCCGGGTGTGATCGTTTTGTACGATGCCCCGATTTGGCCATGAATACAGTGAGTTGAAGCTGCTGCGCCCTCCCCGGAGGGCGCAGCAGCTTAGCGTTTCCCGGCGACGAGCGACAGCAATTACCTCCGTTCGCAGCGTGTGAAGTTTGCCACTCAACCGGAAATTGCCGCGCGGCGTCTGCGTACGGCAGGGTGTGAGGCTGTCAGGCCCCGCTTATGGCACTCCTACACCCCTCGGGGGGTAGGACCAGCAGAACCAAACAAATCCACAACGCTCGCCATGAGCCGCCCGAGCACCACGCGGACCCCGCAAGGGACTTCGCACCGGGCCAGTACCCCCGTGACCGACCGGCCCGTACGGCGGACCGGACCCAAGGGGACAGCGCCAGGGGCACGATTGCGTCCGTGCGGTCACCAAGCGGACGCTGCCGGAAGGAAACCGTGTGAGCCGGATCTCGGTCCGGGGGCTCGCGGTGGCATCCGCCACCGCCGTCACCACTGTGGGCGCCGTCGTGGGCGTCGCGTCAGGCGCCGAACAGGGCAGCACCACCGAGCCCGTCGAAGCAGCCGGGACGACGACCCTCCTTGCTGACATCCCCGATGGGCAGCAAGTACAACAGGCTTCGTTGACCGAGCAGATCCAGGCTCAGTCCGACGCCGCCGACGCGACGGCGAGGCAGTACGCCGAGCAGGCGGCCCGCGTACAGGCGGCCAAGGACGCGTCCGCCAAGAAGAAGGCCGCGGACAAGGCGGAGAAGCTCGCCAAGGAGAAGGCGGAGGCGGCGGCCGACCAGGGCGACGCCAGCGCGTCCTTCCCGGTCAAGGCGTCCTACTCGGTCGCCGCGGTCCAGGCGATGGCCAGGACGATCGTGGGCAGCGGCCAGTACGCGTGCTTCTCCAACATCGTCTCCCGCGAGAGCGGTTGGGACTACACCGCCACCAACGCGTCCTCCGGTGCCTACGGCCTGGTGCAGTCCAACCCGGGCTCGAAGATGGCCTCGGTCGCCTCCGACTGGCGGACCAATCCGGCCACGCAGATAAGGTGGGGCCTGAACTACATGAACAGCCGCTACGGAAGCCCGTGCGGCGCTTGGGAGTTCTGGCAGGGCCACAGCTACTACTAGGCCCCCATGACCGAGTCGTTTCGGCACCGCACCGGTTCCCCGGCGCGGTGCCGTCTCTCGTTCCGGGCCGGGCCCGACTCCCCCTGAGCTGAGCAACCCTGATGGCGGGTAACGTCGTCTCCCACAGGAGCGTCACAGTCGGCCGGCGGTGTCGGGGGACAGCCGGAGGGGTCAGGGGGAAGCGGGATGCCGGACAAGCGCCACTGGAGTTCCGCGCTCGCCGCCGGACTGGCCGGGCTGGCCGGCCGGATCGAGGACCGGTACGCGGCGGTCTCCGCCCGTGACGCGGGACATCAGTCCGGCGGCTCCGCCGGCGACGCGGTCTCCGCCCCGGCCGACACCACACGTGCGGACGGCGTCCTGGACCCCGCGGACATCGCGGAAGAGCCTTCCGAGCCCTCGGAGATACCCGCGGAGGCGGCGATACCCGCGGCGGCGGTGCTGTCCGGCACCGCCGCCACCGCCCCGGCCGACCCGCGGCGCTCCGGCGGGACCGGCCGGACCGGCGCGACGGCCAGGGCCGCCGGAGCCGCTGGAGCCGGGCCGGGAGCCGCTCCCGCGCCCCGGGCCGTCCGCACCCCGCCGGACCCGGTGTCCGTGGTGCCGTGGAGCATGCGGGTCGCCGCCGAGGTCGGCTGGCGGCTGCTGGTGCTCGCCGGCACCGTATGGGTGCTGATGCGGGTGATCGGCGCGGTCCAGCTGGTCGTACTCGCCTTCACCGCCGCCCTGTTGATCACCGCGCTGCTGCAGCCCTTCGTGGCCCGGCTGAAGCGGATGGGCGTGCCGCGCGGGCTGGCCACCGCGCTGGTGTTCATCGGCGGCTTCATCGTGATGGGCCTGGTCGGCTGGTTCGTGGTCTGGCAGGTGATGGCCAATATCGACAACCTCTCGCACAGCCTCCAGGACGGTGTCGCGGAGGGAAAGAAGTGGCTGCTCAACAGCCCCTTCCATGTCACCGACACCCAGATCAACCAGCTCGCCAAGAACCTCAGCGACGCCATCGGCTCCAACACCCAGGCGCTCACCGACGCCGGACTCCAAGGCGTCACCGTCATCGTCGAGTTGCTGACCGGCATGCTGCTGGCGATGTTCAGCACCCTGTTCCTGCTCTACGACGGCCCCAACATCTGGAAGTGGGTGCTGCGGCTCTTCCCCGAGCCCGCCCGCGACGGACTGGCCGGGGCCGGCCCGCGCGCCTGGCACACCCTCACGCTGTATGTGCGCGGCACCGTGCTCGTCGCGCTGATCGACGCCCTGTTCATCGGTATCGGCATCTTCATCCTCGGGGTGCCGATGGCGATGCCGCTGGCCGTGCTCATCTTCCTGGCGTCCTTCGTGCCGCTGGTCGGCGCGGTGGCCTCCGGCGCCATCGCGGTGGTGGTCGCGCTGGTCACCGAGGGGCCGTTCACCGCGCTGATGGTCCTGGTGGTGGTGCTGGCCGTGCAGCAGATCGAGGGGCACATCCTCCAGCCGTTCATCCTGGGCCGCGCGGTACGGGTCCACCCGCTGGCCGTGGTGCTGTCGGTGGCGGCCGGCTCGCTGGTCGCGGGCATCGGCGGCGCGGTCTCGGCGGTGCCGCTGGTCGCGGTCGGCAATACCGTGGTCGGCTATCTGCGGTCCTACGCCCGGGAGGTCGCCGAGGCCCGCGACGCGGCGGAACAGCCGCCGGCCGCCCTGGCACCGGCCGCTGAGCCCCCGCCCCTGCCGCAGCCACTGGCCCAGCCCCTGCTCCAGCCCCCGCCGGAGCCCGCCGCCGACTCAGAACCGGGCGCCAACTCAGAACCGGGCGCCGCGCCCGCCTCCGACCCCGATCCGGCGGCGTCGGAGCCGCTGGACGACACCGGCTCCGGCGCGGGCGACGGCAGGCGCACACCGGTCCGCTGAGCGCCGGGCGGGGGCACGCGCCCCTCGCGCGCACCCCCGCCCACCGCTTCGCCCACCGCTGCACCCGCCGCTCAGCGCGTCATTCGGTGCGCAGCCCGTCCGGCCGCATCATCCGCCACAGCGGCGGCAGGCTGAGCAGCGTCACCGCGAACACCACCCCCGCGCCGATCGCCGACATCGCAGCGACACCGCCCCAGTCGGCCCGGAAGGGCTCGCCGACCATCGCCAGCAGCGCCGCGCCCAGTCCGATCCCGCCGACGCCGGCCAGCAGCAGGCCGAGCACCACCGGTATCGCGGTCTGCCACAGCACCGACCAGGCCAGCGCGGTCCGCCGGGTGCCGAAGGCCACCAGCACCGCCAGCAGCTTCCTGCGGTCCCGCAACTGCTCCAGCATCGTCACCAGCAGGCTCGCCCCGATCAGCGCCATGGTGAGCGTGGCGCCGGCGAACAGCCCCCGCCGCAGCTGGATGTAGCCGGATTTCTCGGTGACGTTCCTGATCATCGACACATACGCGTCCGGGCCGAACGTCGCCCCGGTGTTGCGCAGATACTCGATCGCGTCCGGCTGCTCCGGGTCGAGGCTCACCATGATCTCCGAGCCGGGCCGCCGAAGCAGCGAGACGTCCACCGCCTGCGGGGTCGCGAAGATCCCGTAGCTGGTGCTGCCGGTCGGGTCCACCCGGGCGGCGGCCCGGCGGGCGTCCTTCGGGATCGTCCACAACTCCGGTGTCCCGGTGTACTTCTCGTCCGGTGTGTTGAGGTCCACCCGCCCGCCGGGCGTGGCGTACTTCGCGAACGCCCCGCCGTCGTCGACGTCGGAACCGGGCGGCACGACGAAGGTGCTGCCGGGCCGGCACGAGGTGATGTCCGCCAGCTGCCGCAGCGTCGGGCAGTCGCCGACCTTCACCGGCAGATAGGCGAAGTCGGTCGTCCTCGCCGTACTCGCGTCGGGCTGGGTGGCCCCGGACTCGACGTACCCGTACACCTGCCGGACGCCCTTGGTCGCGGCGATCTGCCGCATGGCGGCCTGTGTCTGGCTGCCACTGGTGACGGGGACGTTGACCTGGGCCTGGGCCCGGGTCGAGTCGGCGCCGGTGCTGCTCCGGAAGTCGCCGCCGACCCCGCCGAACAGCATCTGCAGGGCGATCGCCCCGGCCACCGCGACGGTGACGCCGCTGACCATCCGGGCCGAGGCGCTGCTGTTCAACTGGAGCCTGCGGGTGGCCAACTGCCATGCGACGGGGCCGCCGCGCATCCGGCCCACGGTGACCTCCACCACCCACGGCAGCACCGCGGTGACGCCGACGAGCAGCATGACGGTGCCGAGGGCGACCTGGTACTGGTTGACGCTCGCGTCGCCCCTGACCGTGCCGAACAGCGGCGCCAGCAGCAGCAGTCCGACCGCCGGGATCAGCAGCCGCCACCACAGCCTGCGCCGCCGGCCCAGTCCCTGCCGGACCACGCTCAGCGGCTCGATCACGGTGCGGCGCAGGCTCAGCATGGTCACCGCGATCGCGGCCAACGGCACCGCGAGCACGATCACCAGCGTCAGCGGCGTGCTCGGCGTCATGTCCGACGGGAAGGCCGAGATACCCCTGATGGTGACCTTCGAGGCGAGCTGCCGCCCGAGCAGGAAGACCAGCGCGCCGAGCACCAGCCCGAACACCGCGCCGAACAGCGCCTCCCCGGCGGCGATCCGCCGGGTCATCCGGATGTCGGCGCCCACCAGCCGCAGCGCCGCCAGCCGCCGGTCCCGGCGCTCGCCGCCGAACCGTACCGCCGTGCCGACGAAGACGGCGACCGGCAGCAGCAGCACCACCAGGACCATCACCAGCAGCAGGTCCAGCACCGGGCCCATCGGCTCGGAGGCGCGCTGGTACCCGAAGCCGCTGACCCGCTCGGCGTTGCCGGTGGTGTAGTCGGCGTCCCGCGCGGTCAGTCGGTCGCTGCCGGCGTAGTAGTACAGCTCCGCGGGGCCCAGCAGGCCGGCCTTTCCGATGGTGCCGTCGACGGTGTACGGGAACCGCTCGCGCAGCAGCGGCGCGGACGCCAGCAGCTTCTTCAGCGCGGGGGAGACCAGCATGTGCCCGGCCGGCGGCAGTACGTCGACGCCCGGCGGACGTCCGGGCGCCGTGCCCTCGGGGTGCACCAGCACCCCGGTGATGTCCTTGTCGTGATAGGTCGTGCCGGCGTCGGCGATCAGCAGCGTATGGTCGGTCGGCTTCGCGATGTAGGTCATCGACGAGGTGTCCCGGGCGGCCTCCTTGCGGTCGCGGGTGGCCATCATGGCGGGGATGGCGGCGGCCAGCAGCAGCAGCGACACGCCGAGGCCGACGCCGGCCGCGGTCAGCAGCGTACGGGTCCAGCCCTCACGCCCGCCGCCCGCGGCGAAGCGGACGCCGAGCGCCAGGTCGCGTATCCAGGTGCGCGGTGAGGCGGACGGCTCGGGCTCGTGGCCGCGCGGCCCGCGGGGGCCGATCGCGTCGAAGCCGGCCAGGGGTCCGGGCGAGCCGCTCATGACATCCGCTCCATGTCGCGGGACTTGCCGTCCCGCACGACGACCTCCCGGTCGGAGTACGCGGCCACCCGCGCCTCGTGGGTGACCAGGACCACCGCAGCGCCGGTGTCGTGCGCCGCGTCGGTCAGCAGCCGCATCACGCGCTCGCCGTTCAGCGAGTCCAGCGCGCCGGTCGGTTCGTCGGCGAAGACCACCCGGGGCTGTCCGACCAGCGCCCTGGCCACCGCGACCCGCTGGCCCTGGCCGCCGGAGACCTCGCCGGGGCGCTTGTCCGCGATGTCCGCGACCTCCAGCCGCCCCAGCCAGCCGGCCGCCCGCTCCTCGGCCTCGCGCCGCCTGAGGCCGCCCAGCCGCAGCGGCATCGCCACGTTCTCCAGGCAGGTGAGCTCGGGCACCAGCTGGCCGAACTGGAAGACGAAGCCGAAGTCGGAGCGGCGCAGCGCGCTGCGCTCGCCGTCGGACATCGCCGTCAGGTCCCGGCCGCGGTAGCGGACCGCGCCGGAGTCCGCCCGGACGATGCCGGCCAGGCAGTGCAGCAGCGTGGACTTGCCGGACCCGGACGGGCCCATCACCGCCACCACCTCGCCGGCCCGGATGGTGAAGTCCGCGCCGTCCAGGGCCGGGGTGGGTCCGTAGACCTTGCGCAGGTCGGTGGCGACGAGCAGGGGTCCGTTGTCGGCGTTCACTTGGCCACCTCCGCGGCGAGCTGGTCGAGTCGGGCCGCGGTCAGCTCCAGCCACCGCAGGTCCGCCTCCAGATGGAACAGGGCGTGGTCGCAGATCAGCTGGTCCGCCAGGTCGCCGGTCTTCTTGCGCCGGGTCAGCTCGCGCATCAGCCGCAGGTGCTCGGCGCGCTGGGCGTCCAGCAGGTCCTCGGCGGGGCGGCCGGTCAGCAGGGCCAGGACGACCTTGGTGTAGAGGGTCGTCTGCAGATACGGCTCGGGCTTCTCCGGCTGGGCGAGCCAGGTCTCCACATCGGTCACCCCGGCGTCGGTGATGGCGTAGCGCTTGCGCTCGGGACCACCGCCCGGTTCTATCCCGTCGACCTCCACCAGGCCGTGTTTGAGCAGCCTGGCCATCGTCGAGTACACCTGCCCGTACGCGAGGGGCCGGTCGTGTCCGAAGCGTTCGTCGAAGGCGCGCTTGAGGTCGTAACCATGGCGCGGCCCGGACTCCAGAAGTCCGAGCAGGGTGTGGCCGATTGACATGCGGAGCACACTACACCATGGGTATACATCGCGTGTATACCCATGGTGAATAAGGCTGGGGACCGACATCCGTGCTGGTGGGAGCGGTGTGCGCCGTTCCCGGCAGGCCGACGCGACGCGATGCAGCCCCGGAGCACGGGATGTGATCACATGTTCCGGGGCTGCGCTTTCGGGTGGACCGGCTGCCCGTACCGCCGGGTGTCAGGTGCCGGGCGCCGGGGTGGTCAGGCCCGCTTCACGGACTCCGCGATACGGTCGCCGACCTGCTGGTCGATGTTGCGCCAGTAGGTCAGCGCCCGCTCCATCACCGGTCCGCTGACGCCCTGGCTCAGATGGCCGGCCACATTGGAGACCAGCCGGCTGCGCGCCGCGTCGTCCATGACCTCGCGGACCATCGTCCCCGGCTGCCCGAAGTCGTCGTCCTCGGCGTGCGCCGTGTAGGCCTCCCGGACCATGTCCCCCGCGGACCGCCAGCCGGCCATCTCGCCGTACGCCTGCGGGGACGCCGCCGGACCGCCGTACGAGTTGGGGGCGTAGGGCGCGCCCACCCGGTTCGGCTCGAACCGCATCGGGCCGTCCTTGGCGTAGGAGTGCACCGGCACATGCGGGCGGTTGGGCGGCAGCTGCGCGTAGTTCGGGCCGATCCGGTACCGGTGGGTGTCCGGGTACGAGAACAGCCGGCCGAGCAGCATCTTGTCCGGCGACGGGGCGATGCCCGGCACCATGTTGGACGGCTCGAACGCGGCCTGCTCGATGTGGACGAAGTAGTCCTCCGGGTTGGTGTCCAGCGTCATCCGGCCGACCTCGATCAGCGGGTAGTCGCTGTGCGGCCACACCTTCGTCAGGTCGAAGGGGTTGAACCGGTAGCCGGCCGCGTCCCCGAACGGCATCACCTGGACGTACAGCGTCCACGACGGGAAGTCGCCGTGGTCGATGGCCTCCCACAGGTCCTGCCGGTGGGCGTCGGCGTTCTGCCCCGCCAGCTCGTCGGCCTCGGACTGGGTGAGGAAGTCGATGCCCTGGTCGGTCTTGAAGTGGTACTTGATCCAGAACTGCTCACCGGAGCCGTTGATCCACATGTACGTGTGCGAGCCGTAGCCGTTCATGTTGCGGTACGTCTTGGGGATGCCCCGGTCGCCCATCAGCCAGGTGACCTGGTGGGCCGACTCCGGCGACAGCGTCCAGAAGTCCCACTGCATGTCGTTGTCCCGCAGCCCGTTGTCCGGGCGGCGCTTCTGACTGCGGATGAAGTCCTGGAACTTGATGGTGTCCCGGACGAAGAACACCGGGGTGTTGTTGCCGACCAGGTCGTAGTTGCCGTGCTCGGTGTAGAACTTCAGCGCGAACCCGCGCGGGTCGCGCCAGGTGTCCGGGCTGCCCTGCTCACCGGCGACGGTGGAGAAGCGGGCCAGCATCTTCGTGCTCCGGCCGGGCTGGAACAGGTCGGCCTTGGTGAACTGGCTGATGTCGTTGGTCACCTCGAACCGGCCGTACGCCCCGCTGCCCTTGGCGTGCACCACCCGCTCGGGCACCCGTTCCCGGTTGAACTGGGCCATCTTCTCGATCAGGTAGTGGTCCTGAAGCAGGATCGGCCCGTCGGGGCCGACCGTCAGCGAGTGCTCGTCGCTCTCCACCGGGATACCGGCGTTGTTGGTGGTGCGCTGGACGTTCGTTGTGGTCATCAGGGATGTCCTCCCGTCCGGTGCCCGTCCACGGACACCGCGGATCGCGTCGCGTCACGTGGCTGCTACCCACACTCCCACCGAATGTGCGGGTCAGCACGTTAGGCGACGGTCCGACTACGTTCCGTGTCGGTCGGGTGGAGGGCGCCCCCCCGCTGACCTGACGCCGGACGGCGTCCCCCGTCAGGGCACCGAACCGTCCGGCGTCATAGGGGGCCCGGCGGGGCACCCTCGGACTAGAGGGGCAGTTCGAACCAGACGACCTTGCCGGCGCCGAGGCGGGTGGCGCCCCAGCGTTTGGCGAGGCGGTTGACCAGGTAGAGGCCGCGGCCGCCTTCCTCCTCCGGGGCGGCGTGGCGCATCCGGGGGAGGAGCGGGGCGTCGTCGCCGACCTCGCAGCGCAGGACGTCGGTGCGCAGCAGCCGCAGGGTGATGGGCCGTTCGGCGTAGCGCACCGCGTTGGTGACGATCTCGCTGACCAGGAGTTCGGCCGCGTCCAGCTGGTCGTCCAGGTCCCAGCGGCGCAGCGCCTGGCGTACCAGCCGGCGGGCCCGGCCCGCGGTCTGCGCCTGGGGGTCGAGGAACCAGTAAGCGACGTCGCTCGGCGAGATCCCGTCGAAGCGGGCGGCCAGCAGCGCGATGTCGTCGTCCCGGTCGCCGGGCCCGAGGATCTCCAGCACCTCGTCGCACAGCGGCTCCAGCGGCGGAGGGGAGACCACGCTGGCGGCGTCGCGCAACCGCTCCCGGAGCAGCTCGATGCCGCCCCAGACGTCCCGGCTGCGGGACTCCACCAGGCCGTCGGTGTAGAGCAGCAGCGTCGCCCCGGCCGGGGCAGGCAGCTCCACCGCCTCGAACGGCACACCGCCGACGCCGATCGGCGCGCCCGGCGGGACCCGCAGCACTTCGGCGTGGCCGTCGGCGTGCAGCAGTACGGGTGGCGGATGGCCCGCGTTGGCGACCACCAGCCGGTGCGCGATCGGGTCGTAGACGGCGTACACGCAGGTGGCCATCCGGTCCTGGCCGAGCCGCTGGGCCTGCTCGTCCAGGTGGTAGAGCACCTCCTGCGGCGCCAGGTCCAGACCGGCCAGCGTCTGCACGGTCGTCCGCAGCTGGCCCATGATGGCCGCCGAGGTCATGGAATGGCCCATCACATCGCCGACCACCAGCGCCACCCGGCTGCCCGGCAGCGGGATCGCGTCGTACCAGTCGCCGCCGACCCGCGCCGACTCGGCGGCCGGCAGATATCTGCTGGCCAGTTGCACACCCGTGGGCTGCGGCAGCGAATCGGGCAGCATCTCGCGCTGGAGCGCGTCGGCGATGTACGCCTCGCGCCCGTAGAGCACCGCCTTGTCCACCCCGAGCGCGGTGTGGGTGGCGAGCTGGGCGGCCACCAGCAGGTCGTCGGCCTCGAAGGGTGGCCGGTCGGAGCGGCGCAGCAGCACCGCGGCGCCGATCACCCGGCGCCGGCCGCGCAGCGGGGCCAGCAGCGCGCGGCGGCCGGTCGGCAGCGGGCTCTCCGGGTGGCCCAGCAGCTCGGACAGCGCGTCGGCGGCCCGCATCGACTCGGCGAACACCGGGCGCACCCCGCGCAGCACTTCGGCCAGCGGGCCGTCCAGCAGCACACTGATGGGCTCCGAGCCGTAGGCCGGCTCCAGCGCTGGCAGCACCGGTACGGCGCCCACCGGGGCGTCGTCCTCGGACGGCCCGTCCAGCCCGCCGTCCGCGCGGCGCAGCCGCAGCCGCAGCGGGCCCGAGGGGCGCTCGTCGCCGACCGGCAGCGGATCGCGCAGATAGACCATGATCGCGTCGGCGAAGGCCGGCACCGCCGAGCGGCACAGGCCCAGCAGGATCTCGTCCAGGTCGAGACCGCGGGCGATCCGCCGGGTGGCGGCCCCGACGTAGCGCAGCCGGTCGGCCTCCGGCCCGCTCTGCATGGGCATCGGGATCCGCATGCCCACCGAGTCGTCTTCGCCCGGATGCCCGGCCGCCTCCAGCGGGCCGCCCCGCGGCGGTGTGCTCAGATACGCGCCCAACGTCTCACTCCCGTCCGTCGCAGCCGGCGCCCAGCCACCGCCGTGCGCCGGGATCGGCGGCAGCGGCGGCCGTTCGGCACGCGGCCCGCTGTACGGTACGGGGTCCGCGCTGCCGGCCGCGCCCTCGGGGTCGGCTCCGAGGCGCGGTTCGCCCGGCGCGACCTCCGGCTCGCGGGGATCGGCGCCGCGGTCATGGGCGTCCCAGGGGCCCGCCGGACCGGTGGGGAACGGCGGGTGCGCGAGCGCCGGGACATCGGCGAGCGAGTAGGGGCCGGCCCCCGGCAGGGGGCCGTACGGGTCCGCGGCGATCCCCGGAAGGGGGTCCGCTGCGGTCGGGCGGGGCGGGTCCGTGGTCACGCGAGTCGTTCCATCCGTCGGTGCGCCGCCGCGGGCCGGCGTGCGGCGGGGCTCGGGCCTGGTCAGGTCAGGCGCGTCGGCAGTAGAGGAAGATCTGCTCTTCCGGCGGCACGTCGATGCTCGCCGGCGCGTACGCGTACGAATCCTCCTTGATCACCTCGAAGCCCGCGTCCGTCACGATCTGCCGCAGTTCGTCCCGTAGATAACCCGATACCCGGATCGTGTTACCGAGGAACGGGATCGGCACATCGTCCACATCCGCTTCGACCATCGACAGGGCGAGCAGCCCGCCGGGCGCCAGCCGGTCGTGGATCGCCCGCAGTGTGGTGGGGATCTCCGAGCGGGGCAGCATCAGCAGGGCGAAGAAGGCGGTCGCCGCGGCGAAGGTCCCCGGGGCGGCCGGATCGGTGAGGTCGGTGGGATCGGGGAGGCCAGCGGCTTCGGTGAGGTCGGCCAAGTCGGTGAGGCCGGCGAGGTCTGCCAGGTCGGCGATGTCCGCCTGGACGAAGCCGCCCTCCGGCACGTTCGCCCGGGCCCGGGCCAGCATGCCCGGCGACAGGTCCACGCCGGTCACCCGCAGCCCCGCGTCGGTGAGCTGGCGGGCGGTCGGCAGCCCCGTACCGCAGCCGAGGTCCAGCACGCGGGAGCCCGCCGGCAGGGAGGCGGCGAGCCAGTCGCCGGCCGCGAGTTGGCCCTCCTTGTGCGGGAAGGCCTCGTCGTAGTGGTCGCCGATCGCGTCGAACGCCTCGGCCTGGCCGCTACGGTCCCGCCGCGGGCGCTCGGCGTCGGCCGTCCCGACGGCTGCCTGGTCGTAATTGCCGGTTCCCACTGCTCAGGGCCTCCCTGGCCGTCCGCGCGATCTGGCTGGTGTGGTGGGGCATGTGGCGATGCGATGAAGCTGCGGCATATGCCGTCGGCGTGCGCGGATCACGCACCCATGACGTGGCGTCAAACTCTAGGCCGCGGTTGGCAATTGTGCAGTCCTCCGGACCACGATCCTACGGTCGAAGGTCAGGGTCGCAACAAGGGGATCAGTGGTATCGGCTCGGGCCGACCCGGACGCGGGGGCCGTCCGGGACCCGTCCGCGAGTCGGTCGCCGGGTCAGTCCGCGGGCCGGTCCCAGTCCGCCGGGAGGGCCGGCACCGGCCAGGCCGGATCGGGCCGCCAGTCCTGCCAGCGGTCGCGGAAGGGCGGGCCCCAGGACCGGATCAGCCGCACCGCCCGCTGCCCCGCCTGCCGTACCCGGTCCGCCAGCTCCGCCGACATCAGACCGTCGGCCTGCGCCTGGGCGAACTCGTCCTCGTCGCGCCAGTGCCACTCGCGGTCGGGCTGCACCGAGATGTCCAGAAAGTGATCCTCCGAGTCCACCCCGCCCGACCAGCGGCGCAGCGGTTCCTCCAGATTCACGTACCAGCTGCGGAACCGCCAGCCCTCCTCCCAGAACAGCCACACCGACCACGGCTCACCCGGACGGGCCAGTTTCAGCACCCCGGAGCCCCACCACTGGTCCAGCACCGCCACCCGCGGCTTGCGGTAGCGGGTGGCCAGCGGTTCCCGGTGCACCGGTGTCCCGTCGGCCAGCTGCGGCTTCACACACGGTGTCCCGGGCGCCATCCAGGCCGCGAGCAGCTCCGCGTCGTCGCGCACGACGGTGACCGGCCGACAGATGTGCACGTCTTCGGTGCCGTTGCCGCGGTAGCGCCACAGCACCTGATCGCCGGGGGCCCAGAAGTGCCGCTGCGGTCCGTTCCTGAACGTGGTGTCGACGTCGGCTGTCATGAACAGAGCTTACGGACCAGCCGTTACGGATGGGTCATACGCAGCACGTCCAGCGCTTCGTCGAGTTGCGTTTCGGTCAGCTGTCCGCGTTCCACGTAACCGCCCTCGATGACCACCTCGCGGATCGTCTTGCGCTCGGCCAGCGATTTCTTGGCCACCTTCGCGGCTTCCTCGTAGCCGATGTAGCGATTCAGCGGGGTGACCACGGACGGCGAGGACTCCGCGTACTCGCGGGCCCGCTCGACATGGGCGGTGATTCCGTCGACCGTACGGTCGGCGAGCAACCGGGTGACGTTCGCCAGCAGCCGCACCGACTCCAGGATGTTGCGGCCGATCACCGGAAGCATCACGTTCAGCTCGAAATTGCCGGCCGCGCCGGCCGTGGCGATCGCCGCGTCATTGCCGGTGACCTGCGCGGCCACCATCAGCACCGCCTCGGGGATCACCGGATTCACCTTGCCCGGCATGATGCTCGACCCGGGCTGGAGGTCCGGCAGGCTGATCTCGGACAGACCGGTACGCGGCCCGGACGCCATCCAGCGCAGATCGTTGGCGATCTTCGTCAGGCCCACCGCGATCGTCCGCAGCTGCCCGGAGGTCTCCACGATGCCGTCCCGGGCGCCCTGCGCCTCGAAGTGGTTGCGCGCCTCGGTCAGCGGCAGCCCGGTCGTCTCCGCCACCTCGGCGATCACCGCGGCCGGGAACCCGGGCGGCGTATTGATCCCGGTGCCCACCGCGGTCCCGCCCAGCGGCAGCTCGGCCAGCCGCGGCAGCGAGGCCGTCAACCGCTCGATCCCGTACCGGACCTGGGCCGCGTACCCGCCGAACTCCTGGCCGAGCGTCACCGGCGTGGCGTCCATCAGATGCGTCCGCCCGGCCTTGACGACCGCGCCGAACTCCGTCTCCTTCGCCGCCAGCGCCTCGGCCAGCCGGCTCAGCGCCGGGATCAGGTCCCGGGTTACCGCGGCGGTCGCCGCGATGTGGATGGACGAGGGGAACACGTCGTTCGACGACTGCGAGGCGTTCACCTGGTCGTTCGGATGCACCGCGCGTCCGAGGCGCTCGCCGGCCAGCGTGGCGATCACCTCGTTCGCATTCATGTTCGAAGAGGTGCCGGAGCCGGTCTGGAACACGTCGATCGGGAAGTGCTCGTCCCACTTCCCCTCGGCCACCTCGGCCGCGGCCTCCTGAATCGCCCCGGCCACCTCCTTGTCCAGCACCCCGAGCGACGCGTTCACCTTCGCCGCCGCCGCCTTGATCCGCGCCAGCGCCTCGATGTGCGCACGCGAGATCCGCTGCCCGGAGATCGGGAAGTTCTCCACCGCCCGCTGCGTCTGCGCCCCCCACTTGGCCTCGCGCGGCACCCGCACCTCGCCCATGGAGTCATGCTCGATCCGATACTCGTCCATACCTTTTACAGTGCCCCGCCCGCCCCCCTTTGTTCCCACCTGCCACACCGCCGGCGTCGAGCCCTCGGGGGACGGCGTGCGGTGGTCGGTCGTCCCCGGGGATCCCACCCCCAGGTCAGCGGGCCGGAACGGGCGTGGCCGAGCTGTCCGGCCACACGTGCTGGCCGGTGGCGTCGACCGTGAGGCCGAAGCGCTCAACTCCCGGACCGTCATCCGCTGGGCTCGCACCTTCATGAACTCCACCAGGCGGGTGAACCGCCCGGATGCCCTTCCGTCCGCGACGACAAGGCGGACCACCGCGTGACATCCAGGTCCCCCAGCATTTCGGCGGCCCCTCCGGCGGCGTCCACGGAGTTCCCGGGCGGCCGTCTCCCTCTTAGCCGCCGCCACTGCTGGCAATCACTGGTGCGACATCCATCATTCAGCTCCTCCGCCCGATTCCGTACGTGCGTCTCCTCTCCACAGTAGGGGCGCGGGAGAAGCACCTCTATCCGGTTTCCTGTTCGCGCAAGAATTCGTCCCGGATACCTTCGAGCATGGCACGCATGTCGTCACCGGCCAGCGCGGCGGAGGCGAATCCTTCGAACTCGCGGATGTAGAGGGCGATGTCGCGAGGGTCTGTTACGACGACTTCCGCGTGAACGGTCTCGACCGTGACAGTCCGATCGTCGCGGATCACGAACGCATCGTTGGCTATGTCCTGTTGCCGTGCGGACAGAGGGGTCACTCGGATGTCTATCTGTGCCAGTCGGGACAGGGAGATGAGCCGATCCACTTGTTCCGCCATCCTCGCCGGTGAAACGACGCGCCAGCGGAGTACGGGCTCGGTGATGACGAAACGCAGCTCCTTGGCCGGATCGAAGAGGATCTGCTGGCGCTCCATGCGTGCGGTCACGGTGCGGGCGAGCACGTCTTCGCCAAGGTCGTGCCTGGAGAGGACCGCCCGGATGTACTCGGGCGTCTGCACTCCGCGCCGGCCAGCGCCGTGTCCCGGTAGGCGATGAATTCCGCCGCTCGATCGTCGGGCAGCGCGTCCCGTCCTGAGACTGCCCCCTGATTGTCGTAGCTCAGGACGAACGGCGTTCTGTCGTCGAAAACCCAGAAGTCGGGGACGCCCGGGAGGGGGTCCGGACGGTCGGTGGTGTCGAGGATGAAGAATTCCTCGCCGCCCGTTGCGTTCTTCTGGTATCCCCAGCCCAATTCGAAGCGCAGCTAGGGGGTCAGCGGCCGGGACAGCACGTGAACACGGTAAACACGCTTTCCTTTGCCCGTGTGGGACTGGAGTTCGGTGATCCACGCCTCGTTGTAGTCGGACGGCTGAGGCTCTCCGGCGAGAAACGCCTTGTATGCGCCCGTATTGCCCGACCCGCCGTAGTCGCTCAACGTCTCGAGCCGAAAAGCCTCACGCGCGAAAGTGTCGAACAGCTCGTCAAGGCTTCTGGACATGGATCCCCTTCCGCAGGAGGTCGAGTACGAGTTCGGCGGGGATCTCGACGACGGTCTCGTGCGCGGGGATCGTCAGACCATGGTCGCTGGGGTCTCACCCTGCACCAGCAGGGTCCCCCTGTCCGTCGCATAGATGGTCGGACAATCCTTGTAGTCACACACGCTCACCAGTTCGGTGACCCTCATGGGTTCTCTCCTCGGCCTGTTCCGGCATCTCCGCTCCCATGCTCGTGAGTGACTTCCTGTACGCGCAAGGTGAGCGGGTTTCCAGGACAGGAAACCGCCGCAGGAGCCCCGGAAGCCCGGCCGGCGAGGTCAGGCGCCCGGGCGGAGGGGGATGGAGGTGAAGGTCGGGGAAGGGGTGGGGTCCTGGAAGAAGTCGTTGCCCTTGTCGTCCACGACGACGAACGCGGGGAAGTCCTCGACCTCGATCTTCCAGACCGCTTCCATGCCCAGCTCGGCGTACTCCAGCACCTCGACCTTCTTGATGCAGTCCTGGGCGAGGCGGGCGGCGGGGCCGCCGATGGAGCCGAGGTAGAAGCCGCCGTGGGTGGCGCACGCGTTGGTGACCTGCTGGGAGCGGTTGCCCTTGGCCAGCATGACGAGGGAGCCGCCCGCCGCCTGGAACTGGTCGACATAGGCGTCCATCCGGCCCGCCGTGGTGGGGCCGAAGGAGCCGGAGGCGTAGCCCTCGGGGGTCTTGGCGGGGCCGGCGTAGTAGACGGCGTGGTCGCGGAGGTAGCCGGGCATGCCCTCGCCCGCGTCGAGACGTTCCTTGATCTTGGCGTGCGCGATGTCGCGGGCCACCACGAGCGGGCCGGACAGCGACAGGCGGGTCTTGACCGGGTACTTGGTCAGTTCGGCGCGGATCTCGGCCATCGGCCGGTTGAGGTCCACCCGGACCACGTCGTCGTCCAGGTGCTCATCGGTGGTCTCGGGCAGGAAGCGCGCCGGGTCGGTCTCCAACTGCTCCAGGAAGACGCCCTCGGCGGTGATCTTGGCCAGCGCCTGGCGGTCGGCCGAGCAGGAGACCGCGATCGCGACCGGGCAGGACGCGCCGTGCCGGGGCAGCCGGACCACCCGTACGTCGTGGCAGAAGTACTTGCCGCCGAACTGCGCGCCGATGCCGATCCGCTGGGTGAGCTCGAAGACCTGCTGCTCCAGCTCCTTGTCCCGGAAGCCGTGCCCGGCCGGTGAACCCGAGGCGGGCAGCTCGTCCAGGTAGTGCGCGGAGGCGTACTTCGCGGTCTTCAGGGCGAACTCCGCGCTGGTGCCGCCGACGACGATCGCCAGGTGGTACGGCGGGCAGGCGGCCGTACCGAGGGAGCGGATCTTCTCCTCCAGGAACCGCATCATGGACGCCTCGTTCAGGACCGCCTTGGTCTCCTGGTAGAGGAAGGACTTGTTGGCGCTGCCGCCGCCCTTGGCCATGAACAGGAACTTGTAGGCGCCGCCGTCGGTGGCGTACAGCTCGATCTGCGCGGGGAGGTTGGAGCCGGTGTTCTTCTCGTCCCACATGGTCAGCGGCGCCATCTGCGAGTAGCGCAGGTTGAGTTTGGTGTAGGCGTCGAAGATGCCGTGCGACAGCGCCTCCTCGTCACCCCCCGAAGTGAGCACCTGCTGGCCGCGCTTGCCCATCACGATCGCGGTGCCGGTGTCCTGGCACATCGGCAGCACGCCGGCCGCCGCGATGTTGGCGTTCTTCAGCAGGTCGAGCGCGACGAAGCGGTCGTTGGGGCTGGCCTGCGGGTCGTCGAGGATACGGCGCAGCTGGGCGAGGTGGGTGGGGCGCAGATAGTGCGAGATGTCGTGCATCGCCTCGGCCGCCAGCAGCCGCAGCGCCTCCGGCTCGACCTGGAGGAAGGTCCGGCCGCCGGCCTCGAAGGTGCTGACGCCTTCGGAGGTGAGCAGGCGGTAGGTGGTGGGGTCCTCGCCGAGGGGGAGCAGGTCCGTATAGGCGAAATCGGGCATCAGGGGTTAATCCTCACTCGGCTACTCGGCTGCGTCGACGCTGAAGCGCGTCCAGCGTAGAACGTCGGCGGACCCGGTCCGCTGTGAGGTAGGGCTCAATCCGGAAGCGTCCGCCCGGGTCCGCCCGCGCCCAGCCGCGCCCGGCCGCCCGCCGGCCCGGCTCACCGCCCGCGCCCGCCCCGGACGCCCGCGCGCCGCCCGGAACCCTTAGGGGACGTTCTCCGGCGTACTTCGGGGTAGTCGCGATCTATCGCGTCTGTGTACGGTGGTCGGGTGGATGAATCGCAGCTCGACAAGCGCCCGCAGCAGTCGCCGGCCGCACCGGTGGACACTGCCCCGGCGAGCACCGACCAACCGGTCGCCGACGCCGAACTGCGCGCATCGGACGCCGACCGTGACCGTATCGCCGACATCCTGCGGGACGCGCTCGCCGAGGGCCGGCTGGACGCCGCCGAGCACTCCGAGCGCATCGACAAGGTCTACGCGGCCAAGACGATCGGCCAACTGGAGCCGCTGGTAAGGGATCTGCCGGGTGGCCGGTCCACCGTCCCGCCGCCCGCGCCCGCCACCGCACGCGGCTACGACCAAGGCCAGGGCGGAGAGAACCCCAAGCTGGTCGGCATCCTCGGCGGCGCCGAGCGCAAGGGCCGCTGGCGCGTCGGGAGCCGGATCACCGCCGTCGCCATCCTGGGCGGCGTGGAGATCGACCTCAGCGAAGCGACCTTCACCGCACCGGAGTTGGTCATCCACTGCACCGCCATCATGGGCGGCGTCAGCGTCAGGCTGCCGGAGAACGTGACGCTGCGCGGCGGCGGCGTGGTCGGCATCATGGGCGGCTCCGACGTCAAGGCGTTCGAGGCGCCCGACCCCGGTGCCCCGGTGGTCCGGATCGACGGGCTCGCCTTCTGGGGCGGCGTGGAGGCCAAGGCCAAGCGCGGCAAGCGCGTCAAGGACTGGACGAAGAAGACACTCGAAGGCTGAACCGGGGCCGACCGCTGGGCGGTTGATGCCTCCGCGCCGTCCCCGAGCCCCTTCTCGGGCGGCGCCGAGGTCACGCCCCCGGCGGCACTTGAGCGGCACTCCGGCGGCACTTGGGCGGCGCTCCGGTGGAGCCCCGTGACGCTCCCGCGGCGCCCCAGGAGCGGGCGCCCGGGGCGCATGTGGTGCGTGTATACGCCAGGGACGCGGCGCGTATACGCCATCCGCAGGTCGAAGGGGGTGCGGCAAATCATCCGGCGATGAACACGGTGCGCATGAAGTCGCGCACAGCGGGTAGGGGATGGAGCACGCCGTCGCCCGGCTGCTCTGGCATCCCCTGCCCGCGGTCCGGTCGGCGACGCCAGCGTGGCAAACGCCGAGCCGTCGTCAGGAGTTACCCGTGCTTCAACCGATCGAGCCCGTCACGGACCCCGCTCAGCCACCAGGCCATCCGCGGGACCCCGGAGGGCCCTGGCACTCCGAGGCGGCCTGCCGCAGCGACGAGGCGGGGCTCTTCTTCGCCCCGTCCAAGGAGCCGACCGCGGCGCGTCTTTCGCGCGAGGAGGCCGCCAAGAGGGTGTGTGCCCGCTGCCCGGTGATGCTCGAATGTCGCGAACACGCCCTGCTCCAGCCCGAGCCGTACGGCGTCTGGGGCGGGATGACCGCCGCCGAGCGCCGGGTGGTGCTGGCCCGCCGGCGCCGCCGCGAGGTCGAACTCCAGCGTCCCGCCGCCTCGATCGCGGCCGCCGGCTGACCGCATCGCATCTCCCGCCCGCCGACCGCGCTCCGGGATTACGGGGCCCGGACAGCGGCGGCCGGGGCGGGGGACGCGATGCGGCGGATCAGGTGGTACGAGTGGTGGATCAGGCGGCGCGGATGGCGCGGGTGGCGCGGATGGCGCCGTCAGCGTCCGCGACGCGGCAGGTCGGGCTCTCGACGGGTCCCGGCGCGCCCCTTCAGCGCGCCCGGTCGAAGTCGATCGCGCTGTAGGCGCGCAGCTTGGACAGCCGGTGCACCGAGTCGATCTGCCGGATCGTGCCGGACTTCGACCGCATCACCAGCGATGAGGTCGTCGCGGTCTCCGCGCGGTAGCGCACCCCGCGCAGCAGTTCGCCGTCGGTGATGCCGGTCGCCACGAAGAAGACGTTCTCGCCGCCGACCAGGTCGTCGGTGTGCATCACCCGGTCCAGGTCGTGCCCGGCGTCCAGCGCCCGCCGCCGCTCCTCGTCGTCCTTGGGCCACAGCCGCCCCTGGATGGTGCCGCCCAGGCATTTGATCGCGCAGGCCGCGATGATCCCCTCGGGTGTCCCTCCGATGCCGAGCAGCAGATCCACACCGGTCCCGTCGCGTACCGCCATGATCGCGCCGGCCACATCACCGTCCTGGATGAATTTGATCCGGGCGCCGGTCTCGCGCAGCTCCCGGACGATGCCGTTGTGCCGGGGCCGGTCCAGCACCACGACGGTGACGTCCTCCGGCGCGCCGCCCTTGGCCTTCGCCACCCGGCGCACGTTCACCGACGGGGGCGCGGTGATGTCCACGAACTCCGCCGCCTCCGGGCCCGCCACCAGCTTGTCCATGTAGAAGACGGCCGATGGGTCGAACATCGTGCCGCGGTCGGCCACCGCCAGCACGGCCACCGCGTTGGGCATGCCCTTGGCGGTCAGCGTGGTGCCGTCCACCGGGTCGACCGCCACATCGCACTCGGGGCCGGTGCCGTCGCCGATCCGCTCCCCGTTGAAGAGCATCGGCGCCTCGTCCTTCTCGCCTTCGCCGATCACCACGATGCCGTTCATCGAGACGGTGTGCACCAAGGTCCGCATCGCCTTGACCGCGGCCCCGTCCGCACCGTTCTTGTCGCCGCGACCGACCCAGCGCCCCGCGGCCATGGCCGCGGCCTCGGTGACACGGACCAACTCCAGGGCGAGGTTGCGGTCCGGCGCCTCCGGGCTCACTTCCAATTGCGGGGGCAAGTTCTGCTGCTCGGTCATCACAGCGCACCTTTCTGTACGAGGACGGCCGGATATGAGGGTCCTTTGATCGTATCGGCTACCCGCAAATATGAGCAGCGTGCACATCACATGAGCAGTCGGGTGACAGAGGGTTTGGCCGGGAGCCCGGTGGGTTAAGGGGCGCTGGCCGCCAACCCGCTCGGCGAGCGGCCGACCCGAGGGTCGGGGCGCCGACGGCGATGGGGGACGATAGGCCCGTGGCAGCAGACAAACGTGGCAACAAGACGATGGTGGACCTGGCGCTGTCCATGGTGGTGCTCGGGATCGTCGTGTTCCTGATCTATCTCTTCATCCCGCACGACTCCAAGGCGGACCCGGTGCGGGTGGTCCCCTTCTCCGTCGAGCTGGGCCAGGCGCGGCGCGACGCCCCCTTCCCGGTGGCGGGCCCCGAGGGCCTCGGCGCGCAGTGGCGGTCCACCTCCGTCACCTACAGCGGGACCGACCGCAAGGCCATCACCTGGCACATCGGCTTCATCGACCCGAAGCAGCAGTATGTGGCGGTCGAGCAGAGCAACGGCCCCGCCGACGCCTTCATCTCCTCGGTCACCCTCGACGCCCACCGAGACGGCAGCCGTACGGTCCAGGCCGGCGGCCTGAGCTGGCAGCGCTACGTCGGCGGCCGCTACACCGCCCTGGTCCACAAGGCGCAGGGCGTGACCACGGTGGTCCTGGGCACCGCGCCGGACGCCCAGCTCACCCAGATGGCCGCCGCGCTGAAGGACGCCGGCGGCCGGGCGGTGGCTTCCTAGCCGGCGGGTCGGGCCGGGCGGGTCAGCCCAGGCTGGCCGGGCCGGGGCGGGTCAGCCCCGCGGGCCCGCTTCCTCCTCGGCGTCCACCGCCGCCTGCTCGGCCTCGCCGGCCGCCAGCTCCTCCTGCTCCTCGGCCGCCAGCACGGCGTCGAGGCGGGCCCGGGCGCCCTCCAGCCAGCGACGGCACAGCTTCGCCAGCTCCTCGCCCCGCTCCCAGAGAGCGAGGGACTCCTCCAGGGTGGCGCCGCCCGCTTCGAGGCGGCGGACGACATCGATGAGCTCGTCGCGGGCCTGCTCGTAGCCGAGAGTCGCCGGTGGGTTCTGGTCTGCTGCCATGGGAGCCAGCCTAGGGCGTGGGTACGACGGTCCCGGTCCGCCCGCCGGACGCCCGGGACCGGTCGGCCCGGCCCGGCCCCCGCCCGGCCCGGTCCCCCGTCAGTCCGTGACCCGCACCTCGAAGGCGCCCTCGGCGACCCGCGCCCGCAGCCGCTCGTCCGCCGTCACCTCGCCCGGCGCCCGTACCACCGAGCCGTCCGCGCGCTGCAGCACCGCGTACCCCCGGCGCAGCGTCGCCGCCGGGGACAGGGCGACCACCCGGGCCAGGGTGTGCGAGAGGTCGGCGTCCGCCCGGTCCAGCGCGTGCCGCAGGCTGCGCCGGGCCCGGTCCACCCGGTCCGCGACCTCGGCCGCCCGCTCGTCCACCATCCGGTAGGGCGCCGCCATCGACGGACGGCTGAGGGCGGCGGTCAGGCCGCGCTCCTCGCGGTCCAGCAGCCCGCGGACCACCCGCAGCGCCCGGTCCCGTACCAACTGCACCCGGGCCAGCTCCTCGCGGACGTCCGGCACCACCCGCTTCGCCGCGTCCGTGGGGGTGGACGCGCGCAGGTCGGCGACCAGGTCCAGCAGCGGGGTGTCGGGCTCGTGGCCGATCGCCGAGACCACCGGCGTACGGCACTCGGCGACCGTACGCACCAGCCGCTCGTCGGAGAACGGCAGCAGATCCTCCACGCTGCCGCCGCCGCGCGCCACGATGATCACATCGACACCGGGGTGCGCGTCCAGCTCGCGCACCGCCTCGATCACCTTCGGCACCGCGGTCGCGCCCTGCACCGGCACATTGCGCACCTCGAAGCGGACGGCCGGCCAGCGCAGCCGGGCGTTCTCCCGTACGTCCCGCTCGGCGGCCGACGCGCGGCCGGTGACCAGCCCGATCAGCTGCGGCAGGAACGGCAGCGGACGCTTGCGGTCCAGCGCGAACAGCCCCTCGGCCGCCAGGGTCTTCTTCAACTGCTCCAGCCGGGCCAGCAGTTCGCCCATGCCCACCGGGCGGATCTCCACCGCCCGCAGCGACAACTGCCCGCGCGGTCCGTACCACTCGGGCTTGGCGTGCACGACGACCCGCGCGCCCTCCCCGACGACATCGGCGACCTGCTCGAAGACCGCCCGGAAGCAGGTGACGCCGATCGAGACGTTCTGCGAGGGGTCGCGCAGCGTCAGGAACACCACCCCGGCGCCCGGCCGCCGCGACAGCTCGGTGATCTGCCCCTCCACCCACACCGCGCCCAGCCGGTCGATCCACCCCCCGATGAGCCGCGACACCTCACCGACCGGAATCGGCGCTTCGGCCGAGGTGTTCAGAGCCATACCCGCACCCTAGTGCGCCCCACCGACATGTCGGCCCCGCCCCGTACGATGGACCGCATGACCACCGAAGCCAGCCGTCGCGTCCTCCTCGCCGCCCCCCGCGGGTACTGCGCGGGCGTCGACCGTGCCGTCATCACCGTCGAGAAGGCCCTGGAGCAGTACGGCGCCCCGGTCTATGTGCGCAAGCAGATCGTGCACAACAAATACGTCGTGCAGACGCTGGAGAAGAAGGGCGCCGTCTTCGTCGACGAGACGGAGGAGGTGCCGGAGAACGCCATCGTGATCTTCTCCGCGCACGGCGTCGCCCCCGCCGTCCACGACGAGGCCGCCCAGCGCAGCCTCGCCTCCATCGACGCGACCTGCCCGCTGGTCACCAAGGTCCACAAGGAAGCCGTCCGGTTCGCCGACTCCGACTACGACATCCTGCTCATCGGCCACGAGGGCCACGAGGAAGTCGTCGGCACCATGGGCGAGGCCCCCGAGCGGATGCACCTGGTGGACGGTCCGGAGGACGCCGCCAAGGTGAAGGTCCGCGACGAGTCCAAGGTCGTCTGGCTGTCCCAGACCACGCTGTCGGTGGACGAGACCATGGAAACGGTCGAGGCGCTCAAGAACCGCTTCCCGAATCTGCTCTCCCCGCCCAGCGACGACATCTGCTACGCCACGCAGAACCGTCAGGTCGCGGTCAAGGAGATCGCGGCCGACGCCGATCTGGTCATCGTGGTCGGCTCCCGCAACTCCTCCAACTCCATCCGGCTGGTCGAGGTCGCCCTGCAGGCCGGCGCCGGCGCCTCCTACCTGGTGGACTTCGCCGAGGAGTGCGAGGATGCCTGGCTGGAAGGCGTGCGTACCGTCGGCGTCACCTCCGGCGCGTCCGTACCCGAGATCCTGGTCGAGGGTGTGCTGGAGTGGCTGGCGGCGCGCGGCTTCGGCGATGTGGAAGTGCTGCGGTCCGCGGAGGAGTCCATTCAGTTCTCGCTGCCCAAGGAATTGCGCCGCGACCTGCGTGCCGAGCTCGCCGACCGGGCATCTGGCAAGAGGTGAGCGATTTCGCCGCCCTTTAACGTGGAGGCCATGAACGTGTTCGGTGTGGACATCGGCGGTACGGGCATCAAGGGCGCTCCGGTCGATCTGGACTCGGGCACCTTGTCGCAGGAGCGCCACAAGGTCTTGACGCCGCATCCGGCCACCCCGGAAGCGGTGATCGACGGTGTGCACGAAGTGGTCTCGCACTTCGGCTACTCCGGCCCGCTCGGTGTGACCTTCCCCGGCGTGGTGGTGGACGGCGTGACCCGCAGCGCGGCGAACGTCGATCCCGGCTGGGTCGGGCTGGACGCCCGCCAGCAGATCAGCGACCGTCTCGGCGTGCCGGTGGTGGTGCTCAACGACGCGGACGCCGCCGGGGTCGCCGAGATGACCTTCGGCGCCGGGCGCGGCCGGGGCGGCACGATCATCCTGCTCACCCTGGGCACCGGCATCGGCAGCGCGCTGTTCATCGACGGCCGCCTCGTACCCAACACCGAGCTGGGCCACCTGGAGCTGCACGGGCACGACGCCGAGAAGAAGGCCTCGGTCAAGGCCCGCGAGGACGAGGACCTGAGCTGGGAGCACTGGGCGCACCGGCTGAAGAAGTACCTCGCCCATGTGGAGATGCTCTTCTCGCCCGACCTGTTCGTGCTCGGCGGTGGGATCAGCCGCAAAGCCGAGAAGTTCGTACCGCTGATCGAGGGAATCAGCGCGGAGATCGTCCCCGCGGAGCTGTTGAACAACGCCGGGATCGTCGGCGCCGCGATGGCCGCCGCAAAGCTCTGACCCCGACGATCAGCGCGGCCAGCAGGGTGCCGGTGTAGAGCCAGCCGGTCAGCAGCGCCAGCCCGGTGAAGACGCCGAGCAGGTGCCCGACCAGCCCGCTGCCGCCGTCCGAGGTCAGCGCGATCCCGGTGGCGAACGCGATCGGCGCGGCGACCGGTGCGGCCACCAGGTCGTATGGACGTACGTACACCGCGCCGGCCACGCTGACCGTCACGAAGACCAGCCCGAACAGCACGCCGGGGCCGCCGAAGAGCAGCGAGTCGACGGCCCCGCCCAGCACGGTGACCCCGGTGGTGAGCAGTCCGGTCCCCAGGCCGGTCAGCCGGGGGCGGCGGCGGTGGACGGCACGCAGCCGGCGCACCAGCACGGCCACCGGGTGCGCCGGGGGCGGCGGCGGCCGGAAGACCCCGGCGGCGGTGTCACCGCCCTTCGGCCCGGGGGTGGGCGGCGTACGCGCAGTGTGTTGATCCACATACTCACAGTAGGTGCGGCGGATGGGTGACCGCATGGCGAAACACGCTCTTTCGCCCGGCTGGGCTCCGGCCGGCCGTACGGCCGTACGGGTGATTTCCGCCGTCTTGGCGCCGTCTTCCCGCCGTCGTGGCGCTGTCGTCCCGCTGTCTCGCGTCGGCCGGTCCGTCCACCGCTCCCGCCCACCGCTCGGTGCCCGCCGGACGGGAGACGGAGGGCCGGGCGACGGCCCGTAAACTGGGCACGTCTGTCACCTTCGGCCGCTACGGAAAGTCCGCCACGTGTCGCTCAGCATCGGAATCGTCGGCCTGCCGAACGTCGGCAAGTCGACCCTCTTCAACGCCCTGACCAAGAACGACGTCCTGGCGGCCAACTACCCGTTCGCCACCATCGAACCCAACGTCGGCGTGGTCGGCGTCCCCGACCCCCGGCTGGCCAAGCTGGCCGAGATCTTCGGCTCGGCGCGGGTACTGCCCGCCACCGTGGACTTCGTGGACATCGCCGGCATCGTCCGCGGCGCCTCGGAGGGCGAGGGCCTCGGCAACAAGTTCCTGGCGAACATCCGGGAGTCCGACGCGATCTGCCAGGTCATCCGGGCCTTCAAGGACGACAATGTGGTCCATGTCGACGGCAAGGTCTCGCCCAAGGACGACATCGAGACGATCAACACCGAGCTGATCCTGGCCGACCTCCAGTCCGTCGAGAAGGCGATCCCGCGGCTGACCAAGGAGGCCCGCCTCCAGAAGGAGAAGGCCGCCGTCCTCGCCGCCACCGAGGCCGCCCACACCATCCTGGCGGCCGGCGACACGCTCTTCTCCCACGGCATCACCAAGGAGACCGAACAGGGCACGCTGCTGCGCGAGCTGCACCTGCTCACGGTCAAGCCGTTCCTCTACGTCTTCAACGTGGACGAGGACGAACTCGCCGACGAGGACTTCAAGAACGATCAGCGCGCCCTGGTCGCCCCCGCCGAGGCGATCTTCCTCGACGCCAAGCTCGAATCCGAACTGGCCGAACTCGACGACGCCGAGGCCCTCGAACTCCTCCAGTCCGTCGGCCAGCCCGAACCGGGCCTGGCCACCCTCGCCCGCGTCGGCTTCGAAACCCTCGGCCTCCAGACCTACCTCACCGCCGGCCCCAAGGAAACCCGCGCCTGGACCATCAAGCGCGGCGCCACCGCCCCCGAAGCCGCCGGCGTCATCCACACCGACTTCCAAAAAGGCTTCATCAAGGCCGAGGTCATCTCCTACACCGACCTCCTCACCACCGGCTCCGTCCCCGAAGCCCGCGCCAAGGGCAAGGCGCGCATGGAGGGCAAGGACTACGTCATGCAGGACGGGGACGTGGTGGAGTTCCGCTTCAACGTCTAGTTGACCGGGCGGAAGGCCGTCTGACCTGCGGCGGAGCGGGTTGGGCGGCTCGGCGGTCCGCACCCAGTCCGCAAGCGCGCTGACGTGCGGTCAGTGCGGGGGAGTAGTTACGCGGCCTTGTCCGCCGTCGCGTCGCCCTCGTCGGGGCGGTCCGCGTACGCCTTGTCGACGGCGGCGAGCGGTTGGCCCGCTTCCACCTTCAGCCCGGCGATGTCGTACTCGCCCGGCGGGGCGAGCTGGGTCGCTGCGCGGTGGTCCGAGCCGAGCAGGCAGGCCGGATCTGCGGCACGGGGTGCTTCGTGCTTCGTCCACCCGCCGAACTGGACGCCGACTACTTCGCCACCTACCTGTGCACTCCTGGCGCACGCGCACGGCTGGAAGCCCGTTCGACGGGGGAGCCTGGCGATGAAGACGATCTCACGCGACGTGCTGCGGGACCTTCCCGTCGCGCTGCCCGACCTGCACACGCAGCGTGCCATCGATGGTCAGACAGTGCGGATGACGGGGGCAGGTTTGACGTCCTGGGCGTCGATGAGGGTGCGGATGTCGTTGGGGTCCGACGTCCAGATAATGGCGCCGAGGCTGGCTGCCATGGTCACGACGGTGGCGTCGACGATGTCGGAGGTGCCGGCCTTGCCGCAGAGAATGCCTGCGGTTTTGGCGGTTTCGAGGCCTACGGGCACCACGTGGCACCCGGCGAGGAACCTGCCGAGCCGCACCTGGCGGCGGGAGTCCCGCCATGCCTGGCTGACGACGACGGCCGGGACGTGGATGTCCCGGCCGTCGTCCAGTGCCAGGCTGTGGCGTGCCCACATGCGCCGGTCGTCGTTGTCGATTGCGATCAGTACGCCCGCGTCGTACAGGTAAGGGATGTTCACGCGGCGGAGGCTCCCGGGCTGCTGAGGTACTCGGCGTCGGCGCCGGCCAAGTCCGCGCGGGCGGCGGCGAGCTCTTCCGGGGTGAACGAGCCGTGTTCTGCCTGCCACTCCTGGATGACCGCCCGCCCGGCCCGCAGCCGCAGCTCGCGTTCGGCTGCTCCGGCAACGAGGCGGGAGAGCGGAATGCCTTCTTCCTCGGCGGCTCCGGCCAGGGCTTCGACCAGAGATTCGTCGAGAGTGATAGTCACCTTCTTGGTAGCCATACATCAACCATACTACGGTATGCCTCATGTCGGCGTACGGGATCACCTGCCGACGAGACTGCCGGACCCGAGTTGAGCCCGCCTGACCCCGGCGGAGCGGTCAGGGCGAGACCAGAGGTCGGTATCGAATCCGCAAGCGTGCTCATAGCAACGGCTCATCAGGTCCACGTGATGAGCCGAACGAAACGGCCTGGCCAATCGGTCCGCAAACAGTCCGCAGGACAGTCGTAAACGCTTGTCGGCGGCGGGATCGACGAGTAACGGACCGAGAACCTCATGCGCTCAGCACGTCCTACCCTGCGCTGTCCGCGGGAGGACTTGGGGCTTCCGCTCCCGCCGGTCACTGCGCCACTGGACGAGACCGATCATCCGATCATCGCCAAGGTGGCGGAACAGTTCGCCGATATCGAGGCCAAACACGAGCGTATTCCTGCCATCGACGACCACGTCTTGTTCAAGGTCAAGGTGCAGCGCCGGCGTGGAGCTGTCTGGATAGACGCGGATCTGCAGTGGTTGGTGGCGGCAGGTAGGCGTGAGGACGGATCGGGGGACGATTTCTACGCGAAGCTGGAGGCGGAGGGTAAAGCGGCCCGTGCGCAGTACAACGCCACCCATGCCGAGGCACTGAGCACCAGGGCGTCCGCCTCCGTAGCCGGTGGCGTAGGACCTGTGGACGACGGAATTTCAGGCGTCGTGGACCGTGGAACGGTGGGCGACATGGACAGCCCACACGACGAGTTCGCCGTGGTCGAGGGTGTAGCTGATCCGGTAGTCGCCGACCCGTAGGCGGCGGCGTTCCGGGTGGGAGACGAGGGCGGTGGTGTTGAAGCCGAAAGGGTCGCCTTCCAGTTCGGTCAGTTTGGCCAGGATGCGGAGGGCCATGGCCCGTGGGATCTTTCGCAGCTCGGCCTGGGCCTCGGGGTGGAAAACGGTCCGGTAGTCACTCACCGCGCGCCAGCGTCTCCCTCATGACGTCCTCGATCGCGGTGCCGGCCGAGGGGTTCGCCATCCGCTCATCGATGATCCGGTTGATCTCCCGCTCTTCCCATTCCTGGTACTTGCGCAGGACGTCGTCGAAACGACGGCGGCGACCTGCTCACCGTGGGGTGGACCGCCCGAGTGGCGGGGGGTGCTCAGGGGGCGTGGAATGGGATGGGCGAGAACGAGCTCTGGAGGGCATCTTGTCTGTCGTACCCCTGAACGAAATCCTGTCGGACGCGTTCAAAGAGCGTTACGGCGTGCCCGCGATCAATGTGTTCAACGATCTGACGCTGGAGGCCGTGCTGGCCGCCGCCGTGGAGAAGTCGTCGCCGTTGATCGTGCAGACGTCCGTCAAGACGGTGAAATCGATCGGCAGCGATGTGCTCTATACGATGTGGACGTCGATGACGGCCGGAATCGAAGTGCCGGTCACGCTGCATCTCGACCACTGCCCGGAGCGCGCGGTGATCACCGAGTGTCTGCGGCAGGGCTGGAATTCCGTGCTGTTCGACGCCTCCAAGCTGCCGGTGGCGGAGAACATGCGGCAGACCGTCGAGGTGGTCGCCGAAGCGCGCGGATACGGGGCGCAGGTCGAGGGCGAGATCGAGTCGATCACCGGGGTGGAGGACGGCGTCGGGTCCGATCGGGCGGCCGAGCAGCAGGCCCTCGATGTCACGTTGGAATTCCTCAGGACCACCGGGGTCGATGTCTTCGCGCCGGCGATCGGGAACGCCCACGGGTCGTACAAGCAGGCGCCGGAACTCGACTTCCAGCGGGTTTCGGACATTGTGGAGGCCTACCCGATGCCGATCGCGCTGCACGGCGGCAGCGGGCTTTCGGACGAGCAGTTCCGTGATTTGATCTCGCGGGGATGCGCGAAAGTCAATATCTCTACGGCGCTCAAAGAGAAGTTCATGAAGTCGAGCCTGGAGTTTCTCGAATCGGCGGCCGAGAAGCAGAAATGGGACCCGCCGTCCCTCTTCCGCTCGGTCCGCGAGGACGTGATCGGGATGACCGGGTCGCTCATGACCCTCTTCGGCAGCGCCGGCCGGGCGAGGTGAGCCGCCATGCCCGCTCTGGTCTTCGACTGCGACGGTGTCCTCGCCGACACCGAGCGCTACGGGCATCTGCCCGCGTTCAACCAGACCTTCGACGAGTTCGGCCTGCCGGTGCGGTGGAGCGACAGCGAGTACGCCGAGAAGGTGAAGGTCGGCGGCGGGAAGGAGCGGATGAAGACGCTGCTCACGCCGGAGTTCGTCGCCGAGGCGGGGCTGCCCGGTGATCCCGAGGCGCTGAACGACGAGGTCGCCCGCTGGCACCGGCGCAAGACCGAGATCTACACCGAGATCATCCGCAGCGGAGCGATCCCGGCGCGGCCCGGCGTACGGCGCCTCGCCACCGAGGCGCACGACGCCGGCTGGGCGCTGGCGGTCGCCTCCACCTCGGCCGAGCCGTCCGTGCGCAGTGTGCTCGAAGTGGCCGCCGGGCCCGAACTCAGCCCGCACTTCAGTGTGTTCGCCGGCGACATCGTGCCCTGCAAGAAGCCCGCCCCGGACATCTACGAATTCGCCGTGGACCGGCTCGGACTGGAACCCTCCGGCGTCCTGGTGGTCGAGGACAGCCGCAACGGCATGCTGTCGGCGCTGGGCGCCGGCCTGGTCTGCACCGTCACCACCAGCGCTTACACCGGGGAAGAGGATTTCACCGGGGCGTCGCTGGTCGTGACGTCACTCGGCGACCCGCCGCCGGAGCAGACGGTCACCCGGGTGCTGAGCGATCCGCTCGGCTCGGAGCCCCGCTCGCTGGTACGGCTCGCCGACCTGGCCTTCCTGCTCGCCACCGGGACCGACCCGGCCACCGGGCCCCGCCCGTCCCGGTGAACCCGTCCATCCCCCCGACCCCCGCCGAACCGGTGTCACGGCAGTCAGGAGAGAACATGTCTTCGCCTTCGACAACAGCCGGTGATCTCGAGTTCGTCGTCAGGACGATCGCCCAGACCGCCGTGGACAACGAACGCGAGTTCGGTGAACTCGACGCCGTCGCGGGCGACGGCGACTTCGGCTACTCGCTCGCCCGGGGCTTCGAGATCGTGCTCGCCGACTGGGACACGCTCGACCGCAGTTCGCCCGCGGAGTTCCTGAAGAAGGTCGCCCTGGTGATCTCCAAGCGGGTCGGCGGGACCTCGGGCCCGCTGTGGGGCACCGCCTTCCTCCGGGCGTCCGGCGCGGTCAAGGACCGGGCTGAGCTGGACGGTTCGGACGCGGTCGCGATGCTGCGCGCGGCAGCCGAGGGCATCAAGGTACGGGGGAAGTCCGATCTCGGCGACAAGACCATGCTGGACGCGCTGATCCCGATGACCGAGGCGCTGGAACAGCACCTGGGGACGGGCGACCCGGGCGCGCCGGCCGAACTCGCCGCGGTGGCCGCCTCGACGGCCCGTACGGCGGCGGACGCGACCACCCCGATGCGGGCCATGCGCGGGCGCCAGAGCTACACCGGTGAGCGCAGCATCGGCTCACCGGACCCGGGCGCGGTGGCCGTCGCGGTGATCGCCGAACGGGTCGCCGCCGGATGGCCCGACCACCGCTGAGCCGCACCCGACCCCCGGAAAATCCGATCCCCGACCCTCTCCCACCGGAGACCTCCCCGGAAGCGAGACCGCCGAACTCGACGACGAGACCCTGGAGCGACGCATGAAGAAGTTCGTCAACGACCCCAAGAACTACGTCGCGGAGATGCTCCAGGGGCTGGCCCTGGCCAACCCCGAGACCCTTCGCTACGTCCCCGAGTACAACCTGATCATGCGTGCCGACGCCCCGCAGGAGAACAAGGTCTCTATCGTCCAGGGCTCGGGGTCCGGCCATGAGCCGGCGCATGTGATGACCGTCGGCAAGGGCATGCTCGACGCGGCCTGCCCCGGTGATGTCTTCTCCGCCCCGCCGGCCGACTTCGTGTACGAGACGGTGAAGCTGGTGGCGTCCCCCAAGGGCGTCCTGCTGCTGGTCAACAACTACACCGGCGACCGGATGGCCTTCGAGATGGCCGAGGAGCTGTCGCAGGCCGAGGGCATCGAGGTCCGTACGCTGTTCATCGACGACGACGTGTCCGTGGAGGACTCGACCTATACGGTCGGCCGGCGCGGTGTGGCGGGCAACTTCTTCGTGATGAAGGCGGTCGGCGCGGCGGCCGAGCGCGGCGTCGACCTCGACGAGCTGTACCGCATCGGTGAGAAGGTCAACTCGGTGGCCCGCACCATGGGCATGGCGCTGACCGCGTGCACCCCGCCCGCCAAGGGGTCCCCGCTGTTCGACCTGCCCGCCGACGAGGTCGAGATGGGTGTGGGCATCCACGGCGAGCCGGGCCGGAAGCGCGAGAAGCTGCAGCCCGCCGACGCGCTGGTACGGGAACTGCTCACCGCGGTCGTGGACGACCTGCCCTACACCTCGGGCGACGGCGTCGCGCTGATGGTCAACGGCCTCGGCGGCACCCCGCTCGGCGAGCTCTACCTGGTGTACGGGCTGGCCCACAAGCAGCTGGTGGAGCGCGGGATCGACATCCGCCGCAGTTACGTGGGGGAGTACTGCACCTCGCTCGATATGGCCGGCGCCTCGATCACCCTGCTCCGGCTGGACGACGAGATCTCCGACCTGCTGGCCGCGCCCGCCGAGATCCCGGTCCACGTCTTCTGACCGGACCCCTCTCTGGTCCAACGGCGTCCGGCCCGCTCGTGATCGAGCGGGCCGGACCAGGTCATCCCGTGTTCTTCAGGAACCGCGCGTTCAGCGGCGGGGAGTGGTAGCCGGGACCGGTCGCGGCCATCCAGGAGTCGATGTCGGGCGCCCTGGGGGCTCGTCCGCCGGCCCAGAAGAGGCCGACCAGGAGGACCCCGGAGACCGCGGTGAAGATCAGCATCACCAGCACCGACAGGTGGAACCCCTTGTGGAACGAGGTCTGGGTCTCCGCCAGGCGCAGCAGGATCGGGCCCAGCAGGAACGCCGCCTCGGACCGCAGCAGCTCGACCAGGGCGAAGGTGGGGCCCAGCTGCGCCGCCGATACGGAGAAACCGGCGAGGAACAGGCCCGGGGTCACACCCGCGCCGGCGCCGTAGCCGAGGAAGAACGCGGCCACCGCGACGATGGGGGAGGAGTTCGACGGGGTGATGCCGAGCAGGATCCCGGCCGCGACCGCCACGCTGATCAGGCCGGACAGCGCCAGATAGGGCGTGTACCGGGTCAGCACCAGCCGGTGGAAGACGGCGGCGGAGATGGCCACGCCGAGGAGCTGGGGCGCCAGCAGCAGGCCGGTCCGGACCGGGGACAGGTGCGACACCTGGACCAGATAGACCTCGGACAGTTCCAGCAGGGTGGTGAAGGTGGCGCCGACGACCATCGCGGCGGCGACGCCGGTGACCGGCAGGGTGTTGCTGATCGGCCGCATCGGCATCAGCGGGACGGCCTTCTGGTACTGCCCCGCCACCAGGATGATGCCGATGACCAGGCCGACCACCACCGGCGCGATGAACTCGGTGTCGCTGAAGTCGCCGCGCGACAGCCAGGAGACACCGAAGAACGGCAGCGCGGTGGTCCCGGCGGCGAGCGGGATGGCCAGCCAGTCGAAGCGGGCCCGGCGGGCCGGCGGGTCGTTGCCCTCGAAGGTCATGGCGCCGATGGTGAGACCGATCGCGGCCAGGACGGTGACGGAGGTGTAGAGCAGCCGCCAGCCGCCCTCGCTGCCGACCAGACCGCCGACCACCGGCCCGGCGGTCACCATGCCGAACAGGCCGAGGCTGATGACCGCGGCGGTGTTCGGCACCTTGTCGGCGCCGTGGGTCGTGATCAGCGGCGGCAGCGCGGCCACCAGCAGCATGCCGGTGAACAGGCCCTGGAGCACCACACCGGTCGCGAACTGGCCGATGCCCGTGGCGGTCAGGGCCACCACGGAGGCGACCACGAAGCCGCCCTCGCAGAAGATGTAGACATGGCGGCGGGCCAGGCGCTGGGTGAGGTCCGCCGCGGCGACCGCACCGAACGCGTAGCCGGCGTTGGACATGCCGCCGGCCAGTTGCAGCTCGAACCGGGTGGCGTGCAGGTCTTTCATGAGCGTCGGCTGGAACAGTGAGACGGCGGTGGTGAGCACCAGGAAGGGGCTCAGCGCCAGCAGCACCAGAGCCACTGCGGCGGGGTAGTTGCCCACCAGCGGGACTCCCCTGGGGTGGGGAGGCGTCGAGGAACTGGGTTGGATGGTCGCCTCCGAGGTCGTGAGCGGGGAAGACGCACCTCCCGGACACGGGCTCGGCACCGGCAGCTGTGGCATCCTCTGGCGCGTCTCATGCGATCTGCCCAGGTCGCCGACTCAGCGTATGCCGCAGATCACCCCATTCCACATCTGACACACCATGCGGACAAATCCACCCGCGTGCCGCTCATCGCACCCGGTCGCGCGCCTGGCGGCAGGCGGTGACATACGCGCGGACGAGGGGGTTGGCGGCGGTACGCGGCCAGGCCAGCGCGAAACGGCTGGGGGCCAGCCCGCGCACCGGGCGGGTGGTGACGCCGCCCAGGCTGATCAGGGGCGCGTTGCCGGCCGCGAGCAGCACCACACCGAGCCCGGCGACGAGGGCTTCGTACGTCTCCTCGCTGCTGGCCACCTCGGCGCCGACCACCGGCGGGCGGCCGCCGCGCGCGTCGACGGCGAGCCAGTGGTCGCGCAGCGGACCGGCGGAGGCGGGCAGCGCGAGGAAGGGCTCGTCCAGCAGATCGGTGAAGTCCACGCTGTCCCGGGCGGCCAGCGGGTGGGTGTCCGGCAGGGCCACCAGCCGGGGCTCCTCGGCGACCAGCAGATGGTCGTAGCGCCCCTGGTCCGGCAGCGGCAGCCAGACGAAGGCGAGATCGCAGTCGCCGTCGGCGAGCCCGGCGGTGGGATCGTCCCAGCCGACCTGGCGCAGCCGCAGGGTAGCGGTGGGGCAGGCCGCGGTGAAGCGGGAGCGTATCGCCGGGAGCAGGCCGCCGCGGCCGGGGCTGGTGCTCATCCCCACCACCAGGGTGCTGACTTGGGCCGCCTTCGCCCCCTCCACGACCGTCCAGGCCTCGTCCCAGGTCTCCAGCAGCTGCCGGGCGTACGGCAGCAGGGCCTGGCCGGCCGGGGTGAGGGCGACGCCCTGCCGGTCCCGTACGAACAAGGTCGCGCCCAACTGCCGCTCCAGTGCCCGCACCTGCTTGCTCAGCGCGGGCTGGGAGACGTAGAGCAGCTCGGCGGCGCGGGTGAAGTGCAGTTCCTCGGCGACCGTGACGAAGTAGCGCAGGTCCCGCCCGTGAACATCCATAACCATCGGTTATCACGGGAGGTCTTGGACCGGCAAGGGCGCCTCCCGGCAGGGTTGCGGACGACGCGGGAACACGGGACGCGAGAGCGCGGACCGGACACGCGGGCCGAACACTCGGGTCGAAGACGCGAGCCGAACAAGGGGAGACAGCGATGAGCAAGGTCTGGCTGGTCACAGGTGCGAACAGCGGTTTCGGCCGGGCGATCACCGAGGCCGCCGTGGCCGCGGGGGACGTCGTGGTGGCCGCGGCCCGCCGGGTGGAGGCGCTGGCGGATCTGGTGGCCGAGCACCCCGACCAGGTGGAGCCGCTGCGGCTGGACGTCACGGACCTGGCCGCGGTGGACGCGGCGGTGGCCGATGTGAGCGGGCGGCACGGCCGGATCGACGTGCTGGTCAACAGCGCCGGGCGCACCCATGTCGGGGCGTTCGAGGAGACCACGGACGCGGAGCTGCGCAGCCTCTTCGACGTCCATGTCTTCGGCCCCGCGGCGCTGGTCCGGGCGGTGCTGCCGGGGATGCGGGCCCGCCGCTCGGGGGCGATCGTGCAGCTCAGCAGTATGGGTGGACAGATGTCCTTCGCCGGCTTCTCCGCCTACAGCGGTACGAAGTTCGCGCTGGAGGGGATGACGGAGGCGCTGATCGACGAGGTCGGGCCGCTGGGCATCAAGGCGCTGATCGTGGAGCCCGGTGCCTTCCGCACCTCGCTGATGGGCAACGGCAGCGTCAGCGCCGAACTGCCCGACTACGAGCCCACGGTCGGCGCCACCCGCAAGATGGTCGCGGCCGGCGACGGCGCCCAGCCCGGCGACCCGGCGAAGGCCGCCGCACTGATCATCGAGGCGCTCCAGGCGGACGACACGCCCTTGCGGCTGCCGCTCGGCGACGACGGGGTGGACGCGGTGCTGGGCCACCTCGACGCGACGCGGGCCCAGATCGAGCGGTGGGAGAGCCGCGCCCGGGCCACCGCGTTCGACGCGTAGCGGCAAGCCGCACCACGACAGCCCGCACCACGACCGTGCCCCGGGCTCCCCCCGGCAGGGTGGGGGGAGACCGGGGCACGGTCGTCGAGCGGGCGGATCAGGAGGCCGGAGCCCCAGGGGTCACGGGCGTCAGTGGTGCCCGTGGTGCGGCGGGGCCGAGTTGAGGCCGCTGTGGATCGCGGTCATCAGCTCACCGTCGGACGTGTCGCCGTCCAGTGACCACGCCATGGCGCCGCCGAGGTGCTGCTGCCGGATGTACGCGGTCTTCTGGGCGATGACCTGCGGGTCGTCGTAGGTCCAGAAGTTGGTGCCGTCGTACAGCCAGGCGAAGCCGTCCTTGGTGTCGCGGTGGACGGTGTACGTACCGGACTGGGCCAGCGCCTTCAGCGCGTGGTAGTCCTCGTTGCCGGCCTGCCAGGTGGCCGGGGCCGGGCCGGTCGAGGACTGGAAGAGGCCGGCCGTGCCGCCGTCCGGGACGCCGGTCCAGCCCTGGCCGTAGAACGGCACGCCGAGGACGAGCTGGCGGGCCGGGGCGCCGCGGTGCAGCCAGTCGCCGATCGCCTGGGTGTCGCTGAAGTCGTTCGGCACCGGGGTGGCGCGCGGGGCCTTCAGCGCGGACTGCTGGTTGGTGGTGGCCTCGTAGGGGCCGTGGAAGTCGTAGCCCTGCACGGTGCCGAAGTCGAGGTACTTGAAGATCTTCCTGACCTCGAAGCCGGCGTCGATCTTGGCCGGGGCGGCGGGCAGGAAGGCGGTCAGGTCGTAGTGCTTGTGCGTCGTACGGCCGTACGCGTCGAGCTGCTTGCGGAACTCCGCGGCCAGCGCGGTGAAGTCCTGCTTGTCCTCGGGGCGGTAGACGGTGTCCACGTCGCCGGAGGAGCCGGGCCACTCCCAGTCGATGTCGACGCCGTCGAAGAGGCCGGCCGCCGAGCCCGGGCCGCCCTTGCCGTCGAGCAGCGGCAGATTGCCCTTGACGAAGATGTCCAGGCAGGAGGCGACAAGTGCCTTGCGGGAGGCGGGAGTCCGGGCCGCGTCCGAGAAGTTGGTGGACCAGCCCCAGCCGCCGATCGAGATCAGCACCTTCAACTTCGGGTTTTTCGCCTTGAGTTCCCGCAGCTGGTTGAAGTTGCCGGCCAGCGGCTGCTCGGCGGTGTCGGCGGTGCCGTCGACCGAGGTGGCGGCGTCCACCGGGTGCTGGTAGTCGGCCCAGGCGTCGCCCTCGCCCGCGACATTGGCCTCGAAGCACTTGCCGTCGGCGCCGATGTTGGCGAACGCGTAGTTGAGATGGGTGAGTTTGGCGGCGGTGCCGGAGGTCTGGACGTTCTTCACCTGGTAATCGCGGGCATAGATGCCCCACTGGGTGAAGTAACCGACGCTCTTGTAAGCCGAGTCGGCGGATGCGGGGGCGGAATGCCCGCCGGAGCCGTGCCCGTCGTGGGCTTGCGCGGAGCTGCCGCCGGTGAGGGCGGGTAGGACGGCGACCACCGAAAGCGTGGCGGCCGTCGCGGCCATACGGCCGAGGATTCTTCGACGCATGGCGGGCAACGTATTGGTCTGGACCAATGCCGGTCAAGCGGAACGGGGAAACCGGCGCCGGGTGCGTACGGGAATTCGTACCGGAGCGGGCGCCGTCCGGCCGCGATCCTGGGCGCCGGCCGGGGACTTGGGTGTTCGAACAGACCGTAAACTCCCCTGGTGGACATACCTCCGCCGCCTCCGCCGCCGTCCCCGGACGACACCCCGCCGCCCGGTGCCGGGCCGGTCGGACCGCCGCCTCCGCCGCCCCCGCCGTCTCCATCGCCGAGCGCGCCGGGTGCGCCGGACGCGCCGAGTGCGCCGGTTTCCCCGGCTTCGCCGCACGGCGCCCTGCCCACGTATCCGCAAGGCCCCTACGGCGGGCAGCCGGTCCACGCCGCCCCGGGCCCGGGGACGCCGCCGCCTTACCCGGGCGGGCCCTACGGCGCTCCCGGCCCGTACGGCTATCCGGGCCAGTATCCGGCCCCCTACCCCGCCCCTTATCCGATGCCCTACCCGCAGCAGCAGGGCTGGTACGTCCAGCGGCCGATGAACGGGCTGGCCGTCGCCTCGCTGGTGACCTCCCTGTGCTGTGCGTACCCCGTCGGTCTGATCCTCGGCATCGTCGCGCTGGTGCAGATCAGGCGCCGCGGCGAGCGCGGCAAGGGCCTGGCGATAGCCGGCGTCGTCGTCTCCGCCGTGATGACGGTGCTGGCGGCGCTGCTCATCGCCCTGGCGGTGACCGGCGCGCTGGACGAGGGCAATACGCGGGTGACGGACCTGGTGGCCGGCGACTGCTTCAACACGGTGCACGGCTCGCTGCCCGCCGACGGAGGGGTGGGTCTGCGGGCGGCGACCGTGGACGTGGTGCCCTGCTCGGACCGGCACGACGCCGAGACGTTCCGGGTCTTCCCGCTGAACGCCGGCCTCGACGGCGGCTATCCGGGACAGCACGAAGCCGCGGAGGCGGCCGGTGCCCAGTGCGCCGACTCCGCGGACGACTATCTCGCCGGCAACGCGCTGTCGGACAGCATGGACATCTACTCCTTCACGCCCGCGGAGGTGAGCTGGGACCGCGGCGACCGCGATGTGACCTGCTTCTTCGGCAGCCCGTCGGGCAAGGTCACCGGTTCGGTGGCGGACGCCGGCAGCGGGTCCGGCTTCGGGGTCTGATCCGGCGGCGGGGCGGCTCGCACTGCGGAGGGTAATGCTCAGGGGAAGGCTTGCGGTCGAGTACCGACCGTTGCCAAGCTGTCGCACACAGTCAACCCCTGGGAGTGGCACGTGGCCTTCGGTGAGCAGCCCGCCTACCTTCGCGTGGCGGGGGATCTGCGGCGGAAGATCCTCGACGGAACGCTGCCGCCGCACGCCCGGCTGCCGTCACAGGCCCGCATCCGTACCGAATACGGCGTATCGGACACCGTGGCCCTGGAAGCCCGCAAGGTGCTGATGGCCGAGGGCTTCGTGGAGGGCCGCTCCGGCTCGGGGACGTACGTGCGTGAGCGACCCCGGCCGCGCCGGATCGTCCGCAGCGGCTTCCGCCCCTCCGGCGCCCCGAGTGTCTACCGGCAGGAGCAGGCCGACGAGGCCAGTGAGGGGACCTGGGAGTCCCGCACCGTGCAGGACGCCGCGTCGGTGGAGGTCGCCGAGCGGCTCGGCATCGAGCCGGGCGACCGGGTGATGCGCACGCAGTATCTGCTGCGCGCCGAGGGCGAGCCGGCCATGATCTCCACCTCCTGGGAGCCGATGGCGCTGACCGCCCGCACCCCCGTGCTGCTGCCGGAGGAGGGGCCGGTCGGCGGACAGGGCGTGGTGCCCCGGATGGCCGCGATCGACGTCCTCGTGGACCACATGGCCGAAGAGGTGGCCGCGCGCCCGGGGCTCGCCGAGGAGACGGCGGCGCTCGGCGGGGTGCCGGGGCACATCGTGATCGAGATCCGGCGCACCTACTTCGCGTCCGGCCGCCCGGTGGAGACCGCGGACGTGGTGATCCCGGCGGAGCGCTACCGCGCGGTCTACCACCTCCCGGTGCGGTGAGCGCGCGCCGTAGTGCGCGCGGTCGTACGCGCCGCGGCGCGTACGACGGCCCGTGACGCGTGGCAGCGGTAACACCCTTGCTCCCAGGTTGAATTGACGCTGCGTCAACTTTTGGTCGAACGGCTGGCCGGATCAGTGCCTCTTCGTGTTATTCCGTACCCGCGCTGTGAACCTCGGGCGTAGGGTCGGGCATATGCGCATCGCCGTTTCATCGGACATGGATGAACCCGTGGCCCGTCACGCCGTCGACGAATTGAGACGTCGCGGCCACACCGTGCTGGCTTACGGGGCGCTGCGCCCCGGTGACCGCAAGGACTGGGCGTGGAGCGCGGAGGCCGCCGCGCGGGCGGTGACCGAGGGTGCGGCCGACCAGGCGGTGGTCTGCTGCTGGACCGGGACGGGCGCCTCCATCGCCGCCAACAAGGTCCCGGGCGTACGGGCGGCGCTGTGCGCCGACGCGTACACCGCGCGCGGGGCGCGCGTCTGGAATGACGCCAACGCGCTGGCGCTGAGCCTGCGTACGCTGTCCGGACCGGTGCTCGGGGAGATCCTCGACGCGTGGTTCGCGGCTTCGCCGAGCCGGGAGCCGGAGGACCGGCAGAACGTGGCGCACGTGAGCGCGCTGGAGGGGGTTTCCTCGTGATGGCCGAACTGATGTGGGTCCTCATACGGCAGGACGGCGGCGCCAACCGGTACCGGGTGGGGCGCTACGCGACCCGCGCCGAGGCCGAGCGGGTCGCCGACGCGCTGGTCAGCGGGCGCGAGCGCGTCTCCTATGTGATCGAACGGGTGCCCGCGCCCCGGGCGGCGCCGGCGTGAGCGGACGTGTCGTCGTCGGCGGGGCGCTGCTGCGCCGGGGGCGGCTGCTCGCGGCGCGGCGCACCGCGCCGGCCGAACTGGCCGGCCGCTGGGAACTGCCCGGCGGCAAGGTGGAGGACGGCGAGTCCCCGCCGCAGGCGCTGGTGCGCGAGCTGCGCGAGGAGCTGGGGGTGACGGTGCTGCCGCTGGAGCGGGTGCCGGGGGAGTGGGAGCTGCACTCCGGATACGTCCTCCAGGTCTGGACGGCCGCCCTGCTGGAGGGCGAGCCGCGGGCCCTCCAGGACCATGACGTGCTGCGCTGGGTGAGCGCGCCCGAGGCCGCCGCGCTCGACTGGCTCGACCCCGACCGCCCCGCCGTCGACTGGGCCGCCCGCCGCCTCTGAGACGGGCCCTGATCCCTCCGGCCCGCGCTTCCCCCGCCATCGCCCCAACCGCCGCCACCACCCGGACGGACCACCCGCCCGGGTGAGTTTCCGCGCCCCGCGCCCCCGCCGCGCCCTCCCCGCCGACGGCCGCCGCCCGGTCGCTGGATGCGTACGGATCGGGGCAATATCGGGTAGGACGGGATGAAACCTCTTGTGGAGCCGGGTACGGCCCGGACCGGACCCGGTGCGGGGGTGGACGGATGGGCGGCGACGCCGAGCGGGAGTGGCGGGTGGGGGACCCGCGCGGCGGCACCCTGCTGGACTCGCTCCGGGTCGCCGTCGTCATGCTGGACACCAGCGGCCGCGTCCTGCTGTGGAGCCCCCTCGCCGAGGACGTGCTCGGCTGGTCCGGGGAGAACATCGTGGGGCGGCGGGTCGGCGGACTGTTCGGGCCGCCCCGGGCGGGGCCCGGCGGGGCGGAGCAGCCCGGTCCGGCCGAGAAGATCCTCGGGGAACTGCTGCGCGACGGCCGGTGGAACGGCATCCTGTCGCTGCGGCACCGGGACGGGCACGCCGTGCAGGTGGAGACCCGGGCCAGCCTGCTGCTCGACGGCGACGGCCGTCCCTTCGTACTGGCGTCGATGGTGGAGACCAGCCGGCTGCGCACCCTGGAGCACGACCTCGCCGCCCTGGACTCGCTGTTCGCCACCTCCCCGCTCGGCGTCGCGATCTACGACAGCGAACTGCGCTACGTACGGGTGAACGAGGCGCTGGCCCGGATGAACGGCCTGCCCGTCTCGGCCCACCTCGGCCGTACCGTCACCGAGGTGCTGGACCCGGTCTCGGCGGGCGAGCTGGCCGAGTTGCAGCGCGAGGTGCTGGCCACCGGGCGCCCGGTCATCGACCTGGTGGCCTTCTCCCCGACCGGCAAGGGCTACCGCTCGCTGTCCTACCACCGGCTGGTGGACCGGGCCGGACGGGTGCTGGGCGTCAGTGCCACCGTCATCGACGTGACCGAACGCGTGCTGGCCGCCGAACGGGCGGAACGCGCCCGCCGCCGGCTGCTGCTGCTCGACGAGGTGGGCTCGCGGATCGCCGACGAGCTGGATGTGCGCCGGGCCGCCGAGGCCCTCGCCCAGGCGGTCGTACCGACCTTCGCCGACTTCGCCGGGGTGATCATGGACACCGGGATCGCCTCGGGCGGTGACCTGCCCACCCTGCCCTACAACGTCGGCACCGAGCTGCGGCACATCGGCAGCGCCGCGGTGCACTGGGGGCCGCTGGTGCACCAGATGCTGCGGCCGGGCGGCCGGATCGGCTACTACGAGGACTCGGTGTTCGCCAGCGTGCTGAACACCGGCCAGCCCCGGATGATCAACTCGGTGGAGGAGCTGCGGCAGATCACCTATCCGGGCGACCCCTCGGTGCTGGCGTCGATCGAGCTGGGCCTGGCCTCGATGCTGGTGCTGCCGCTGCGGGCCCGGGGCGTGGTGCTGGGACTGCTGGTGGTGGCCAGGGCCCGGGGCCGCGAACCCTTCGACGGCGAGGACCTCACCCTGGCCGTCGAGCTCGCCGACCGCGCCGGCACCGCCCTGGACAACGCCCGGCTGTACGTACGGGAGCGCCAGGGCGCCCTCACCCTCCAGCGCAGCCTGCTGCCGCAGCGCGTGGCCACCCCGCCGGGCGTGACCATCGCCTTCCGGTACGTGCCGGGCAGCAGCGGCGCCGAGGTGGGCGGCGACTGGTTCGACGTGATCCCGCTGGCCGGCGGCCGGATCGCCTTCGTCTGCGGCGATGTGATGGGCCACGGACTGCGGGCCGCCGCGACCATGGGCCGGCTCCGGACGGCGGTACGCACCCTCGCGGGTCTGGACATGCCGCCCGACGAACTGCTGCGCCGGGTCAACGACCTGGGCGACGACCTCGCCCAGAGCCAGGCCGAGGGATGGATGGCCACCGCCGTCTACGCCGTCTACGACCCCTCCTCGCGCCGCTGCGCCATCGCCCAGGCGGGCCATATGCCGCCCGTGCTGGTGGAGGCCAAGGCCGACCCCACGGTCTGCGACGCCCGGCTGCTCGACCTGCCCACCGGAGTGCCGCTGGGCGTCGGCGGAGTGCGCTTCGAGACCACCGAGCTGGACGTACCCGACGGCTCGGTCCTGGTGCTGTTCACCGACGGCCTGGTCGAGTCCCGGGGACAGGACATCGGCACCGGCCTGGAGCGGCTGCGGGTCACGCTGTGCCGCCGGCTGGACTCGCTGGAGGACGCCTGCGACGACCTGCTGGCCGCCATGGTGCCCGGCGGGGACCCGGACGACGTGGCGCTGCTGATGGCCCGGCTCGGCGGGCTGCCGGCCGGCTCCACCGCGCACTGGAACTTCCCCGCCGAGGCCGGCGCCGTACGACTGGCGCGCGGCAGGGTCCGTGACACCCTGGTGGAGTGGGGCCTGGCCCCGCTGTCGGATGTCACGGTGCTGCTGGTCAGCGAGCTGGTCACCAACTCGCTGCGGTACGCGCACGGCCCGATCGGGGTCCGGATGGTCCGCGGTGCCTCCCTGCTGGTGGAGGTCTCCGACCCGCTGCCGGACCCGCCGCGCGAGCGGGTGGCCGCGGTGGACGACGAGGGCGGCCGGGGCCTGCAACTGGTGGCCGGCGCCTCGCGGCGGTGGGGGACGCGGCACGGCTCCCAGGGCAAGACCGTCTGGTTCGAACTGGCGCTGCCATGACGGCCGCTGTGCGGGCGGTCACCCGGGTGGCGGGGCGGTCCGCCGCCATGGTTCGAAGGCATCGTGCCGGGTATGCCGAAGGGGCAGGAGACAGAAGGGTGGCCGTGGTGTTCCGGGGACGAGCCGCATACCCCAGGGGCCGAGATGATGCTGTGATCGACAAGACCGTGTGCTGGACGGTCGTCATGCTGAATACTCAGCTCCAACCGGTCCATGTGTGCTGAGCTGGAGGGGTCGGGCGAGTGAGCGACATGCCAGCAGGTGCGGTTCCGCCCCCAGACGGCACCGACGAGGCGCGCGACGCCGTCTGGCGGTCGAGTCCGCCCGGCTCCATCTACGACTACATACGCCTCGCCGCCTTCGCGCTGGACCGGGACGGCCGGATCGAGCAGTGGAGCCACCGCGCCGAGGAGTTCTTCGGCGTCACCGCCGCCGAGGCACTCGGCCAGGACCCGATCGCCGCCTTCGCCCCGCCGGACGTCCAGGCGCGCGGCCATGAGCGCCTCTCTCAGATCCTCGACGGCCGCGAGTGGAACGGCCTGGTGCCGTACAAGGACGCCAGCGGCGCCGAGGGGCTCGCCGAGGTCTATCTGATGCCCTCCGACCAGGGCGCGCTGTGCATCGCGGTGGATGTGGCCACCCTCCGCCAGATCGAGACCGACCTGGCCGCCTCGCAGGCCGTCTTCGGGCAGTCCCCGATGGGCTTCGTGCTCTTCGACACCGAACTGCGCCTGATCCGGGTGAACGAACGATTCGCCGCCGTCTTCGGCCGCTCCGCCGAGGAGCACCACGGCCGCGGCCCGCACGACTTCCTGTCCCGGGTGGAGGCCGACCGGCTGAACGGCGCGCTGCGCCAGGTGCTGGAGACCGGCGAGCCGGTGCTGGACATGCCGCTGGTCGGCACCGTGCCCGGCGACCCGCGCCGGCGCCGCTGGTCGATGTCGCTCTACCGGCTGCACAGCGGCGACGGGCGCCCGATCGGTGTCGCCGGGCTCGCGATGGACGTCACCGGGCGGCAGCGCGCCGAACGCGAGGCCGCGCACGCCCGCCGCAATCTCGCGCTGCTCAACGAGGCGGGCTCCCGGATCGGCACCTCGCTGGACCTGGAGACCACCGCGCGGGAACTGCTGGACGTGGCGGTCCCGCACTTCTGCGACCTGGCTTCGGTCGACCTCTACCAGGCGCTGCTGTCCGGCGTCGAGGACCTGGCCAGCACCACCGACCGCAGCGGCGACGTACGCCGGGTGGCGTTCGCCAGCGCGATCTCGGACGCCCCGGTGGCGATGGCCGCCGACGACGGCGAGAGCACCGGGGACGGCCCGGTCCCGGTCGGCGCGGTGCACCGCTACCGGTTCGGCTCGGCCGGCGCCCGGGCGCTGCGCACCGCCCAGCCGCAGGTGCTCGACAGCGAGCAGGACCACGGCAACCCGCTGGTGCAGTCCACCCTGGTGGTGCCGATGGTGGCCCGGGACATCGTGCTGGGCCTGGTGCAGTTCTCCCGGGCCAAGGGCAGCGAGCCGTTCACCGACCGCGACCGGATGCTGGCCGAGGAACTCGCCGCCCGCGCCGCCATATTCATCGACAACGCCCGCCTCTACCGCCGCGAGCACGAACGCGCCCTGATCCTCCAGCGCAGCCTGCTGCCGCCGGACGACCCGGAGGCGGCCGGCCTGGACATCGCCTGCCGCTATCTGCCCGGCAGCATGGAGACCGAGGTCGGCGGCGACTGGTTCGACGTCATCGAACTGCCCGGCCACCGTACGGCCCTGGTGGTCGGCGACGTGATGGGCCGCGGGCTGCGGGCCGCGGTCGCGATGGGCGAACTGCGCACCGCCGTACGCACCCTGGCCATGCTCGACCTCGAACCCGCCGAGGTGCTGGGAGCGTTGGACGAAGTGGCCAGCGGGCTCGGCGCCCCCGCCAGGGGCGGCACCCGCCGGGCCAAGGAGCGCGGTGACGCCGACCTCAGCGAGGTCTATCTCGCCACCTGTATCTACGTGGTCTACGACGCCGTCACCCGCCGCTGCACCATCGCCAACGCCGGCCATCTGCCGCCGGTGGTGGTCGAGCCGGGCGAGACCCCGCTGCTGCTGGAGGTGCCGCGCGGGGTGCCGCTCGGGGTCGGCGGTGAGCCGTTCGAGGAGATCGAGGTCGAGCTGACCGACGGGGCGCTGCTGGCCCTGTACACCGACGGCCTGGTGGAGTCCCGCAGCCATCCGCTGGACGAGGGCCTGGACGCCTTCCGGGCCGCGCTGGCCGGCCCGGCCAGGCCGCTGGAGGACGTCTGCGACCATGTGCTGGCCACCTTGGACACCGCGCACGGCGAGGACGACATCGCGCTGCTGATGGCCCGGATCGCCGGCCTGTCGCCGGACAAGGTGGGCGACTGGACGCTGGAGCCGCAGCCCACCTCGGTGGCCAGGGCCCGTGAGCTGGCCCATGAGCAGCTGCTCGGCTGGGGTCTCGACCAGCTGGTGGACACCACGGAACTGCTGGTCAGCGAGCTGGTCACCAACGCGCTGCGGCACGGCTACGGCGACATAAGGCTGCGGCTGCTGCTGGACCGGACGCTGGTCTGCGAGGTCTGGGACAACGCGCTGATGCAACCGCGCCGCCGGCGCGCCCAGGACACCGACGAGGGCGGGCGCGGCCTCCAGCTCGTCGCGATGCTCAGCCAGAGCTGGGGCAGCCGCCGCACCCACCGCGGCAAGACGGTGTGGTTCGAACTGGCGCTGCGCGGCGGGGCGGGCCCCGCGTCGGCCGGCCCTTCGGTGGACGACCTGCTCAGCATGTTCTGAGCGCGGCGCACGCCCGCTAGGCGGTCCCCGACTTCAGGCGGGCCAGCCGCTCCTCGACCTCGGCGGTGTCCGACTGCGGGTCGAGCCGCTCGAACCAGCCGTCCAGCGTGGACGCGGCCGGCGCGTGCTTTCCCGCCACCCGGGCCTCCTCGCGGCGCATCTTCTCCTCGAAGCGGTTCAACTCGCCCGCCGGGTCCAGCACATCGATGCTCTTGAGCGCGTCCAGCAGCTGATCGCGCGGTGTGCCGGACCGCGAGCGGGTCACCAGCTCGTCCCGGGCGGTCTGGAGGCGGTCCAGCTTCCGCTTCATCTTGTCCAGACCCGACTTGAGGGTGGTCACCAGCTCGGTCTGTGCCACGATGCTCGGCTCGGCGATCTTCGCCTCCTTCTCGCACTGGAACTGGCGGCTCAGCGCGATCCTGGCGAGGGTGTCGAACCGGTCGCCCTCGGCTCCCCGGTCGGCGATCCGCAGCGCGTCGGCCTTGCGGCTCGCGGAGCGAGCCTGGGTGCCCCACTCGGCGGCGGCCCCGACATCCTCGGCGTGGTCCTGCTGCATCAGCCGCAGGTTGCGGACGGTGGCCGTCACGGCCTCCTCGGCGGCGGTGATGGTCTCCCGGTAGTCGCGGATCAGCTGGTCGATCATCTTCTGCGGGTCCTCGGCCTGGTCGAGGAGCGCGTCGACGTTCGCCTTGGCGAGCTGGGCCACCCGGCCGAGGACGGTCTGCTTGGACATACGTACTCCCTGTGCCTCGATCTTCCGTTCGGCCATCCGGCTGGCGGTCTCGTGCGGTGATCTCCCGTGCGCGGTGGGGGCGTGATGCGGGCGCCGTGCGGGGCGCCGGTCAGAACCGTCCGCCGCCGCCCATCCGGCCCCGGGTCCGGCCGCCGCCGAAGCTGCCGGGGCCCGGGCCGCCGTCTCCGTCCTGGTCCCGGCCGCTGTCGCTGTCGCCGTCGTCGGTCTCGTTGTCGCTGTCGCGGTCGGCGTCGCCGCGGCTGCCGGGGTCGCCGCTGAGCAGGATCCCGCCGAGCACCGCGCCGACCGTCCCGTCCGTACCGCCGCCTTCGCGCCGGCCGGTGCCGGGCCGCCCGGGCTCGGCGGACTCCCCGGCGTCACCGGGACCGCCCGGACCGCCCGGCTCCCCGTAGCCGGTCAGGTCCTGCCGGGCCAGGGCCTGGGCGTCGCGGGCCAGCCGGTCGGCCCGCCGGGCGTGCTCCAGCGCGTCCGGGACATCGGGGTCGGCGGCCGACTCGGCGAGCCGCAGCCGGCGTTCGGCCTCGGTGAGCCGGGTACGCGCCCGGCTGCCGATCGCCCCCCGGTGCGTGGTGACGACGTCCCGGGCGGCGGCCACCTCGCTGCGGGCCGCCAGCAGGGCCTGCTCCAGCAGCACCCGGCCGCGCGGCCCGCCGTCCTCCGGCCCGCCGTCCGTCCGCTCCGGCGCCCCGGCCGGCAGCGGGTCGAGTTCCGCCGCCGCCTCCTCCACCCGGCGCAGCGCGGCGATCGGGTCGTAGCGGCCGGCCGCCAGCTCCCGCCGTACGTCCGCCAGCACCGCCGCCGCCCGCGCGACCCCCTCCCGCAACCGCGCCTCGGCCACCCCGGGCCCGAAGTCCCCGCCGCCGGCCGGGGGCCGGGCGGCGGCCTCGGGTTCGGTGCGCGGGACCGTACCCGGGCCGGCGGCCGGGCCCGCTTCCGCGATCACGCTGTCCTCCCGGCCCGCGCCCGGCCGCCCGCCCGGGGTGCCGCCGCCGAGCAGGCCGCGGGTCCGCTCCAGGCCGGCGTCGGTACGGGCCAGCGCGTCGCGCAGCCCGCTGTCGGCGGCCGCCAGCTCGCGTTCCCGGCGGGGTACGGAGTCGGCGAGGGTGGCCGCCTGGTCGAGCGCGCTCTCGGCGGCGCGGACGAAGACCGCGACCCGGCCGTGGTCGGCGCCGAGGGCGGCGCGGGCCTGGTCGAGGCTGGTACGGGCGAAGCCGAGCCGGTCGCGGGCCTCGGCCGGGTGGCCGGCCACCGGCTCCAGCGCGGAGTCCGCGTAGCGGCGCGCGAGCGGGCCGAGCGCGGTCTCGGCGGCGGCGATCCGGTCGGGCAGCGCGGTGGCGGCGGCCTCGGCCCGCTCCAGGATCTGCGGGGCGTTCTCCTCCATCGCGCGCAGCCGGTCGAACGCCTCCGACTCGGCGTCCAGGCGCCGGTTGGCCTGGGTGCAGCGGGAGAGGATCTCGTCCAGTATCTGGCGCCGGGTCTCGTCGTCCGCGGGGAAGGCGTCGTCCAGGCCCTGGCGCAGCCGGAAGGCCGCGGTCAGCTCGCTCTGGGCGTACTCCACCGCCTCCCCGAAGGGCCGGGCCGCGTCGTCCCCGAGCTGGGCCGCCGCGAAGCCGACGTCCTCCTGGCTGGTGCGGACCGCGTCGTCGGTGGCCACCAGCAGCTGCCGCGCCTGCTCGTCCAGTTCCGGCAGCGGGGTGATGGGAGTGGTCCGTCTGGGGCGCGGCCGGGCGCCCTCCCAGGCGACGGCCGCCCGCGGCGCCGGACGGACCGCGGGCTTCGTGCCGCCGCGCCGCCGGCGGTAGGCGTACAGGCCCACCCCGGCGGCCACCGCCAGCGCGGCCGCCGGGATCCACAGCTCGGCGGCGCCGTCACCGGTGTCCGGATCGCCGGGGTCGGGCGAGCCCGGGGTGATGGCCGGCGCGCTCACCGGGCGGCCGGCCAGCACCGCCTCGTAGCCGTCGGCGGCGCCGATGGCGGCGCCCGCCCAGTCGTTGGAGCGCAGCGCGGGCTCGATCGCCGCGTCGCTGACCTCGTTGAGCTGCCGCTGGGTGAGCCCGGAGTCCTGGTCGGCGGAGACCGCGTACTGCCGGTCGTGGGTGGCCACCGCCAGCAGCAGGTCCTTGCGGCCGAGGCCGTTCTTCACGGCGGTGGCGTTGGCCCAGTCCTGCGGGCTGTCGCCGGAGAAGCCGCCGACGTAGACCACGAACAGCTGGATGCCTCGGTCGTCGTAGAGCAGGCGCAGCGCGGCCCGCACGGACGGCGCCCGGCGGCCCAGCGCGTCGACGGTGTCGGTGATCCGCCCGGCGCGGGCCAGCCGGGCCGGGTCGTCGGCCCGCGCCTCCCCGGCCGGCAGGCTCAGCCATACGGCGACGGCACCGACAGCCGCGAGGAACGCTGGGACCGCCCGACGTCTCTTGCGCACCGCGCCGCCTCCCGCTGCCGCGCCACGACCCACCGCGTGGCTCCTTTTGGGAGGCTATGTCCGCATGGCCTGCGGCGCGACCGCTGACTCGGCTCCGCGCCCCGCCCCAGCCCCGCCGCTGCTGGAGCCGCCCGGCCCGCCCGGCACGCGGGCGGCCTGCCCCGGCTGCCTCGCCGGGGGCCATGGTGGGGGCACCTCCCGGCGGTGGCCGGGGGAGCGTGCCGGACGCCGCGCACCCCGGCAGGGTTTTTCGGCCGTGGCGCCAGCCGCGCTGCTGGAGCCGCCCGGCCCGCCCGGCACGCGGGCGGCCTGCCCCGGCTGCCTCGCCGGGGGCCATGGTGGGGGCACCTCCCGGCGGCAGCCGGGCACGCCGCGGGCCCGGCAGGCCGCCCGGCCTGCGCGTCGCTACTTCGGGCGGCGGCCGATCTTGGAGCCCAGCCAGACCAGCGGGTCGTATTTGCGGTCCACCGCGCGTTCCTTGAGGGGGATCAGCGCGTTGTCGGTGATCTTGATGTGCTCGGGGCAGACCTCGGTGCAGCACTTGGTGATGTTGCAGTAGCCGAGGCCGTGGTCCTCCTGGGCGGAGGAGGCGCGGGTCAGGCCGGTGTCGGCGGCGGCGTCCAGCGGGTGCATGTCGAGTTCGGCGATCCGCATCAGGAAGCGCGGACCGGCGAAGGAGGTCTTGTTCTCCTCGTGGTCGCGCACCACATGGCAGGTGTCCTGGCACAGGAAGCACTCGATGCACTTGCGGAACTCCTGCGAGCGCTCCACATCCACCTGCCGCATCCGGTACTCGCCGGCCGCCACGCCCTCCGGCGGGACGAACGCCGGGATCTCACGGGCCTTGGCGTAGTTGAAGGACACATCGGTGACCAGGTCCCGGATCACCGGGAAGGTGCGCATCGGGGTCACCGTGACCGTCTCGTCCCGCTCGAAGACCGACATCCGGGTCATGCACATCAGCCGCGGCCGGCCGTTGACCTCCGCGCTGCACGACCCGCACTTGCCCGCCTTGCAGTTCCAGCGCACCGCCAGATCCGCCGCCTGGGTGGCCTGCAGCCGGTGGATGATGTCCAGCACGACCTCGCCGTCATTGACCTCGACGTCGTAGTCCCGCAGCTCACCGCCCGCCGCGTCGCCCCGCCAGACCTTGAAACGCGCCGTGTAGCCAGTCACCGGTCGAGCTCCTCGTCCGTCAGGTATTTGAGCAGCTCGTCCCGTTCGAACAGGGCGAGCAGATCCGGCCGTATCGGGTCCATCGGACTGCGGCGCAGGCTGATCCGGCTGTCCGCCAGGCCCGGCAGCTCCGCGCGGGACCCCGCGCTGTCCGCGCCGCCGGCCGGCCCGGCCAGCTCGCAGACCAGATTGACCTTGCGCCAGACCCGGTCCATGCCCGGGTGGTCGTCGCGGGTGTGGCCGCCGCGGCTCTCGGTGCGCTCCAGCGCGGCCCGCGCCACGCACTCGCTGACCAGCAGCATGTTCCGCAGGTCGAGCGCCAGGTGCCAGCCGGGGTTGAACTGCCGGTGGCCCTCCACACCGGCCCGCCGGGCCCGCCGCCGCAGCGTGGCCAGCCGGTCCAGCGCCTGTTCCATCTCCGGGCCGCGCCGGATGATGCCCACCAGGTCGTTCATCACCTGCTGGAGCTCCTGGTGCAGGGTGTACGGGTTCTCCGGCGGCCCGTCGCCGGCCGCGGTCTCCGCTTCCGCCTCCGCGCTGAACGGCCGCAGCGCCTCGGCCGCCGCCGCGTCGATCTGCTGCTGGGAGGCGACCGGCCGCGCGCCGCCGGTACCGGCCGCCGAGCCCGCGCCCGGTGCCAGTCCCGCCGCGTACTCCGCCGCGAAGAGTCCCGCCCGCCGCCCGAAGACCAGCAGGTCGGACAGCGAGTTGCCGCCGAGCCGGTTGGAGCCGTGCATACCGCCGGCCACCTCGCCGGCCGCGAACAGGCCCGGCACCCCGAGCGCCGCCGCGGTGTCCGGCTCCACGGCCACGCCGCCCATCATGTAGTGGCAGGTCGGGCCGACCTCCATCGGCTCGGCGGTGATGTCCACGTCCGCCAGTTCCTTGAACTGGTGGTGCATCGACGGCAGCCGCCGCCTGATCTCCTCGGCCGGCAGCCGCGTGGACACGTCCAGGAAGACCCCGCCGTGCGGGGTGCCGCGGCCCTCCTTGACCTCGGAGTTGATCGCCCGGGCCACCTCGTCGCGGGGCAGCAGCTCCGGCGGCCTGCGGTTGTGGTCGGGGTCGGCGTACCAGCCGTCCGCCTCGGCCTCGTCCTGGGCGTACTTCTCCTTGAAGACGTCCGGGATGTAGCCGAACATGAACCGCTCGCCCTCGCTGTTGCGCAGCACCCCGCCGTCACCGCGCACCGACTCGGTGACCAGGATGCCCTTCACCGACGGCGGCCAGACCATGCCGGTGGGGTGGAACTGGATGAACTCCATGTTGATCAGCGGCGCCCCGGCCAGCAGGGCCAGCGCGTGCCCGTCGCCGGTGTACTCCCAGGAGTTGGAGGTCACCTTGAAGGACTTGCCGATGCCGCCGGTGGCCAGCACGACGGCGGGCGCGTCGATCACGAACAGCCGCCCGGACTCGCGTACGTAGCCGAAGACGCCGGCCACCCGGGCGCCGCCGCCCGCGCCGCCCGCGCCGCCCGAACCGTCCGGGGCGCCGTCCTCCTTGAGGATCCTGGTGACCGTGCACTCCTGGAAGACCTTCAGCCGGGCCTCGTAGTCGCCGGTCTCGGCGAAGTCCTCCTGCTGGAGCGAGACGATCTTCTGCTGGAGGGTGCGGATCAGCTCCAGGCCGGTGCGGTCGCCGACATGGGCGAGCCGCGGGTACTCGTGGCCGCCGAAGTTGCGCTGCGAGATCCGGCCGTCCGCGGTGCGGTCGAACAGCGCGCCCCAGGTCTCCAGCTCCCAGACCCGGTCCGGCGCCTCCTTGGCGTGCAGTTCGGCCATCCGCCAGTGGTTGAGGAACTTGCCGCCGCGCATGGTGTCGCGGAAGTGCACCTGCCAGTTGTCCCCGGAGTTGACATTGCCCATGCTGGCCGCGATGCCGCCCTCGGCCATCACCGTGTGGGCCTTGCCGAACAGCGACTTGCAGATCACAGCGGTCCGCATGCCCCGCTCCCGCGCCTCGATCGCGGCCCGCAGGCCCGCGCCGCCCGCGCCGACCACGACCACGTCGTAGGCGTGCCGTTCAACGTTCGTCATCTAGAAGAACCTCGGATCGTCGAAGACGCCGCTCGCCACCAGGTACACATAGAAGTCCGCGACGGCGACGCTGATCAGCGAGGACCAGGCGAGCAGCATGTGGCGGGAGTTGAGCACCCCGACCCAGCCCCACAGCCGGTAGCGCACCGGGTGGGCGGAGAAGTGGCGCAGCTTGCCGCCGATGATGTGCCGGCAGGAGTGGCAGGACAGGGTGTACGCCCAGATCAGCGCGATGTTGACGACCAGGACCAGGGTGCCCAGGCCCGCGTGGCCCCAGGCGCCGTGCGGGTCGCGGAAGGCGAGCACGGTGTCGAAGGTGAGGATGCCCGCCACCGGGAGCGCCAGATAGAAGAAGTACCGGTGGACGTTCTGCAGGATCAGCGGCAGCCGTGTCTCGCCGGTGTACTTCGCGTGCGGCTCGGCGACCGCGCAGGCCGGCGGCGACGCCCAGAAGCCGCGGTAGTAGGCCTTGCGGTAGTAGTAGCAGGTCAGCCGGAAGCCGAGCGGGAAGACCAGCACCAGCAGCGCCGGGGACAGCCCCCACCAGGAGCCGAACAGGTGCCAGTCGGCGCCGCCGTTCATGTCCGCGCAGTTGGACGCCAGGCAGGGCGAGTAGAAGGGCGATACGTACGGGGCCGCGTAGTAGTGCGAGTTGGCGAAGGCCCGCCAGGTGGAGTAGGCCACGAAGGCGGCCAGGCCCAGCGCGGTGACCAGCGGGGGCACCCACCACCGGTCGGTCCGCAGATGCGCGGCGGTGATCGCGGCGCGTCCGGGCGTACGGACGCCGCGGGCGGCTTTCGGCGGCCCGGCTTGCGGCGGGCTGGTGGCGGTCGAGGGGGTCGTTCCGGTGGCCAAAGGGGACTCCGAAGGAGCGGGGGGTGAGGGGATGGCGCGACGGGCGCGCCGCGGCCGGCCGGGCGGCGCCGAGCGGCGGCGCCGGTAACAGGGGGCCGGTACGGGGAGGCGCGCGGTCGGGCGCGGTCAGGGCGCGTGCCGGTGGGGCGAGCCCAGCCCCTCGTCCTCGGCGTCCGTCCACAGTCCGCGGTCGTAGGGCGCGTCCGGGATCGACACCATCTCGACGGTGCGGTTGCCGGCCGTGATCGGCACCGAGTCCTGGAGCAGATGGAGGCTTTCGCGCAGATGGCCCGCGTCCGCCCGGACCCGGCGCATGTCCAGGCTGTCGCCCGCGTGCTCGTCCAGCCGGGCTACGCAGCGCATCAGGTCGTCGAGCCGGCGCTGAACCGAGGTCAGGTCGTCGTGCAGGGACATGGGGGTGCCCTCACCATCTGCCGCCGTGCGGTGGGTGACGCGTGATCCGCGGTGGTGACGCTGCCGCGCATGCGAGTGTCGCGCGTCACACCGCGTCTTGTGAAGACGGCTGCAGGGATTCACGGTTCGGGCCACGCGGGGCCTCGCGCGGCCCGGGGGCCGGGGCAGGGGGGTGTGCCGGAGGCGATGCCGGGCCGGACCCGGCGCCTCGGGTGATCCGTGCGGCCGGACGGGTGGTGTCGGCGGCGCCGGCCGGCGCGTCGGGCCCGGCACGGGGTACGGGTGCGATGGCATAAGCCCAAGAATCGTCCTATCAGCGGCATATAAGAGCAGCCGATCATGTCCCCGGCGTATGGCGTACGCAGGCCGTACGGGCCGCCGCCGGCTCCGCGGAGGTAGCACACCCATGAACCGCAGCCCCCTGAGCAGCCCCCTGAGCGGTGGCGCGCCACCGGCCCTCCCCGTCGCGGCGCCCCGGCGCCCGGCGGTGCGGATCGCCGTGGCGCTCGCCGCGGGGGCCGCGCTGACGCTGACCGCGTGCTCCTCCGGGAGCACCAAGGCGGCCGGCACCGCCGGCACCGATGTGGCGACCGTCGCCCGGAGCGGGGTCCGCGACGGCGGCACCCTGCGCTGGGCGGTGGACCAGCTGCCGCGCACCCTCAACGCCTTCCAGGCCGACGCGGACTCCGACACCACCACCGTGGCCGGCGCGACCCTGCCGCTGATGTTCCGGCTCGACGCGCACGGCGACCCGAAGGCCGACCCCGACTACGTCGCCAAGGCCGAGGTGAGCAAGCAGGCACCGCGCCAGGTGGTCACCTACCAGCTCAACCCGCTGGCCAAGTGGACCGACGGCAAGGCGATCGGCGCGGCCGACTTCATCGCCCAGTGGAAGGCGCTGGGCGGGCGCGACTCCGCCTACTGGACCGCCCGCAACGCCGGTTACGACCGGATCGCCGGCATCCGGCAGGGCGCCGACGCCCACCAGGTCGAGGTCACCTTCGCCACGCCCTACGCCGACTGGCGCTCGCTGTTCAGCCCGCTCTACCCGACCTCGGTCACAAGCAGCGCCGACGCCTTCAACGAGGGCGCCCGCACCGCACTGCCGGTCTCCGCCGGGCCCTTCGCGCTGAAGGCGGTGGACGCCAAGGCGAAGACGGTCACCCTGGTGCGCAACCCGTCCTGGTGGGGCAAGCCCGCCAAGCTCGACCGGATCGTGCTGACCGCGGTGCCGCGCGCCGCCCGGCCGACCCAGCTGGCGGCCGGCACACTGGATCTCGCCGAGATCGACCCGACCGCGCTGGCCGCGGTGCGCGGGTCCGCCGGCCTCGCCGTGCGCAAGGCACCCGACGCCGCCTACGCGCAGCTGGCCATCAACGGCACCAGCGGCCCGCTCACCGACGAGCGGGTCCGCCACGCGGTGGCGCGGGCCATCGACCGCAAGAAGATCGCCGCGGCCGTGCTCAAGCCGCTGGGGCTGCCGGCGGTGGCGCTCGGCAACCACCTGGTGCTGCCCTCGCAGCGCGGCTACGCGGACCACAGCTCGGCCCTGGGAGCCGCCGACCTCCAGCAGGCACAGGCGCTGCTGGGCGCGGCCGGCTGGAAGCGGTCCGCGGCCGAGACCGGGGAGAAGGCGGCCGGGCCCGGGCGGGCGGCGGCCTCCGGGGCGCTCACCGTGGTGGAGCCGAGCCGGGTGGTCACCAAGGGCGGCAAGCAGCTCTCGCTGCGCTTCGTCCTGCCGTCGGACTCGCCGACGCTGGACGACGTCGGCGGGCGGATCGCCCGGATGCTGTCCGGGATCGGCATCCGTACCGAGATCAGCAAGGTGAGCGGGGCGACCTACTTCCAGGACCACATCGCCTCGGGCGACTTCGACCTGGCCCTGTGGTCGTGGCCGGGCAGCGCCTATCCGGCCACCGACGACACGCCGATCTTCGCCAAGCCCGTCCCCGCCTCGGACGGCTCGCTCAACGTCGCGCAGAACTACTCCCGGGTCGGCACCGACCAGATCGACCAGCTGCTCACCAGGGCCGGCTCCGAACTCGACAGCGGCGCCGCCCGCGACCTCACCGCCAAGGCCGACGCCCGCATCTGGGCCGCGGCCGGCTCCATCCCGCTCTACCAGCGCCCCCAGGTGGTGGGCCTGCGCACCTCGGTGGCCAACGCGGGAGCCTTCGGCTTCCAGACCCCCGCCTACCAGGATCTCGGCTTCCGCAAATAGCTCCGGCAGCTCCGGGGCGACTCGGCGGGCTTCCCGGCGGGCCGGGGGCAGGGCGCTTGCCCTGGTCCCGGCCCGCCGGCTTCGTCCGCCGGGGATCACCCCGCCGGGACGCGGACCGGCGTGCCGCTGATCACGGCGGCCACCACCGCCACCCGGCGCAGGCCGGGGGCCAGCGCGGCCGCCTTCGCGAGCGAGGCCCGGGCCGCGTCGTGGCGGCCCAGGGCGGACTGAGCGGCCGCGCGGGTGAGATGCGCCTCGGTGAGGGTCGAGGAATCGGGGGCCATCCGGACGGCGTAGGCCGCCTTCTTCTCGGCCTGCGAGGGGTTCCCCTCGAAGAGCGCGGCAAGGGCGGCGAGGCCGTTGACCCGCAGCTGCGGGCCCTGCTCGTCGCGCAGCTCCGCCATGGCCGCGTTGAACCGGGGCAGCGCGTCCTGCGGCGCCCAGTGGCCTGCCTCCATGGCGCAGGCCAGCGTCGCCGCGAAGGTCCGCAGCGCGTCGAGTCGCAGCCGGCGTGACTCCAGTTCGGTACGGAGCGCCCAGCTCTCCCGCGCCGCGTCGTCGTAGCGGCCCTCGGCGAGGGCGAGCGCCGCCTCCATCGCCCGGCGCTGCGGCCGCCGGGACGGCTCCGCCCCGGCGAGCGCGGCCCGCATCACGTCGATCCGCCCGGCCGCCAGCGCCCGGGCGGCGGCCAGTGACACGGGGTCGTGCGCCCACTCGGCGAGGTCCGACACCCGGCCGCCGAAGGGCAGCCGGAAGAGGGTCCAGGCCCGGGAGGTGACGGTGCCGGGCTTGATGACGCCGAACAGCACCGACCAGGTGGCCATGCCCCAGCCCAGCGGCGCCGCCGCTCCGCCGGAGAGGATCAGCGCCGCCGCGACGGCCAGCTCCGCCAGCACGGCGAGCACCGTCGCCCGCCACAGCCGCAGGCCCTGCTCCGCCCGCTCGGTGACCACCACGCACGCGTAGCACAGGATCAGCGGCAGTGAGCGGAAGGTCACCAGCCGGCCGCCGCGTACGGTCGATCCCAGCCGCCGGCCGACACCGACCGAGGACCACACCACGGCCAGCCCGGCGGGACGGGTCGCCGCGAGCAGGAACAGCTGGCTCAGATTGACCTCCAGCAGCGTGCCGAGGAAGAACAGCAGCAGCCCGTCGGATCCCCCCATGTGCAGCCTGCCCCCGCCGGCCAGCCCGCCGATCACCACGGCGAGCGGCAGCACCACCAGCCGCGGGGAGATCCGCCGCCGCGCGGGTGCTTCCCGCGGGCCTGGCGGCGGTCCGCCGGGCAGTGGTAGGGCCGTGGTAGGGGGTATCGGGCGGGAATCTGCCCCGGACGGGGGCTGGTTCGTGGACACGAGTGGTGATCCTGGCAGGTCTGCACCCGGTCCGACCAGCGGTTAAGGCCGCTTGTCGGACGAGCCAGCCGTCCCTGCGACCGGGACGGGCCAGGGCCCGTACCATGGGGGGAGGCCGTGGCTCGACCTTGCCCGGCAGGCGAGCGCGTCGAATGAGGGGCGCGACGTCATCCACGATTCCGGGAGAAGCGCCCCAGCATGTCCACGCGCCACGACATTCGTAACGTCGCCATCGTCGCCCACGTCGACCACGGCAAGACGACCCTGGTCGACGCCATGCTGAAGCAGGCCGGCGCGTTCGCCGCGCACCAGCATCTGGACGACCGGATGATGGACTCCAACGACCTGGAGCGCGAGAAGGGCATCACCATTCTCGCGAAGAACACCGCCGTCAAGTACCACCCCAAGGGTGGCGGCGAGGTCATCACGATCAACATCATCGACACCCCGGGCCACGCCGACTTCGGCGGTGAGGTGGAGCGCGGCCTGTCGATGGTCGACGCGGTCGTGCTGCTGGTGGACGCCTCCGAGGGCCCCCTGCCGCAGACCCGCTTCGTGCTGCGCAAGGCGCTGGCCGCGAACCTGCCGGTCATCCTGTGCGTCAACAAGACGGACCGCCCCGACTCGCGGATCGACGAGGTGGTCAACGAGACGTACGACCTGTTCCTCGATCTGGACGCCACCGAGGAGCAGATCGAGTTCCCGATCGTCTACGCCTGCGCGCGGGACGGCGTCGCCTCGCTGACCAAGCCGGCCGACGGCACCGTGCCGGCCGACAGCGACAGCCTGGAGCCGTTCTTCTCCACCATCCTGTCCACCGTTCCGGCCCCCACCTACACCGAGGGCGCGCCGCTCCAGGCGCATGTCACCAACCTCGACGCGGACAACTTCCTCGGCCGTATCGCGCTGCTCCGGGTGGAGGAGGGCGAGCTGCGCAAGGGCCAGCAGGTCGCGTGGATGAAGCGCGACGGCTCGGTGAGCCAGGTCAAGATCACCGAACTGCTGATGACCGAGGCGCTCACCCGCAAGCCGGCCCAGATGGCCGGCCCCGGTGACATCTGCGCGGTGGCCGGCATCCCGGACATCACCATCGGCGAGACCCTCGCCGACCTGGAGAACCCGGTCGCGCTGCCGCTGATCACGGTCGACGAGCCCGCGATCTCGATGACCATCGGCACCAACACCTCCCCGCTGGTCGGCAAGGGCGGCAAGGGCCACAAGGTCACCGCCCGCCAGGTGAAGGACCGCCTCGACCGGGAGCTGATCGGCAATGTCTCGCTCCGCGTGCTGCCGACCGAGCGCCCGGACGCCTGGGAGGTGCAGGGCCGCGGTGAGCTGGCACTGGCCATCCTGGTCGAGCAGATGCGCCGTGAGGGCTTCGAACTGACCGTCGGCAAGCCGCAGGTGGTCACCAAGATCGTCGACGGCAAGGTCCACGAGCCGGTCGAGCGGATGACGATCGACTGCCCCGAGGAGTACCTGGGCGCGATCACCCAGCTCATGGCGGTCCGCAAGGGCCGGATGGAGACCATGACGAACCACGGCTCCGGCTGGGTGCGCATGGAGTTCGTCGTGCCGGCCCGGGGCCTGATCGGCTTCCGCACCGACTTCCTCACCGACACCCGGGGCACCGGCATCGCGCACAGCATCTTCGAGGGCCACGAGCCGTGGTTCGGTGAACTGCGGACCCGTAACAACGGCTCGCTGGTCGCCGACCGGGCCGGGGTGGTCACCCCGTTCGCGATGATCAACCTCCAGGAGCGGGGCGTGATCTTCGTCGAGGCGACCACCGAGGTCTACGAGGGCATGATCATCGGTGAGAACTCGCGTACCGACGACATGGACGTGAACATCACCAAGGAGAAGAAGCTCACCAACATGCGCGCCGCGTCGGCGGACAACACCGAGAACGTGGTGCCGCCGCGCAGGCTCTCCCTGGAGCAGTCGCTGGAGTTCTGCCGCGAGGACGAGTGCATCGAGGTCACTCCGGAGACGGTCCGCATCCGCAAGGTGGTGCTGGACCAGAAGGAGCGCGGCCGCAGCGCCTCGCGCGCCAAGCACGGCTGAGCCGCCGGGTGTCGGCACCGGGCCATGGGTGAGCCGACACGCTGAGTGAGCGAAGGGGTCCGGGGAAAACTCTCCGGACCCCTTTGGTCTGCCTTCTGACCGTCCGCTATTCGGACGCTCTTCATCGTTAGCTATGTCACATCGTCCGATTCGAGGCTGTCTGTCACCTTACGGAATGTCCGGATTTTGGAACATGTAACGCTGCGATGTGATCAAAGCGAGACCTTCCGCTGGTCCATCCGGCCTCCATCGTGACGGATAGTGGACGAAGTTGAGCTCGGGTCAATGGGTCATGCGCTGGTATGCGGCGCCGACTCACGAGCGCGGAAGGCCGCAGTCGCTGTCAGGGGTGTCAGCGCGTTCGGCCTTCCTTTCACGTAGCGACAGTGACTCCTGAGGAGGCAACCCATGCGCGGTGCCAACAGCGCCAAGTGGGTAGTGGGGGCGGCGGTCATCGCCCTGGCAGCAACGGCCTGCGGTTCCGGCGGATCGAGCGACGGAAAGAGCAGCGCCGGCGGTTCGAACGACGGCATAGTCCGGGCCTGGTGGGGTGATCCCCAGAACCCCCTGGAGCCCGCGAACACCAATGAGGTCCAGGGCGGCAAGGTCATGGACATGATCTTCATGGACCTCAAGGAGTACGACCCCTCGACGGGCAAGGCCAACCTTGAGGCCGCCCAGTCGATCACCACCAACGACCAGCAGAACTTCACCATCAAGCTGAAGCCCGGTCTGAAGTTCTCCGACGGCACCCCGGTGACCGCCAGCTCGTTCGTGGACGCCTGGAACTACGGCGCGCTGGTCACCAACGCCCAGCTGAACGCGTACTTCTTCGAGGACATCGACGGCTACAACGCCGTGCACCCCGCCGCCGAAGGCGCCAAGCCGACCGCCAAGACCATGTCCGGTCTGAAGGTCGTCAACGACCAGACCTTCACGGTCAAGTTGACCCAGAAGTTCTCCACCTGGCCGGACCGGCTCGGCTACAAGGCGTTCGCGCCGCTGCCGACGTCGTTCTTCACCGACCACGCCGCGTACCTGAACAAGCCGGTGGGCGACGGTCCGTACATGGTGAAGTCCTACACCAAGGGCTCCAGCATGCTGCTGGTCCCGAACCCGAACTACACCGGACCCAGCAAGCCCAAGAACAAGGGCGTGCTGCTGAAGGTCTACACCGACGAGAACACCGCCTACGCCGACCTGCAGGCGGGCAACCTGGACGTCGACGACTCCATCCCGGCCCAGGACCTCAGCCACGTCAAGGCGGACACCGACGGCCGCTACCTCAACCAGCCGGCCGGCATCAACCAGACCATCTCCTTCCCGCTGAACCAGAAGGCGTGGAACAAGCCGGGCATGGACAAGGTGCGCCTCGGCCTGTCGATGGCGATCGACCGCAAGACGATCACCGAGAAGATCTTCCAGGGCACCCGTACCCCGGCCACCGACCTCACCTCCCCGGTGCTGGGCACGGCCGGCGGCTACAGCCCGGGTCTGGCCGGCGACGCCACCACGTACAACCCGACCAAGGCCAAGCAGCTGATCGAAGAGGGCGGCGGCATCCCCGGCGGCCACATGACGATCGCCTACAACGCCGACACGGGTTCGCACAAGCAGTGGGTCGACGCGGTCTGCAACAGCATCAACCAGGTGCTGGGCGACAACAAGGCCTGCGTCGGCGCCCCCACCGGCACCTTCGCGGACTTCCGCAACCAGATCACCAAGGGCGAGGAGACCAACCCCTTCCGCTCCGGCTGGCAGATGGACTACCCGCTGATCGACGACTTCCTGACGCCGCTCTACGCGACCGGCGGCAGCTCGAACGACTCGAAGTACAGCAACCCGCAGTTCGACGCGCTGATCAAGCAGGCGAACGCGGAGCCGGACACCGCCAAGGCGACCGCGCTGTACCAGCAGGCCGAGAAGCTCCTCTTCAAGGACATGCCGGTCATCCCGCTGTGGTACCAGAACGGCGGCGCCGCCTGGTCCTCGCGGGTGTCCAACGTGAAGGAGAACGCCTTCAGCTACCCCGTCTTCACGGACATCACGGTCAACGGCAAGTGACCTGACCGGTACGCGCCCGCCCTCCGACCCCGGAGGGCGGGCGCGCGCAGGGGGAACTGACAGCAACCGCTCGCGGTACGGATGCCGGCCCGGGGCCCAGCCCCGGCCGGCGTCTGCCCGATCCCTGGAGGGCAGATGGGGCGCTACGTCATCAGGCGACTGCTCCAGATGGTTCCGGTCTTCATCGGCACCACGTTTTTGATCTTCGTCATGGTCTACGCGCTCGGCGACCCGGTGGCCGCCATGTTCGGCGACCGTGCCCCCGACCCTGCCACGGCGGCCCAGATCCGGCACCAGCTGTACCTGGATCACTCGCTGCCGGCCCAGTACATCCACTACATGGGCCAGATCTTCACCGGTGACTTCGGCCAGAGCGCCACCGGCCAGCCGGTGACGCAGCTGATGGGCTCCGCGTTCCCGGTGACCGCCCGGCTGACCCTGGTGGCCTTCGCCATCGAGGCGGTCGTCGGCATCGGACTCGGCCTGCTGGCCGGCCTGCGCCGGGGCCGGTTCGCCGACACCGGCGTGCTGGCGTTCACCCTGCTCGTGGTCTCCGTCCCCACCTTCGTCACCGGCTACCTGCTGCAGTACTTCGTCGGCGTCAAGTGGCACATAGCCAACCCGTCGGTGGCCGACGGCGCGCCGCTGGGCGACCTGATCATGCCGGCCGTGGTGCTGGCCGGTGTGTCGCTGGCCTACGTGGCCCGGCTGACCCGTACCTCGGTGGCGGAGAACTCCCGCGCCGACTACGTACGCACCGCCATCGCCAAGGGGCTGCCCAAGCGCCGGGTGGTCACCGTCCACCTGCTGCGCAACTCGCTGATACCGGTGGTGACCTTCCTCGGCACCGACATCGGCGGCCTGATGGCCGGCGCCGTCGTCACCGAGCGGATCTTCAACATCCACGGTGTCGGCTACCAGCTCTACCAGGGCATCCTGCGCAACAACCCGCCGACCGTGGTCGGCTTCGTGACGATCCTGGTGATCGTCTTCCTCGCCGCCAACCTGCTCGTCGACCTGCTCTACGCGGTCCTGGACCCGAGGATCCGGTATGTCTGAGACCACCCCCACCGCGGTCCTCGAAGACGGCACCGCCACCACCCCGGACGGCCTGGCCGTACCCACCGAGAAGCGCGACAAGCCGCGCAGCCTGTGGAACGACGCCTGGCACGACCTGAGCCGCAAGCCGATGTTCTACATATCCGGCCTGCTGATCCTCTTCCTGATCGTCATCTCGATCTGGCCGGGCCTCATCGCCGGCGGCGACCCGCTGAACTGCAATCTGATCGACTCGCAGTCCGGTCCGACCAGCGGCCACCCCTTCGGCTTCGACACCCAGGGCTGCGACGTCTACACCCGGGTGGTGTACGGCGCCCGCGCCTCGGTCTCGGTCGGCATCTTCTCCACCCTCGGGGTCGCGATCCTCGGCTCGGTGCTGGGCGGTCTGGCCGGCTACTTCGGCGGCTGGTGGGACGCGATCCTGTCCCGGATCAGCGACATCTTCTTCGGCATCCCGATCCTGCTCGGCGGAGTGGTGTTCCTGTCCGTGGTCAAGGGCGGCACGGTCACCACCGTGTCCACCTTCATGATCCTGCTGGGCTGGCCGCAGATCGCCCGGATCGCCCGCGGCGCGGTGATCACCGCCAAGCAGCAGGACTACGTGCTGGCCGCCCGGGCACTGGGCGCCGGCCACTCCCGGATGCTGCTGCGCCACATCGCGCCCAACGCGCTCGCCCCGATCATCGTGGTGGCGACCATCGCGCTGGGCACGTACATCTCGCTGGAGGCGACCTTGTCGTTCCTCGGCGTCGGCCTCAAGCCGCCGGCCGTCTCCTGGGGCATCGACATCTCCGCCGCCTCCGAGCAGATCCGCAACGCCCCGCACATGCTGCTGTGGCCCGCGGGCGCGCTGAGCGTCACGGTGCTGGCGTTCATCATGCTCGGCGACGCGGTACGCGACGCACTCGACCCCAAGCTGCGCTAGGAGGGCCTACGTTGACTGTCATCGATGAGACCGCGGGGGCCTCCGCGCCCGCCGTCACCACCGCCCCGCTGCTCGAAGTGCGGGACCTGCACGTCGAGTTCCACACCCGCGACGGCGTGGCCCGCGCCGTCAACGGCGTGGACTACTCGGTGAACGCCGGCGAGACGCTGGCGGTGCTCGGCGAGTCCGGCTCCGGCAAGTCGGTCACCGCCCAGGCGATCATGGGCATCCTCGACATGCCGCCGGGCAGGATCCCGCACGGCGAGATCCTCTTCCACGGCCAGGACATGCTGAAGATGTCCGGCGAGCAGCGCCGCCGGATCCGCGGCCGGAAGATCGCGATGATCTTCCAGGACGCGCTGTCCTCGCTGAACCCGGTGCTGTCGGTCGGCTACCAGCTCGGCGAGATGTACCGGGTGCACCAGGGCATGTCCCGCAAGGACGCCAAGGCCAAGGCGATCGAGCTGATGGACCGGGTACGCATCCCGGGCGCCAAGCAGCGGATCGGCGACTACCCGCACCAGTTCTCCGGCGGTATGCGCCAGCGGATCATGATCGCCATGGCGCTGGCCCTGGAGCCCGAGCTGATCATCGCCGACGAGCCGACCACCGCGCTCGACGTGACCGTGCAGGCCCAGGTGATGGACCTGCTCGCCGAGCTCCAGCGCGAGTTCCGGATGGGCCTGATCCTGATCACCCACGACCTCGGGGTCGTCGCGGACGTGGCCGACAAGATCGCGGTGATGTACGCCGGGCGGATCGTCGAGAACGCCCCCGTGCACCAGATCTACAAGCGGCCCGCGCACCCGTACACCAAGGGGCTGCTCCGGTCGATCCCGCGGCTGGACCAGAAGGGCCAGGAGCTCTACGCGATCAAGGGCCTGCCGCCCAACCTGACGCACATCCCCTCGGGGTGCGCCTTCAACCCGCGCTGCCCGATGGCGCAGGACATCTGCCGTACCGACGTACCCGAGCTGCACACGGTCGGGCCCGAGCGCGGCAGCGCCTGCCACTTCTGGAAGGAGACCCTCGGTGAGTGACTCCCAGCCGACCCAGGACCGTGAGCCGATCCTCCAGGTCCGCAACCTGGTCAAGCACTTCCCGCTGACCCAGGGCATCGTCTTCAAGAAGCAGGTCGGCGCGGTCAAGGCGGTCGACGGCATCTCCTTCGACCTGTTCCGCGGCGAGACGCTGGGCATCGTCGGCGAGTCCGGCTGCGGCAAGTCCACCGTGGCCCGGCTGCTGATGAACCTGGAGCAGGCCACCTCCGGCGAGGTGTTCTACAAGGGCGAGGACATCACCCGGCTGAGCGGCCGGGCGCTGAAGGCGGTGCGGCGGAACATCCAGATGGTCTTCCAGGACCCCTACACCTCGCTCAACCCGCGGATGACGGTCGGCGACATCATCGGGGAGCCGTTCGACATCCACCCCGAGGTCGCGCCCAAGGGCGAGCGCCGGCGGCGGGTGCAGGACCTGCTGGACGTGGTGGGCCTGAACCCGGAGTACATCAACCGCTACCCGCACCAGTTCTCCGGCGGCCAGCGCCAGCGCATCGGCATCGCCCGCGGCCTCGCGCTCAATCCGGAGATCATCATCTGCGACGAGCCGGTCTCGGCGCTGGACGTGTCGGTGCAGGCACAGGTGATCAACCTGATGGAGAAGCTGCAGGACGAGTTCGGCCTGTCCTACATCTTCATCGCGCACGACCTGTCCATCGTGCGGCACATCTCGGACCGGGTCGGGGTGATGTACCTGGGCCGGATGGCCGAGATCGGCAGCGACGAGGCGATCTACGAGCACCCGACCCATCCGTACACCCAGGCGCTGCTCTCCGCGGTGCCGGTGCCCGACCCGGAGGCGCGCGAGCACCGGGAGCGCATCCTGCTGTCCGGCGACGTGCCCTCGCCGGCCAATCCGCCGTCCGGCTGCCGCTTCCGCACCCGCTGCTGGAAGGCGGAGGCCCGGTGCGCGCAGGAGACGCCGCTGCTGGCGATCCCGAAGGTGTTCGCCGGTCAGGACACCCCGGCCGCACACGAGTCGGCGTGCCACTTCGCCGCCGAGGTCGCGGCCGCCTGAGCCGCGTCCGCCGCCCGGACCAGGGGCGCCCCGAGCCGTGACAAACGGCCCGGGGCGCCCTTTCGTTTGCGCCCGCACGGGTGAACTTCTGACCCGGTATCAGCCGTAATGTGCGACTACGACCGTATTGCTGTGTCATGGGGAAGGGAGTGTCATTTGTGACCCATGAGGAGGCACGCGATGCGTGGAGCCACCCGCCTGAGGTGGGCCGTCGGTGTGCTGGCCGTCGGCCTGACGGCCGCCGCCTGCGGTGGCGGCGAGGACGGCGGTGGCAGCGGCAGCCTGAGCAGCGGCGGCAGCAGCGGCGTCGTGCGCGCCTCCTGGGGAGACCCGCAGAACCCGCTGGAGCCGAGCGACACCAATGAGGTGCAGGGCGGCAAGGTGCTCGACCTGATCTTCCGCGGACTGAAGAAGTACGACCCGAGGACCGCCAAGGCCGAGAACTGGGTCGCCCAGTCGGTCACCAGCGCCGACGCGCAGAACTTCGACATCAAGCTGAAGTCCGGCTGGAAGTTCAGCAACGGCGAGCCGGTCGACGCCGACTCCTTCATGAACGCCTGGAACTTCGGCGCCGCCCTGAAGAACGCCCAGCTCAACGCTCCCTTCTTCAGCTATGTCGACGGCTACGCCAAGGTCCACCCGACCGCGACCGGCGCCAAGCCCACCGCGACCACCCTGTCCGGGCTGCGCAAGGTCTCCGACCTGGAGTTCACGGTCAAGCTCAACCAGAAGTTCTCGCTCTGGCCCGACACGCTGGGCTACTCGGCCTTCTACCCGCTGCCCAAGGCGTTCTTCACCGACCGCGCCGCCTGGCTGCGCAAGCCGGTCGGCAACGGCCCGTACACCATCTCGTCGTACACCCGCGGCTCGATGATGAGCCTGCGCAAGTGGAACGGCTACAAGGGCCCCGACCCGGCCCGGAACAAGGGCGTGGACCTGCGGGTCTACACCGACAACAACACCGCCTACACCGACCTCCAGGCCGGCAACATCGACCTCGTCGACGACATCCCGGCCGAGCAGCTGAAGAACGTCAAGGGCGACCTCGGCAGCCGCTACATCAACCAGCCGGCCGGCATCCTGCAGACCATCGCCTTCCCGCTCTACAGCCCGCGCTGGTCGTCGGCGAACTCGGCCAAGGTCCGGCAGGGCCTGTCGATGGCGATCGACCGGGCGACCATCACCGACAAGATCTTCCAGCACACCCGCACCCCCGCCACCGACTGGACCTCCCCGGTGCTCGGCGCCTCGGCCGGCTTCAAGCAGGGGCTGTGCGGCGCCGAGTGCACCTTCGACCCCGCGAAGGCCCGGCAGCTGATCAAGCAGGGCGGCGGACTGCCGGGCGGCAGGATCACCCTCGGCTACAACGCCGACACCGGCTCGCACAAGGTCTGGATCGACGCGGTCTGCAACAGCATCAACAATGTGCTGGGCAACACCAAGGCCTGCGTCGGCGCCCCCACCGGCACCTTCGCCGACTTCCGGAACAAGATCACCAACAAGCAGGAGCGCGATCCGTTCCGGTCCGGCTGGCAGATGGACTACCCGCTGATCCAGGACTTCCAGCAGCCGCTGTACTTCACCAACGCGTCCTCGAACGACACGCACTACAGCAGCCCCGCCTTCGACGAGCTGGTCGACCAGGCCAACGCCGAGTCCGACCCGGCCACCGCCGTGACCCGCTTCCAGGACGCCGAGCGGCAGCTGGTCAAGGACATGCCCGCCATCCCGCTGTGGTACCAGAACGGCAGCGCGGGCTTCTCGTCCAACCTCAGCGATGTCGCGCTCAACCCCTTCAGCGTCCCGGTCTACAACGAGATCAAGGTCAAGTGAGACCGGCCGCGGGCCGCACCGGTGCTCCCCGGCGCGGCCCGCGGCGGCTTCGGTGAAGGAGGCTCCATGGGACGCTATGTGATCCGGCGGCTGCTCCAGATGATCCCGGTCTTCATCGGCAGCACCTTCCTGATCTTCGTGATGGTCTTCGCGCTCGGCGACCCGGTGGCCGCCCTCTTCGGCGACCACGCGCCCGACCCGGCCACCGCCGCCCGGATCAGGCACGACCTCTATCTCGACCACTCGCTGCCGGCCCAGTACGTCCACTACATGGCCGACCTGCTCAGCGGGAACTTCGGCCAGGCCTTCAGCGGACAGCCCGTCACCGAGCTGATCGGCAGCTCGTTCCCGGTGACCATCCGGCTCACCGTCGTCGCGATCGTCTTCGAGATCGTGATCGGCGTCGTCGTCGGGGTGATCACCGGGATGAAGCGCGGCAAGCCGGTCGACACCGGGGCGCTGCTGCTCACCCTGGTGGTCATCTCGGTGCCGACCTTCGTCACCGGCTACGCGCTCCAGTACGTGTTCGGCGTCCGCCTGGGCTGGGCCGCCTCGTCGGTGTCACCCAGCGCGCCCTTCAACGAACTGGTGCTGCCCGGCCTGGTGCTGGCCCTGGTCTCGCTGGCCTACGTCACCCGGCTGACCCGCGGCTCCATCGCCGAGAACATCCGGGCCGACTACGTACGCACCGCCGTCGCCAAGGGCCTGCCGCGGCGCCGGGTGATCACCCGGCATCTGCTGCGCAACTCGCTGATCCCGGTGGTGACCTTCCTCGGCACCGACATCGGGGCGCTGATGGGCGGCGCCATCGTCACCGAGCGGATCTTCAACATCCACGGCGTCGGATTCCAGCTCTACCAGGGCATCCTGCGCAACAACTCGCCCACCGTGGTCGGCTTCGTCACCATCCTGGTGATCGTCTTCCTGGTGGCGAATCTGCTCGTCGACCTGCTCTACGCGGTCCTGGACCCGAGGATCCGGTATGCCTGAGGCCGGTATGTCCGAAGAAAGCAACCCTTTCGACCCCGAGCACGCGGCGGTGCCGGCCGGCTTCACCGGCGGCATGGACCTGACCGACGAGCTGTCCGGCCGGCCGCGGGCGGGGGCCGGTCCCCGGCCGGCCGAGGGCGCGGGCGACGAGAAACCGCGCAGCCTGTGGTCGGACGCCTGGCGGGACCTGCGGCGCAACCCGGTCTTCGTCGTCTCGGCGCTGATCATCCTCTTCCTGGTCTTCATCTCCATCTGGCCGGGCGCCATCGCCGGCCAGGACCCGCTCCAGGCCGATCTGGCCAGGTCCCAGGAGGGCTCCCAGCCCGGCCACCCCTTCGGCTTCGACCTCCAGGGGCGGGACGTCTACACCCGGGTGGTGTACGGGGCCCGCGCCTCGGTCACCGTCGGCGTGTGCGCCACCCTCGGGGTGGTGCTGCTCGGCAGCGTGCTGGGCGGCCTGGCCGGCTTCTTCGGCGGCTGGTGGGACGCGATCCTGTCCCGGATCAGCGATGTCTTCTTCGGCATCCCGGTCGTCCTCGGCGGCCTGGTCTTCCTGTCGGTGATCACCAACAGCACCGTCTGGCCGGTGATCGGCTTCATGATCCTGCTGGGCTGGCCGCAGATCGCCCGGATCGCCCGCGGCGCGGTGATCACCGCCCGGGAGAACGACTATGTGCAGGCCGCCCGGGCGCTGGGCGCCGGGAACTCCCGGCTGCTGCTGCGGCACATCACCCCGAACGCGGTCGCCCCGGTCATCGTCGTCGGCACCATCGCGCTGGGCACGTACATCTCGCTGGAGGCCACCTTGTCCTACCTCGGGGTGGGCCTGCGGCCGCCCACCGTCTCCTGGGGCATCGACATCTCCGACGCGTCGAGCGAGATCCGCAACGCCCCGCACATGCTGCTGTGGCCGGCCGGCGCGCTGAGCGTCACCGTGCTGGCCTTCATCATGCTCGGCGACGCGGTGCGCGACGCCCTCGACCCCAAGCTGCGCTGAGGAGCCCGCGATGGCCATGAGCCAGGACACGTCCCCCGTTCCGGCCGGAGCAGGCCCGGTGGCGGGCGGCCCGCTGCTCGACGTGCGCGGCCTGCGCGTCGAGTTCCGTACCCGCGACGGCGTGGCCCGGGCGGTCAACGGCGTGGACTACTCGGTGGAGGCCGGCCAGACGCTGGCGGTGCTCGGCGAGTCCGGCTCCGGCAAGTCGGTCACCGCCCAGGCGGTGATGGGCATCCTGGACTCGCCGCCCGGGTTCGTCACCGGCGGCCAGGTGCTGTTCGACGGCCAGGACCTGCTGACGATGCCCGCCGAGCGGCGCCGCCGGATCCGCGGCGCCCGGATGGCGATGATCTTCCAGGACGCGCTGTCCTCGCTGAACCCGGTGCTGTCGGTGGGCGACCAGCTCGGCGAGATGTACCGGGTGCACCGCGGCGCGTCCCGCAAGGAGGCCAGGGCCAAGGCCGTCGAGCTGATGGAGCGGGTGCGCATCCCGGCCGCCCGCGAGCGGGTCCGGCAGTATCCGCACCAGTTCTCCGGCGGTATGCGGCAGCGGGTGATGATCGCCATGGCCATCTCGCTGGAGCCCGAGCTGATCATCGCCGACGAGCCGACCACCGCGCTGGACGTGACGGTGCAGGCCCAGGTGATGGAGCTGCTCGCCGAGCTCCAGCGCGAGTTCCGGATGGGCCTGATCCTGATCACCCACGACCTGGGCGTGGTCGCGGACGTGGCCGACAAGATCGCGGTGATGTACGCCGGACGGATCGTGGAGAACGCACCCGTACGCGACATCTACCGGGCGCCGGCCCACCCGTACACCAAGGGGCTGCTCCGGTCGATCCCGCGGCTGGACCAGAAGGGCAGCGAGCTGTACGCGATCAAGGGCCTGCCGCCGAATCTGCTGCACATCCCGCCCGGATGCGCCTTCCATCCGCGCTGTCCCATCGCCCGGCCGGTCTGCCGCACCGAGGTCCCGCCGCTGTACGCGGTGGACGAGAAGCGGACGAGTGCCTGCCACTTCTGGAGGGAGACCGTCGGTGACGAGCGTGCCGCAGCCGACCGCCCCTGAACCGGCCGCCCCGGCGCCCGGCGGACGGGAGCCGATCGTCCAGGTGGTCGACCTGGTCAAGCACTTCCCGCTGACCCAGGGCATCGTCTTCAAGAAGCAGGTCGGCGCGGTCAAGGCGGTCGACGGGGTGTCCTTCGACCTGTTCCGCGGCGAGACGCTGGGCATCGTCGGCGAATCGGGCTGCGGCAAGTCCACCGTGGCCCGGCTGCTGATGAACCTGGAGGTGCCCACGGCCGGCCAGGTGCTGTACAAGGGCGAGGACATCACCCGGCTCAGCGGCCGGGCGCTGAAGGCGGTGCGGCGGAACATCCAGATGGTCTTCCAGGACCCCTACACCTCGCTGAATCCCCGGATGACGGTCGGCGACATCATCGGGGAGCCGTTCGACATCCACCCCGAGGTCGCGCCCAAGGGCGACCGGCGCCGCCGGGTGCGCGAGCTGCTGGACGTGGTGGGCCTGAACCCGGAGTACATCAACCGCTACCCGCACCAGTTCTCCGGCGGCCAGCGCCAGCGGATCGGCATCGCCCGCGGCCTGGCGCTGCGCCCCGAGGTGATCGTCGCCGACGAGCCGGTGTCGGCGCTGGACGTGTCGGTGCAGGCGCAGGTGATCAATCTGATGGAGCGGCTCCAGCACGAGTTCGGCCTGTCGTACATGGTCATCGCGCACGATCTGTCCATCGTGCGGCACATCTCGGACCGGGTCGGGGTGATGTACCTCGGCAAGATCGTGGAGATCGGCAGCGACGAGGCGATCTACGAGCACCCCACCCATCCGTACACCCAGGCGCTGCTCTCCGCGGTGCCGGTGCCCGACCCGGAGGCGCGAGAGCGTAGGGAGAGGATCCTGCTGTCCGGGGACGTGCCCTCGCCGGCCGATCCGCCGTCCGGCTGCCGCTTCCGCACCCGCTGCTTCAAGGCCCAGGCGCGCTGCGCGGTGGAGGAGCCGCCGCTGGCCGTCCCCGAGGTCTTCCGGGGCACCGGAAGCCCCGCCGGGCACCTTTCGGCGTGTCACTTCGCCGCCGAGATGCCGCTGGTCGTCCCGGGGGAGTGAGCCCGGCCGCGGACATGGGTCGGCCCGTACCCGGGGTGGTTCTGGGGTGTCCCGGATACGGGCCGTTTCCGATCGGAGGCTGAACTGAGCCCGGGTCAAAGGGTCTTGTCAGCCGCCTCCTCGATCGCGGTGAGAGCCGGGTCGAGGACGATGTCCTGTTTCCGCGCCGTGATCGTCGGTTCTTCGGGGAAGTGGCAGGCCGTCAGATGGCCCGCCGCGTTCCCGCCGATCTGGATCAGCGGGGGTTCCTCCGCCGCGCACTTGTCCTGCGCCTTCCAGCACCGGGTACGGAACCGGCAGCCGGAGGGCGGGTTGATCGGCGACGGCACGTCACCGGCGAGCCTGATCCGCTCGCGGCCGTCGTCGTCGGGGTCGGCCTCGGGGGCGGCGGACAGCAGGGCGTGGGTGTACGGGTGCCGCGGACCGTTGTAGATCGAGTCCCGGTCGCCGATCTCCACGATCTTGCCCAGGTACATGACCGCGATGCGCTGTGAGAAGTGCCGCACGATCGCCAGGTCGTGCGCGATGAACAGGAAGGCGATGCCGAGTTCCTGCTGCACCTGCTGGAGCAGGTTGACCACCTGCGCCTGGATCGAGACGTCCAGCGCCGAGACCGGCTCGTCCGCCACGATCAGCTTCGGCTCCAGCGACAGCGCCCGGGCCACCCCGATCCGCTGCCGCTGACCGCCGGAGAACTCGTGCGGGAAGCGGTTGTAGTGCTCGGGGTTGAGCCCGACGATCTCCAGCAGCTCCTGGACCCGCTTCTCGCGGCCCCCGGTCGGGTTGACGTTGTTGATCTCCATCGGCGCGGAGATGATGTTGCCGACGGTCTGCCGCGGGTTCAGCGACGCGTACGGGTCCTGGAAGATCATCTGGATCTCGGACCTGAACGGGGCCAGCTGCTTGCGGCTGAAGTGCGAGATGTCCTGGCCCGCGTAGCTGACCCGGCCGGCGGTCGGCTCCAGCAGCCGGGCCACCAGCCGTCCGGTGGTGGACTTGCCGCAGCCGGACTCGCCGACCATGCCCAGCGCCTCACCGGCGTTGATGTGGAAGTCGACACCGTCGACCGCCCGGACGTCCCCGACCCGGCGCTTGAAGAGGAAACCGCCCTGGATCGGGAAGTACTTCTGCAGCCCGCTGACCTCCAGCAGGGGGTCGCCGGAGACGGGACGCGGTGCCGGGACCTGGTCCAGGGTCTGTTCACTCATTGCTGTTCCCTCGACTCGTGGTCAGCTCAGCCGCGGCTGGATCTGCTCGTTGAAGATGTCGTGCTTCTGTTCCGTCGTGAGGTGGCACGCCGAGGCCCGCCCGGGTGCGAGCTGCGGCCGCTCGGTGGCGCACAGGTCGCCCGGCACCTGGTCCTTGAAGGCGCACCGCGGGTGGAACGGGCAGCCGCTCGGCGGATTCAGCAGGCTGGGCGGGGTACCGGGGATCGGCGACAGCGGGATGTCCACCGACGCGGTGATCCGCGGGATGGAGGACAGCAGGCCCCACGCGTACGGGTGCTCGGGCGACTTGAGGATGTCCCGGACCGTGCCGCGCTCCATCGCCCGGCCGGCGTACATCACCACCACGTTGTCGGCGGTGTGCGCGATGACGCCCAGGTCGTGGGTGATCAGGATGATCGCGGTGCCGGTCTCCTGCTGGAGGTCCTTGAGCAGGTCCAGGATCTGGGCCTGCACGGTCACGTCCAGCGCGGTGGTCGGCTCGTCGGCGATCAGCAGTTCCGGGTCGCAGACCAGCGCCAGCGCGATCATCGCGCGCTGCCGCATACCGCCGGAGAACTGGTGCGGGAAGTCGTCCACCCGGGTCTGCGGCTGGGGGATGCCGACCCGGGCCAGCATCTCGATCGCCCGGCTCCTGGCTTCCTTCTTGGAGGCGCCGGTGTGCTTCATGTACGGCTCGGCGATCTGCCGTCCCACCGTGTAGTACGGCGACAGGGCGGTCAGCGAGTCCTGGAAGATCATCGACATCTTGTTGCCGCGCAGCCGTTCCAGCGTGCGCTGCGAGGCGCCGGTCAGCTCCTGGCCGTCCAGCACGATCTCACCGGTGATGGTGGTGTTGCGCGGATTGTGCAGCCCGAGGACAGCCAGGTTGGTCACGGACTTCCCGGACCCCGACTCGCCGACGATGCCGAGCGTTTCGCCGCGTTCCAGCGCGAACGACAGCCCGTCGACGGCCTTGACCGTCCCGTCCTCGGTGGCGAACTGCACATGCAGGTCGCGAACGGACAGGAAGGGGGCGGTGCCTTGCGGGTCCTGCGGTGCGGATGCGGGATCCGGCTTGGTCAGGGTAGTCACTTTCGGGCTCTCCTCGGGTCCGGAGCCGTGGTCGGTACGACGTGTTCCGGGTTCATGCGAGCCGGATGCGCGGGTCGATGGCGGCGTAGCAGGCGTCGATGATGATGTTGAAGAAGACGATGGAGGTGGCGCCGATCAGCATGACGCCCATCTCCAGGGGCAGGTCGGACGAGTTGACCGAGCTCACCGCGAGCGTGCCCAGGCCGTGCAGGCCGAAGGTCGCCTCGGTGATGATCGCGCCGCCGAAGACCGAGCCCAGGTCGATGCCGAAGATGGTGATGATCGGGCCCATCGCGCCGCGCAGGGCGTAGCGCAGGAAGACGTACCGGGAGCTCATGCCCTTGGCCCGGGCGGTTCTGACGTGTTCCTCGGACAGCTGCTCCACCATCAGCGATCTGGTCTGGCGGCTGTAGTTGGACCAGAAGATCACCGACATCACCAGGCAGGGCAGTACCAGTCCGCTCAGCGAACCGACCGGGTCGGCCGACCAGTCGGGGTCGTGTCCCCGGTTCACCCAGCCGAGCTGGGTGGACAGGAAGTAGATGGCGATCGGGCCGATGAAGTAGATCTGCACCGACTGGCCGAGCAGCGAGAAGGAGCTGGCCGCGCGGTCGAAGACCGAGCCCTGCTTCCAGGCGGAGATCAGGCCGAGGCCGACGCCGACGATCAGGAAGACCGTGGAGCCGCCGATGGCCAGCGAGAGCGTGGTGGGGTAGCGGTCCTTCAGCAGCGTCCAGACGGGGGTGTCGTTGTTGAACGACAGCCCGAAGCACGGGGCCGGGCAGTCGCCGAGCGGGAGGTGACGGCCGCCGAAGATGCCGACGAGGTAGTCCCACCACTGAACGGGTATCGGCTTGTCGAGACCGAGGTTCTTGTGGATCAGCGCGAGGTTCTGGGCATTGCAGTTCTTGCCGCAGGACAGCAGCGCCGGGTCGCTCGGCAGCGCGAAGAACAGCAGATACGTGATGAAGCTGATCAGAAGGAGGATGACGGCGGCGCCAAGCACCCGGCGTACGAGGAAACGGAGCATGGGGTCGGGCTCTTCCGTAATGGGTGCCGCTTGCTCGGCGGCGCCGGTCGGAGGCGGAAGGACGGGCAGATCCCGGGGCCGGTGACCGGCCCCGCGGGGTCGCCGCGGGGCCGGTCACCGGGAGTACCGGCTACTTGACGTAGATCGTGTTCGGGTTGATCGTGCCGAGCGGCGCGTTGAAGGAGATGCCGCCGAGGCCGTCGCCGTAGATGTTGTAGTACTTGTCGTACAGGTACGGGATCTCGGGCGCGTCGTTCTTCATGATGTACTCGGACAGCGTCTGCCACTGGGCGGCCGCCGCGTTGACGTCCGTGAGCTTGCCGATCGCGTCGATCTGCTGGTTCACGTACGGGTCGTTCAGGTGCGAGTAGTTCGGGTCGTTGTCCGCGATCAGCCGGCCGTCCATGGTCGGCGGGATGATGGTGGAGGCGTTCGGCCAGTCCGCGCCCCAACCGGTGCGGTACAGGTCGTACGGGTTGTTGACCTTGCCGATCAGCGTGTAGTACGCCGTCGAGTCGATGCCCTTCGTCTCCAGCGTGATGCCGGCCTTCGCGAAGCTGTTCTTCAGCGTGGTGGCGACGTTCTGCCAGCGCTGCGTGTTCGAGAACGCGTAGGTGAGCTTCAGGTTGGTGACGCCGGCCTGCTTCAGCAGCGCCTTGGCCGCCTCCGGGTCGCCGTTCGGCTTGGTGAGCTTGCCGTACGGGTCGGACGGCTTGAAGCCGCCCGTCGTCGGGCCGATCAGGTTGGTACCCAGGTCACCCTGCTGCGGGCCACCGAGCGCCGTCTGCACCTGCTGCATCGGGAACGCGTCGATGATCGCCTGGCGGACCCTGACGTCCTTGATCCGCGTCATGTTGATGTTGAACACATCGACGAACGGCTCATAGGCGCTGACCAGCCGGGACTTGTACTTCGGGTCCGCGAGCACCGACGTCTGGGTCGGGTCGGTGGACTGCACCAGGGAGACGGCGTCCTTGTCCGCACCCGCCTGCGCCTCAAGACGCTGGGTCAGGCCGGGCTGGGCGACGCCCAGCTGGAAGTCCCACTTGTCCGGGTAGGCGTTGCGGATCGGGTCGCTGTCCGCGTCCCAGTTCTTGTTGCGGACCAGTTCCAGCGCCTTGCCGGGCGAGTAGCTGGCTATCTGGTACGGACCGTCCGAGAACGGCGCGGTGTCGTACTTCGGGCCGGTGTCCTTGGCCTTCAGGATCGGGCCGGAGCCGGACAGCGCCATCGCGTACGGGGCGTCCGCGTGCGGCGCCAGGAAGTGGAAGACGATCGTCTTCGAGTCCGGGGTGCCGATCACCGAGTCGGGCAGCGACTGGCCGCCGGCCGGGCCCGGGTAGACCTTGCGGAAGTCCTGGCCGGACAGCCACGCCTGCAGGTACTGCGGGCCGGCCGTCTCGTAGCTGGAGTAGAGCCGCTCGATCCCGTACTTCACCTGGTCAGAGGTGATCGGGGTGCCGTCCTGCCACTTCAGGTTGTCCTTGAGGTGGTAGGTCCAGGTCTTGCCGCCGTCGGACTCGGTGCCGGTGTCGGTGGCGAGGTCGCCGACCAGCAGCGTGTCACCGGTCTTCGGGTCGATCTTGTAGCTGGTCAGCGTGCGGCTGAACAGCTGCCCGATGACCTGCTCCTGGTTGACGTACGCCTGCGCCGGGTCGAGGTGGTTGATACCGGCCGGCTCCAGGGCGCGGACGGTGCCGCCCTTCTTCGCCCCGGAGACCGCGGTCGCCGGGCCCTTGGCGTCGGCGGGGGTACCGAGCGTGACCTTCTGGACCTTCGCCTTGGTCAGGTCGGCATTGGCAGTCGAGCCGGAGGAGGATCCCCCGCTGCTGCACGCGCTTAGGGCCAGAGCCCCCGCGGACAGCATCGCTGCCGCGTAATACGCCCTACGCTTCTTCATGGATTCCTGCCTGTCGCTGTTTGTCGGCTTCCGGGGAGCCCGGTGAGACGACCTGGACACTCATCAACGGATGGTCTTGGGATCGAGAGCGTCCCGGACCGAGTCCCCGAGCAGGTTGAAGGCGACCACGAAGATCACCATCGCCACACCGGGGAAGAACATATAGGTGATATCGGACTGGTAGTACTGCACGGCGTCCTGGAACATCAGCCCCCAGTCCGGGGTGGGCTGCTGCATACCGACACCCAGGAAGGACAGGCCCGCTTCCGCCGTGACGTTCACCGGCAGCATGAGGGTGGCCTGCACCAGGATGGTGGTCCACAGGTTCGGCAGCAGCTCCTTGCGGATGATGCGGAAGCCGGACGCGCCGGAGAGCCGGGCCGCCTCGATGTACTCGCGTTCGCGCAGGGACAGCACCTGGGCTCGCACCAGCCGCCCGAGCGCCATCCAGCCGAGCACGAACTGCACCAGCACCAGCGCGAGGAAGCGCAGCGAGGTGGGTTCCTCCGCGCCCGGCTTGACGAAGAGCGAGAGTACGACCGGCGTGAAGGCGATGAAGAAGAGCTGCTGCGGGAAGGACATCACCAGGTCGGAGAAGCGGCCGACGAAGTAGTCGGTCTTGCCCGCCAGATAGCCCTGCACCAGTCCGACCAGCACACCCAGGACCACCGACAGGATGGTCACGCACAGCGCGATGACCAGCGACGTGCGGATCCCGTAGACCAGCAGCGCGAAGATGTCGCGGCCGAGGCCGGGTTCGACGCCGAACCAGTGGGTGCCGTCGATGCCGCCGTTGGGCTTGATCGGCAGGCCGTAGGCGTTGAGCAGGCCGTCGTCCTGGCCGTACAGGCTGTACGCGTTCTGCCCGTAGAGCTTCACGATCAGCGGCGCGAAGATCGCGATCAGGATGAAGCACCCGACGATCACGGCGCAGAGGATGCCGACCTTGTCACGCTTGAAACGTATCCACGCCAGTTGCCGGGGCGACCGACCGATGAGTTCCGGTGGACGTTTCTGCGAAGGATCACCGCCGCCCTCTGGATCGAGGGTGAGGCTGCCGGCACTCTCCGCAGCCTGACTAGGACTTGTCATCACACTTCCCCGGGAACGAAAAACGTGCGTGCGTCGCAATCTGCGACGCGGGTTGACCGGACTTTCGCAATGGAATCAACTTCCAGTCAAGGGGGGAAGGAGGGAAGAAAGCTTGCTGTTTGGCATCTTGAGCGAAGATTTTGCAGATCGTCCTCAGTACGTGCTTGACAAGGCTCCAAAACATCGGGCGAAACGGATATTTTGGGACGAAGCGCGTTAACATGCAGGCAACTTAGCTGTCGCAACTCCGATATACGGACGTAGCAGTCTGAACAACGTACGGCCGTGCGGGTGCCGTAGGTCGGCCGGAGCGCTTCATCTTGCTCCGGCCGACCGCCGCTCGCATTCATCGGCCACCGTTGCCGGTCGATGACCGGGAGCCGGAGGCGATCGCCGTCGGAAATTGACACGACGCGCACAGGTGCGGCGGGCGCGGGCCGGAATGGTGCCGGAGTGACGCCTGAGTCATAAGCGTCGGGATTGCCGCCGATGTTGCCTACGCAACTGCCGCCCGCCGTCGGAGACGGCGGGCGGCAGTTGGGGACGGGCGGCGGCCGGGGATCCGGCCGGGGATCAGCCGGTGGCGAGCGACCGCTTGAGGAAGTCCCGCTGGAGCAGCAGGAGATTCTCCGCGACCTGCTCCTGCGAGGCCATGTGCGTCACCCCGGACAGCGGCAGCAGTTCGTGCGGGCGGCCGGCGGTCAGCAGCGCGGAGGACAGCCGAAGGCTGTGGGCCACCAGGACGTTGTCGTCGGCGAGGCCGTGGATGACCATCATCGGCCGGGCAGGCTCCGCGAGATCGGTGATGCCGTCGTCGGTCAGCACCGAGTTCGCGGCGTAGACCTCGGGCCGTTCGTCGGGGCGGCCGAGGTAGCGCTCCATGTAATGCGTGTCGTACAGCCGCAGATCGGTGACCGGCGCGCCGACCACGCCCGCGTGGAAGACGTCCGGCCGGCGCAGCACCGCCAGCGCGGCCAGATAGCCGCCGTAGGACCAGCCGCGGATGCCCACCCGGCTCAGGTCCAGCGGGAAGACGTCCGCCAGCGCGTGCAGCGCCTCGATCTGGTCCGCCACCGACACCCCGGCGAAGTCGGCGGCGATCGACTTCTCCCAGCCGGGGGAGCGGCCCGGGGTGCCGCGGCCGTCCGCCACGATCACCGCGAAGCCCTGGTCGGCCCACCACTGGGATTCCACCAGCGCGTTGTGCGCCGCCAGCACCCGCTGACCCTGCGGACCGCCGTAGGGGTCGAGCAGCACCGGCAGCAGGCCGTCGCCCTCCTCGTATCCGCTCGGCAGCAGCACGGCGGTCGGGATGCGGCGCTCGCCGGCCTCAAGGAGCCGGGGGCGGGCGGTGATCGACGGGGACTCGGTATACGAAGCCAGCTCGGCGATCGGTACGCCGCCGCGCAGCACCACGCTGCGCGGCCCCGGCCGGTCCAGCGCGCTGGAGGTGAGCACGGTCAGATCGCCGGCCCGCACCGCGCTGTGGACCCCGGGGGTCCGGCTGACGCGCACGGCGCCGGCGGCGGTCACCCGGTAGACGTGCACCTCGCCGATCTCCGGGTCGTCGGCCCGCTCGCCGGCCGACGCGGTCACCAGCACATCCGGGCCGCCCGGCCCGTCCGGCCGCCCGTCCGGCTCGGCGCCGCCCGCGTCCAGCACCGCCCGCAGCTGCAGCTCGGCGCCGGTGAGGGTCTTTTCGCCCACCTTCAGTACGCGGACGTCCGCTTCGTCGGTAATGCGCACCAGCTCGCCGGCGGGGCTCCAGGCGGGCGATCCAGCGAAAAGTTCCAGCCAGATTTGATCTTCCTCGATCAGCGCGGTCGAGGTCGCGCCGGTGGCCGGGTCCACCGTCAGGCAGCGCTGCTCGCGCTGGTCCCTGGTCTGGACCAGCAGCAGCGGCGGGGCGCCCGCCGACCAGCGCACGGACGCCAGATACGGATACCGGTCGCGGTCCCAGACGATCTCGCGCCGCGAGCCGCCCAGCCCGAACAGGAAGAGCGAGACATCCGCGTTGTCCGTCCCCGCCGCCGGATACGGCACCGAGGCCGGCGCCCGGTCCGGGTGCGAGGGCTCGGAGATCCACCAGCGCTGCACGGGCGAGTCGTCCACCCGGGCCGCCAGCAGGGCCGCGCTGTCCGGCGACCACCAGAAGCCGCGGGAGCGCCCCATCTCCTCGGCCGCGACGAACTCCGCCAGCCCCCAGGCCACCTGCTCGCCGTCGGGCTCCGCCAGCGCCCGGTCGCCCGACCCCGCGCTGTCCACCACCCGCAGCGCGCCGTCCGAGACATAGGCCACCCGGCGCCCGTCCGGCGACAGCCGCGGGTCCAGCACCGGCCCCGGCACCGGCAGTTCACGCGGCCCGGCCGCGCCCGGGCGCAGCCCGGCGACGAACAGCCGCCCGGACAGGGTGAAGACGGCGGTCTCCACCGCGCTGTCCACCGCGAAGCCCACCACGCCCGCCGAGCGCTCCCGGCTGCGCTCCCGCCGGGCCCGCTCGGCCGCCGACAGCCGCTCCTGGCCGCCGGCCAGCAACTCGGCGGGCTCCGCCACGATCCGCTCCCCCGCGGCGCTCCCAGGGGCCTCGGGGTCCTCTGACGAGCCGACTCCGGGCACGTCCAGCACCCACAGCAGCTGCTCCCGCTCCGTCCCGGACCGCGCCCGCAGGAACGCCACGCGCTCGCCGTCGGGCGCGATCGCGAACGACCGGGGGGCGCCGAGGCTGAACCGCTGGGTCCGCGCGCTGTGCCGCGGGAATGAGAGGTACGTCATAGCCAGGACCCTAGAGGGTGCCTCCGACAATCGCCCCCGGATTTCCACCGCGACCCGCCCAACACCCCCTGACCAGCACCGGAGTACGCGCCCCCGGTTCGGTGCCACACACCCGCGGTGGCTGGATCTCGTCATGCGCCCCCGCGTGCTTCCGTGCTCCGACATATGCGGTGGCACGGAAAGTTATGATCCGTAGCCGTGGGTGGGTAATAAGCGAGTGGCAACTGACATGACCCTGCGTACCTGGAGGTGGCCGCTGTGGCACTCTCGATTTCGGCGGTGCTGCTGCTGCTGGTCGTCGTGATCCTGCTGATCCGCCGGTCCGGCCTCAAAGCCGGCCACGCCATCGCCTGCGTGTTGCTGGGGTTCTACCTGGCGGCCTCCTCGATCGCGCCAACGATCAGCGACTTCACGACCAACGTGGCCAACATGATCAGCGGGATCAAATTCTGAGCCAACCGCTTCCGGGTTCTCAGCCGCCCTCCGAAGCCCTCTGCGCCGGCGCCACCTCCGGCCGTCCGGACGCCGTCCGGACGGCCGTCTTTCCGTACCGGCGCCGGTAGCGGCGGGCCCGCGTACGGCCGTGCGCACCGCCCCACGCGGCCGCCCTCCGGGAGGCGCCCGCACCGGCCGTAGGCTTCAGCCATGACCGATCTACCCGCCAGGCGTCTGCTGCTCGTCCACGCCCACCCGGACGACGAGACGATCAACAACGGCGTCACGATGGCCAAGTACGCGGCCGAGGGCGCCCTCGTCACCCTCGTCACCTGCACGCTCGGCGAGGAGGGCGAGGTGATCCCGCCGGAGCTGGCCCAGCTGGCCGCCGACCGGGACGACACCCTCGGCGAGCACCGCATCGGCGAACTGGCCTCCGCCATGGCCGAACTGGGCGTCACCGACCACCGCTTCCTGGGCGGCGCCGGCCGCTACCGCGACTCCGGCATGATGGGCCTGGTCCAGAACGAGGAGCCCGACTGCTTCTGGCAGGCCGATCTGGACGAGGCGGCCGGCCATCTCGCCGAGGTCATCCTCGACACCCGCCCGCAGGCGCTGGTCACCTACGACAGCAACGGCGGCTACGGCCACCCCGACCACATCCAGGCCCACCGGGTCGCCCTGCGCGGCTACGAACTCGCCGCCGGCCAGGGCCACCGCGTCGCCCGGGTGTACGAGACCTGCACCCCGCGCTCGGTGGTCGAGGCCGGCTTCCGGCGCCTCGCCGAGGCCGGCAAGGACTTCCCCTTCGGCGGCATCGCGGCGGTGGACGACGTCCCCGGCGTGGTGGACGACGACCAGGTGACCGTGGCGGTGGACGGCACCGCCTACGCCGACCGCAAGACCGCCGCGATGCGGGCGCACGCGACGCAGATCGTGGTCGACGGGCCCTTCTTCGCGCTGTCCGACGACCTGGGCCAGCCGTACTTCTCCACCGAGTACTACCGCCAGGTGCGCGGCGCGGAACTGCCGTCGTCCGCCTCGGGCCGGGGCGACGACCTCTTCGACCCGCCGTCCGGCGGAGCGGCGTGATGGGCCGGCCGGCCCGCATCGCCGTCTACGTCCTGCTCGGGCTGCTCGGCGTGTGCGTCGCGGTGGCCGGCGCGCTGGTGCAGGGGGCCCTGCTGCCCGGCGGGCTGCTGCTCGGCCTGGCCGGGTGCGCGGCGCTCTTCTACGGCGGCGTGAAGGTCACCGGGACCCGGCTCGGCGCCGTGGTGCCGGGCGTGGTCTGGCTGTTCGTGGTGATCGCGCTCAGCACTTCCCGCCCGGAAGGTGACTTCCTGTTCGCGGCAGGTGTCGGACCGTACGTTTATCTGCTCGGCGGCGCGATGGTCGCGGTGATCTGCGCCACGGTGCCCCAACTGCCCCCATCAGGACCGAATACCGCCTGACTTGGCAAGCGGGGGCCGGCTCGTGATTGGGTGAACGCGAGCGTTCCCGTCGGACCAGGGATGCCACCGCGCGCAGGTCGGTATGGTGGTGCGCGCCGGCGAGCCGCCCGCGGAGAGCCGTGACGGGTGGCGTAGCTAACCGGGAGAGCCTGCTTTGAGCCGTGACACTGACAGTTCGTCCTCCGGATCCCAGGGGCGCGGTGGACCCGCGTACCCCTCGGGGACCCCGCCCTACGGCACCCGCCCGTTTCCGTCCCTGCACCCGCAGGAGCGGACACGTCCCGCGAACGCCCCGGCGCCCGGTGACACTCCCGTGGCCGCCGAGCAGCCGGCCGAGCCGGCCGCCGGCGAGCCCAAGACCGAGACCACGCTGACCACCCGCATCCGGATCAACATCCCGGGCTCCCGCCCGATCCCGCCGGTCGTGGTCCGCACCACGGTGGACGAGGGCGCGGCGGCGTCCGCCGCGGCCGAGGCCGCCGAGCAGGACACCGCGAACGCCGCCGCAGCAGCCGCGGCGGCCGACGCGGAGCCCGGCCCGGAGAAGACCTCCGACTGGTTCGCCCCGCGCAAGCCGGTCGCCAACCCGCCGGCCGCCGCACCGCCCGCCGCGCCCTCGCCGGGCCCGGCCGGTCGCGGAAGCGCCGCCGGCCCGGGCGGCCCGGGAGCCGGCCCCGGTCCCGCCCAGGGCCCCGGCCCCGGCTTCGGCGGCCGGAGCGGCGAACTCGGCGGGAACGGCGCGAACGGCGGGAACGTACCCTTCCCCGGCCCGCAGACGCCCTACGGCGCCGGCTCAGGGGCGGACGCCTTCCCCGGGCCCGTCCCCACCGGCCCGCCCCTCACCGGCCCGTACGGGGAGCTGCCGAGCGCCGACCCCTACGCGGACTACGACACCGGCTCGCACCCCGCGCCGCCCGGCGACCCGAACGCCCCGGCCGGCAACGGCTTCTTCCGGCCGCAGGTCCCGGACTCCGGAGTCCGCGGCGGGCACGACACCCCGCCGGGCGGCTTCGAGTCCCCGTTCGCCGGCGGCACCGAGGGCTTCCCGCCCGGCGTACCGCGGCCGAGCGACCCGTACACCGGTGAGGACCCGGGAGCGCGGCCGTACGACACCGCCGGGACCTTCGCCCCGCCGGGCGCGGGGAACCCGGCCAACCCCCTGAACCCCGCCGGTGGTCCCGCCGGCCCTCTCACCGACGAGCCCTTCCCCGGCTACCAGCCGCCCGCCGGTCCCACCACCGGCCCGGTCACCGGTTCGATGCCGGTGCCCCCGGTCGGCCCCAGCGGCTTGCGCCCGCCGGTGCGTCCGACACCCGTACCGCCGCCCGACGACCGGCTCGGGGACACCCTGGTCAGCGGCATCCCCGTGGTGCCGTCCAGCCCGGGCGCCCCCCGCCCGGCCGCGCCCGGCCCCCGCTCGGTCCCGGTGCCCGAGCCCGTGCCCGTCCCGGCGCCGGTCCCCGCCCCCGCCGCTGCCTCGAACGCCACCACCGGGCCCGCCGCCGCAGCGTCCTCGGCGGCGCCCAAGCCGCCCGCGGCGGCCCGCCCGAAGAAGAAGCCCCGCTCCAAGGTCGTCCTGCTCGGCGTGGCGGTCGGCGGCGTCCTCGTACTGGCCTACGGCGCGGGGCTGCTGATGAACCACGCCGACGTCCCCAAGGGCACCACCGTCCTCGGCGTCGACATCGGCAACGAGAGCACCGACCAGGCCGGCAAGTCGCTCAACCAGGCGCTCGGCGACCGGACGACGGCGCCGCTGATCCTGACCATCGGCGGCAAGAAGACGACCCTCAAGCCGTCCGTGGCCGGCCTGTCCTTCGACGCCGACGCCACCGTCCGCGCGGTCGCGCACTCCGACTACAACCCGGAGTCCGTGATCCGGTCCCTGTTCGGCAGTACGCGCCCGGCGACCCCCGTGATATTGGTCGACGAGGACAAGCTCAAGGCGGCCCTCAAGGTCGTGGCCGGCAAGAACAGCACCGCCACCGACGGCATGATCCGCTTCGAGCCGAACAAGATCGTGCCGGTCGCCGGCAAGGCCGGCACCTCCTTCGACGTGGACGCCGCCGCCAATCAGGTCGCAGCCGCCTACCACGTCCGCGCCGAGACCGGGGCCAACACCCCGATCGACCTGGCCGTCACCACTCTCCAGCCCAAGGTCACCCAGGCCGAGCTGGACAAGGCGGTCAACGGCTTCGCCGAGCACGCCATGTCCCACACGGTGCTGGTGCGCGCCGACGCCGCGCACGAGATCCTCTTCGGCCCCACCGTGTCCCTGCCGAAGGTGCTGACGATGCTCCCGGACGACGCCGGCCACCTCCAGCCGCACATCGACCTCACCGCCCTCAAGACCCTCTACGGCGGCACTTTCAACGGCGTCCTGGTCAAGCGCCCCGACGGCAGCAAGACCGCCGTCACCCCGCAGGACGTGGCCGGCGCTCTCCTGTCCGGCCTCGACGTCACCTCCACCTCGCAGAAGACGGTCACCCTCCCCGGCGTGGTCGGCTAGCCGGCCGATCCGGGACCGGCGCGACGGCCGGTCCCGGACGGCCGGTCCCGGACCCCGACCGGTCCCGTACCGCCGCCGTATGACATCTGTCATGCCGAAGATACGATTCCCGGCACTGACCCCGTCCCCGGCGGCGCGGGAAGCTGATGCCATGACGGAAACAGCAGCCGCGAGGATCACCGGACCCGGGGGAGCCGCCGACCCGGGCGAGCCCGTTGTGAGCTTCACCGGGGTGAACAAGAGTTTCGGCGCCGTGCGGGCGGTGGCCGATCTGAGCCTGACGCTCCATCCGGGCGAGACGGTGGCACTGCTCGGGCCCAACGGCGCGGGCAAGTCCACCGCGCTGGATCTGCTGCTCGGCCTGCGGAACGCCGACAACGGCGCGGTACGGCTGTTCGGCACCACACCCGCCCAGGCCATCGCGGCCGGCCGGGTCGGCGCGATGCTGCAGAGCGGTGGTCTGATGGAAGAGGTCACCGTGCGCGAACTGGTGAGCCTGGCCTGCGATCTGCACCCCCGGGCGTACCCGGTGCCGCAGGTGCTGGCGGCCGCCGAGATCACCGACATCAAGGACCGCAAGGTCAACAAGCTGTCCGGCGGCCAGGAGCAGCGGGTGCGGTTCGCGCTCGCCACCGCCGGCGCCAACGACCTGATCGTGCTGGACGAGCCGACCACCGGCATGGACGTCAGCGCCCGGCAGGCGTTCTGGGCCACCATGCGCGCCCAGGTCGAGCAGGGCAGGACCGTGCTGTTCGCCACCCACTACCTGGAGGAGGCCGACGCCATCGCGGACCGCGTCCTCGTCATGCACCACGGCCGCCTCATCGCCGACGGCACCGCCGCCGAGATCAAGGCCAAGGCCGGCGCCCGCCGGATCACCTTCGACCTCGAAGGGCCCGTCGACGAGGACGCGCTGCGGGCGCTGCCGCACCTGGTGGGCCTGGACCTCACCGGGCCGACCGTCCGCATCCGCTCGGACGACGCGGACGCGACCGTGCACGCCGTCTACGCCCTCGGTCTGTACCCCCGCAATCTGGAGGTCTCCGGCCTCGGCCTGGAGCAGGCCTTCCTCGCCATCACCGACGCCGCGACCGCCGAGGAGGCGCAGACCCGATGAAGACGCTGATCCGGCTGGAGATCGTCCGCACCCTGCGGAACCGCAAGTTCATGTTCTTCTCGGTGCTCTACCCGGGGCTGCTCTTCCTGCTCATCACGGCCGGCGCCGACAAGACCACCAGGATCAGCGGCCTGGACGTCACCTACATCTCGTACTACATGGTCGGGATGGCCGCCTTCGGCGCGATGACCTCGGTGCTGATGGGCAACGCCGAGCGGATCGCCCGCGAGCGGGAGAAGGGCTGGGTGCGCCAGCTGCGGCTGACCGCGCTGCCCGGCCGCGGCTATGTCGTCGCCAAGATCGCCTCCGCCGCCACCGTCAGCCTGCCCTCGATCGTGATCGTGCTGGTGCTGGGCGCGGCGGTGAAGGGCGTACGGCTGGACGCCTGGCAGTGGCTCGCGCTCGCCTTCTCCATCTGGGCGGGCAGCCTGGTCTTCGCGGCGCTCGGGGTGGCCATCGGGTATGTGTCCACCGCCGATGTGGCCCGGCCGATCTCGATGCTCTGCTACTTCGTGCTGGCGATGCTGGGCGGCCTGTGGGTGCCGTTCACCGTCTTCCCCGGCTGGCTGCAGACGCTGGCCGACTATCTGCCCGGGCGGCCGTACGCGGCGCTGGGCCAGTCCATCGAGTTCGGCGACGCGCCGCACGCGAAGGACGTCACCGTGCTGGTGGTCTATCTGCTGCTGTTCGCGGGCGTCGCGGCGTGGCTCTACCGCAAGGACACCCGGAAGGCGTGAGCGGATGCGTGATCGAGGGGCTGACGACATCCCGATCGGCCGGGCCCCGGACGGCCGCCGCCAGGCGCTGGTCAAGCTGCTGTGGATCGGTATCTGGCTGCTCTACCTCGGCGCGCCGGTCAGCGATCTGACCGGCGGCGGCCACTCGGCCGCCGTGACCGCGGCGGCCGCGGCCGGCCTGACCGTCTTCGTCGTCACCTACCTCACGCTGGTCTTCTTCCGCACCAACACCCCGCCGCGGCCCGAACGCTGGATCTACCGGGTGCTGGCCGGGCTGGCCGCCCTGTCCGTGCTGCTGTCCGCCACCCTCGGCGCGAGCTGGCTGGTCCTGTTCGTGTACGTCACGGTGGCCTGCGGGGCCACGCTGCCGCCCGCGCGGTCGCGGTGGGCGGTGCCCGGGGTCACCGCGCTGCTGGCCGGGGTCGGGGCCTGGGTGGACAGCGGCCGGGAGCTGTACCCGGCGCTGATCATCCCCTCGCTGCTCGGCGGCTTCGCCATGGTCGGCATCAAGCAGCTGATCAGCACCATGGCGGAGTTGCGGGAGGCACGGGAGACGGTCGCGCATCTGGCGACCACCGAGGAGCGGCTGCGACTGGCCCGCGACCTGCACGACCTGCTCGGCCACTCGCTCTCCCTGATCACCCTCAAGAGCGAGCTGGCCGGCCGGATGCTGCCGGACCGCCCCGACGACGCCGCCCAGCAGGTCGCGGACATCGAGCGGGTCAGCCGGCAGGCCCTGGTCGACGTCCGCGAGGCGGTCAGCGGCTACCGCCGGCCCACCCTGGCCGCCGAACTCGCCGCCGCCCGCGCTGTGCTGGCCTCGGCCGGGATCTCGGCCCGGCTGCACACCGTCGAGCGGGTACCGGGCCTGGCGCCGATAGGCGAGGGAGCGCTGGCCTGGGCGCTGCGGGAGGCGGTGACCAATGTCGTACGGCACAGCGCGGCGCGGACCTGTGTGGTCGCCCTGGACACGGCGGGCGGTACGGCCCGGCTGACCGTCTCCGACGACGGCCGCGGCCCGGCCGCCGACCACCGCGCGGGCAACGGCCTCACCGGCCTGACCGAACGGCTGATCGTGGCGGGCGGCAGCCTGCGCACCGAGCGGGCCGGGGACGGCGGCTTCCGGCTGACCGCGACAGTGCCGCTGGACGCCGAGTGGGTGGCGGCGGAGGCCGCCGGAGCGGCCGGGGGACAGGGCTAGACGCCGGCCCCGACCCTCGCCCGGGACCCCGGGCCCGCGCGGCGTACATGTCCCGCTGGTACGTGCGTGGGACCCCGGCGCGGGCGGACGCCGGTCGCGGGGGACCGGGTAGTAAGGTCCGGGACGTGCCTGAGACTCCCGCTCCCGAGAGCTTGATCGAGACCGCCGTGCTGAATGTGGCCGGCCGCGCCACCCTGCCCTTCCAGGCGGCGCGCGCGGACCGCAGCTTCGGGACCGCCTTCTGGTACAACGACCTGGTCGAGTCCGGCGCCGAGCGCGAGGTGATCCGGCAGTATCTGGTCACCGCCGACCGCCGCACCCGTTACGACATCGGCCAGTTCACCCTCCGCGAGGGTCTGGCCGAGCCGGAGCTGCCCGCCGACGAGCTGGTCCTGCCCGGCTTCGTCAAGAAGTGGACCGCGCTCGGCGACCTCGGTGTCGCGGCCATGCCCACCACCGACCTGCACATCCACGCGGAGCGCAAGGCCTGGCGCTGGACCACCGACGAGATCACCTCCGGCCTGGCCGCCCGGCCGGAGGACATCGCCCTGCTCGGCCCCGAGCCGCTCCCCGGCTATCTGCTGGGCCACGAGGTCGTGCACCACCCCGAGAGCAAGACCCCGGAGCGCCCGCAGACCCTGCTGCACGGCGCCGTCACCCGCCCCGCCCCCGACGCTCCGGTCCGCTGGTCGGGACCGCTGCCGGTGGGCTTCGACGGCGCCCCCGTCTTCGCCGCCCTCCCCATGCCCGACGAGCAGGTGAAGCTGGTCTGCCTCGGCCTGGTCCTGCCCGCCGGGGACGGCTCGGACGCCGAGGAGGGCGCCGACCCCGCGGCCGGCGACCGCGGCATCGTCGTCACCTTCGACCTGCTCCGCCCCGCGATCCACTCCCTCACCCCGCCGCGCACGCGCCGCTGGTGGCAGCGGGGCTGAGCCCTCCTACACGCTGTCGTCCCCCGGCCAGAGCGCGTCGGCGCGCAGCGCCAGGTCCTGGAGCACGTCCGCCGCCGTGACGTCGGTACGCCCCGCGTCATGGACGTCGGCGAGCTGGAGGAAGATCAACGAGAAGGCGCCGGTGAGGCGTTCGATCACCGGACTGAGCTGGAGGCTCAGCGCCTCGCCCAGCTCGGCCGGGCTCGCGTCCACCGGCAGCTCGATGGTCGGCATCGTCTCGTTGAGCAGGGCCCGGACGTTGTCCCCCGAGATGTCCTCGCGGTCGGGGTTCTCCTCCAGCAGGGTCTGCATCTGCTTGGCCTCGGTGAGGATGCCGATGATCCGGCGCACGAAGTCACTGTCTTTCATGCCAGGAGCGTATGCGCCCGGGCCCGCCCGATCCCGGTGAATCGGCGGGCGGGACGCGTTTGGGGGTCTTCACGTGGGCGGCGGGCTCTGCCGGGTGATGCTCCGGGCGGCGGCCGGAGTTCCCTGTGCGGGGCGCCATAGGGGATATAGCCGGATCCGCGCCACCCGGACTTGCGTGCGAGGGACTTCGGCGGGTATCCACAGCGGAGAAGCGGCTGGAAGGTTGACCCATGGCGGGACTGCGGAGGGCTTGGGCCCGGTCCGCAATCGGGCGTATGTGGAAGCAAGGCGCCGAGATAGAACTGATGCACCGCTCCATGGGCTTCGCCGCACTCGGCTTCGTCACGCTGATGCCGCTGCTGGTGGTGGTGGCTGCGGCGACCCCATGGCACAACGGTGCCGGCTTCGCCCAGTGGGTGGTGGACGGCATGGGCCTCGCCCCGCACCCCGCCGGGGCGGTGCGCGGCCTGTTCACGGCGCCGCGCAAGGTGCTGAGCACGACCGGCGCGTGGAGTCTGGCGTCGCTGGCCTTCTTCGGGCTGTCCTTCGTGGCGTGCGTGGAGACCGGCTACCGCAAGATCTGGGACCTGCCGGCCAGCCCCTGGCACAGCGAGTGGCGCCGCGCGGTGTGGCTCGCGGTGCTGACCGGCTATCTCTTCTGCGAGGCGCAGAGCGCCACCGTGACGGGCAGCGGCACGTCCGCCAGCGTGGTCAGGATCGCCCTCACCGTGCTGTTCGGCATCGGCTTCTTCGCCTGGGGCCAGCGCTTCCTGCTCACCAACAGCATCGATCTGCGCTCCTCGCTGCCGGGCGCGGTGCTCACCATGGCCGGGCTGGGCGGGCTGCGGATCTTCTCCGCGCGCATCTTCTCGCCGATGGTCACCTCCAACGCGGTGACGTACGGCCCGGTCGGCACCGTCCTGATGGTGGTGACCTGGCTGATCGGCGTCGGCTTCGTGGTCTTCGGCGCGGCCCTGCTCGGGCGGCACATCGTGGTCATGCGCGACGTACGCCGGGGCGGCGAGATCCCGGGACCGCGCCAGGCCGACGTACCGTCAGGGACCGAACCCAGCGTGCGCGGCGCCCGCTGGCGGGCGGACGGCGCCGGCGGCGGGGTCGACTGACGCCCCGGCCGTGTCGGCGGCGGCCAGGCCCGCCGGGGACGGTATGACGGACGGTACAAGACGACAGCCGAGGCCCCGACCCCCTACGTATTGGCGGCAGACCATGACCAGCCCGGACACGCTCCCCACCCCCGTCGCCGCCGCGCTGGAGGCGGCCAACGCCGGTGACATCGAGGGCTTCCTGCGCTCCTTCGCCGCCGAGGGCGCGGTGGACGACTGGGGCCGGGTGTTCCGGGGGCACGACGCGATCCGCGAGTGGAGCGACGCCGAGTTCATTGGCAAGCAGGTGGTGCTGGACGTCACCGCCGTACGCACCGAGGGGGACGTCACCACGGTGAGCGCGCGGGTCGGCGGGAAGGGCTTCAACGGCCCTTCGGACTTCGCCTTCACGGTGACGGGCGAGCGGCTCGCCCTGATGCGGATCACCGGCTGAGCCGGACGCGACTGACTCAGCGCCCGGCGCGTACCGCCGTGGTGGGGGCGCCCGCGGGCGCGGCGGCCGGGCGGGATTCCACCAGTGTGCGCAGCAGGCGCAGGCCGGTTTCGGAGGGGGAGCCGGGCTCCGCGCTGTACATCAGGGTCCGTTGACCGGAGTCGTCCGGCATGTGCAGCGTCTCGAAGGCGAGTTCCATCGGCCCCACCAGCGGATGGTGGAAGGCCTTCGTGCCGGATACGCAGTTACGTATCGGATGACGCTGCCACAGCGCCGCGAACTCCTCGCTCTTCATGAGCAGTTCGCCGATCAGCTCGGCCAGTCGGCGATCGTCGGAGTAGCGCCCGGCCACCAGGCGCAGTGAGGACACCGCGCGCTTGGCCTCCTCCGCCCAGCGCGGATAGAGCTCGCGGGTGTGCGGGTCGAGGAACAGCAGCCGTTGCAGGTTGGGGCGTTCGGCGGGCCGGTCGGGCGCGGTGAGGTCCAGGTGGCCGGCGACGAGGGCGTGCCCGAGGGGATTCCAGGCCAGCACGTCGTTGCGCCGGTCCAGCACGATCGCCGGGACACCGTCCATGGCCCCGATGAGCTGCCGGGTGCCCGGCCGGGCGCATTCCGGACGCTCCGGCGGGCGCCGCCCGGCCCGGCCGGGACGGGCGAGGTTGCGCAGGTGGGCGTTCTCGTCGTCGCTCAGCCGCAGGGCGCGTGCGATCGCGTCGAGCACCGTCTCGGAGGCGTTGCCGCTCTGCCCCTGCTCCAGCCGGGCGTAATACGCGGCACTCACCCCGGCCAGCAGCGCCAACTCCTCGCGCCGCAGCCCCGGCACCCGCCGCCGGCCGCCGTACGAGACCAGTCCGACGTCCTCCGGCCGCAGCCGGGCACGCCGGGTCCGCAGGAATTCCCCGAGCTCCCCAGGTGTGTCCATACCGATCAGTATCGCTCCGGCCCCCTGATGGCGCAGGAGCCCAGCCACACCCCGCCAGTGGTAGGAACCGCGGTCCGCCGCACGCGCTGCCTACGCGGCGCGGGTGGCTGGCTGCGCTCCCCGGCTGACCGCAGAGTCGCAGTCGTTGCGAAGGCCGCACAGGAGAGGGAGCCCGACGATGCCGACACTCGACGATCCGCCGGCGACGCTGCCACCGACCACGTCCGGGCGCCTCACCGGTCGCCTCGGACTGGTCCTGGTGGTGCTGCTGGTCGCACAGTTCATGCTCGCGGTGGACTTCTCGATCCTCAATGTGGCGCTGCCGGTGATCGGCAGGGGACTCGGCTTCTCCTTGGGCGGTCTCCAGTGGATCGCGACGTCGTTCGCGCTCGCCGCCGCGGGGTTCACCCTGCTGTTCGGCCGGATCGCGGACATCGTCGGCCGGCGCCGGCTCTTCCTGGCCGGACTCGCCGTGCTGGGCGCGGCCTCGCTCGTCGGCGGCCTCGCGGTCGACCCGGCGATGCTGCTGACCGCCCGCGTCGCGCAGGGCCTGGCGACGGCCGCGGTCACCCCCGCCGGGCTGTCGCTGCTCACCTCGTCCTTCCCCGAGGGGCCGCTGCGGGACAGGGCCCTCGGGCTGAACGGCGCCCTGATGTCGGCCGGATTCACCGCCGGCGCGGTGCTCGGCGGAGTGCTCACCGATCTGCTCAGCTGGCGCTGGTCGTTCTTCCTCAATGTGCCGGTGGCGGTGGTCGTCCTGATCATCGCCCCCACCGTGATCTCCGAGAGCCGCGACGAGACCCGCCCCCGGCTCGACCTGCCGGGCGCGCTGGCCGTGACCCTGGGCCTGCTGTCCCTGGTCTACGGTCTGACCACGGCGGGCGAATACGGTTTCGGTACGACCAGGGCACTGGGCGGCCTGCTCGCGGGCGTGGCGCTGCTGGCGGCCTTCTACTTCGTGGAGAAGGGCTCGCCCCAGCCATTGGTGCCGGTACGCATCCTGCGGCGCCGGACCGTCGTCGTCGGAAACCTGGCCGGGCTGCTCGCCTTCGTCACCGAGACCTCGCTGGTCTTCCTGATGACGCTCTACCTCCAGAAGGTGCTCGGCTTCTCCCCGCTGGCGGCCGGACTGTCCTTCGGCGTGCTGGGCCTGGGCACCGTCACCGGCGGTGTCGGCGCGGCCCGGGTGATCGGCAGGATCGGCACCACCGGGACCCTGGTGACCGGCGGCCTGATCCAGGCGGCGGCCACGGTGGCGCTGGTCGGCCTCGGCGACAGCCGGAGCTGGCTGTGGCTGCTGCTGACCGCCACCTTCGTCGGCGGCGTGGGCAACATGCTGGTCATCGTCGGCTTCATGGTGACCGCGACCTCGGGCCTGCCCGACGCCGAGCAGGGCATGGCGACCGGAATGGCCACCATGAGCCAGCAGATCGGCATCACCATGGGCACGCCGATCATGAGCGCCGTCGTCACCGCGCGGGCGGGCGGTGCCACCGACCCGGCCGTGATCCTCCACGCCGTGAGCCTGGCGGTGCTGGTCAACGCGGCGGTCGTACTGGCCGGCGCGGTCCTGGCGGGTGTCTTCCTGCGCGCCCGGAAGGACGCATAGCCCGAACGGCTCCGCTACCCGTCAGAGGGCAGCGGAGCCGTTCTGCGTCCGCCGATCAGACCGCGGGGAACTCGTCACCGCGGACCGCCGACACGAACGCCGACCACGCGTCCGCCCCGAAGGTGAGCGCCGGGCCGCCCGGGTCCTTGGAATCGCGGACCGGAACCACACCGGGGAACCCGTCGGCGACCTCAACACAGCTGTCCGGGTCCGCGCCGCCGCTGTAGGACGACTTGCGCCACTGGGCGGCGCTCAGGTCTGGTCTGGTGTTGGGCATGAGGTGTGGTCCTCCAGCGCGGTTCGCAGTAGTCCAAGAGACTCGGACGCTGTCAGTGCGGAGTCTCTGAGTCGATCGTAGGACAGCCGGAGGTATTCCACCTCCTCCGTTTCCTCAACGAGTTCACCGCTCCAACTGCTCTCAACGTAGACGACCGTCCGCCCGGTAGGAAGCCACATCAACTGCAGCGAACTACTGAGCAGCCTGTGCAACCCGGCCCGGAGCGGCACGACTTGCAGCGAGATGTTGGGCTGTCGGGCAGCGTGGATCAGCCGCTCCAGTTGCTCGGCCCATACGTCGGGATCCTGAGCCGCCCGCCGGATCACCGACTCGTCCAGCAGCCCTCTGTAGTGCAGGGCCTTGGGCCCGGTGAGACGCTCCTGCCGGCTGATCCGGGCGAGCACCTGCTCGGCCAGCAGTTCGTCATTGTCGCTGCCGTACGTGCGGAGGAGTTCTTCCGCGTAGCGCTGGGTCTGGAGCAGGCCGGGGACCGTGCTGATGCTGAACTCGTGGATGCCGGTCGCCTCCGCTTCCAGATCGGCGAAGCCGTGATACCGGCTTTCCTTGGCCTCCCGTTTGGCCAACCACCAGAGGTCGGTGAGGAGTTCACCGGTGTCGTAGACCCGGTCCAGGACGCCGATGGCGTCGATGGAGCCGAGCCGGTCGCCGTTTTCCAGCCGGAACAGGTACGAGCCGTCGTACTTGGAGCGCTCGGCGAGTTGGGCGAAGGTCCACCCCGCGCGTTCCCGCTGTCGCGTCAGTTCCGTCCGCAGCACGCCACGTGCCGAGGGTCCACCGTCACCACCGTTGCTCATCATCGAACGTACGCTCCCTTTCGCTCATGTCGAACGCTCGGACAACAGCCGCGCTCTGTCCGGCGTATGAGCGTGCCACCTGCGCGGACGGGTCGCCCCGGGTCCGCGCGCAGGCGAGCCCTTGCCGGAAAAGAGAGCAATGACCGAGCCCTTTTGATCGTAGAGCTCGGAGGGCAGTCTTGCGTACAGAAAGTCAATATCCGATCACGGAGAGAACGAAGTCCGGAGCCAGCACATGCGTGAGACGAGCGAAGACGGGCGGGGGGTGGCGGACACGGCGACGCGTCCCGCCATGGCTCCGTCGCCAGTTCGCCGTACGACCGAACCACCGCTCTACCGACCTCCCGAACGCCTCTGGCCCGCCACCCCGCGTGGCGTCCACCGCGCCCGCCACGCCCTCACCGCCCGCCTCACCGACTGGCGCCTCCCCGAACTGGACGACCCGGCCGGCCTCGTCCTCGGCGAACTCCTCGCCAACGCCCTCAAACACGGCTCCCTCCCCGGCCGCTCCATCGGCACCCGCTTCACCCGCCTCCCCACCGCGGTCCGCCTCGAAGTCCACGACGCCCGCGGCGAATCCCACCCCACCCCCACCCCGGCGACCGACTCCGACGAACACGGCCGCGGCCTGACCATCATCGACGCGATCACCGCAGGCCACTGGGGCACCACCACCCACCCCGGCCCCGGCAAAATCGTCTGGGCCCTCTGCCACTTCCCGCCCTCCCGCCTCTACTGAGCCCCCCCGGGCCCCTGCCGGTGCCCATTCCTGCCGCGGCGTGCGACCGTGGATCGCCTACACCTCGATCTCCCGCTTCGCCTCAACCATCACAGCGCGAAGCGGGATCGCAACAAGAACGACGGCGGGGGGACGGCAAGGAACCCGGCTCCGACAGCGGAACCGACCTGTTCTGACATGCGGCCGATCCTCATCCTCACCGGTCGGGACGACCTGACGGCCGATGTCGTGGTTGAGGAGCTGGTGAAACGCGGTGAACCCGTCGTCCGGTACGACACGGCCGACTTTCCCACCGCGTCCCGTCTGGCCGTCCGCCTCACCGGGGACGGCTGGGCGGGCTCCCTCACCGGCTCCCGAACCGTTCGACTCGAAACAGTGAAATCTGTGTGGTGGCGTCGTCCCAATGAGTTCGTCACTCCCGACGGTTGGCCGGGGCGTGCCCGGGCGCTCGCCGTCTCCGAAGCACGGTCCGGCCTGCTCGGGGTGCTGTGTTCTCTCCCGGTGCGCTGGATCAACCACCCGGCGAGCGATGCAGCGGCCAACTACAAGCCGAGACAGCTTGCCGTGGCCGCTGGACGTGCCCCGCTCCGTGATCACCTCCGACCCCGATTACGCCCGCGCGTTCATCGGGGGCGAACGCGTGGTCTACAAGGGGCTCGGCGGCGGCGTGCTCGGCCCTCGGGGAAAGCGGCAGTTCCTCCCGGGTTTCTGGTCTCGGCGGACGATATGGACGACGGGGTGACGGGAACCGCCCACCTCTTCCAAGAACGCGTGGAGAAGGCGTACGAGGTCCGCCTGACCGTCATCGGCGACCGCATGTTCCCGGTCGCCATCCATGCCGGAAGCGCCGCCGCACAACTCGACTGGCGGACCGATTACCGGTCGCTCACCTATGAGCGTGTGGCCATCCCCCCGGAGGTCGAGGATGGAGTCCGCCGGCTCATGGACGAACTCGGTTTGTTCTTCGGCGCGCTGGACTTCGCCGTTACACCGGCCGGACGCTGGGTGTTTTTCGAGGTGAACCCCAACGGGCAATGGCACTGGATCGCGGTCAAGGCCGTTGTCCCGTTGGTTGAAGCCATGGCTGACGCATTGCAAGGAGAGATCACATGCCCGTAGCGCCCGAGTGGACCGAGGCAGCGAAGGCGCTTGCCGACAAGGTGACCGCCGAGGCTCCCGCGTGGCACGACGCCGTGAGCAACACCCCCCGGCACCTTCTGGTGCCCCGCTGGTGGCAGCGGGTACCCGACAGCCCCATGCGGGAATGGGATGTGGTCGACCTGCCGGACGACTCCCCGGTACGGCTCCAGGCGGCCTATTCCGATGAGACGCTCGTCACACGCGTCGGTCCAGCCCACGCCGATCACGCCGGGACGGGCGATCGGGCCATGGGCGACCCCACCTCGTCGTCCACCCTGCCGGGGCTGATCGTGTCGATGGCGCGGCAGCTCGACGCCAGGAACGGACACCGGGTGTTGGACGTAGGTACCGGTTCCGGATATTCGGCCGCGCTCTTCGCCCGACAACTGGGCGACGACAACGTGACGAGCGTGGACGTGGACCCCTATCTCGTGGAAGCGGCCCGCACCCGCCTCGCCGGATTCGGCCGGACCCCGAGCTTGTACGCCATCGATGCCACCGGGGAACTGCCCGGCTCCGCGTACGACCGCATTATGGCGACCGTCTCGGTCCGTCCGGTGCCTGCGTCGTGGCTCCGTGCGCTCCGTCCGGGCGGACGGCTTGTCACGACCATCGCGTACACCGCTCTGCTGATCAGCGCGGACATGGGAACGGACGGCATCGCGAGGGGCGGTGTCCAGCCTGACCCGGCCACATTCATGGAGGCGCGCCGGGCCGCCGACTATCCGGCGAAACTCAACGACGTGTTCGCCTCCGCCAAGGAACGCGAGGGCGAGGACGTGCGGCTCCCCGAAGGCCCCGTCCCCGATCTGTGGCAGGAGTGGCCGCTGCGCTGGCTGTATGAGCTCGATACGCCTGGTGTGGAGACCCGGGCGGCAACGTACCCGGAAGACGGTCGTCGCCTGGTCTGGCTGCTGGCAGCGGACGGCTCTTGGGCGCGGGCCGAAGACGGCTCACGACCCCTGGTCCATCAAGGGGGCCCCCGCCGGCTGTGGGACGACCTGGAACGCGTCCGACGCACCTGGGAGGAGCACGGCTGCTTCCCCCTGCACTCCCTCCAGGCGGAACTCCACCCGGAGGGGAGCTCTCTCCGCGCCCCGGACGGTGGATGGAAGTTCGCCATCTGACGGGCGATGACACCGACGGGTGCTTCTTCCGGCTCCGGAGCCGTCCGCTGCCGAATGGAGGCGCACGCCGGTGTCTACGCTGGCCCCCATGACCGACACCCCTGGTGAGTCGACTGCCCGCGCTGTGCGGGTGCTGCTCGCTGATGATCAGTCGATGGTTCGGGAAGCGCTGGCGACGCTGCTGGGGCTGGAGGCGGACATCGAGGTGGTGGCGCAGGTCGGGCGGGGGGACGAGGTGGTGGGGGCGGCTCGGGGGTGTGGGCCGGATGTGGCGGTGCTGGACATCGAGATGCCGGGGATGACCGGGATCGAGGCGGCGGCGGAGCTGCGGGCGGCGCTGCCGGGGGTGAAGGTGGTGATCGTGACCACCTTCGGGCGGCCCGGGTATCTGCGGCGGGCGATGGAGTCGGGGGCGGACGCGTTCCTGGTCAAGGACGCGCCCGCGGCGCAACTCGCCGATGCCGTACGGCGGGTGCTGCGCGGGGAGCGGGTGATCGATCCGACGCTCGCGGCGGCCGCGCTGGCGGAGGGGGCCGATCCGCTGACCGGGCGCGAGCGCGAGGTGCTCAGGGCCGCCGCCGACGGCTCGGTGAACGCCGACATCGCGCGCCGGCTGCGGCTGTCCGAGGGCACGGTGCGCAACTACCTGTCCACCGCGATCCAGAAGACCGGCGCCCGCAACCGCGCCGAGGCGGTGGGCATCGCCCGCGAGAAGGGCTGGCTCTGACCGCAAGGCCACCGGACAGCCCCGGCAGGTCAGTTGAGCAGCGCCCGCGCCGCCCGCGCCTGCGTCCTGATGCCCGCCGCCGTCTCCCGGTCGAACGAACCGATCACCTCCGCGTACTCCTCCATCTCCGCCGCCCCGCCCAGGAAGTCGCCCATCTTCACCAGCAGTTGGGCCCGTTCCAGCCGCAACTTCGCCGGGTGCCGGGGCAACAGCAGCGTCAGGTCGAGCGTCCAGAGCTGCACCGGGCGGTGCTCGGGGCGCGGCGCGGCCCAGACCCGGATGTTGTTCAGCACCCGCTGCACGATGTCCAGCGGGTCCGCCGGGGTCACCCCCGAGGCGAGCGGGCCGCCGGTCGTGCCCGCCACCAGCAGCTCCGCCTCCCGCCCGGACAGCACCCGGCCGCCGTCGAAGGGATCGACCAGCACATGCGAGCCGTCCGGATCGCCCAGACCGACCATGAAGTGCCCGGGCAGGGCCACCCCGTAGACCGGCGCGCCCGCCCGCCGGGCCACCTCGATCCACACCACCGACAGCAGGATCGGCAGCCCGCGCTTGCGCCGCAGCACCTCCTGGAGCAGCGAGGAGGAGAGCTTCTGGTAGTCGGCCGCCGAGCCGCGAAAGCCCTGGCCGGCCCCGAGCAGCCGGCGCAGCGCCACCGCCCAGTCCAGCGGTGAGGACAGCCCGTAGGGGAGCAGCCCGGCCAGCCGGTCCAGCTCGATCTGGGCCCGGTCGGCCACCGGGCCGTCCAGCGCGGGGTCCGCCTCCGCGCCGATGAGCAGGCACAATTCCGCGAGGTCCGGCTTGTCCTCGCGCGCCGCCGCCGCGAACCGTTCACGTGCCGGGAGCGGTGTCATGCGGTCGGGCGCGCCGGGCGCCGGTAGTGGTAGCCGTGGTGGTCGAGGAAGCCGAGCCGGTCGTAGAGCGCCCGCGCCGCCGAGTTGTCCGCCTCCACCTGGAGATACGCGGCGGTGGCGCCCTCCGCGTACGCCCGCCGGGCCAGCGCCCCCATCACACCCGTCGCCAGGCCCGTCCGCCGCATCGCCGCTTCGACCTCGACCGCGCCGAACAGCGCCCACCGTCCGTCCACCGCGGCCCGGCCGATCACCCCGGGCGCGGCGGCGAACCACACGGAGGGCCCGCCCGAGAGCACCTTCAGCGCCGCGTCGGCCAGGTCCCCGGTGCGGTGGTAGGCGGCGATCCAGCCGGCGTCCGGGGTGCGGGACAGGGCCACGTCGTCACCGCCGGGGAGCGAGGTGAGCGGGGCCAGCGGCGCGGTCCTGACCAGGGTGTCCGCCTCCCGTATCCAGCCGCGCTCGGCCAGCGCCGGCACGAAGGGCGAGGCGTCCGGCAGCTGGAGATACGGCGTCAGCCCCCGCTCGCCGTACCAGCGGGTCACCTCCGCCAGCGCCTCGTCCACCGGCACTCCCGGCTCGCCCGCCACCAGCACCGAATTGGCCCGCCGGGTGAAGCCGCCCGAGGCCCGCAGCGTCCAGCCGCCGAGCGCGGCCGACTCGGTGGGCGGCCAGGCCCGCGACGCGGTCGCCGCCAGCTCCTCGGCCGTCACGGCGGGCACGCCGGGCCCGCGCCGCGCCGGGGCCGGCGGCACGACCTTGCCCGCCACCACCGCCGACTGCGCGATCCGCACCGTCTCCCCGGTCCGCCGAGTGACGCACACCACTCCGGCATCCCACGATGCGAGAACTCCCACCGTGTCGGTGAACATAGGATGCCCGTCGGCGATCTCCGTCACCTGCCGTACCGACACCCGTTTTCCCACGTCAGCGGGAGTGATCCGGATCTCGAGCCGTGCTCCGGACGAGAAATCCCCTGGCATGCGCGCCCCTCCTGTTCGGATCGTGCCCCGGAACGGAGATACTAGGTGCGGGCATCGACGACGCCGCGCTCCCGCGCGAGATGAGCCCTATCGAGGAGGAACGACAGCGTGACCTACGTCATCGCGCAGCCTTGTGTCGACGTCAAGGACAAGGCGTGCATTGAAGAATGCCCCGTCGACTGCATCTACGAGGGCGCCCGGTCCTTGTACATCCACCCGGACGAATGCGTCGACTGCGGGGCGTGCGAGCCGGTCTGCCCGGTCGAGGCGATCTTCTACGAGGACGACACTCCCGAGGAGTGGAAGGACTACTACAAGGCGAACGTCGAGTTCTTCGACGAGCTCGGCTCGCCCGGTGGCGCGTCCAAGCTGGGCCTCATCGAGCGTGACCACCCCTTCATCGCCGCGCTGCCCCCGCAGAACGGCTGACACCGTTCGGGACACCGCCACCGGACCCCGTACGGCCAGCGCCGTACGGGTCCCCGGCGCCGCGGACCGTCCCCGGCACGAGACGTCCGGCCGCGCGCGCGGCGTCCGGCAGATCCAGCAGATCGGCGCAGAGCGAGAGTGAACACGTGAGCATCTCCGCCCGCCTCCCGGTGTTCCCCTGGGACCGCCTGGAGCCTTACAAGGCCGCGGCGTCCGCGCACCCCGACGGGGTCGTGGACCTGTCGGTGGGCACCCCGGTGGACCCGGTGCCCGATGTCATCCGGCAGGCGCTGGCCGCCGCCTCCGACAGCCCGGGCTATCCGCTGACCCACGGCACCGCGGCGCTGCGCGAGGCGGCCACCCGCTATCTGCGCGACCGGCACGGCGTGGCCGGCGCCGACCCGGCGGCCGTACTGCCGCTGATCGGCTCCAAGGAACTGGTCGGCTGGCTGCCGCTGCTGCTCGACCTGCGCGCGGGCGACCAGGTCGGCTACCCGCAACTCGCCTACCCGACGTACGAGATCGGCGCGCTGCTCGCCCACGCCGAGCCGGTCCCCTACGACGACCCGGTGACCGAACTGGACCCCGCCCGGGTCAAGCTGCTCTGGCTGAACAGCCCCTCGAATCCGACCGGCCGGGTGCTCGGCGCCGCCGAACTGCGGCGGATCGTCGAATGGGCGCGCGAGCACGGTGTGCTGGTGGTCTCCGACGAGTGCTACATCGAGCTGGGCTGGGAGGGCACCGAGCCGGTCTCGGTGCTGCGCCCGGAGGTCTGCGGCGACAGCCACGACGGCCTGATCGCCGTCCATTCGCTCTCCAAGCGGTCCAACTTCGCCGGCTACCGCGGCGCTTTCCTGGCCGGCGACCCGGCGGTCGTCAGCGAACTGCTGGCTGTACGCAAGCACGCCGGCATGATCGTGCCGAAGCCGGTCCAGGCCGCGATGATCGCCGCGCTGGACGACCGCGCGCACGCGGTGGAGCAGAAGCAGCGCTACGCCCGCCGCCGCGGCGCGCTGCGGACCGCCTTCGAAGCGGCCGGCTTCCGCATCGAGCACAGCGAGGCCAGCCTCTACCTGTGGGCGACCCGCGACGAGGAGTGCTGGGAAACGGTCGCCGACCTGGCCAAACGCGGCATCCTGGTGGCCCCTGGCGAGTTCTACGGCGCGGCCGGCGAGCGCTTCGTCCGGATCGCCCTCACCGCGACCGACGAGCGAGTGGCGGCGGCGGTCGCCCGGCTCTGATCCCTGCTCGCTTTCAGGAGCCGTCGTGCCACCGGCACGGCGGCTCCTGGCCGTTCCGGCGCGGGGACCGTCCGGGGACGATGCGCGGGCCGTCCGGAGACACGGTCGGAGTGGATTCCGAAACTTTCGAGACGTCGAACCTCGAATTCTGATCTTCGGTGTCGAGCGGCAGGCCGTCCCTGCCGAATCGATCGGCCGAGTATGCGCCATGAACAGGTAAAACGCCGTGCGGCATGGCCAACGGTCGATTCGAAGCTTTCGTAATCCCTGCCGAAAGTGTTGACAGCGGACAGGGCCGGTTCAACACTGTCGACGCTGCCTGGCCCCGCCATCCCTCACGAAACGAGGAGGAAGCACCCGCATGAACCTCGCATCCTTACGACGCGCACACCCGAGGAGCCGCAGACCGCGTCCCTTCGCCCTGCTCGGCCGCTTCAGGCTGCTGCTCAGCGGCGCCTGCGCCATAGCGCTGGTCGCCGTGGCCGCGATGACCCTGCCCGGCACCGCCAACGCCGACACGGTCGTCTCCTCGAACCAGACCGGCACCAACAACGGCTACTACTACTCGTTCTGGTCGGACGGCGGCGGATCGTCCTCCATGAACCTGGGGTCCGCCGGCAACTACAGCACCTCATGGAGCAACGTCGGGAACTTCGTCGCCGGAAAGGGCTGGAGCACCGGCGCACGCCGGAGCGTGAACTACTCGGGCAGCTTCAACCCGTCCGGCAACGCGTATCTGTCCCTCTACGGCTGGACCACGAATCCGCTGGTCGAGTACTACATCGTGGACAACTACGGCACCTACAAGCCCACCGGGACGTACAAGGGCACCGTCACCAGCGACGGCGGTACGTACGACATCTACGAGACGACGCGGGTCAACGCCCCCTCGATCGAGGGCAACAGCTCGACCTTCAACCAGTACTGGAGCGTCCGCCAGGCGAAGCGGACCGGCGGCACCATCACCACCGGCAACCACTTCGACGCGTGGGCCAGCCACGGCATGAACCTCGGCACGTTCAACTACCAGGTCCTCGCCACCGAGGGCTACCAGAGCAGCGGCAACTCCAACATCACGCTGGGTTCGACGGGCACCACCACCGGCGGCACCACCACGGGCGGGACCACGACCGGCGGTACGACCACGGGCGGTACGACCACCGGAGGTTCCACCACCGGTGGCACCGGCGGTGGCAGTTGCACGGCGACGCTGTCGGCGGGTCAGCAGTGGAGTGACCGCTACAACCTCAACGTGGCGGTGTCGGGTTCGAGCAACTGGACGGTGACGATGAACGTCCCGTCGCCGGAGAAGATCACCGCGAGCTGGAACATCAGCGCCAGCTATCCCAGCGCTCAGGTGCTGACCGCCAAGCCCAACGGCAGCGGTAACAACTGGGGTGTGACGCTCCAGACCAACGGCACCTGGACCTGGCCGACCGTCAGCTGCAAAGCGGGCTGACCCCGCCGCCCACCCCACCCCCCGAAACGTTCGCACCGCCGCCACAAGGAGGCTCCCCCCACATGCGAACCAGAACCAGACCCCGTCTGTCGCTACGTTCCCTGGTCACGGGACTGGCCGTCGCCGCGACAGCCGTCGCGGGCATCATCACCCTCAACGTCAACGCCACCCCCTCGCAGGCCGCCACCTGCAACGGCTACGTCGGGCTCACCTTCGACGACGGCCCGTCCAACGACCACACGCCGAGTCTGCTCAGCACCCTCAAGCAGAACGGGCTGCGGGCCACGGTGTTCAACGAGGGCCAGTACGCCGCTTCCTACCCGGCCCAGGTGCAGGCCGAGCTCAACGCCGGTATGTGGATCGGCAACCACAGCTATACGCACCCGCACCTGATCCAGGAGAGCCAGGCGCAGATCGACTCGGAGGTCTCCCGGACCCAGCAGGCCATCGCCAGCGCCGGCGGCGGCACCCCCAAGCTGTTCCGTCCGCCCTACGGTGAGTCCAACGCGACGCTCCAGGCGGTCGAGGCGAAGTACGGCCTGACCCAGATCGTCTGGGACATCGACTCGCAGGACTGGAACGGCGCCAGCACGGACGCGATCGTGCAGGCCAACGCCCGGCTCACCAACGGGCAGATCATCCTCATGCACGAGTGGCCCGCCAACACGCTGGCCGCGATCCCGCGCATCGCCCAGGGCCTGGCCAGCCGAGGCCTGTGCGCCGGCATGATCTCCCCGCAGACCGGCCGGGCGGTGGCTCCCGACGGCGGTGGTACCGGCAGTGGCGGCACCACCACGGGCGGGACCACGACCGGTGGTACGACCACGGGCGGTACGACCACCGGAGGTTCCACCACCGGTGGCACCGGCGGTGGCAGTTGCACGGCGACGCTGTCGGCGGGTCAGCAGTGGAGTGACCGCTACAACCTCAACGTGGCCGTCTCCGGTTCCAGCAACTGGACGGTGACGATGAACGTCCCGTCGCCGGAGAAGATCATCGCGAGCTGGAACATCACTGCCAGCTATCCCAGCGCTCAGGTGCTGACCGCCAAGCCCAACGGCAGCGGTAACAACTGGGGTGTGACGCTCCAGACCAACGGCACCTGGACCTGGCCGACCGTCAGCTGCAGAGCGGGCTGACCCCGCCGTCCCGCACGGCGAAGACAGGGGGCCCGGCGGACACACTGTCCGCCGGGCCCCCGCACACTGCTGCTCAGCCCAGCGGCAGCTGGTCCGTGTGGATGCCGTTCAGCGGCAGGGCCCCGGTGTTGGGCACGGCCGGGAGGGCGCCGGGGACCGAGGTGCCCGCCGACTCCGCCGTCGCGCCGACGATCCGGCCGGCCGAGTCACCGGCGTTGCCCGCGGTCCGCTGGGCGGTGGGCAGCGCGGTCTTGGCGGTGGTGCCGACGACCCGGTCCGCGGCGGGCAGCGCGGTCTTCATCGCCTGGGTGCCCGACTGCCCGGTCAGCGTGGTCGCCTGGTGGGAGGCGCCCTGGACGGTGTTGCCGAGGCCGGCGCCGTCCAGATTGCTCAGCCCGCCCAGGTTCGGCTGGGGCGCGGCGGCGTGCGCGGCGCCCGCCCCGACCAGGGGAGCGGCGGCGGCGCCGAGCAGCAGCGCGACCTGGGCGATCCGGCGAGGAAGGGGGAGAGACATGGTGCGTGGTGCTCCTTACGGAGGGGGAACCGTCGGTGTGCCCGCTGGGCGGACGTGCTGACTACCGCTCGGCGGGCCCGAAGGTTGCGGGGGCCTCAGGTAAAGAGTGCGCAATGCGTCGCATAATACGAATCCGGCAGAACGGGCATAAGTGGACGACCGCAACACCCGGGCGGAAACGTCACTGCGCTGGTCGGCCGGGGGCGGACCCCCACCTCCGGCCGAGCGGGCCCGCCCCCCGGTTCGCCGCCCCGAACGACCCGCCCGGGTGACCCGGCGAACGCGGGTACGTCAGCGCTGCGGGGACCGGTGGGCCGGGCGCCGCGGCGGCGGTCGGGGAAAGGACGGGCGGGCCGGCTCACGTACGAGCCGGCCCGCCCTTGCCGCGTCAGGCGCGGACTACTTCTTCTTCAGCGTGTAGTCGCTGGTGACCGTCGCCCCCTTCGTGAGCTTCACCGTCGCCACGGTCGGCTGGTAGCCGTCCTTGGCCACGATCACGGTGAGCGGGTTATTGCGGGTGTCCAGCCACAGCGCGTACGTGCCGTCGGCCGCCGTGGTCAGCGAGTAGGTGGACGCCCAGCTGTCGATCTGGACGGTGGCCCCGGCGATCGGCGCGGTGCCGCCGGAGGCGGTGACGCCGAGCACGGTGCCGGTGATCTTGCCCCAGGTCTTGGGCGGATCCACATGCAGCGCGACCGGGACGGCGGACAGGGAGTAGGGGGTGTCACTGCCGAGCGCGAGCTGGGCGGTGTAGTCGCCGGGCTGGGTGATCTCGGGGACCGAGGAGTCCAGCGTGAGCGTGACGGTGGCGCTGGCGCCCGGCGCCAGGGTGAGCTGCTGGGTGCTCTCACCCAGCCAGGTGACATCGGAGCTGCCGCCCTGGTCGTAGCCGGGCAGCACCTCCACCGAGGCGACCGGGGAGCCGGGGGCGTTGCCGCCGCCGACCTTGTACAGGCCCACCGCGGCGCCGCTGCGGTAGGTCGGGACGTTGGCGTTCGGCAGCGTGCTCCAGGTGCCGGACTGCGGGTCGAAGGCGTAGCCCTTGTTGGTCAGGGCGTTCTGGCTGACGCCGCTGGAGATCAGCAGCTGACCGTTGGCCGCGGTGTAGGCCGAGGCCCACTCGGTGCCCGGCATGTCGGCCACCGGCGACCAGCTGTCGGCCGACGGGTCGTAGACGTAGGCGTGGATGACGTCGGCGTTCTGGGCGTCCAGGCCGCCGGCGCAGTAGAGCTTGCCGTCGATGGCGCCGCAGGACTCCCAGGAGATCGTCTCGGGGTAGGGGGCGATCGAGGTCCAGCTGTTGCTGGCGGCGTCGTACGCGCTGGCGTCCGTGGTGCCGCAGACGTCGGTGCAGCCGCCGATCATGTAGAGCTTGCCGTCGAGGACGGCGCTGCCGGAGCCGGCGTACGGCTTGGGCGCGGACGCCCCCGTCGTCCAGCTGTCGGTGGCGGGGTCGTAGATCTCCAGCTTCGCGTCGGGCGCCCCGGAGGCACCCCAGCCGCCGGCGGCGTAGAACTTGCCGTCGATGAAGCCGTGGGCCGGCGATTCCCGGGTGTCGGACGCGCTCGCCAGCTTGGTCCAGCTGCCGGCGACCGGGTCGAGGGCGTACATGTCCTTGCTGTCGGCGGAGCCGGTGAAGCCGAAGGCGGAGTAGATCTTGCCGTCGTAGGCTCCCACCGCGTTGTCCATGACGCTCTGCGGGAAGTCGGGGGCGGTCTGCCAGGCGCCGTCGGACGGACCGGCGGCCGGGGCGGTGGTGGCGGCGGTGTTCGCCTTGTCGGCCAGCGGGGAGAAGTTCCCCTTGACCGTCTTCAGCGGGGCGCCCTTGGCCTGGATGGTGAAGCCGCCGGACTGCTCGCCCAGCTTCAAGGTGGCCGGCGCGCCACCGGTGTTCTTGACCTTGAGCGGCTTGGTGGTCGACTTCGCCCAGGCCACCGACGCGCTGATCGACGCCGGGGTGACCGTCAACTGCCCGGCCTTGAGCTTGAAGTCGGCCTGCACGGCGCTGTCCGCGCTGACCTTCACCGCCTTGGCCAGGGTGGTGTAGTGCCCCTTGGCCGCGCTGAAGGAGTGGCTGCCGAAGGTGGTGGAGAACAGCGAGTAGAAGCCGTCGCCGACGTTCGGGTCGTCGGGGGTGGCGGCCGTCGTCGCGGTCTCGGCGGGCTTGTCGGTGTTGGTGACGGTCGCGCCGACCGCGCCCGTACCGGTGTTGGCGTCCGTCACGGTGCCGACGACCAGGCCGCCGGGAGTGGCGGTGAGGTCGCGGTTGCCGACGAAGACGTTGTCGACGGACCACCACCAGCCGAAGGAGCTGGCGAAGTGGAAGCGCAGCCGCACGGCCGGCTTGCCGGCGAAGTCGGTCAGCGGCACCTTGATCGCGCCGGGGCCGGTGATGTCCTGGCCGGCCGACCACACCGTCGTCCAGGTGGCGCCGCCGTCAGCGGTGGCCTGGACCTCGGCGGTCTGACTCCCGTAGGACTTGTACTCGGTGGCGAAGCCGAGCTCGGGGGCCGCCTTGCCGGTGAAGTCGTAGACCGGGCTGACCAGGTCGCTGTCCTGGTGGGCGCCGTTGCCGGCGTGGTCGCTGTCGGCGATGGCGAACGCGCCGCTGCCGCCGGTCTTGTTGCCCCGGTTGCCCGGGTCGTCGAACTCCCAGCCGCCGGTGGTCCCTGCGGCGTTGACGACACTCCAGCCGGTCGGAGCGGCGTCGGTGGCGTCGAACGGCTCGGTGGTGCCGGTGTCCTTCGCCTGGTAGCCGGGCGCGGTGCCGGACCAGGGGTCGGCCGGTGCCGCGACATTGAGGGACTGCGCGGCGTCCGTGACCGTGATGGTCCTGGTGACGGCCTCGTAGCCCGCGATGCTCGGGGTGATGTGCAGGGTGTAGTCGTGGCCCTCGGGCAGCGACAGGTTGTAGCCGCCGGTGGCCGGGTCGGTCCAGGTGGAGCCGGGGGCGCCGTCCACCGTGATCTTGGCGTAGAGCGGCCAGCCGTGGCCGGAGCCGTCGGTGACCTTGCCGGAGACCACCTGGCTGGGCACCGGGGCCAGCGCGAAGTCCTCGGTCAGCGCGGCGCCGTCGGCGACGGCCACGCCCTGATCGGCCTTGCTCGCGTAGCCGAAGGCGTCCACCGTGACGTCGTAGGTGCCGGCCGGCACGGTGAGGGTGTAGGTGCCGCTCGCCCCGGTGTGCACGACGTTGCCGCCGACCGAGACGCTGGCGCCGGAGACCGGCGAACCGGTGGCGGAGTCGGTGACGGTGCCGGACACCTGCCCGTGCGGACCGCTGCGGAAGGCGGACAGGCCGTCGGGGGTGCCCAGGCCGGTCGGACCGTCGTAGCCGGTGGTGCCGGTGCACAGATAGGCGGGCGAGCAGCTGCCGTTGGACCCGGAGGTCACGTCGTTGATGCCCGAACCCGCCGCGTACGGGTAGGAGTTCGGGTACGAACCGGCCGCCGGGGTGCCGGCGTCGGCGAACACGCTGGCGATGATCGGCGAGGACACGCTGGTGCCGCCGTACTGCGTCCAGCCGCCGTTGCCGTAGGTCTGGTAGACCGCGACCGCGGTGTTCTGGTCGGCGACCGCGGACACGTCGGAGACCGCCCGGTTGGCGCAGCCGCTGTCGTGCTGGAAGGCCGGCTTGGGCTCGTAGAGGGAGCAGCCCGAACCGGCGGAGTTCCAGGCGGACTCGGTCCAGCCGCGGGTGGTGCCCGGGGCGCGGACCAGCGACGTACCGCCGACCGAGGTCACGTACTGCGAGGCCGCCGGGTAGGAGACCCCGTAGGCGTAGTCGCCCGAGGACGCCACCACGGCCACGCCCGGGTGGTTGTAGTACGGGTCGTAGGCCGTGGTCTCGGTCGGGTCCTCGCCGCCGCCACCGCGGTAGTCGGTGCCGTAGGAGTTGGAGACGTACTTCGCGCCGAGCGCCACCGCCTCGTCGACCGAGCCGCCCAGGTTCTCGAAGCCGGGGTCGTCGGCCTCGACGAGCAGGATGTGCGCGTACGGGGCGACCGCGGAGACCATGTCCAGGTCGAGGGAGATCTCCCCCGACCAGTCCGGGTCCGGGGTCGGGTAGTCGGTGCCGCCGCGCTGGCTGACCTTGGTGAAGCAGCCGTTGGCGGTGGTGCACTCCGGCAGGCCGAACTGCGCCCGGTAGACGGCCAGGTCGGCCTCGGCGTTCGGGTCGTCGTAGGCGTCGACGATGGCCACGGTCTGACCCGCGCCGCCGTCCGTCGGCAGGCTGTACGCGCTCTGCAGATCCGCCGGGCCGAAGCCGTTGGGGGTCACCGCGTCGGGGGTGACACCCTTGAGCGGCTTGACGTCGGTGCGGCGCAGCGCGAAGCAGGTGAACTCACCCTGCTTGGCGGCCCCGCAGGCGGGCTCGAAGGTCGGCTGTGCGGATTTGTCGGACGACGTGGCCTTGGCGGCCGACACGGGCGCGGACGCGGGCGCCGCGGCCTGGGCCGGTGACTGAACGCCCAGCGCGGCCAGTGCGGTGGCACTGAGGACCGCCAGGAGAGCGGAGATCGTCCGCCGGGAGGGGGGTCTGGGTATCTTCGACGTGCGCAAGTTGACTCCATGCGTGATGGCAGGGGTCGACCCGTACGCGGGTCTCGGGCGACGGCGGATGCACGTGCATCCGCCGGGGCCCATTAGCGAGTCGTGTGCGGAGCATGTCAACGAACGCGGAGGGTCATGTTTCCGCTGCGAAGAGTGATGGCGGTCGAGCGAAACATCGGATCTATGGCGGCGGTCGCGGGGTTTTCTGGTGCATTGTGTTGCCAACCGGGCGTTCGGTGGGGGCGGTTGGGGTCGCTGCGTGCTCCTGGGGCGACGCGGGGGCGGCGCAGGCGTGAACCCGACACGGCGGCAAGCCGCCAGCCGCCGCGGCGGACGGAACCGGGCAGGTCGGGGCATGTCGCGGGGGCGTCAGGGGAGTTGACGGCGGCGGATGACGCGGGGTCCGGCGGCGGAACGATCAGCTGGCGACGGTGATCAGGACCTGCCCGCTCGCCGGCGCCGCGACCTTCGCCGGATCGGTTTGGCCGGCCGGGGGCCGCTGCTTCTGCCAGCCCTTGCCGGACTGCGCCGCCTGCCAGTTCATGCCGCCGAAGGACACCTGGCGCACCTTCAGGTCATGGGCGTGCGCGACCGCCCACTGCGCCAGCTCCCAGCCGCGCCGCACCCCGTCGCCCTGCGCGGCGCCGCCGGCCGGGGCGGACGGCACGCTGACGGTGTGCGGCTGCCCGCCGACGGTGCGTGGCTTCACCTCGGCGCCGAACTCCCGGGTCAGCCGGGCCGCCACGACCGCCGTGTCGCCGAACCGGCCGCCCGCGCTGTCCGGGGTGTCGGCGCCGGTCGTACAGCTCAGCGCGCCCGCGTCATGGCCGGACAGCGCGGCGGACAGCAAGGTGGCGTCGGCCTCCTGCTTGGCGTACGCCTGCGGATAGCCGCTCTTCTGCACCCGCTGGGCGGCCACGGTCAGCGGCAGCCGGGTGTAGCCCTTGATCTTCACCAGGCTGTCGAAGAAGACATTGGCGGAGTACACCGGGTCCAGGATCTGCCGCGAGGTGCCCCAGCCCTGCGAGGGGCGCTGCTGGAACAGGCCGAGCGAGTCCCGGTCGCCGTGGTCCAGATTCTCCAGCCGCGACTCCTGGAGCGAGGTGGCCAGGGCTATGGTGAGCGCCCGTTCGGGCAGCCCGCGCGCGGTGGCGACCGCGGCGATGGTCGCCGCGTTGCCCGCCTGCGTCACCGACAGCGACATCTCGTCGCCCGACGACGTGACCGTGCAGCCCGCCTCGGCCGGTCCCTTCTGGTACCGGAAGTGATACGCCAGGTATCCCACCGCGGCGAGCAGCAGCAGCAACACGGTCACGAACGTCAGTCCACAACCGCGCGACTTCGTGCCCTTGCCGGGCGGGTTGGCTGCGCTGGGCATGCGCCGAGACTACCGAAGCGGAACCCCTGCCTCGGACCACCTCCGCGGGCGCCGTCCGGGCGGATCACCCGTACGGGGCGGTGCCCGCGGGCAGCGGAAAGGCGCGCCGCGGAGATCCAGACGACAGGCCCTAAGCTCCGGCGGTATGGACAGCGGACTGGATTTGGGGCTGGACGCCGCCGCGTTGACCGCGCGGCTGGTGGATGTGGCGTCGGTGAGCCGGGAGGAGAAGGCGCTGGCGGACCTGGTGGAGGGGGCGCTGCGCGGGCTGCCGCATCTGCGGGTGGACCGCGACGGTGACGCCGTGGTGGCCAGGACCGACACCGGGCGGGACCAACGCGTCGTGCTGGCCGGGCACTTGGACACCGTGCCGATCGCCGGCAACCTGCCCTCGCGGCTGGACGAGGCCGGCCTGCTGTGGGGATGCGGGACCTCGGACATGAAGGCCGGGGTCGCGGTGCAGCTGCGGCTGGCCGCGACGCTCACCGACCCCAACCGCGACCTCACCTTCGTCTTCTACGACGCCGAGGAGATCGCCGCCGAGTTCAACGGACTGAAGCGGCTGGTGGAAAAGCACCCGGACTGGCTGGCCGGCGACTTCGCCGTGCTGCTGGAGCCCACCGGCGGCCGGGTGGACGGCGGCTGCCAGGGCACCTTGCGGGCGCAGGTGCGCACCACCGGGCGGCGGGCGCACTCGGCCCGCAGCTGGCTGGGCGAGAACGCCATCCACAAGGCCGCGCCGATCCTGGCCCGGCTGGCCGCCTACGAACCGCGCAAGGTCGAGATCGACGGTCTGGTCTACCCCGAGGGACTCAACGCCGTACTGATCGAGGGCGGCCACGCCGGGAACGTCATCCCGGACAGCTGCTCGGTGACCGTCAACTACCGCTTCTCGCCGGACCAGAGCGAGGCCGAGGCGCTGGAGCGGGTGCGCGAGGTCTTCGAGGGCTTCGAGGTGGTGCTGACCGACAGCGCGCCGGGCGCGCTGCCCGGGCTGTCGCATCCGGCCGCCGCCGCGTTCGTGGCCGCGATCGGCACCCCGCCGGCCGCCAAGGAGGCCTGGACCGATGTGGCCCGCTTCTCCGCCCTGGGCATCCCGGCGGTGAACTACGGCCCGGGCGACCCGACCCTCGCCCACACCCGGGAGGAGAACGTCGCGGTGGCCGCGGTCCTGGAGGCCGAGCAGAAGCTGCGCCGCTGGCTGACCGCCTGACCGCCTGACGCCCGGTCGGCCGCACCCCGGGAGCAACCGAACCGGGGTGCGTACCGGTCTTCACCCCCGGCATGGTGTGATCGGACCGGTCCGATCCCGGCACGAACCGGGGCAGTGGGGGAAGAAGGCACGCGGTGGGACTGACCAGCAGCTGGCTCGCGGTACTGCTCTGCGTCGCGGCGGTGGCGGCGGTGGCCGGAGCGGTGCTCCTGTGGTCCAGGATCCGCGGCCCCCGCACGGTCCGGCTCGCGCAGCGGCTCGGCATGATCTTCCTCTGCCAGGTCACCGCGATCTTCCTGGTGATGGTCACGGTGAACAACCGGTACGGCTTCTACGCCTCCTGGGACGATCTGCTCGGCTCCGCCAACGCGGGCGGCCGCACCGCCACCGTCAGCTCCGCCGGGCCGCTGCCGGCCCCCGTCGTCCCCGACTACCACGCGGTCTTCACCTCCTACTCGGAGGGTTTCCGCAAGGCCACCGTCCGTGGCTGGGACTCCGGCACCAAGGGCGAGGTGATCGTCTGGCTGCCGCCGCAGTACGACAAGAAGGAGTTCGCGCACACCCGCTTCCCGGTCATCGAGGTCCTGCACGGCATACCCGGCACCCCGCACAGCTTCCTGCGCGGCATGCGCCTCGGCCGGATCATGCAGGACCAGATCACGGCCGGCCGCGCCGAACCCGCCATCCTCGTCCTGCCGACCATCACCCCGGACCGGGTGAACACCGGCTGCGCCGACGTCCCCGGCAAGAGCGAGGTCGCCACCTGGCTCACCGACGACGTGGTCAAGACGATCAACCACAACTTCCGTACCCTGCCCGCCCCGCGCGGCTGGGCGGTGATGGGCATCTCCACCGGCGGCTACTGCGCCGCCCGGCTCGCTTTGGAGCACCCCGGCACCTTCACCGCCGCCGCGGCGCTGGCCCCCGACGATCCCGCCCGCGGCGTCCGCTCCCCGCTGTGGCTGGCCCGCACCGGCCGCCCGAAGGTCCAGCTGCTGATCGAGTCGAGCCTCCAGGACCCGGAGAGCCCGCCGAAGTTCGCCCAGGAGATCAGCGCCGCGGTCCGGCCGCCGGGCACTGTCGCGGTGCTGCGGATGTCGCGGGGCGGCCACAACTGGAACACCTGGGGGCGGATGTTCCCCGGGGCGTTCACCTGGCTGAGCGGACGCATCGAGGCACCGCGCGCCGTCCCGCTGGCGCCGTCCGCGGCCCCCTGACATGCGTACCCTTCCGGTATGACTGACGTATCCGACGCCGGAGACACCGGCGAGAACCTGGACGAGGCCCAGGAAGAGGCCGCCGCCGCCAACGCGGCGGCCGAGCGCGCGACGTACGGCAAGGACTGGCCCGAGCGGCACACCGGACCCGTGGTCCGCCGCCGGGGCCAGGTCCAGACCGGCACCACCGATCAGCGGCTGCTCGACAGCCACGGACCCACCGACTGGGTGCACGGCGACCCCTGGCGGGTCATGCGCATCCAGTCCGAATTCGTCGAGGGGTTCGGCGCGCTGGCCGAACTCGGCCCCGCGGTCAGCGTGTTCGGCTCCGCCCGCACCCCGGCCGGCTCGCCCGGCTACGAGGCCGGCGTCCGGATCGGCCGGGCGCTCGCCGAGGCGGACTTCGCGGTGATCACCGGCGGCGGCCCCGGCGCGATGGAAGCGGCCAACAAGGGCGCGCTGGAGGCGGGCGGGGTGTCGGTGGGACTCGGCATCGAGCTGCCCTTCGAGCAGGGCCTCAACCCCTATGTCGACATCGGCGTGAACTTCCGCTACTTCTTCGTCCGCAAGACGATGTTCGTCAAATACGCCCGCGGCTTCGTCGTCCTGCCCGGCGGTTTCGGGACGCTGGACGAGCTCTTCGAGGCGCTCACCCTCGTCCAGACCAAGAAGGTCACCCGCTTCCCGATCGTGCTGTTCGGCACGGAGTACTGGGGCGGTCTGGCCTCCTGGATCCGCACCACCCTCGTCGCCGAGGGCAAGGCCTCACCGGCCGACCTGGAGCTGTTCCACATCACCGACGACGTGGACGAGGCGGTGCAGCGGGTCACCAAGGAGAGCGGCGTCTAGACGAGGTCGGAGCGCCCGGGGCGGGCGGTGCGCGGTCCGGATCGGTGTGCCCTGCGCGGCGCCGTCGTGGTTGTTCGCGCGGTTCCCCGCGCGCCTTTCGGGGCGCCGCCTGCTCAAGCCAGGCCGCGGCGGGCCACCGCGGGGTCCCGGTGGCCGGCCAGGGACGCGACCATGTCCAGGACCTGGCGGGTCTCGGCGACCTCGTGCACGCGGTAGACCCGCGCGCCCAGCCACGCCGAGACCGCCGTCGTGGCGAGCGTGCCGATCAGCCGCTCCTTGACCGGCCGGTCGAGCGTCTCGCCGACGAAGTCCTTGTTGGACAGCGAGACCAGTACCGGCCACCCGGTCGCGGTCATCTCCGGCAGCCGCCGGGTCGCCTCCAGCGAGTGCCGGGTGTTCTTGCCGAAGTCGTGCCCGGGATCGATCAGCACCGCGTCCCGCCGCACGCCCAGCTCCACCGCCCGCTCGGCCAGCCCGCAGGTGACCCGCAGGATGTCCGCCATCACATCGTCGTACGCCGCCCGGTGCGGCCGGGTGCGCGGCTGCGCGCCGCCCGCGTGCGTGCACACCAGGCCCACGCCGTACCGGGCGGCGGTCTCGGCGAGCTTGGGGTCGACCCCGCCCCACGCGTCGTTCAGCAGGTCCGCGCCCGCCTCGCAGACCGCCTCGCCGACCTCGTGCCGCCAGGTGTCCACGCTGATCACGACATCCGGGTGGCGGCGGCGCACCTCGGCGACGAAGGCGACCGTACGGCGGATCTCCTCGGCCGCCGACACCTCGGCGCCGGGGCCGGCCTTCACCCCGCCGATGTCGATGATCGCCGCGCCCTCCGCGACCGCCCCGGCGACGCGTTCCAGCGCCGGTTCGTCGGTGAATGTGGCGCCCTGGTCGTAAAAGGAATCCGGGGTGCGGTTCACGATCGCCATGATCACCGGCTCCCTTTCGCCGAATTCCCGGGTGCCCAGCCGAAGTGCCACTGCCGCTCCTCATCTCAGACTCATGCGATCGTGGCACGATCGTGCCTGACATGTAGGACCCGCCATCCGGAACTCCGGAGGCCGGAGCCCGGGAGATCGACTTTGTTCTGGTTCATGCTCATCGCGCTCGTCGTGGTGGTCGCCGCGGTGGCGATGGCCGTACTCGGCGACAGTGGCGCGCTGAAGGACTCCGACCCCGACCGGCTCCAGGACCGGCTGCCCCCTGACCGGCCGCTGCTGCGCTCGGACATCGACGCGGTACGGCTGCCGGTCGTGGTGCGCGGCTACCGGATGCTCGACGTCGACGAGGTGCTCGACCGGCTCGGCGCCGAGCTGGCCGAACGGGACGCGCGGATCGCCGAGCTGGAGACGTCCCTGGCGGGCGTCCAGGCCGTCGGGCACGGCCACGGGACCACACTGCTCAAGGAGGACCCGGCGCTGCCCGCAGCGCCCGCCGCGTCGCCCGTACCGCCCGCCCCCGCCGCCCCGCCCCTGCTGCCGCGCGAGCCGCGTGAGCCGCACGAGTCCTACGGGGACGAGGACGCTGGCACGGGTGCCGCCGGTGAGTGAGCCGGGCGGGGCCGATCCCGGGGGAGCGGGCGGCGTGGTGATCGGCGAGGACGGCCTGGCCCGCTGCCCCTGGGCGCTGTCCACCCCCGACTACCTGGCCTACCACGACGAGGAGTGGGGCCGCCCGGTGCATGGCGACGACGCCCTCTTCGAACGGGTCTGCCTGGAGGCCTTCCAGTCCGGCCTGTCCTGGATCACCATCCTGCGCCGCCGGGAGAGCTTCCGGGCGGCCTTCGAGGGCTTCAGCATCGACGCGGTGGCCGCCTTCACCGACCAGGACCGGGCCCGGCTGCTGGCCGACGCCGGCATCATCCGCAACCGCGCCAAGATCGAGGCGGCGGTCACCAACGCGACCGCCGCCATCGAGGTCCGCGACTCCTACGAGGGCGGCCTCGACGCCCTGATCTGGTCCTACGCCCCCGACCCCGCCACCCGCCCGGCCCCGGTCTCGACCGCGCAGGTGGCGGCCACCACCCCGGAGTCGGTGGCCCTGTCGAAGGACCTGAAGAAGCGCGGTTTCCGCTTCGTGGGCCCCACCACGGCCCACGCCCTGATGCAGGCGTGCGGGCTGGTCAACGACCACCTGGCGGCGTGCAGCGCGCGGTAGAGGCGGGGGCAGGGGCAGGGGCGGCCGGGGCGTCCACCGGCACCGGCCGGGCGGCGCCCCGCCGCCGCGTCAGCGGCCCTCGAAGCGCGGTGCCTGCTTGTTGACGAAGGCGGTCACCGCCGTGCGGTGGTCCTGGGAGGCGCCCGCGCGGGTCTGGAGGACGTCCTCCATGGCCAGCGCCTCGGCCAGCGAGTGGTCCGCGCCGAAGGCCAGCGCCGCCTTGATCGCGGCGTAGGCGACCGTGGGTCCGGCCGCCAGCTTCCGCGCCACCGCCAGCGCCTCGGCGGGCAGCTCCGCGGCCGGCACCACCCGGTGCACCAGGCCCAGCGACAGCGCCTCGGCGGCCGGTACCGAGCGGGGGAAGAGCAGCAGGTCCGCGGCCCGGCCGGCGCCGACCAGGCGGGGCAGCGTCCAGGACAGGCCGGAGTCGGTGCCGAGGGCGACGCCGGCGAAGGCGGTGTTGAACGACGCGGTGTCCGCGGCCACCCGGTAGTCCGCGGCGAAGGCGAACCCCGCGCCGGCCCCGGCGGCCACCCCGTTGATCCCGGCGACCACCGGCTTGGGCATGGTGGCGATGGCGGTGGTGATCGGGTTGTAGTGCTCGGCGACCGTCGTCAGGCCCCCGCCGGCCGCCAGCACCTCCACATGCTCCTTGAGGTCCTGCCCGACGCAGAAGGCCCGCCCGCCCGCGGTCAGCAGGACCGCCCGGACCCCCTCGTCCGCCGCCGCTTCGCGCAACGCGTCCCGCAGTTCGTTCTTGGTCGTGGTGTTGAGCGCGTTCATCGCCTCGGGGCGGTTCAAGGTGACGGTCGCCAGTCCGTCACCCACCTCGTACAGCACGCTGTCGGCCATGCCAGAACCCTTCGTCGCGGCAAGTGTCCCGGCCAGGATGCCGGATGCGGTACGCGGCGCGGTGCCGTGGGGTGGTGGGGCTGCCGGGGTCAGCGGGACGCCGGGGGAAGCAGCGGTGTTCTGTTGCGGGTCGCCGTAAATGAACATTTGGCCGGAACCGCGCCATACGCCGCGGGTCCGGACGCCGGAATCCCGAGGCCGTCCCCTACCGGCAACTTGGGGGCAGGGTTGCCCGCTGTCCGAATCAGGCTCAAATCCATCATGAACATTTCAAGTTGCCGGAGGCGACCGATCCCGCGAAGGCGAGCCGCCGCACTCGAACGCCCTTGCTGAATTCGCAGTTCAGCGCCGCACACCCGGCTCGGACGCGACCGGCAGAAGTCGCCTCGGCGGTGATCGGCGGGGAGTCGAACGTGCCTTGCACCTGCCAACACCCGTATGTATCTTAACGCTCTAACTGAGCTGGAGACCGTTAGGTTCCGCTTCCCGTCCTCGGGTCCATCCGCGTACATGAGTTCACGGAAGGAAACAGAATGCGTCTGTTCGTAAGCTCAGCCAGCGTCGAGGAGGCAATGGTCTGCGCGGCCGTGGCGCGGCATCTCGATCTGATCGACGTCGTGAAGCCGGACGAGGGGTCGCTGGGCGCGAATTACCCGTGGGTGGTCAGGTCGGTACGCGAGGCGATGCCCGCCGGTACGCAGGTGTCGGCCAGCCTGGGCGACGCGTTGTTCAGGCCCGGCACGATGGCCCAGGCCGCGCTCGGCGCCGCGGCCGCGGGCGCGGACTTCATCAAGGTCGGCCTGTTCGGTGTCAGCACCCCCGGCCAGGCGATCGAGCTCATGCGCGGGGTCGTCCGGGCGGTGAAGGAGTACAACCGCGACGGCACGGTCGTGGCGGTCGGCTACGCGGACGCGCGGCGGATCGGCAGTGTCGGTCCGCTGTCGATCCCCTATATCGCCCACGAGTCCGGCGCGGACGGCGCGATGGTGGACACCGCGATCAAGGACGGCTCCAACCTCTTCGACCACCTCTCACCGGCCCTGTGCGGCGGCTTCGTATCGGCCGCCCACGAGTACGGCCTGCTCGCCGCGCTGGCGGGCTCCGTCCAGATCCGCCATGTGCCGGAGCTGGTCGAGATCGACACCGACATCCTCGCCGTGCGCGGCGCGGTGTGCTCGGGCGGTGACCGCGACAACGGCACCATCCAGCCGGACCTCGTCCTGGCGCTGCGGCAGGCCATCGACGAGGCAGAACAGGACCGCACCAGTCGTCGCGACCGCCAGCTCCCCGGCACGGTGGACGCGGTCGCCTGACTTCGCTTCTCGGGCAGGGCCCACCGGACCCGCCCCCGACCCGTGCTTGAGGAGGCAATCCGATGTCTCGCGCCATGGCACCAGGAGTACCCGACGTCCCGGATTCCGCTGCGTCGGCCGAGGCGGCGACCACCGAGCGGCCCACGCTGTTCGCCGCGTTCAAAACCCTGCACCGTTTCGAAGTCGGCCCGATATATCTGTTCGTGCTCTTATGGGGCATGCTCGTCGCGGCCCAGAAGCCGAGCGATCTGTGGTCGGCGGCCGCCCTGCTGGCCCTTTTCATCAACGGGCTGTCATTGTTCTCCGGCTTCGTTCTCAACAACTACTCCGACTACCCCATCGACCGCCGCAGCAAGCTCAAGGGATACGTCGCCGACGCGGTGGAACGGGTCGGCCTGCGCAAGACCCTGGCCATGTACTGGATCGAGCAGGCGCTCACCGTCGCCGCCGCGGCCATCGTCTCCGTGCTGCTGGACAACTGGCTGTTCGTCCTGGTGAAGCTGTCCGGCATCGTGGCCGGAATCCTCTACAACGCCGAGCCCATGCGGATGAAGCGGCGCGGGATCTGGAATCCCGTCATGCTGTCCATACGGTTCGGGCTGGTCCCCGGGATGATCGCCTACTTCGCGGTCCACGACGGCACGATCGGTGCCGGCGGCTGGATGCTGCTGGCCGGCGCGACCCTGCTCAGCTTCAGCCGCGGCTTCTGGAACTCGGTCTCCGACACGGACGAGGACCGCGCGGAGAACATCCTGACGCCGTCCGTACTGCACGGACCGCGCGCCGCCATGTCGGGCGCCGTGCTCAGCCTGCTGCCGGCCTGCGCCCTGATAGCCGTCGGCCTGTGGGTGCTGCTCGGCCCGCTCTACGCGCTGGTCGGTGTGGCCGGCCCGGTCGGAGCGACGGTGTACCGCTATCTGCTGCTGCGCCGGGTCGACGACGACCGGGGCGCCATCGAGCTGCTGAGCAGCCCGGTCCGGCGTATCGACGCCCGCTGGAGCAAGGCCACGTACTGGACGATCTCGCTCGTCGGCCTGGCCCACGTGGTCATCGCCACATGATTCCCGGAGGCCGGTCATGATCACACTGGTGAAAATCGGCGGGAGCGTGCTGACCGACAAGCAGCGTCCCCTCTTCTTCCAGGACGCGTACGCGCACCGCGTCGCCGCCGACATCCGGATGTCGCGCACCGTGCCGGTCATCGTGCACGGCACGGGCTCGTGGGCCAAGGCGATCGGCCGCCACTACTACATCGACGGCGGATGGACCCGGGACCTGACGGGCTTCCAGATGACGGCGCTGCGCATCCGCCGGCTCCAGGAGGCGCTGGCCGCCGTGCTCCGCGACGAGGGAGTGGTCTGCTCCCCGATCCAGGCCAACGCCGTCTTCCACCGCACCGACGGCGTGCTGGACTTCTACGACACCGAGCCGATCAGACGGCTGGTGGAGGCCGGGGTGTCCCCGCTGCTGTGCGGTGACGTGCTGGTCGAGGGGCCGTCGAAGTTCCGGGTCGTCTCCTCCGACGCGATCGCGGTGACCGTGGCCCGGCGGATGCCGGTCAGCGCCTGCGTGTTCGCCACCGACGTCGACGGCGTATGGGACCCCACCGGCCGGATCATGCCGGAGGTGACCCAGCCCGATCTGGCGGTCAGTGACAGCGACCGGCGGGACGTGACCGGCGGCATGTCGGCGAAGATCGCCGCCGCGCTGAGCATCGCGCGGACCGGGGCGCGTACCACGATCGTCAACGGCCGGGTCCGCGGCCGGGTCCGGGACGCGCTCGCCGGACGCTCCGTCATCGGAACCCGGGTGGTCGGCCGTTCGCCCCGGTCCGAGGGCCGCGGCGGACCCGGTGCTCCGGGCTCCGACCGGCCGGCCGCCCCCGAACTCGGCGCCCCCGAGTTCAGCGCCGACCGGGTGCTCTAGGGCCGGTCCCCACGGCACTCAGCACCGACCCGACGACCGCGCGGGCGGGCCGGACGACGACGTCGGTCCTGCGTCACAGCCCTTCACGTGCGTCGCTCCTACAAGAAGATCGCGGAGGCATCACATGATCAAGCCAACGACCGACACGCAGACCGGGAACACCGCTCAGCAGGCGGCGGAGAACGCCTGGGGGACGGCGACCGCCCTGTCCCCGCGCGAGTGTCAGGTCGCGGAACTGGTGACCCAGGGCCTCAGCGACCGGGAGATCTCCTCCCGGCTGGTGATATCCCAGCGCACCGTCGAATCGCATGTGGCCCATATCCTCAACAAGCTCGGCTTCTCCTCGCGCGTGCAAGTCGCCACCTACGTCACGAGGCGCTTCCATCAGCTGACCTGACGGGCCGCCGGGCCCTTCACGACGGTTAGATCGGTTCACGCCGATTCAGGTCGGTCCAGGACCGTTCACGACGGCGACCGCACGGGGTGCCGCGTCCGGCCGGGTCTCCGCCTCATCGGGGCGGTCCCGCCGGGCAGGCGGCGCGACCCGGTGCGGGCGCCGTCGTGCCGTGATCCACCGGGTTCCGCCAATGATCCGAGCCGGACCCGGACGTTGACTACACTGGGCGGACGTGATCTTACCTGCGTCCGCTCCCACGACCCTTCCCACGAGGTCCGGCGGGAGTCCTCCCGGCCGGGCCTGGATGTTCGCCGCCGTGTGCCTGGGTTTCTTCGCGGTCATCCTGGACACCACCATCGTGAATGTGGCGCTGCCGGCCGTCGGAGCGAGCTTCCACGCCGGCGTCACCAATCTGCAGTGGGTGGTGAACGGGTACAACATCGTCTTCGCCGCCCTGCTGCTCACCTGCGGAGCGCTGGCCGACCGGCGCGGCGCCAAAAGGGTGTTCCGCACCGGCGTCGGCGTCTTCCTGGCCGGATCACTCGTCTGCGGGCTGGCGCCCGACCTCTCCGTCCTGCTGGGTGGCAGAGTCGTCCAGGGACTGGGCGCGGCGCTCCTGATGCCCGCTTCGCTGGCGCTGATCACCCAGGCCCACCCGGAACCCGCCGAGCGGACCAGGGCCGTCGCCTCCTGGGCGGTGTGCGCCGGGGCCGCCACCGCGACCGGCCCGGTGCTGGGCGGCCTCCTGGTGGGGATGACCGGATGGCGGTCCATCTTTCTGGTCAATCTGCCCGTCGGAGCGATTGTCCTGATATTGCTTGCGCGCTATCCTGCGGAGTCGTATACCACATGGCGGGGTGTGGACATGCAGGGTCAGGTGCTCGGCGTCATCGCCTTGGCGGCCATGGCCTTCGGCGTCACCGAGGCCGGCTCCCACGGCTGGGAAGGTCGCGCCACCCTGCTCCCGCTGGCCGCCGCGCTGCTCGCCATAGCGGCCTTCGTGGCGACCGAGCGCAAGGTGCTCACCCCGCTGCTGCCCCCCAGTCTCCTGGCGCACCGGGGCTTCATGGCGACGACCGGTGTCGGCCTGCTGCTCAACTTCGGCGTCTACGGCCAGGTCTTCGTGCTGTCGCTGTACTTCCAGCAGACGCGGCACTTCGGCGCGCTGACCACCGGACTGATGCTGCTGCCCTTCGCCGGGGTCACCCTGCTCGGCCCACCGGTGACCGGACGCCTGATCGGCCGGCTCGGCGCCCGCTCCCTGATGACCGGCGGGCAGTTGCTGGCCGCCGCCGGGACCACGGTCCTGGCCTGCGCCGGCCCGCACACCCCCTACCCGGAGTTGGTGCCCGGCCTGTTCCTGCTGGGGCTCGGGATGGCGGCCACCATGCCGTCGATGACGGTGGCCGCCATGCGGGCCGCGCCACGGGAACTCGCCGGGATCGCCTCCGGTGTGCTCACCGCCGCCCGGCAGGTCGGCGCCGTGCTGGGTGTCGCCCTCCTCGGTAGCCTCATCGCCGACACGCGGCACGCCGGCCGGCGGATGGAGGAGGCCCTGACGATCGCCGTCGGCGCCTTCCTGCTCGGCGCGGTGCTGTCGGCCTACGGCGCGCGGCCGGTCCCGGCAGGCCCGGGTGTCCGCTGACCTCTCGGGCCGGGTCCCTTCCCGGTCGCGGCGAACGGAAAGTTGACCACATGTCATCCAACGTGTCACCAGACATCTCAGCCAAGACGACACCGCAGCGCAGACCTGTGCCGGCGCTGATGACGCTGACGAACGCGACGCGGCCGCGGCGGCCGGCCGGTGCCCGGACGGCGACCGCGGTGGATGCCTTCAGTAGTTACGCCGCGGCGGTCACCCTGCTCCAGCCGCTCGGACTCTCCCAGCCGCTGCGCGCGGACCAGCTCGACGATCTGCGGGCGCTGGCCGACGAGATACGGGCGATCATCGAGGCCCTCGTCGACAACCGGCGACCGCCGGGCTGCCCCACCCTCAACCGGTTCTCCGCGCAGGCCACCGCGACCCAGACGCTGCGGATCGGAGCCCAGGGCGCGCTGTCCGTGGACGTCCGGTGGCAGGCGGCCGGCGCGCTGGCCGAACTCGCCTGCCAGATCGTCACCGAGTTCAGCGGGCTCGATCCGGCCCGGCTGCACTACTGCGCCCGGGAGGCCTGCGACCTGCTGTTCTACGACACCACCCGGTCCAGGAGCCAGCGCTGGCACAGCGAATCGCCCTGCGGGCTCAGGGAGCGGCAGGACCGCTGGCGGAAGATGGCCGACCCGGGAGCGGTCATCGCGTGACGCGTCGACCGGGCCGGGTGCCCGGTCCGCCCGGTCGGGGCGTCCCGGACAGCGCTCCCGGCAGTGCTTCCTGGACAGGGCCTACGCGGGGGACTCGCGGCGCCTGAGCATGTAGAGGTCGTGGCGGCGTATCTCGTCGACGCGGCCGGCCATCGCGTCGAGGTCGTCATGGACCGACAGATGGCGGCCGGACAGACCGTCCGCGTCGCCGGCCGCGACACGCACCAGGAAGCGGGTCGCCAGCTCCGGCTCCACACCGTGGCCCGACTCCAACTGCTCGCGTATCCAGGTGAAGACCCGTGCCGTCGCCGAGCCCTCCGGCGGCTGCGTGGTGAGAGCCGGTTCGCTCAGGCCGAGCGGCAGCAGACCGGGGTGCGCGCTGAAGGCGGTGACGCCCGTACCGCGCAGTTCCACCGCCAGGTTCTCGGTCAGCTTGATCTGCGCGGACTTGGCCACGGCGTAGGACGACACCAGGGGCCAGCGGAAGACACCCGCCTCGGTGGTGATGTTCACGATCCGGCCGCGCCCCCGGGCGATCATCGACGGCAGCACCAGCTGGGTGCAGGTGACGACGCTGCGCAGATTCACCTCAAGGGCCTGCCACCACTCGTCGCCGTCGACCTCCCACAGTGCCCCGATCGGCCCGGTGATGCCGGCGTTGTTGACCAGTACGTCGATCGGGCCGAGCTGCTCGGACACCCGCTCCACCGCCGCCGCCATCGCGGCGGCGTCGGTCACGTCGGCGGCCACCGCGACCGCGCTCGCGCCCTCCTCGGCCAGCTCGGCGACGGTCTGTTCGAGCGGCTCGGCCGAGCGGGCCACCAGCCCGACCGAGGCACCCGCCGCCGCGAACGCCCGGGCGATCAGCAGCCCCAGCCCCCGGCTCGCGCCGGTCACCAGTGCCACCTGCCCGGCCAGCGGGAGATCGGCCGCGAAGCCCGGCCGCTCCGTCGTCAGCGTCGCGGTGCCGGCATCGCCCAGCTCGGCGCCCGGCTCCGCCCCGGCCCGCTCGGCGGCCTGGATCACCCGGCGCAGGATCTTCCCGGACGCGGATTTGGGAATCTCGTCCACCACCTTCAGCCGCCTGATCCGCTGGTACGGCGCGACCCGCTGGGCGACCCAGTCCAGCAGCCCCTCGGTGGTGTGGCCCGGCCGCAGCACCACCAGCGCCTTGGGCACCTCGCCCGCCTCGGGGTCGGGACTGCCGACCACCGCGCAGTCCACCACGGCGGGGTGGGTCACCAGGATGTCCTCCAGCTCGGCCGGCGCCACCTGGTAGCCCTTGTACTTGATGAGTTCCTTCAGCCGGTCGACGACCCTGATCCAGCCCTGGTCGTCCGCGATGGCGATGTCGCCGGTGTGCACCCAGCCGTCCGCGTCGAGGGTTCTCGCGGTGGCCTCGGGATTGTTGTGGTAGCCGAGCATGCCGCCCGAGGTGCGGACCAGCAGTTCACCGCGCAGCCCGGGGTCGACGTCCTCACCGGTGGTGGTGTCGACCACCCGGGACTCGACGCCCGGCATGCCAGGGGCGATGTACTCGTGGTCGTTGCGCCCGGTGTCGGGGGCCAGGTGGGAGGCGCCGCTCAGCTCGGTCATGCCGTAGCCCTGCTTGACCCGGCAGCCGAGCCGCTTGGCGGCCGCCTCGGCCAGGTCGGGGCCGAGGGGCGCGGCGCCCGAGGTGATCACCCGCAGGCTCGACAGGTCGTAGTCGTCCACCTCGGGGCGCTTGGCCAGCGCCAGCACGATCGGCGGCACCAGCTCGGCCCTGGTCACCCGGTAGGTCTGCACCACGTCGAGGAACACGTCCAGCGAGAAACGCGGCACGGTCACCAGGGTCGCCCCCGCGCGCAGCGTCAGATTCATCGTGACCTGCATCCCGAAGATGTGCGACAGCGGCAGGACCGCGGCGACGACATCGTCGGTCCGCACGGCGTGCGGGACGTGCGAGTGGGTGATGCTCGCGACGAGCTGATGGTGCGTCAGCATCACCCCCTTCGGCAGTCCGCTCGTCCCGCTGGAGTAGGGAAGCAGCGCCAGGCCGTCGGGGGAGACGGCGGGCAGCGAGCCGCTCGGCAGGCTGTCCGGCGGGGACGTGTCCAGCAGGGCCGCGAAGGGGGTCGCGCCGTCGGCCTCACCGAGGACGAACGCCTCCTGGACGCCCACGTCGGCCGCGGCCTTCCGCCCCTTGTCCTGGAAGACCTCCGGACTGGTCACCAGCCAGCGGGCGCCGGAGTCGGCGAGCTGGGTCGTCATCTCATGGCCGGTGACGATCGGGTTCATGGTGGTGACCGTGGCGCCGGCCAGCGAGGCGGCGTAGTAAGCGACCACGAATTCGGGGCTGTTCGGGCTGCAGAGTCCGAGCACGTCGCCGCCGGCCACCCCGCGGGCCCGCAGCGCCGCGGCCGCCTGCCGCACCTGCGCGGCCAGGTCGCGGTAGGACAGGGCCCGGCCGGTGAGCCCGTCGATCACGGCCGGGGCGTCACCGCGCTCCTCGGCCCGTTCCAGGACGAAGTCGGGCAGGGAGAGGTCCGGAATCGTGAGGTCCGGGTACGGACTGCTGATGATCATGAATCGGTTTCCTTTCGCGCGGCAGGGCTCACGGCCCGGCGCACGGTCCTGCGGATCGGCTGGACACCGGACGGGTGCGGCCCCGCCGGGCTGACCCGGCGGGGCACGTGTTCCAGGTGATGCGTGTCGTGGGGCCACGCATCGCCCCTCGGCGCTGTCAGGAGAGGTTCTCGACCGCCCGCCTGATCCGGTCCAGGCCCTCGTCGAGGACCTCGTCGGGAGCGGCGTACGTGATGCGGACGTGCCCTTCGCCGCGGTCGCCGAAGGCGACACCGGCCACCACGCCCACCGAGTACTCGTCGATGAGGTAGTCGGTGAACTGCTGCGCCGACATACCCGTCCCCCGGATGTCCGGGAAGACGTAGAAGGAGCCGTCGGGCGTCGGGCAGTCGATGCCGGGCAGCTTGTTCAGCGCGGTCACGACCTTGTCGCGCTTGGCCTGCAGCAGGTTCCGGCGCTCCAGCACGTGCTCCTGCGGTCCGGTGAGGGCGGCGTGCGCCGCCAGCTGGACGAAGGCCGGCACATTGGTGACCGAGTTCTGCTGGAAGATGTCCATCGCCGTGATGAGTTCCTTGCTGGCCACGACGAAGCCGATACGGAAACCGGTCATGACGTAGGTCTTGCTGAAGGTGTCGACCAGGAGGCTGCGGTCGGCCATGCCGGGCATGCTGGCGATCGTCTGGTGCACGGAGGGCGGGTACACCATGTGGCTGAAGATCTCGTCGGACAGCACCGACACATTGCGCTCGATGCACAGCGCGCTGATCTCCTCCAGCTGGCCGACCGTCATGCCGTTCGGCCGCTGCGGGGTGTTGATGATGATCAGCTTCGTGCGGGGCGTGATCAGCTTGCCCAGCTCGTCGATGTCGAAGTGGAAGTCCGGCTCGACCAGTGGGGCGTAGACGACCTTGCCGCCGGCGTAGGTGATCCAGAACTCGTCCGGCGGGTATCCGGGGTTGGGGAAGATGACCTCGTCGCCGGTGTCGATCATCGTCAGCAGGCTCTGGGTGAGAGCGTGCTTGGCGCCCATGGTGACGAGCACCTCTTCGCGTACGGTCGGCCGACCGCGGCTGGTCACCTCCTCCGCGATGGCGTCGCGGAGTTCCGGCAGGCCGGGTCCGGGAACGTACCGGACGTGACCGTCCTGGATCGCCTTGGCACACGCCTCGGCGATATGCGGAGCGGGGCGGAACTCGTCGCCCTGGAAGTCACCCTTTTCCAGGTGGATGACGCGCTTTCCGCTGTCCCGTTCGAGCTGCTCGGCCTTTCGCATGGATGCCCATTGCCGAGGCAGTACAAAGTGAGATGTCCGACTGGAGAGTTGGGTCTTCGCGACATCCACCGGGGGAGCTTCTGTCACTGTTTTCTCCTTGTCTGATTGCTCCGCCATTGTTCCTGATAAGCCCGGTCGAAGGAGAAGGGCTCAGTCTCAAGTATGGAGTTCGCGAACTGACATCGAATCCGTAGTTCTACTGATTGTGGTGGTGGGGGCGGCCGTTGGGCGATCCCGGCGGCCGCGGCGGCGGAGATGGGCCGGGGTCACGCTCAGTGAAGCCCCTTGTTCGGCGTGCGCGGCCGTGGCACCCTGCCAAAGACGCCGGACGCGCACCGCGCATATGCCGGACCGGCGGTCGGAAATAATTCAACGCTCGGCATCGCAGCGTCCCTGAAGGGTCCCGGAACCGTGATCTCATCCGGCAGCGGCCGGACGTGGGAGGGCAACATGCTGATATCCGATCGGTTGAGTCAGCAGCACGTGGTTTTAGCTGCTGATCCCAATCTCCAGTTCACGCTGAAAGTGCTGCCGGCGCTTCTGGTCATACTTCTGGCGTCGGCGCTCTGCGGCCGGCTGGCCATTTCCGTGCGGCAGCCGCGGGTGCTGGGCGAAATGGTGGCCGGCGTCCTGCTCGGCCCGACGCTGCTGGGATACGTGGCTCCCGCAGCCGAACACAACCTGTTTCCCGCCAGCATCAAACCCACGCTCTACTTCCTGGGCACCGTGGGACTGACGCTCTATATGTTCCTCGTCGGCGTCGGGCTCGACACCGGATCGGGCGGCCTGGGAGCCGAGGAACGACGGCGCTCCGCGGTGCTGGCCACCTCGGGCATCGTCCCCCCGCTCGCGCTGGGCGCCGCGGTGGGTGTGCTGATGTACCGGCAGTTGTCGCTGCCCGACGTCTCCCGGGCGATATTCGCCCTGTTCGTCGGCGGGGCACTGGCCGTCACCGCGTTCCCCATGCTGGCCCGGATCCTCTACGAGCGGGGGCTGGAGAACTCCAGGATCGGCCGGCACGCCCTGCTGGCGGCCTCGGTCGATGACGGGGTCGCCTGGTCCTTCCTGGCCTTCCTCACCGCCGTCCACAACGGTCACAGCGCCGCGGCGGCGGTCAGGACCCTGGTGCTGGGCGGCGTGTTCGCCGTGGTGATGCTGTTCGTGGGGGCCCGGCTGCTGCGGCCGATGGGCGCGCGCGTGGCCCGGACCGGACACATCGGGCAGAACCAGATGTACATCATCGCCCTGGTGGTGCTGGGGTCGGGCTGGTTCACCGACTGGATCGGGATCTACTCGGTCTTCGGCGGGTTCGTCGCCGGGATGGCCATGCCCAGGAATCCGGAGTTCAGGGAAGCCCTGCACGGCCGGATGATGGACTTCGTCGGCACCTTCCTGGTGCCGGTCTTCTTCACCTTCTCCGGCCTCAACACCAAGCTGAACGGCTTCACCCAGCCGAGCGTGCTGATCGGCCTGGCGGCCATGCTGGGGGTGGGCTTCATCGGCAAGTTCGTCGGATGCGGCCTCGCGGCGAAGTCCGTCGGCTTCTCCTGGCAGGAATCCTGGGCACTGGGCTCGCTGATGAATGCCCGGGGCATGATGATCCTCATCTTCATCAACATCGGACTCGCCCAGCACATCATTTCCCAGAAGGTCTTCTCCATCCTGGTGTTCGTGGCGCTCATCACCAGCGCGGCGTCCGTACCGCTCTTCCGGTGGGTCATGCCGCAGGCGTTCGTGGCCAAGGACCTCTCGAAGGTCGCCACCGGGGTGGAGGGACAAGACGCGTCCCTGGTCTCGCCGCCCGCCGGCTGACCCCGGCCCACCGCCATGGTGTCGTTGATCACATCGCGCGGGGCGGTCGCCCGCCCGGAGCGGTGGCACGCCGTGGCGGTCACCGGCGGAAGCGGACCGCCGGCCCCTGCCGCCCCCGGGCCGCGGTCCGCGGCCGGCCTCCCGCCGGCGCCGGCCGGGCTGCCCGAATTCCCCTGGAGCGGGGGCGCCTTCGCCCGCCGGCCACCGGCGGCGGCAGCTCTTCCCACCACTGCTGACCAGCTACGATCGTAAGATTCGCGCCACTGACCGCCCTTGACCGCTGCTGCTCGCCCGCGGCCCGGTCCGGGGCGCGCCGCCGTGCCCGGCTCCGCGTGGCCCGGGCCGCCCCCGCGCCCCGTCGTAGCAGGTCGCGGCCGATTTGGCACTGATCGGCGCAGGTCAGAACATTGCTTCGGACGAAGTTGGTCATCGGGTCGCGACATGCGGGATAATGGCCGAGAACCAATGTGTTCGAGTCCGAGCTGGTTTCAGGAAGGGGAACGAGCATGGCGGCCATGAAGCCGCGGACGGGTGACGGCCCGCTCGAGGTGACCAAGGAGGGGCGGAGCATCATCATGCGCGTTCCGCTTGAGGGCGGCGGGCGGCTTGTTGTCGAGCTGACCCCGGACGAGGCGGACGCCCTGGGCGATGCGCTGAAGAAGGCCATCGTCTGAGACCATCGGTCCCCGAATTTCGTCGCGGCCACGTACGTCACGTACGTGGCCGCGCCTCTTTCTGCCCGCCGCGGCGCCCCCGCCGCCGCCCCGCCATGCCGCCTCGCCGCGTCAGTCGATCAGGTGAGGCGGATCACTTGCCGCGGACCGCGCACAGCAGGCCGTCGTCGGTCGGGAGCAGGACCGGGGCCAGGTGGGGGCTGTCGCGGACCTCGCGCAGCAGCTCGCGCAGGTGCTGGGACTCGGCGTCCTGGTGGGCCGCGTCCAGCGCCCGGCCGCGGCCGAAGGCCCCCTCGAAGCAGACCAGGCCGCCCGGGCGCAGCAGCCGCAGCGAGGCGTCGAGGTAGTCCAGGTACTCCAGCCGGTCGGCGTCGCAGAAGACGAGGTCGTAGCCGCCGTCGGTGAGGCGGGGCAGCACGTCCAGCGCCGGGCCGCAGATGAAGCGCGACCGGTTGCCGGCGAAGCCCGCCTCCCGGTAGGCCTCCCGGGCCAGCTGCTGGCGGTCCGGCTCGGTGTCCACCGTCGTCAGCACGCCGTCGCCGCGCATCCCGCGCATCAGATGGATGCCGGAAACCCCCGTGCCGGTGCCGATCTCCACCACCGACTTCGCGTCCCCGGCCGCGGCGAGCAGCCGCAGCGCCGCTCCCGTACCAGGTGAGACCGGCCGCAGACCGGCCCGGTGGGAGCGCGCGCGGGCACGTATCAGGGCATCGTCCTCGGCGACGAACGCGTCAGCGAACGCCCAGCTCGCCTGCCGGTTGCCGGTAATGGCCCTCTCCCTGTCACCACTGTGCTCCGCCCTGCGTTCACCTGGCCGCGAGGCCCGTCGGCGACTGTATCCGTTGGGGCCGGGAACCAGCAGATGGGACCGTGCGTTGTCTGGACGGAACAGAAATGGGACGCGGAGCCGTACAGGTCTTGTCGAAGCTCTTACGCCCCAGGCAAGCGCATTTATCCGGAGCTAACGGGCGGGGTGGCTATGGTAGGGGCTCTACTGGACACCACCAGAGCCGACAGGGGAGGTGCGGCTGCCGCCGGTGACCATGGAGTGCTCACGCACTTTCTAAGGTCGGCCGGACAGCCCAAATCCGTGACCAACACCGCTGACGATCCTTCACGTGAGACCGAATCCGCCACCGCGAACTCCGTCACCACAGCGACCTTCGCCATTGACGGGGACGCTCAGTCGTGGACGCCTCCCACCTGGGAGGAGATCGTCAGTACGCACAGTGCCCGGGTATACCGGCTGGCCTACCGCCTGACCGGCAACCAGCACGACGCGGAGGACCTCACCCAAGAGGTCTTCGTGCGGGTCTTCCGCTCGCTGTCCACGTACACCCCCGGCACCTTCGAGGGCTGGCTGCACCGCATCACCACGAATCTCTTCCTGGACATGGTGCGCCGCCGTCAGCGGATCCGTTTCGACGCCCTCGGCGACGACGCGGCGGAGCGGCTCCCCAGCCGTGAGCCGTCCCCGGCGCAGCACTTCAACGACACGCACTTCGACGCGGACGTCCAGCAGGCGCTGGACACCCTCGCCCCGGAGTTCCGTGCCGCGGTGGTGCTCTGCGACATCGAGGGGCTGTCGTACGAGGAGATCGCCGCGACGCTGGGTGTGAAGCTGGGCACGGTACGCAGCCGCATCCACCGCGGCCGCTCCCACCTCCGTAAGGCTCTGGAACACCGGGCGCCCGGCGCGCGTCCGGCCCCCGCGCTTGCTGCCACCGCACCGAAACCTGGCCTGGAGGGCGGGAGAACGTGAGCAGCAGCGGTTCAGGCGAGCATCGTCCCCACCGTCCCGCGCCTGCCGAGCAGCACCTCGGCGACCGCCTCGCGGCGTTCGTCGACGGAGAGCTGACTGACGACAGCCGGGACCGCGTACTCGCCCATCTCGCGACGTGTACCCAGTGCAAAGCGGCCGCGGCCGAGCAGCGACAGCTCAAGAGCGTGGTCGCCGCCTCGGAGCTGCCCGCCATATCGGCCGGCCTGCTGGCCAGGCTCCAGGGCCTGCCCGGCATGGGCAGCGGCGACGGCTCCGGCCGCGGCGGCCCCTGGGACCCGGACGGCGGTCCCGGCGGACCGATAGCGGGCGGCCGGCCGGGTATCGACGCGCCCGGTCCCGGACTGGCCGAGGAGCCGCCCGGTCCCTTCGACGGCGGCCTGCTGGGCTCCGGCCCGCTCGGCTCCGGCCGGTTCTCCTACCTCGGTCCGGCCCGCGACCTGCTGGCTCCGGCCGGCAGCCGCTCGCGCGGCTTCCGGATCCACCAGCCGACCGCCAGGGCCGCGTCCGCCGCCGCTGCCGCCGCAGCGGAGGCGGTGGCCGCCACCCAGCCCGGCTCCGGCGCCGCCGCGGCCTCCAGGGGCCGCAGGTTCGCCTTCGCGGCGGCCGGCGCCTTCTCGCTGGCGGCGATAGCGATCGGCGGCGCCCTGCCGATGGAGGCCGCGGTCGACGGCGGCGCCCACCTCGACGACGGCCCCGCGGTGAGCCCGCTGACCGCCAATTCGGTCTCCGACACCCGCGGCGTCACCCCGCGCGGGGTGCTCGGCGCCGAGGAGGAGCGCAGGACGCGCGGCCCGGTCGGCGCCGCGTCGGTGACCTCGGCCGCCTCGGTGTCGCTGACCCGGCCGCTGCTGGCGCCCGGAACCGTACCGCTGGTGACACCCGCGGTCGCCGAGCCCCCGCGTTCCTCCGTCCTGCTGCACTGAGGCGGGTCCGGGCGGGCTCCCGGCGGATTCCTGGCCGGTCAACACCCGTACGGGGGGTCTTCCTTCACCTCCTGGCGACGTAGTGTTGGCCGGGCCACTCCCGCTTCAGCGGCGGGGGCGGGTACCGTAAAGTGCGCCGGACCCTGCCCTCCCGGCTGTGGACGTCTCAAGGAGCTGCAAGGTGTTCTTCGACATAGGCCCGCTGGAGCTGGTCGCGCTCGTTGTCCTTGCCGTGCTCGTCTTCGGCCCGGACAAGCTGCCGAAGGTCATCCACGACGTCATGCAGTTCGTGCGGAAGGTGCGGGAGTTCTCCGACAGCGCCAAGGAGGACATCCGCCGCGAGCTGGGCCCGGAGTTCAAGGACTTCGAGTTCGAGGACCTCAACCCCAAGACCTTCATCCGCAAGAACCTGATGAACGGCGACGAGGACGAGTACGGCCTCAAGGAGCTCAAGGACCTGCGCAACAGCTTCGATCTCCGCAAGGAGATGGCGGAGGTCACCGACGCGGTGAACGGCGTGGAGCCGGGCACCAAGGCGGCTTCCGGCGCTGCCTCCGGCGCCGCTGCCGCCACTGACACCACCACCACGCCGGACCGGCTGCGCAAGCCCGAGCGGCTCGGCCCGGACGAGCCGCCGCCCTTCGACGCCGACGCGACCTGATCACGGGCTGAGCGCGGGCTGATCGTCGGCTGAGCGGGGCCCGGGCGGGGGCCTGACGGGACGCTGGCGGGACTCCGGTGGGGCCCGCGTCAACCGCGGTGCGGTATTTCACCTGATTGGTGGACGGTTTTCCGTGTGTTCACCGTCACCCCACGCCGTTTCGAGCCGCGAACCCACCCATGGTCGGGCAAGATGGCGAGTTGCCCAGAAGGGCACCGGAGGAGGCGCGACCCATATGGAGACGAAGACCGGCACGGCGCAGGGGGCGGTCGACGGCTATCTGATGGCCGATTTCCCGTGGTACGGGCTGGACCAGGCGTTCACCGGCCGCCGCTGGCTCGGCTCGGTCGCCGTCAGCGCGGACGGCACGGTCGAGCACGGCTCGATAGGGCACGGCGACGAGCCGTCCGTGAAGACGGAGACCATCGACCCCGAGGGGCTGCGGTTCGCCGTGGTCGTCACCGTGGCCCGGCGGCCCGGGCGGCGCAGCGCGGACGGCCTGGGCGTCCTGGAGGCCACATCCGTCTCGTCGGCGGCCTGGCTGGCCGGCTCGGGACTCCTGTCGTGCACCTGGCCGACGCACATGGAGCGGAATCTGCGGCAGGACTGGCTGGACCAGCAGACGGCCGCGGCCTGGGACATCGCCGACGATCTCGACGGCTCCGCCTGGTCCTCGCTCACTCTTCCGGTGGACGGCGAGCCGACCCCGTTCCACTACCGCGAGTCGGAGTACGGCTGGGTGATGGCGGGCGCGGCCCGCGGCGTCCACCTGGGCGCGTACGGGCGCGGTATGAGCGCCTACGGCCTGGGCCTGTCGGTGGTGCGCGACATCACGACGTACGAGCACTGAGCCCGCGCTCGGCGCGACGGCGGGGCGGGCTCCTGGAGCCCGCCCCGCCGTCGCATGCCGTGCGGGTGGACGCCCGCTAGAACTTGTTGCGCGGGGTGATCCCCAGCGACATCCCGGCCAGGCCCCGGGCGCGCACGCCCAGCTTGGCGGCGATGCCGCGCAGCGCCGTACCCGCCGCCGAGTCGGGGTGGCTGAGGGTGACCGGGCGTCCGTCGTCGCCGCCCTCGCGGAGCCGTACGTCGATCGGGATGCGGCCCAGGACGGGCACGGTCGTACCGGTCGTACGGGACAGCCCCTCGGCGACGCGGTCGCCGCCGCCGGTGCCGAAGACCTCCACGATCTCGTCGCAGTGCGGGCAGGGCATGCCCGCCATGTTCTCCACCACGCCGACGATCTTCTGGTGGGTCTGCACCGCGATCGACCCGGCCCGCTCGGCGACCTCGGCGGCGGCCTGCTGCGGGGTGGTCACCACCAGGATCTCGGCGTTCGGCACCAGCTGCGCCACCGAGATCGCGATGTCACCGGTGCCGGGCGGCAGGTCCAGCAGCAGGACGTCCAGGTCGCCCCAGTACACATCGGCCAGGAACTGCTGGAGCGCCCGGTGCAGCATCGGCCCGCGCCACACCACGGGGGCGTTGCCGGGGGTGAACATGCCGATCGAGATGACCTTCACGCCGGTGGCGGACGACGGCGGCATGATCATGTTCTCGACCTGGGTGGGCCGGCCCTCGACACCGAGCATGCGCGGCACGCTGTGGCCGTAGATGTCGGCGTCCACCACGCCCACCTTGAGCCCGTCGGCGGCCATCGCCGCGGCCAGATTGACCGTCACCGAGGACTTGCCGACGCCGCCCTTGCCGGAGGCCACCGCGTAGACCCGGGTGAGCGAGCCCGGCTGGGCGAAGGGGATCTCCCGCTCGGCCTTGCCGCCCCGCAGCGACGCCGCCAGCTCGCGCCGCTGCTCGTCGCTCATCACGTCCAGCGTGACCCGGACCGAGGTGACCCCGGCGACCTGGCCGACGGCCGTCGTGACGAGGTTGGTGATGGTGTCGCGCATCGGGCACCCGGAGACGGTCAGATAGACGGTGACCGCCACCGTGCCGTCCGCGTCGATGTCCACGGACTTCACCATGCCGAGATCCGTGATCGGCTTGTGGATCTCCGGGTCGTTCACGGTCGCGAGCGCGGCGCGGACGGCCTCGTCGGTCGGCGCGGCGCCCGCGGGCGCCTGCCGGCCGGAGGCTGGGGGAGTGGTGGTAGCCATAGGGACGATGGTACGGCGGCGGCGCGGGCCGGTTCAGCGACCCCGGCCGTCGGGTTCGTCACCGCGGCCGGGTCGGGGCCGCCCCGCCGGGCCCGACCGGCGTCCGGCGACCGGACCGGGGCCGCGCGTGGCGGCGAGGAACCGGCGCTCCTCGATCTCCCGGAGCAGATCCTGGAGTTCGGAGCGCATCCAGTCCCGGGTGGCGACCTCGCCGAGGTTCACCCGCAGCGCGGCGACCTCCCGGGTCAGGTACTCGGTGTCGGCGATGACCCGCTCGTTCTGCTTGCGGTCCTGCTCCAGATTCACCCGGTCGCGGTCGTCCTGCCGGTTCTGCGCCAGCAGGATCAGCGGCGCGGCGTAGGACGCCTGGAGCGACAGCAGCAGGGTCAGGAAGATGAACGGGTACGGGTCGAAGCGGGCGGCTTTCGGCGCGAAGATGTTCCACAGCAGCCACAGGATGATCAGGACGGTCATCCAGACGATGAACCGTCCGGTGCCCAGGAAGCGGGCGATCCGCTCGGACAGCTTGCCGAAGGCCTCCGGGTCGTAGGTGGGCAGAAGGCTGCGGCGCGGTGCCTTGGGCTGGTCGAGCCGGGCGCGCTGGCCGCGCCGGTCAGTGGAGCGCTTGGCGCGCTCGCGTTCCTCAGCGGGCATCGCCGGCTCCTGTCCCGGGCGTGCCGCCGCTGTCGCCGGAGCCGTCGTCGTCGCTGTCGCCGGAGCGGTCGGTGGGCTCGCCGCTGTGGCCGCTGTGGCCGGTCAGCGGGCTGGGCTCGGCGGAGCGGTACGGGTCGTACGGCTCCCGGTCCGGATCGTCGCCCCCCTCGTCCATGTCCCCGTCGTCCCGGTCGTCCCCGTCACCCCTGTCCCGCCCGTCCGGTCCGTCCCCCGCGTCCATCACGCCGTCCGCGCCCCGCAGATCGGTCTCCCGCCAGTCCTCCGGCAGCAGATGGTCGAGCACGTCGTCCACCGTGACCGCGCCGAGCAGCGCGCCCCGCTCGTCCACCACCGGCGCCGAGATCATGTTGTACGTCGCCAGGAAGCTGGTCACCGACGGCAGCGCGGTCTCCGGCTGGAGCGGCTGGAGGTCGGTGTCCACGATCGAGCCGAGCTGGGTGTAGGGCGGATCGCGCAGCAGCCGCTGGAAGTGCACCAGGCCCAGATACCGGCCGGTGGGCGTCTCGTCGGGCGGCCGGCACACATAGACCTGCGCGGCCAGCGCCGGCGACAGGTCGGGGTTGCGGATGCGGGCCAGCGCGTCGGCGACGGTCGACTCCGGACCCAGCACGATCGGCTCGGTGGTCATCAGCCCGCCCGCGGTCCGCTCCTCGTACGACAGCAGCCGCCGTACGCCCGCGGCCTCCTGCGGCTGCATCAGGGCCAGCAGGCGCTCCTGCTCGTCGGCGGGCAGCTCGGCCAGCAGGTCGGCGGCGTCGTCCGGGTCCATCGCCTCCAGGACGTCGGCGGCCCGCTCCTCCTTGAGCTTGCTGAGGATCTCCACCTGGTCGTCGTCCGGCAGCTCCTCCAGCACGTCGGCGAGCCGGTCGTCGTCCAGCGCGGCGGCGACCTCGCCGCGGCGCTTGGGGGACAGATGGTGCAGGACGTTCGCCAGGTCGGCCGGGCGCAGCCGCTCGAAGGTGGCGACCAGGTTCTCGGCGCCCTGGCCGTCCTCGGACAGCCGGAAGCCGGTGACCGCCGACCAGTCGACGGTCAGCGTCTCGCCCTTGCGGCGCAGCGCCCCGGCCTTGCCGCGCCGGACGAAGACCTTGTCGATCTCCCAGGTGCGGCGAGCCGTCAGCTGCACCATGGACACGTCCAGCACGGTGACTTCCTCGCCCCGCGCCTGCCGGGCGGCCTCGGCCTCGGCCCCCTCCGGGCCCTGATCGGCGCCGGCCGCCGGCTCCACCAGATGCACCCGGCGGTCCAGCAGCTCGCCCAGCACCAGCGTCTCGCTCTTGCGCTGCTCGAAGCGCCGCATGTTCAGCACGCCGGTGGTGATCACCTGGCCCGATTCGACACCGGTCACCCGGGTCATGGGCAGGAAGATCCGCCGCCGGCTGACCACCTCGACCACCAGGCCGAGCACACCGGGCGGCCGGCCGCCGACCCGCAGCGTCACCACCACGTCGCGGACCCGGCCCACCTGGTCGCCCGCCGGATCGAACACGGCGACACCGGCCAGATGCGAGACGAAGACCCGGGGGGCGCCTGCGGCCATACGGGGGCCTCCTCGTGCGTTCGTTGTCCGCGGCCAGGCTACTCCGGGGAGATCTTGTCCGCCCCGTGGGTACGCCCCGCGGATACGCCCGCGCCCACGCCCCGGGTACACCGCGGCCACTTCTGCGGTAGCTTCTGCACCGCCCGCAGCACCACCCGCAGGAGGACGACAACCCGTGTATCCCGTCCGCCGGAACGTCCCCGCCCGCCGAGCCCTCGCCGTCCTCGCGACGCTCTGCGCGGGAACGCCGCTGCTCACCGGCTGCCTCGGCCTCGGCGGCGGCCCCGACGAGGGCACCAACGGCGTCGCCAAACTGCCCCCCGCGAGCATCGAGCGGCAGGCCAGGACCGCCGCGGACGCCGCCCCGGCCGTACGGCTGTCCGGCACCGTGGTCAGCGACGGCCAGACCTTCCGCCTCGACATGCGCCTGCGCGCCGACGGCGGCGTCGGCGAGGTCACCACCAGGGCCGGCACCTTCCAGCTGCTGCGTGTCAACGACGACCTCTACCTCAAGGCGGGCGCCGACTTCTACGGCGCCGGCGGCGACAACAAGGACAGCAAGGCCGCCGCGGCCAAACTCAACGGCAAATACGTCAAGGTCCCGCCCACCGACCCCGCCTACCGCCAGTTCAGCGGCTTCACCGACAAGAAGACCCTGCTCGCCGACCTCTTCGTCCTCGACGGCACCCTCCAGCGCGGCGACCACGGCAAGATCGCCACCACCCCGACCATCGCCCTCACCGGCTCCCGCGGCGGCTCCCTCGACATCTCCCTCAACGGCAAGCCCTACCCCCTCCGCTACCAGCGCGCCGGCAACGCGGGCATCCTGACCCTCACCGACTGGGCCCAGGACTTCCCCCTGACGGCCCCCGGCAAGAACGCGGTGGTCGACTACGGGAAGTCGGTGGGGGTGACGGCTTCGCCGTCGGGTCCGGCGCCGGGGGCGAAGAAGAAGTAGCGCCGCGTGCCCGGCCTCGACGATGCCCGGTGCGGGCTAGCTCTTCTTCCGGCCCGTGCCAGCAGGCGGGGGAGGGCTGCCGGGATGGGGTGGCGGGTGGTGGCCGGGCTGGGTGGGGGCGGGGTGGAGCCGGAGGCTGTCGGCATGGTGCCCGGGTGTTCGGTCGGGGGGCCGGAGGGGGTGAGGCGGAGGATGGCGCACTCGCGGGACCAGCGGGCGGAAAGGGCCTCGCCGTCGGGGGAGTTGAGGCGTTTGGGCTTGAGTTCGGCGGCGGCGGCCTGCCAGGGGGCGCTGTCCGGGGGGAGCAGGGTGACGCGGGCGGGCCAGGTGATGAGGCGGCCGCCCTTGTCCTTGCTGCGTACGGTGACGGTCGCGGCGGCGCCCTCGGTGAGGCCGGCCGGGACGGGCTGCTCGCCGGGGCCGGTGACCAGGCAGAGCGCGCCGTCGACCCAGGCGTGCCAGAGGGCCTGGCCGTTGACCCAGACCAGGCCGGACTTCTTGGTGGCCTCCTCGATCAGGGCGGTCTGCTCGGCGGCGGCGACAGCGGCGGCTGCGGCGGTCTCGGCGGTCATGGCCACAGCCTAGAGCCCGACCGCCGCCGGGAGCCGTCCGGGGAACGGAACGACAGGTGCTCAGGCCCGTCATGGGCCTTACGCTGAGGGGCGGCCGACCGCCGTGATCCGAGAGCGCATCCGAGGAGCCCCGTGACCGCCCCGCAGAGCACCGCCACCACCGCGGACCCGGGCGGCACACAGCCGGCGGCGGGGATACCGGCAGGGCCCGTACCCGGGCGGCGGCTGGACTTCACGCTGCTCGCGGTGGCCGTGGCCGGCGTCTCGATGTCGGCCCCGCTGATCGCCGCCACCGCCGCGCCCGCGCTGGCCATCGCCTTCTGGCGCAACGCGATGGCCGTCGGCGTCCTCAGCCCGCTCGCGCTGTGGCGGCACCGCGCCGAACTGCGGCACATGGGCGGCCGGGCGCTCGCGCTGTCCGTGGCGGCCGGCGTCGTCCTCGCTCTGCACTTCGGCATGTGGCTGCCGAGCCTCAATATGACGTCGGTGGCCACCTCCACCGCGCTGTGCACCACCACCCCGATCTGGACCACCCTCGTCCTGCGCCTGCGCGGCCACCGCCCGCCGGGCCTGGCCTGGGCCGGCACCGGGCTCGCGGTGCTCGGCGTGCTCATCCTCACCGGCATCGACCTGTCCACCGGCGCCCGCGCGCTGGCGGGTGACCTGCTGGCCCTCGGCGCGGGCATGGCCGCCGCCGGATACGTCCTGCTCGGCGCGGAGGTACGGCGCACCGCGAGCACCACCGCGTACACCTTCGTCTGCTACGGGACCACCGCGGTCGTCCTGCTGGCCGCCTGCCTGGTGTCCGGCTCGGCGCTCGGCGGCTACGACGGGGCGACCTGGCTGAAGATCGTCGCGCTGACGGTGGCCGCCCAGTTGCTCGGGCACTCGCTGCTCAACCGGGTGGTACGCGGTCTGGGCCCCGCCACCACCTCGACCGCGATCCTGCTGGAGACCCCCGGCGCCGCGCTCGTCGCCGCGCTGTGGCTGGGCCAGACCCCGCCGGCCGCCGCCTATCCGGCGCTCGGCGTGATCCTCGCGGGCCTGGCCCTGGTGATCCTCGCCGACCGCCGCAAGAGCGCCTGACCCCGGGCGGTCCGGCCCCTACAACCAGCCGTTGCGCCGGAATCCCCGGTGGATGGCGTAGCAGATCGACACGATCGCGACCAGCACCGCCGGGTAGCCGAACCGCCAGCGCAGCTCCGGCATCGTGTCGAAGTTCATCCCGTACACACCGGTGATCATCGTCGGCACCGCCAGGATCGCCGCCCACGCGGTGATCTTGCGCATGTCCTCGTTCTGCACGACGGTGGCCTGCGCCAGATTGGCCTGGAGGATGGAGTTCAGCAGGTCGTCGAAGCCGGTGACCTGCTCGTGCACCCGGGCCACATGGTCGGCGACGTCGCGGAAGTACTTCTGGATCTCCGGGTCGATCAGCCGCATCGGGCGCTCGCCCAGCATCTGCATCGGCCGCAGCAGCGGGGAGACCGCCCGCTTGAACTCCAGCACCTCCCGCTTGAGCTGGTAGATCCGCCCCGCGTCGCCGCCGCGCAGGCTCTTGCCGTTGCCCGCCGAGAAGACATCGATCTCGACCTCGTCGATGTCGTCCTGGACCGCCTCGGTCACCGCCAGATAGTCGTCGACCACCCGGTCGGCGATGGCGTGCAGCACCGCGGACGGGCCCTTGGCCAGCAGCTCCGGGTCGTCCTCCAACTGGTGCCGGAGCGACCGCAGCGAGCCGTGGCCGCCGTGCCGGACGGTGATCACGAAGTACTGGCCGGTGAAGACCATCACCTCGCCGCTCTCCACCACCTCGCTGGTGGCGGTCAGCTCGGCGTGCTCCACATAGCGGATCGTCTTGAACACGGTGAACAGCGAGTTGTCGTACCGCTCCAGCTTGGGCCGCTGATGGGCGTGCACGGCGTCCTCGACGGCCAGCGGGTGCAGGCCGAACTCCTCGGCGATCCCGGCGAACTCCTGCTCGGTCGGCTCGTGCAGCCCGATCCAGACGAAACCGTCGCTGCCGTCGCACTGGTCGGCGCTGCGGCCGGCCCGGACGGTACGCAGGGCCTCGCGCAGGCCGATGTTGTCGCTGCACCGGACGCCGCCGCGGTAGACCGCGCAGTCCACCACCGCGCTGCTGATGGCGGAGGCGTCGTGGGTCGGGCCGTAGTCGTAGGACTCGCTGGTCTTGCGCAGGGTGGGACGGACGACAGCGCGCAGATCACGGATCATCGACATGGCAAGCTCCTTCACGGACTGGCCTACGGCATGGCGCCGCACTGAATTGCTGATCAGGACGGGTTGATCACAAGCAGTTCAGGGCGCTCTTCCAGCGCGGAGACGCTCCGCGGGCAAGCCGTCACATCACGCGTTTCGCTCCCGGGGGGACGGGTAGGAACGCGAAGGCACGCGGAGGCTCAGAGCGCGGGGCGGCAGATGGAAGAGCTGCCGGTACTGCACGGTCGACTGGGATCCATGGCAGTCCCACCTCCTCCGGCCAATCCCCGCTGGGGGATGACGTACGCGCGAACGCCCCACTTTAGCAAGCGCTCGAACGCCTGCTGTCGAGCTTTGCGCCTTCGATACGCGCTCTATGCTCGCCGTATGGCAGATGTTACGCCGCTGGTCGAGGCACGGCTGCGCGTCGCCTTCGGCGAACCGGACGCGCGGGCCGCGATCACCTTCCTCGGCGTGGAGCGGATCGAGGTACTCCGCTACTCCGACGGCGACCTGCGGCGATACGTCACTCTTGGCATGTCCGCGCAGCCCATGGCCGACCCGCTCGCGACGATGGCGGACGCGGTACGCGGCCCCCGCGCGGAGCTGCTGGTGACGGTTCGCGCCGGGCGTGGCGGCGCGGGCCCAGACACCGACAAGATCCTCCGGCCGCTGGCCGTCCTGGCCGCGTCCCCGCAGGTGGAAGGGGTCGTTGTCGCGCCGGGCAACTCGCTGGAGGTCGGCGAGCCGCTCTGGCCGGGCGCGCCCTTCTCGGCGGTGCTGGTGGCCGAGGGCGGCGGGCTGGTCGAGGACCTGGCCCTGGCCGAGGTCCTCGGTGAGCCGATGGACCCGGTGCGCTTCCTGCCGCTGCTCCCGATGACGCCCAATGAGGCCGCGTGGAAGCGGGTGCACGGCGCCGCCGCCCTTCAGGAGCGGTGGCTGAAGCTGGGGACGGACCTGCGCGATCCGGCGCGGGGATCGGTACGGCTGGACGACCTCGGCGGCTGAAGCGGACTGAAGCGGACTGAAGCGGCGGGAAGCGGGCTGAAGCGGGGCTGAGCGCCTCGGGGGCGGAGGCGGGAACCCGGGGGCTCGGACGGGTGATCGTCCTTGACGCGGGCACGGTCCCGGAGGACCGTGGGGCCCTATGAGGGGTGAACCCAGTTGCCCGAAGTGCGGTGGCAGGGTCCGGACGCCCGGCCTCTTCGCCGACTCGTGGCAGTGCGACGCCCACGGGAGCGTTCACCCGCTGCAGCCGGTCCTGCCGCCCAGCGTCGAGGCGCTCGGCGTGGTCGTGCACCGTTCCCGTGTACCGGTGTGGATGCCGTGGCCGCTTCCCGTGGGCTGGCTCTTCTCCGGCGTCGCCTCGGCGGGTGACGACCGCGGCGGGGGCCGGGCCACCGCGCTGACCTGCTCCGGTCCCGGCCCGCTCGGCGGCGCCGGTGAGCTGATGCTGATCGCCGAGGAGTTGGGCGTGGGCCTCGGCGCGCGCTACGCGGGGATCCCCGGGCCGGACCCGGGGCCCGACATGTGCGTCGACAAGCCCGCCCACACCAAGGTGCTCGCGGCCGGTCGCCCGACCCCCCTGTGGCAGGTCCAGGGCACCCCGGACGACCGGGTGGCCTTCGCCGGCGAGGCGCTCGGGCTGTGGGTGTGGGCGATCGTCTGGCCCCAGGAGACCGGGCTGCTGATGTACGACGAGCTGGTGCTGACGGACCTGCGGGACGCGGGCGCCGAGGTGGACCTGCTGCCGTGCGGGGCGCTGTCGCCGCGGCTGCTGGCATCGCCCGCCTGAGGCCGGACCGCGCGGAGCGGCGGGGCGGTGGGGGCGCGGAAACGGGCGCGGCCGGGTTGCGCCGTACGGGTGAGGACCATCGCCGAGCCTGTAGGCCGTAACCCACCTGGGCTCCTGAGCCCCACTTCCGTTTGCCCCTGCGAATCGCAGGTTTGTGCGGGAGCTATCCTTGTGTTCGTCCGCTGACCTTCTGCCGTCCCTGGGAGCCCGTGCCGTGCGCGTCGACCTGCACACTCATTCGACGGCCTCGGACGGTACGGACACGCCCGGCGAGCTGGTCCGCAACGCCGCCGCGGCCGGACTCGACGTGGTGGCCCTCACCGATCACGACACGGTCGGCGGCTACGGGCAGGCCGTCGCCGCATTGCGGGAGCTGGGTCCCCGGTCCGGACTGACGCTGGTGACCGGGGCGGAGCTGTCCTGCCGGGTGGGCGGGATCAGCATGCACCTGCTGGCGTACCTCTTCGACCCCGCCGAACCCGAACTGAACCGCGAGCGGGAGCTGGTGCGCGACGACCGGGTGCCGCGCGCCCGCGGCATGGTGGCCAGGCTCCAGGAGCTGGGCGTGCCGGTGACCTGGGATCAGGTCGCGCGGATCGCCGGCGACGGATCGGTGGGGCGGCCGCACATCGCCACCGCGATGGTCGAGCTGGGGGTGGTGGGCAGCGTCTCGGACGCGTTCACCGAGGAGTGGCTGGCCAACGACGGACGGGCGTACGTGGCCAAGGCCGAGTTCGACCCCTTCGAGGCGGTGCGGCTGGTCAAGGCGGCCGGGGGCGTCACGGTGTTCGCGCACCCGGGGGCGCACAAGCGGGGCGAGACGGTGCCGGACGCGGTGATCGGGGAACTGGCAGCCGCCGGCCTCGACGGTATCGAGGTGGACCACGTCGACCACGACCCGGCGACACGGGCCCGGTTGGCCGCCCTCGCCGGGGAGTCGGGGCTGCTCGCGACGGGCTCCAGCGACTATCACGGCAGCCGGAAGACGGTGGCGCTGGGGGAGTGCGTGACGGACCCGGAGGTCTACCGGGAGATCGTCCGGCGGGCGAGCGGGGCGGTACCGGTCACCGCGGGCTGACGCCGCTGCCGGGTCTCAGGGGTGCGCCCCCGGATCTCCCGTTCTCCCCGTGCCGTCCCTCTCGCCTCCCCTCCCCGTCCCCCTCCCCCTGCTCCCTTCCCGTCCCCTTCTCCCCGCTCCTTGCTCCGCCGCTCGACAGGAAAGCCTCCGCCATGTTCGACGTCACCCTGTTCGGATCCGTGTTCTTCACCCTGTTCGTGATCATGGACCCGCCAGGGATCACGCCGATATTCCTGGCCCTGACCTCCGGGCGGGCCAGGAAGACCCAGCGGCGGATGGCGTGGCAGGCCGCCTTCGTCGCGTTCGGGGTGATAACCACCTTCGGGATATGCGGGCAGCAGATCCTGGACTACCTGCATGTGTCGGTGCCGGCCCTGCGGGTGGCCGGCGGGCTGCTGCTCCTGCTGATCGCGCTGGACCTGCTCACCGGCAAGGCCGACGAGCCGACCCAGACGAAGGACGTCAATGTCGCGCTGGTCCCGCTCGGGATGCCGCTGCTAGCCGGCCCCGGCGCGATCGTCACCGTCATCCTCGCGGTGCAGAAGGCCAGCGGCGTGGGCCAGCAGGCCTCGGTGTGGGTGGCCATCATTGCCATGCACCTGGTGCTGTGGCTGGTCATGCGCTACTCGCTGGCGATCATCCGGGTGATCAAAGAGGGCGGCGTCGTCCTGGTCACCCGGCTGTCCGGAATGCTGCTCTCGGCGATCGCGGTGCAGTCGGTGGCCAATGGCGTCTTCGGCTTCGTCCACGGCCAGGGCTGACCGCCCGCCCGGACACGCGAAAGCGCCCCGTACTCCACTGGTACGGGGCGCTGTCAGTTCGTGCTTCGTGCTGGGTGATTCCGCTGGTACTGGCTGGTACTGGCTGGTGCTGGTGCCGGTGCTGCGTCAGTCCGCAGGGCGGATGTAGATGCGCTGCCCTATGGCAGCAGCCTGCTGGACAATCTTGTCGACGGCGGAGGCGTCCACGACGGTGCTCTCCACCGCGGTGCCGTTACGGTCGTCGAGCCGCATGATTTCGAAGCGCATGGGGCTTCTCCCTTCGTCGCTCGTTACATGTGTGGTCAACGAACACCCCCTTCGAAACATTCCCTACGCTAATGAAACTCTTTCCAACCTTCACTACTCGCCAAGAAGGGAACGGCTCCAGAACGCCATCAGCGCGGCGGCGGTCTGCTCCGGGCGCTCCGCGTTGGGAGAGTGCTCGGCGCCCTTGATGACCACGCGCTCGGCGTCCAGCCGCTCGGCCATGGCGTCCAGCGACGATACCGGCCAGGCGTAGTCCACCTCGCCGGACAGTACGAGCTTGGGCAGCGCGACGGTGGCCAATTCGGCCACCCGGTCGGGTTCGGTCATCAGCTGCTTGGCGGTGGCGATCAGTTGCTCGGGGACGGTCGACACCCAGCGGCGGTGCAGGAACTCCTCCAGCCAGGCCGGGGTGCCCTCGGCGGCGTCGACGGGGTCCGGCGCGTTCTCCGCGTCCATGGCCCGCATGGTCTGCCAGGCCGTCTCCATGTCCATGGTGGGGAGATAGTCCACCAGCAGCTGGGTGCGGACCTGCTGTGCGGGGGCCACCTCGGCCGCGCCCGAACTCATCAGGGTCAGCGACGTCCAGGCCGACGGCCCGGCCGCCAGCACGGCCGCGCGGGCGATATGACCGCCCAGCGAATGGCCGAGCAGGTGCAGCGGGCCGCCTCCGGCGAGGGCCGTGCTCTGCGCTATCAGGTCGGCGGCGAGCTCCGCCTGCGCGTACGCGGACTCCTCGCGCGGACCGTCCGACTCGTACTGGCCGCGGCCGTCCACCGCCACCACCCGGAAGCCGCCGTCGGTCAGTGGGGGCAGCAGATCGAGGAAGTCCTCCTTGCTGCCGGTGAAGCCCGGTACGAGCAGCGCTGTGCCACCCGGCGGCGCGTGCGGGGCGGGGGCGGCGTCGAGCACCGCAAAGGAACCGCGGGACGTCTCCAGCCGACGGGCAGACACGTTCTCCGGCAGGTCGAGGGCAGAAGGTCGGCTCATGGAGTGAGATTACGCGCCGCGTATGTCCGAGAGGTTGCCTGTCCCGCCTTCCCGACCGGCAATCGGGCAGGTCGGCGGGTGTCCCGGGCGCGCGGACGCCCCCGGCCGAAAGGTCGGGGGCGTTCGGCTGATCGGGAGGATCGGGTCAGCTCGCGTCGGGCTCGGCGACGGCCGCCTTGCGGGTGCGGCGGCGCGGGGCCTTGACGGGCTCCTCGCTGGACGCCTCCGGGGCGGTGGCCGGTGCCGGGACCTCGACGGCGGGCTCGGCGGCCTTACGCGTCCGGCGGCGCGGGGTCTTGACCGCTTCGTCGGCGACGACCGCCTCGGGGGCGGTGGCCGGAGCCGGTACTTCGAGGACGGGTTCGGCGGCCTTGCGGGTCCGGCGGCGGGGGGCCTTGACGGCTTCCTCGGCGGCGGGCTCGACCGGGGTGACCGGGGCGAGGACCGCCACGGCCGCCGCCTCGACCGGTTCGGCGGCCTTGCGGGTCCGGCGGCGAGGGGCCCGTACGGCTTCCTCGGCGGCGGGCTCGACGGCTACGGCGGTCTCGGCCGGCTCGACGGGGGCGGCGAGGGGCGCCGTCTCCGTGAGGACGGTCGCCTCCGGGGCCGCTGCCGAGCCCGAGCGGGTGCGGCGACGGCGGCGGGGGGCCGGGCGGGTGGCGTCCGGCGCGGAGACCTCGACGGCCGACTCCACGCCGGGAGCCGCGGGGGCCACGGGAGCCAGGGACGTCACGGAGGCCGCGGTCGCGCCGGCCACCTCGGCGGTGTTCTCGCCCGAGCGGGTGCGGCGGCGCTGGCGCGGGGCGCGGGTGCGGGCGGGACGCTCGTCGGCGGGAGCGGCCTGCGGGCCGCCCGCCGGGCGCCGACCGCGCGACGCGCCGTTGCCGCGTCCGCCGGTCTCGCCGAGGTCCTCGACCGCTTCGGCGTCCAGACCGGCCCGGGTGCGGTCGGCGCGGGGCAGGACGCCCTTGGTGCCGGCCGGGATGCCCAACAGCTCGAACAGGTGCGGAGACGTGGAGTACGTCTCCTCCGGGTCGTTGAACGGCAGGTCCAGCGCCTTGTTGATCAGCTGCCAGCGCGGGATGTCGTCCCAGTCGACCAGGGTGATCGCCGTACCGTAGGCGCCGGCCCGGCCGGTGCGGCCGATCCGGTGCAGATACGTCTTCTCGTCCTCGGGCGTCTGGTAGTTGATCACATGGGTGACGCCCTCGACATCGATACCGCGGGCGGCGACATCGGTGCAGACCAGGACGTCCACCTTGCCGTTGCGGAACGCGCGCAGCGCCTGCTCACGGGCACCCTGCCCGAGGTCGCCGTGCACCGCGCCGGAGGCGAAGCCGCGCTTCTCCAGCTGCTCGGCGACATCGGCGGCGGTCCGCTTGGTACGGCAGAAGATCATCGCCAGGCTGCGGCCCTCGGCCTGGAGGATGCGGGAGACCAGCTCCGGCTTGTCCATGGAGTGCGCGCGGAAGACGTGCTGGGTGGTGTTGGCGACCGTCGCGCCCAGGTCGTCGGGGGAGGAGGCGCGGATGTGGGTCGGCTGCGACATGTACCGGCGGGCTAGCCCGATGACCGCGCCCGGCATGGTGGCCGAGAACAGCATGGTCTGGCGCTTGACCGGCAGCATGCCCATGATCTTCTCGACGTCGGGCAGGAAGCCCAGGTCGAGCATCTCGTCGGCCTCGTCCAGCACGAGCGCGCGCACCTGCTTGAGGTTCAGCTTCTTCTGGCCGGCCAGGTCCAGCAGGCGGCCCGGGGTGCCGACGACCACGTCGACGCCCTTCCGCAGCTGCTCGACCTGCGGCTCGTAGGCCCGGCCGCCGTAGATCGCGGCCACTCGGACGTTGCGCACCTTGCCCGCGGTGAGCAGGTCGTTGGTGACCTGCTGGCACAGCTCGCGGGTGGGGACGACGACCAGGGCCTGCGGGCTGTCGGTGAGCTGATCGGCGCTCGCGCGGCCCGCGTCGACATCCGCGGACACGACGACCCGCTGCAGCAGCGGGAGGCCGAAGCCGAGGGTCTTGCCGGTGCCGGTCTTGGCCTGGCCGATGACGTCGTTGCCCGCCAGGGCGACCGGAAGGGTCATCTCCTGGATCGGGAAAGGAGTGATGATGCCGACGGCCTCAAGGGCCTCGGCGGTCTCGGCGAGGATTCCGAGACTGCGGAAAGTCGTGGTGGTCAGGATGTTGCCTCTTCTGTGAGACGCGGCACTGTGCGGCAAGGGGGGTCGAGCAGCCGGAGCGCCGGGAAAACGACGGCGCCGGATACTGACCGCGCAGAGGTGTCGTACAGCCGAAAGGGCTGTGGGGCGCGGGACCGCTGCCCTCGCTCATGCCGCGAGCGGGCCCCTCCCGATGGCGGGAAGGCGGTCGGTTCGGAGCCGATCGGGCCACCGACCGGGCATCCTGGTGTTGCACACGTCGCCCGTCGGACATCGGAAGTAAACCGACTACCGACGGGTGCAATACCACTCTACCCCGGAAACACTTAGCTGCACCCGATCAAATGTTTCGTTCGGTAGGTCATCCGGTACGTCATCGGGATCACTACGGGCCGATTCGGTGCGCGATCCGCTGAAAGCCGGGCGGTCCCGGGGCGCCGGGTGGGTGCGTGCGACTTATGGCGGGGCGGTTCGGCGCGGGTCGCCGGGGGCTGGTCGCGCGGTTCCCCGCAGCCCCCTCGCGGGGCGTCACCCGGCTCGTGGCGGGGGAGCGTCGGGGACCGGCCCCGGGTCACACGGCGGGTCTTACCAGCGGGCGGGACTTGGCTATTGTGCGCAGCATGGAGACGCCTGACGAGACCATCACGCCCGCCCCCGTGCCCGCGGCCACCGGGATCACCACCGGGATCGCCGCCCAGGACTGGGACGCGGCGGCGGCCGACCCGCGCTACCGGGCCGCCGTCGTCGATCTGCTGGGCGCGCTGGCCTACGGCGAACTGGCCGCGTTCGAGCGGCTCGCGGAGGACGCCAAGCTGGCGCCGACGCTGGAGGACAAGGCGGAGCTGGCCGCGATGGCGGCGGCCGAGTTCCACCACTTCGAGCGGCTGCGCGACCGGCTGACCGAGATCGGTGAGACGGCGAATCTGGCGATGGAGCCGTTCGGCGCCGCGCTGGACGAGTTCCACCGGCTGACCGCGCCGTCGGACTGGCTGGAAGGCCTGGTCAAGGCCTATGTCGGCGACTCGATCGCCTCCGACTTCTACCGCGAGGTCGCCGCCCGGCTCGACTCCGACACCCGCACCCTGGTGCTGGCGGTGCTGGACGACACCGGGCACGCGGGCTTCGCGATCGGGAAGGTACGGGCCGCGATCGCCGCCGAGCCACGCGTCGGCGGCCGGCTCGCGCTGTGGGCCCGGCGGCTGATGGGCGAGGCGCTGTCCCAGGCGCAGCGGGTGGTGGCCGACCGGGACGCGCTGTCCACGATGCTGGTCGGCGGGGTCGCCGACGGCTTCGACCTGGCCGAGGTCGGCCGGATGTTCTCCCGGATCACCGAGGCGCACACCAAGCGGATGGCGGCGCTGGGCCTGGCCGCGTAGCGCCGCTCGGCCCCGGGGAGTCCCCGCCGGGGAGCGCTACGCCAGCGGGGAGGGCCGGCCCGGCCTGGCCAGCAGGCTGAGCAGGGCCGCCGCCACCACAAGGGCGACCGGGACGGTCACTTCGAGGTGGCCGCCGCCGAAGATCGTCCGGGCGACCAGGCCGCCGGCCAGGGCCGCCGCGGGGCCGGTGCCCAGGGTGAGCGGGGTGCGCGGGAGCCGTGCGGGCAGCAGGACGGTGGCCGCGAAAGCGGCGGCGAGCCCGACGACGGCGTATGCGGCGGCTTCCCACAACATCCTTGTCCCCTCCAGTTGGTATGGACCGGTGTGCACAGTGGTCCTACCCCCGGGGGAGGCGGAACGAAACGGAGGGGCGGCCACCGGTCACAGCCGGTGGCCGCCCCTGCGGCGACTGGTCGGTCAGAGCGAGGCGCCGAACCCGACCCTGCGGGCGGCCGGCTCGCCGATCTCGACATAGGCGAGGCGGTCGGCGGGGATCAGGACCTTGCGGCCGTGCTCGTCCACCAGTGTCAGCAGCTTGGAGGCACCGGACAGCGCGTCGGCGATGGCCTTCTCCACCTCGTCCGCCGTCTGCACGCTCTCGATGCTGATCTCCCGCGGCGCGTGCTGCACGCCGATCTTGACCTCCACGGCTTATGTACCTCCGACTGGTCTGGCGGTGTGCGCGTCCGTCGCGCCGTTACGCTGCACAGACTAGCCCGGCCGGACCGGCCGGAATCCGTGGATCGCCCACGCCGTGAGCGAACACGGCGAGGGGAACGTCTCAGTGAATGTCTCAGTGATGGCCCTCGGTGCCGTGCAGCGGGAAGCCGGCGATGCCGCGCCAGGCCAGCGAGGTGAGCAACTGCACCGCCGTGTCGCGCGGCACCTCGCTGCTGGTGGCCAGCCAGTAGCGCGCCACCACCTGGGAGACCCCGCCGAGGCCCACGGCCAGCAGCATGGCGTCCTCCCGGGCGAGCCCGGTGTCCTCGGCGATGACCTCGCTGATCGCCTCCGCGCACTGGAGGGAGACCTTGTCGACCCGCTCGCGGACGGCCGGCTCATTGGTCAGGTCCGACTCGAAGACCAGCCGGAAGGCGCCGCCCTCGTCCTCGACATAGGCGAAATACGCGTCCATGGTCGCTTCGACGCGCTTCTTGTTGTCCGTGGTGGAGGCCAGTGCCGTCCGGACCGCGTGCAGCAGTGACTCGCAGTGCTGGTCGAGAAGGGCGAGATAAAGTTCCAGCTTGCCCGGGAAGTGCTGGTAGAGAACCGGCTTGCTGACTCCGGCGCGCTCGGCGATGTCGTCCATCGCCGCCGAGTGATAACCCTGCGCGACGAAGACTTCCTGGGCCGCGCCCAGCAGTTGTTCTCGTCGGGCCCGGCGGGGCAGGCGGGTGCCGCGCGGCCGCGCCTGAGTCTGCTCGATGGCTGTCACGCCGCCTCCCAAATGGTGGTGATGGAAAAGAATGGGCACCTCACCCGCCATCGTACTTTTGAGTAACGACAGTGTGCGCCGCGCGGGAGCACATTCTCACTTCCTGGAACCGTTCACCGGCGGTCCGCCGCGAGTTCCGCCCCGGTTCGGTGATATCCCGGCGAGGCCCAGCGGGATTCACCGGTCGACAGTGGTAGTCGGCGGTGGCCGGTGATGGAAATGGACGGACCTCGGCCCTTCGGCAGTCGGCGGCAGCCGGCGGGCGTCGGCGGTTGTCGGGGGCGGTGAGCGGCGGGTCGGCGCGGTCAGCGGTAGTCGTCGTCATCCTGTTCGACCGCTCGCCGCTGATCGGCCGCGTCGGCCGGATCGGCTTCGAGCAGGTCGTCCGGCGACGGCTCGGTGATCGGTTCCTCCTCGCGCCCCAGCACCCCGATGCGCTGCTCGGCGGCGTCGGCCTCGGGCGCCTCCACATCGAGCTCGTCGGAATCCCCGGCTGCTCCGGGCCCCTCCTCCGGGATCTCGGAGACCTCGGGGACTTCGGGGTTCTCGGGGTCGGCGGCGTCCGCGGTGTCCGCGGGATCGATGTCGGGCGCGGTCCGTACGGTGTCGTCCGGGGCGTCCGCTTCGCGGCCGAAGCCGGAGATGCCGTCGATGCTGCCTATGTCCTCGATGTCCTTGGACATGGCGCCTCCCTTCCCTGACTCTTCCATCGTCGTCGGTGACCGCGCTCGGCGCCCTACCTGGCGCTCCTCGGCCCTCTTCAGGCTTCTCACCGCTTGTGGCCGCGAACACACAATCGCACGCGTGATCGTCTCGTAACATATGTCCATGTCCACGACCGACTCTCCTCAAGCGGCCGTCGCGCCCGCGGCCGTACCCCCGGTGGGACCGGTGCTCGCGGCCGGGGAATCGGCGCGCACCGTGGCGCTGCCCGGCTTCGGCCTGGTGGTCAGGTCGCACGAGGACCGCCCAGGGACCGGGGACCACGAACCGGCGCTTTTCGTGCACGGGCTCGGCGGCTCCTCGCAGAACTGGACGCTGCTGATGGACAAGCTCGCCGACCGGGTGTCGGGCGAGGCGCTGGACCTGCCCGGCTTCGGCCACTCACCGCCGCCGGACGACGGCGACTACTCGATCGCCGGCCAGGCCCGGGCGGTGATCAGGCTGCTCGACGCCGAGCGGCGCGGCCCGGTCCACCTGTTCGGCAACTCGATGGGCGGCGCGGTCACGGTGAAGGTCGCCGCCGCCCGCCCCGACCTCGTACGCACTCTGACGCTGATCTCGCCGGCGCTGCCCGAAGTGCCGCCGCAGCGCTCCGCCTGGCCCACCGGCCTCGCCTCGCTGCCGGGGGTGCCCGCGCTGTATCTGCGGGCCACCCGCGACTGGTCGATCGAGCGGCGCGCGGCCGCGCTGATGGAGCTCTGCTACGGCGACCCCTCGGTGGTGGACGGGCCGACCCGCGAGGAGGCCGCGCGGGAGTACCAGCGGCGCACCGAGCTGCCGTACTTCTGGGACGCGATGGTCCGCTCGACCCGCGGCATCGTGAACGCGTACACCCTCGGCGGCCAGCACGCGCTGTGGCGGCAGGCCGAGAAGGTGCTGGCGCCGGTGCTGCTGGTCTACGGCGGGCGGGACAAGCTGGTGTCGCCGCGGATGGCGGCCCGCGCCACGCGGACCTTCCGGGACGCGCGGCTGCTGACCATCCCCGACAGCGGGCATGTGGCGATGATGGAGCACCCGGAGCTGGTGTCCCGGGCGTTTCGTGATCTGCTGTACGCGGTCGCGGACCGTACGCTTCCGGCGGGCGCCGGACGTGCGGCGACGAGTCCGACGACCGAGGCGACCGGGAGCTGATCGAGGGCGTGGGCAAGCACAGCGCGACGGATGGCCAGGACGGCCAGGACAGTCCGATACCGGGCAGGGGCGGGAGCGGCGGTGGTGCCTACCGCCGGCCGGTCCCGCCCCGGACCCCCGGGCGTGCGGGGATCCCGTCCGGCTCCGGCGCTCCAGGTGATGTCGGCTTCCCGGGCGCTTCGGGTGACGCGGGCGGCCCCGGCGGTTTCGGTGGGGCTGGCGTTCCGGGTGGTTTCGGTACGCCGGTCGTCCCCGCCAGGCCGGTCGTGCCCGGCGCCCCGGGTGTGCCCGGGTCCGGCCGCCGGCGGCGGGCCGACTCACCGGAGGACACCGGCGGTTTCGCGGTGATCAGGCCCCAGGAGCTGAACGTACCGCCGCAGGCACACCCCGAGCACCGCGAGCACGACGCGTGGGGCGCCGGCGACTGGACCACGCCGGGTCCCGGCCGGGGGACCGGCCGCTCCGGCGAGCCGCCGTCCGACCCGGAGGACCGGCCGCCGTACGGCGCGGGCTCCTCGGACGCGGCCTCGGAGGCCACCCGCCAGCTGCACGCCGGCGGACGGGCCGTGCCGCGGCCCCGGCAGGAGTACGTGGACGCCTTCGACGCGGCGCCCGGCGCACACCGGCCGGCCGCACCGGGGCCGCGGCCGGAACCCGGGCCGGTGCGGGACCCGGAGCCCTTGCCCGCGCCGACCGGCGGCAAGAGCGCGGGCAAGGGCGGCGGCAAGGGCCGGACCCTCAGCGGCATCGCGGCCGCCGCGGTCGTCACGGTGCTGGCCGTCGTCGTCGGCAGCCAGTTCATCGGCGGCGAGAAGGACCACGGCGGGACCGGCGGCAAGGGCGACGGCGGGCGGTCCGCCCCCGATGTGGCGCCGACCACCGCGCCGGGCGCCGCGACCACCTCCCCGGGGGCGGCGGCGAGCGCCGAACCCGCGAGCTACGACCAGCTGATGGCCCGGCAGTATCCGCTCGCCCCCGACCTCGCGCTGTCCGGCGCCTTCTCCACCGTGCCCGGTCACCAGGCCGCGCCGGGCAAGGGCCGCGTGATGCGGTTCCGGGTGGACGTGGAGAAGGGACTGCCGCTGGACGCGGGCCTCTTCGCCCAGACGGTGTTCAAGACGCTGAACGATCCGCGCAGTTGGGGTCACGACGGCGCGATGACCTTCGAGCGGGTCTCGACCGGCGCCGCCGACATCGTCGTCACCCTGGCCAGTCCGGGCACCACCGCCAAGTGGTGCGAGGAGTCGGGCCTGGACACGACGGTGGACAATGTGTCGTGTGACGCGGCCTCGACACCGCGCACGATGATCAACGCCTTCCGGTGGGCGCGGGGCGCGGACACCTTCGGACCCCAGCGCATGCACGAATACCGGCAGATGCTGATCAATCACGAGGTCGGGCACCGGCTCGGGCACGGCCATGTGGGCTGTCCCGAACAGGGCGCGCTCGCGCCGGTCATGATGCAGCAGACCAAATTCCTGTCCCTCGACGGCGGGCCCACCTGCAAGCCGAACGCCTGGCCGTTCCCGTAGCCGCCGCTTGATCCGGGCCCGCCGGGCAGTCCGCAGAGCACTGCGGAGCGTGATGACGACCGCACCATAGGTCACTTCAACGCGCGGCGGTGGGAGAAGTTACGTGGCTTCACCCCTTTTGGTGGTGCGACGGACAACCGTCCGTCGCGCCCCCGTCCTCGCGGCATAACGTCTTCGCGCCGGGCCGTCGCGTCCGCCGCGCCGCGGCATGAGCGTGGCGGGCGTCCGTACCGGCGGCACATCACCGGTGCACCGGCAGGCGTCAGGAGGCGGACACGTGCGGATCGCGTTGCTCACCGAGGGTGGCTATCCGTATGCGCGAGGTGAGGGAGGCGCGTGGTGCGACCGGCTCGTACGCGGGCTCGGGCACCACGACTTCGACGTCTACGCGCTGAGCCGGTCCTCGCGGAACGAGTCGGCGGGCCGGGTGCCGACGCCGCCGCAGGTACGGCGGGTGCTGACCGAACGCCTCTGGGGCGATCCGGTGGGCGCCGCCCGCGCCCCGCGGCGGACCGTACGGCGGGCCGGCCGCGCCGCGTTTCTGCGGGCCTACGCCGAGCTGGCCGCAGCCCTCGCCGGCGGCGGCGCCCTGGGCATCGAGACCCGGGCCGAGCGCTTCGCCGCCGGGCTGTACGGACTTGCCGAGGTCGCCGCCGAACACGGCTCCCTGGCGGGGCTGTTACGCGGCGAGGACGCGCTGGTCGCGCTGGAGGGCGCCTGCCGGGCCCCCGGGGTGAGACCGCTGCTCAGGGACATCGTGGTCACCGAACTCCTCACCGTGGCCGGGCTGGTGGAGCAGCAGTTACGACCCCTGTCCGCGCCCTGGTACGGGCCGGGGGAGCTGGGCGCCGCCGACCTGTGCCACGCGGCGTCCGGCGGCCCGGCCGCCCTGCCGGGGCTGCTGGCCAAACGGTTCTGCGGGACACCGCTGATCGTCACCGAGTACACCGTCCGGGTCCGGGAGGCGCTGCTCGCCCACCGCGCGGCCGGACTCGCCCCCGCCGTACGGGCGTTGCTCGGCGACTACCACCGGCTGCTCGCCGCCGAGACCTACCGCCGGGCCGCCCTGGTCACCCCCGGGTCCGCGCATGTGCGGCGCTGGCAGGAGCGGTGCGGGGCGCGGCGCGACCGGATGCGGACGGTGCAGCCGGGCATCGACGCGTCGCCGTTCGCCCGCGTCGGTGAGGCGGCCGAGGCGGCGACCACGCCCGCCGCGTCCCTCGCCCCCACCGTGGCCTGGGTCGGGCGGCCGGACCCCGCCAAGGATCTGGTCGCGCTGCTGCACGCGTTCCACGCGATACGCCGGGAGGAACCGCGGGCCCGGCTGCGGATCTTCCCTGTGCGCGCGGCGGGCGAACCGTTCGCGTCCTACCTCTCCCACTGCCGCGCGCTGGCCGCGCGGCTCTTCCCGGCCGGGCCCGACGGGAGCCCGGTGAGCTTCGAGGAGATCGGATCGCCGGGCGGGCCGGAAGCGGCGGACGCCTACGCGGCGGGCGATGTCGTCGTGCTGTCCAGCAGCGCGGAGGGCTTTCCGCTCAGCCTGGTGGAGGCGATGTTCTGCGGGCGGGCGACGGTCTCCACGGATGTGGGCGCGGTACGGGAGGTGATCGGCGGCACCGGACTCGTCGTGCCGCCGCGCGACCCCGGGGCACTCGCGCAGGCGACCCTGGAGCTGCTGCGCGGGCGGGAGCGGGCGGCCCTGCTGGGCGCCGCCGCCCGCGAACGCGCCCTCGCGCTGTTCACCCCCGCGCGCTGCGCCGACGCCTTCCAGGAGAGCTATCTCACCGTGGTCGCCCGGCACCCCGTCCGCCGTGAGCCCCTCCGCGACGCCGCCGGCGCGCCCCGCCCCTTCATCTCCCCGGCCGAATCCCTCTCCCCCACCCGCCTCGCCCCGACCCCACCCCCAGCCGCGCGCGTCCCGGCCACCGCCGCCCCCGGAGGACCCCACCGATGACCGCCGCCGACTCCCCCTCCGCGCAGGTCCACGCTGCCGAATCGATTTGGCACCCACCCCATCACCGTGACCGCCCCGTCTCCCCGCCTCCCCGACCCGCCACCTCGACCCGGACCGGCGGGCCCGGCGCCCCGGGTTCCGGGTCGGCCCTCGCGGGGGCTCGGCCTGCGGCCGGCGCACCGGAGGACGACAGGTCGTGGTCGGCAGCCACGCACGACGGCCGGCCCCCAGCCCCCGCCTCTGCCTCCGAACCGCCCGTCGCCCGCCCGCCGTCCGGGCATCCGGCCACCGCGACCCCGCGCGATGCCGTGCGGCGCGGGCGCGTACCTGTCGGGGCGCAGCCGGGGCCGCCTGCCGGGCGTTCGGTGTCGGGTGTTTTGGGTGCGGGTGATGGTGGTCGGGGTGGGGTTGGTGGGCGCGTGCCTGTCGGGGCGGGGCCGGGGTCGTCTGTCGTGCGTTCGGTGTCGGGCGGTCCGGGCGTAACCGGTGGCCGCTCTTCCGCGGCGGAAGGGCGGGTGTCCGGCGGGCCGCTGCCCGGCGCGGGCAGGGCAGGTGCCCTGCGGCCCGGCGCGGATTCGGCGGGGTCTCCCGCCGAACCCGCGCCGGTTGCCGGTGGCGGTCGGTCCGGGACCGGCGGGAGTGGTCCCGCCGACCGCCGGCACGATCTCGCGGACCCCGTGCGGAGCGTCATGCGGCGGCATCGGGATCTGGTCGGCGGGGCCGTGGACGTGTGGGAGGTCGCGGCGGGGCTTGAGGCGCGCGGGGTGACGGACGGGGACGCGCGGCGGCTCGGGGCGCGGGATGTGTTCGGGCTGGCGCAAGAGGTCTGTCGGCGGGTGCCGCCGGTGGTGCGGGTCGGGGCGGGAGGCGGGGTCGGCGGGGTCCGGGAGCGGGCATGGCTCGGGGCCCGCGCGGGAGCGCCGCTGCTGCTGCCCGGGGTGGTCTGCGCCGTCGCCGCCGCCGTCCACCTCGCGGTGCCCGGCGCGCTGCTCGCGATCGCCGCAGGGTGGGCGGTCCTGCGCCCGGGCGCGCCATGGGCCGGTGTGCTGCTCGGCTTCGCGCTGTACGGGCCGCAGGCCGTCTCCGCGCTGGCCGGCCGGAGCCCCTTCGACCCCTTCGACCCCGGCCACGGCGCCGCCGCCTTCACCGCGCTCGCCCTCAGCCTCGCCCCGGCCGCCGCCAGCGCGCACTGGTTCGCGGTCCGGGCCCGCGCCCAACTCGCCCCCAGCCACGGCCTGGCCGAATTCGCGGACGCGGTACGGCCACGGCTGGCCGCCGCCCTCGCCGCGTACGGCCTCGCGCTGTTCGTGCTGCTCGTCACCGCCGGCGCGATCGCCGGCCCCACTCCTGTCGCGGGCCCGGCCGCGCTCGGCCTGCTGCTCTTCACCGCCCGGCTGCTCGCCGTCCACGGCCGGCCGAGGACGGCCGTCGCCGGGCTCGCGGCCGCCTGCGCCGGCGAAGCCCTCGTGCTCGGCGCGGCCCCGCTCCACCTCGGCCTCGGCGGCGCCACCGCCGAAGCGCTGGTCTGCGGCGTCGCCGCCCTGGCGCTGACGGTGGCGGCGTTCCGCCTCCTGCCGCGTGCCTCGGCCCACCGCCGCCCGATCCGCCTCTGACTCCCGTACCACCGAACCAGGAGATTCCGTGACCACCCACCAACCCCCTTCCCTGCCACCGTGCGAAGCGCCGTGTCCCACCCCGGGAGGCGGACGATGAGAGTGCTGCTGCTGGGGGCGGACGGATTCCTGGGCCGGCATGTCGCCGAACGGCTGCTGGCCGACCCCGCCGTCCAGCTCACCGCGCTGGGCCGCAGTGACGAGTCGGACGTGCGGTTCGACCTGTCCAGCGGCGCGCCCGGCGTGCTCGCCCGCTTCCTGGACGCCGTCCATCCCGGCGTGCTGATCAACTGCGCCGGAGCCACCCGGGGCAACGCCCGGGACCTGACCCGGCAGAACACCGTCGCCGTGGCCACCGTCTGCGAGGCGCTGCGCCGCAGCTCGGTCGCCGCCCGCCTCGTACAGGTCGGGTGCGCCTCGGAGTACGGACCCTCGCCGGTCGGCTCCTCGACCGGCGAGGACGCCGTGCCGCGGCCCGGCGGCCCGTACGGCGTCAGCAAGCTCGCCGCCACCGAGCTGGTGCTGGGCTCGGGCCTGGACGCCGTGGTGCTGCGGGTGTTCAGCCCGGCCGGGCCCGGCACCCCGACCGGCTCCCCGCTGGGCCGGATCGCCGAGACGCTGCGGCGCGCCATGCAGAGCGGGGACCCGGAGCTGAGGCTCGGCGGCCTCGGCGTGCAGCGCGACTTCATCGACGCGCGGGACGTGGCCCGGGCCGTGCACGCCGCCTCGCTGTCCGCCGCCCAGGGCGTGGTGAACATCGGCAGCGGCCGGGCGGTGCGGCTGCGGGACATGGCCGCCGCGCTCGCCCATGTGGCCGGCTACGACGGGATGCTGCACGAGATGGACGAACCGTCCCAGGGACCCCCCCAGCCGCCGTACCCGGACGGCTGCGGCACCTGGCAGCAGGCGGATGTGCGGACCGCCAGGGACCGGCTCGGCTGGCGGCCCCGGATCGGCCTGGAGGAGTCGCTGGCCGATGTGTGGATGGAGGCGGCATGCCGCGTCTGATCCCCTCCCGGCACACGATCACCCGGCCGCGCGGCGACCGCTCGGCGCAACCGGCGCAGGGCGACGCCCTGGCCCGGGACCGTACGGCCGCCGCCCGGGCCGCCCGCGCGGCTTCCGGGCGGGGCGGCCTCGGCGTGCCCGCCACCGCGCACCCGCTGGTCGCGCCGGGGGAGTGGGCCGAGCTGGCCCGGCCCGGCGCGCCGCTGGACTGGGTGGCCTTCGATGTGGCGCGCGGCCCCGGCTCACGTCCGGACCCGCTCTACGGCGAGGCGCTCTCCCTCGTTCGTGAGAACGGCGTCCCACTCCTCGGACTGCTGGACGTCGCCTACGGCGCCCGGCCGTTCGGCGAGCTGATCACCGACGCCTCGTCGTATCTGAACTGGTACCGGGTGGACGGCTTCTTCCTCTCCCGGGCCCCGGTCCTGCGGGCCAGGGTGGACGCGTGCCGGCGGGTGGTGACGACACTGCGGGCCCTGCTGGCCGGAGCCGGAAAAGCCGGAGAAGCCGGGAAAGGCGGCGGAGAACGCGGCCGGGGAGCGGCCCCGGAAGCCGGGGCCGCCGCCCGCCGGCCCGTCGTACTGGCCCCCGGCTCCCACCCCTACCCCGGCTACGCGGAGTTCGCCGACCAGATCGTCACCTTCAACGGCCCCTGGAGCCGCTACCGCTGGTCCGAGCCGCCGCAGTGGACGGCCGACCACCCGCCCTCCCGCTTCGCCCACCTCGTGCACAGCCTGCCGTCCACCCATCTCGACACCGCCCTGCGCATCGCCCGCTGGCAGGGCGCCGGCACCGTGTGCCTGACCGACCGCACCGACCGGGAGGGCACCGACCCCTGGGCCGGGCTGCCCCGCTACTGGCAGGAGGCGGTCCGCAAGATCCGCAGACAGCCCTGAGGGGCCGGCGCAGCCCACCATGCGGGCCGAAGGCGTCTCGGTCCTCGGACCAGGTGTCTTGGAATGAAGACGGGCGTGGCAGTGTTATGGAGTCGGCGTGTACGGGTGGGGCATTCACCCGTACGGGCCGGTACGTCCCGTCTGATGACCGACCAACCGTATTGCTGAGGTCTCTGTGTCGCTGCCACCCCTGGTCGAGCCGGCCGCCGAGCTCACCGTTGACGAGGTCCGCAGGTATTCGCGTCACCTGATCATCCCCGATGTGGGCATGGACGGGCAGAAGCGGCTGAAGAACGCCAAGGTGCTGGTCGTCGGGGCCGGCGGCCTCGGCTCGCCCGCTCTGATGTACCTGGCCGCGGCGGGTGTCGGCACGCTCGGCATCGTCGAGTTCGACGAGGTCGACGAGTCGAACCTGCAGCGCCAGATCATCCACAGCCAGGGCGACGTCGGCCGCTCCAAGGCCGAGTCCGCCCGGGACACCGTCCAGGGCATCAACCCCTATGTGAAGGTCGTCCTCCACGAACTGCGGCTCGAAGCCGACAACGTGATGGAGATCTTCGCCGACTACGACCTGATCATCGACGGCACCGACAACTTCGCGACCCGCTACCTGGTCAACGACGCGTGCGTGCTGCTGAACAAGCCGTATGTATGGGGCTCGATCTACCGCTTCGACGGCCAGGCCTCGGTCTTCTGGTCCGAGCACGGCCCGTGCTACCGCTGCCTCTACCCGGAGCCCCCGCCCCCCGGTATGGTCCCCTCCTGCGCCGAGGGCGGCGTCCTCGGCGTGCTGTGCGCGTCCATCGGCTCCATCCAGGTCAACGAGGGCATCAAGCTGCTCACCGGTATCGGTGAGCCGCTGCTCGGCCGGCTGATGATCTACGACGCCCTGGAGATGACCTACCGCCAGGTCAAGGTCCGCAAGGACCCCAACTGCGCGGTGTGCGGCGAGAATCCGACGGTCACCGAACTCATCGACTACGAGGCCTTCTGCGGCGTCGTCTCCGAGGAGGCCCAGGAGGCCGCGCTCGGCTCCACGATCACTCCCAAGCAGCTCAAGGAGTGGATCGACGACGGCGAGAACATCGAGATCATCGATGTCCGCGAGCCGAACGAGTACGAGATCGTCTCCATCCCCGGCGCCCGGCTGGTCCCGAAGAACGAGTTCATCATGGGCTCCGCCCTCGAACACCTCCCGCAGGACAAGCGCATCGTCCTGCACTGCAAGACCGGTGTCCGCAGCGCGGAGGTCCTCGCCATCCTGAAGTCCGCGGGCTTCGCCGACGCGGTCCACGTCGGCGGCGGTGTCATCGGCTGGGTCAACACGATCGAGCCCGAGAAGCCGGTCTACTAGCCCGGCCGGTACGGGAGGTAAGGGGCGGCACCCATCGGGTGCCGCCCCTTACGCACGCCGGTGCCGCCCGCTACAGCTCGCCCTTGCGCGTCATATGGGTGAAGAACAGCCAGCCGGGCAGGACCGGCAGCCAGAAGGTCAGCAGCCGGAAGAACAGCACCGCGGGGGTGGCCACCTCCTTGGGCAGGCCCGCCGCGATCAGACCGCCGGTGAGGGCGAGTTCGACCGCGCCGACCCCGCCCGGGGTGGGCGCGGCCGAACCGAGGGCGTTGCCGGCCAGGAAGACGACCGCGATGGCGGCGTAGCTGAGGTGGCCGCCGAAGGCGCGCACGCTGCCGTCCAGGCAGATCACGAAGCAGACCGTCAGCATCAGGGTGCCGCCGATCCCGGTGAAGAGCTTGGCGGGCCGCTGGAGCACGTCCAGCATGCGCGGCACCACCCCGGCGAAGAGCGCCCGGACCCGGGTGGAGACGAATTTGCGCAGCACCGGCACCGCCGTGACGACCAGCACCAGCACCCCCGCGGTGAGCAGGCCCGCCATCACCGTGCGGGACGGGGACAGCGAGGGCGTCTTCTCGGTGCCGGTGATGAAGCCGAAGGTCAGCAGCAGCAGGATGTGGGCACCCAGGCCGACCAGCTGGGACGCGCCGACGCTGGCCACCGCCAGCCCCGGCCGTACCCCGGCCTTCTGCAGATAGCGCGTGTTCAGCGCCACCCCGCCGACCGCGGCCGGCGCCACCAGCTTCACGAACGACCCGGCGATCTGCGCCTGCACCGTGCGCAGCAGCGACAGCTTCTCCGGTACGAAACCGGACAGCGCGCCCGCGGCGGCCACATAGCTGGCCGCCGAACCGAAGAAGGCCAGCAGCGCCCAGCGCCAGTCCGCGTTGAGGATGGCGTGGCCGATCGGCGCCGAGCTGAGCTGCGACAGCAGGAAGTACGCGGCGAAGGCGCCGGCGATCACCGTGATGAGGGTGCGCGGCTTGATGCGTTCCAGCCGGACCGGCTCGACCGGGGCCTGCGGGCGGATCAGCAGCACCTGCTGGCGGATCCGGGCCAGCAGGTCGTCCTCGCGGACCTCGTCCACCGCGTCCTCGATGGCCCGCTTCTCCGCCTTGTCCTCGGCCTTCCGCTTGGCCTTCGACCTGCCCTTGACCAGGCTGGGGTCCTCCGCCTCCCGGGCCTCCTCGGCCCGCCGGTGCTCGCGTGCCTCCCGCCCCTCGGCGGAGGCGGCCAGCACCGCGTCCCGCTCGCGCTGGGCCCGCGCCCTGGCCAGCACCTTGAGGCGGCGCCGGGTGGCCCGGCTGAGCGCGATCGGCTGGAGCAGCGGCAGCGAGGCAGCGGCGGCGTCCGGGCCGAGCACGGCGACCGCCGAGGCCACCGCCCGCTCCGGGCCGACCCGCAGCGCCAGCGTCGTCAGCAGCTGCGCGATGTCCATCCGCAGCACGATGTCGCCGGAGGCGATCTCCCCGCCGCGCAGCTCGGTGAGGAACACCCGGCTGTTGCGGTCCACCAGCAGCGACTCGCCGACCAGCCGCCGGTGGGCGATGCGCCGCGACTGGAGCGCCCGCACCTGGATCCAGACCTCGCGCAGCAGCGGGTCGGTGAGCTCCTCGTCGGCGAGCGCGTCCAGCCGCCTGCCGCCGATGTGCTCGTAGACCAGCATCACCGCGTCCGGGCCCAGCTCGGAGGTGGCGATCAGCTTGGGCGCGTTGGCGCCGGCCGCGATGGCCGCGTACGCCAGCAGCGCCTCCTGCTCCAGCGCCTGGCGCAGCGACAGCAGGCTGCGGCGCTGGGTGATGCCGCCCACCAGGGACAGCCGCCGCCAGGTCCGGTAGAAGAAGCCGTGCGCCTGCCGCTCGCGGTCCACCACGGTGACGTCCAGCGGCGGCCCGTCCTCCAGGGTGACCAGATAGGCCCGGCCGCGGTCGGAGTCGGCGTCCTCCGGGGCGGCCTCCAGCACCCGGCGGGCGGTCAGCGGCGCGAAGCCGACCCGGCGCAGCCCGGCCAGCAGATTCTGGCCGGTGGGACGGACGTTCGGCGAGCCGACGGCGTACATCGTGCCGTAGGCGACCGTCCAGCCGATCAGTACGGTCAGCGCGATCGAGAACGGTGTGGTGTAACCGCCGACCAGCACCGCGAAGGCGTCGAGCAGCAGGACGAGCCACAGGGCGACCCGCCAGCGCGGGCGCCGGGCCATGCCGACCGCGGTGACATAGGCGATGACCGGGGCGAGATAGCCGTGCACGGGGTCGGTCATGCCGAGCCCGGACGGCGCGCTGTGGGACAGCGCCTCACGGATGGCGTGCGGCGCGGAGTCGCTCACCCACAGGTCGGTGGCCAGCGCGGCGCCGTGCGCGAGGACGGCGGCCAGCACCCCGTCGGCGATCCGCAGGCCGTCCCGCTTGATCAGCCGGTCGACGGCGAAGGCGATCGGGACGATCAGGACGGCGACGCTCGCGGTCAGACCGGCGGTGGAGGCCAGGGCGTTGGGCGCGTGCGAGGCGCCCTTGGAGATGTCGGTCTCCAGGCCGGTGGTGGTGGCGTGCGCGAACCAGGCGATGGCCAGCACCACGCCGATGCCGAGCAGGCCGAAGAAGAAGCGCACCAGGTCGGCCGGCCGGTGCACCCGCGCGGCGAGCAGCGGCTCGTCGCGGGACACGGCGGCGCGGGTGGCACCGGCCTCCTCGGCGGCGGCGTCGTCGCAGGACTCCGCCTCGGGGTCCTTACGCGGCCGGGCCTCGCCGTCGGCTCCCGGCCCGGTGTCGGCGGGCGAGGCCACATGGGAGCCCGAGGGGGGCTCGGAGCCGGCGGTGGCGGCCAGGTGGGAGCCGGTGGGCGGCCGGGTGTCGGCGGGCGGCGCCCGGTGGGAGCCGCCGGGGGAGGTGGTCTCGGCGGGCGATGCCGGATGGGAGCCGGTGGAGGACGAGGTCTCCGCGGGGGTCTCGCGGTGGGAGCCGGCCGGTCCGGGCCCGGAGCCGTTGCGGGGCGCCGGACCCGCCGAACCCCCGGTGGCGCCGACCGGACCCGCCGGGCGCCCCGAGCCGCCGGATCCCCCGGCGGCCCTGCCGGAAGCGGGCAGCGGTGCTTGGGCGCGGGCGGCCTCTCCGGCCTGCCCAGCGCCCTGCTTGTCCCCCGTGGTCTCTTCTTGATCTCGTATCACCAGTCACCGCCCGGACGATGGTGGCACGAGCGATGTGCGGTTGGCACCGGAACCCCCCGGTGTCGGCGGTCTGGGGCAGGATGGGCGGGATGAGCGAGGACTACGACCCGGCGGCCCCCACCGGACACCCCAGTGAGTACGCGGACCGGGTGCTCGACACGGTGGAGCTGATCCCGCCGGGCAAGGTGATGACCTACGGCGATGTGGCGGAGTGGCTCGGCGAGGCGGGCCCGCGCCAGGTCGGCCGGGTCCTGGCGCTGTACGGCAGCGGAGTGCCGTGGTGGCGTGTCGTGCGGTCCGACGGGGTGCTGCTGTCCGGGCACGAGCTGCGCGCCCTGGACGCCTACCGGGCCGAGGGCACCCCGCTGCGCGAGTCCGGGCCGGCCGCCGAGGGCCACATCCCCCGGGTGGACCTGCGCCGGGCCCGCTGGGACGGGCACGCACCCGGCGGCGCCGCGGGCACGCGGGGGGACCGCGACAGCGGTGACGGGTGAGGGCCGGTAGCTCATGTCATCCAGCTTCCGCCATCCGAGGGGCTGACAGGGCCCCCGCCGCCCGTCCGGAGTATCCGGAGCACACCGACCGACCATCATGAAACCGGCTGATCACGTGAACCTCTCTCCTCCGTCCGCCGCTGCCGCGCCGGGCGTCGCCCTGTCCGACCGGCCGGGCACGCCGTACGCGACGGGCCCGGGCGTCGGAGGCTACCGGCTGGTGCGCGCGCCCGTGGTGCCCGCCGCGCCCCCTGTGCTGGACGCGGCGCAGCGGGCGGTGGTTGAGCACCGGGGCGGGCCGCTGCTGGTCCTGGGCGGTCCCGGCACCGGCAAGACGACCACGCTGGTCGAGGCGGTGGTAGCCAGGGTGCGGTCCGGTACCCCGCCCGAGCGCATCCTCGTACTCACGTTCCACCGCAGGGCCGCGCTGGCGCTGCGGGACCGGACGGCCGCGCGGCTCGGCGCCGAGGGCTCCGCCGGCCGGGGCGGCTCCGACCGCCGGGCCCGCCCGCGCGACCCCGACGGTCCCGGCGGCGGGGTCCCGGCGGCGCCGCACACCGCCACCTTCCACTCCTTCTGCTACGCCCTGCTGCGCGCCCACCAGCCCGCCGAGCGCTACGCCGAACCCGTCCGGCTGCTGTCCGGGCCCGAGCAGGACCTGCTGGTCCGCGAACTGCTGGCCGGACAGATCACGCTGGCCCGCGACGGACGCGCCCATGTGCGCTGGCCGGACGACCTGCGCGCGGCCCTGACCACCCGCGGATTCGCCGACGAGGTGCGCGCCGTGCTGGCCCGCAGCCGCGAACTCGGCCTCGCGCCGGACGCGCTGCGCTCCTTCGCCCACCGCCTCGGCCGCCCCGACTGGCGGGCGGCGGCGGACTTCCTGGCGGAGTATCTGGACGTCACCGACCTGCAAGGGGTCATCGACTACACCGAACTGGTCCAGCGCGCGGTCCGGCTGGTCGGCCGGCCCGAGGTCCACGCCGAGCTGGCCGGGCGCTACGACGCGGTGTACGTGGACGAGTACCAGGACACCGATCCGGCGCAGGCCCGCCTGCTGCGCGCGCTGGCCGGCGGCGGCCGGACGCTGGTGGCCTTCGGCGACCCCGACCAGTCGATCTACGCGTTCCGCGGCGCCGACGTCAACGGCATCCTGGACTTCCCCGAGCGCTTCCCCCGGCCCGACGGCCGGCCCGCTCCCGTCCGGGTGCTCACCGCATCCCGGCGGGCCGCCGCCCCGCTGCTCGCCGCCACCCGCCGCCTCACCGAGCGGATGCCGCTGCCGCGGCTGCCCGCCGCCACCGCCCGGGGCCACCGCTCGCCGACCCCGCCGCCGGGCCGCGCCGCGGGCACGGTCGCGGTCCGCACCTATCCGACCCCGGGCGCGCAGACCGACTCCGTGGCGGACGTACTGCGCCGCGCCCACCTCGAAGACGGGATCCCCTGGCGCGACATGGCGGTACTGGTCCGCAGCGGCACCTCGCTGCCGCCGCTGCGCCGCGCCCTCACCGCGGCGGGCGTCCCCGTCGACCTCGAAGCCTCCGACGCCCCCCTGCACGCCGAACCCGCGGTGGCGCCGCTGCTGCTGGCGCTGCGGGTGGCGGCCAGGTCCGCGCTGGGGGGGCGTCAGGACCCGCCGGAGACGTCGTCCGAGGACGACGGGGACAACGGGGACGACGGGGACGACAGAAGCTCCCCGGACGAGGGCCCCGGGACCCCCGGGCTGGAGCTGACCGTCGAGGACGCCCTCACCCTGCTCGGCTCGCCGCTCGGCGGCATGGACGCCGCGGACCTGCGCCGGCTGGGACGGGCGCTGCGGGACGAGGAGCGGACGGCCGGGCGGGCCGTACCGCGGCCCTCCGACGTCCTGATCGCCGAGGCCCTGGCGCGCCCGGAACGGCTGACCACCCACGACCCCGCCTACGCGCGCGGCGCCCAGCGGCTGGGCCGGTCGCTGAAGGAGGCCCGCCGCGCCCTGGCGGACGGCGGCACCGCCGAGGAGGCGCTGTGGGGCCTGTGGGCGAACTCGCCGTGGAGCGCGCGGCTGGAGCGTGCCGCGGTGCGCGGCGGCGCCGGCGGCCGCAACGCCGACCGGGACCTGGACGCGGTGTGCGCGCTGTTCGAGAGCGCGGCCCGCGCCGAGGAACGCACCGGGGGCCGGGGCGCCCTCAACCTGATCGAGGAGCTGTCCGCGTTCGACATCGCCGCCGACACCCGTACCGCGGCCGCCGTACGGCCCGGCGCCGTACGGCTGACCACCGCCCACCGCGCCAAGGGCCTCGAATGGCGGCTCGTGGTGGTCGCCGGGGTGCAGGAAGGCGTCTGGCCCGACCTGCGCCGCCGCGGCTCCCTGCTGGAGGCGGACCGGATCGGCTCGGACGGCCTCGCGCCGCCGCTCACCCAGGGCGCCCTGCTCGCCGAGGAGCGCCGCCTGTTCTACGTGGCCACCAGCCGCGCCCGCGAGCGGCTGCTGGTCACCGCGGTGCGGTCCGCCGCCGACGACGGCGACCAGCCGTCCCGCTTCCTGGCCGAACTCGGTGTCCCGCCGCAGGACGTCACCCAGCGCCCGCGCCGCCCGCTGGCGGTTGCCGCGCTGGTGGCGGAGCTGCGGGCCACCACGGTGGACCCGCGGGCCTCGGCCGCGCTGCGCGAGGCCGCGGCGGAGCGCCTCGCCCGGCTGGCCGCGCTGGACGACGACGGCCACGCGCTGGTGCCGGCCGCGCACCCGGACCGCTGGTGGGGACTGTACGAGCCGACCCGCTCGCAGGTGCCGCTGCGCGACCGGGAGCAGCCGGTGGCGCTGTCCGGCAGCGCCCTGGACCAGCTCGCCAACACCTGCTCCCTGCAGTGGTTCCTCGGCCGCGAGGTCAAGGCCGAGCCCGCGTCCACCGCCGCCCAGGGCTTCGGCAACGTGGTGCATGTGCTGGCCGACGAGGTGGCCTCCGGCCGGACCCCGGCCGACCTGGACGTACTGATGACCCGGCTGGACTCCGTGTGGGACGCCCTCGCCTTCGACGCGCCCTGGAAGTCCCGCCAGGAGAAGGACAACGCCCGCGCCGCACTGGAGCGCTTCCTGCACTGGCACGTGATGGAACGCGGCCGTACCGCCGTCGCCACCGAGCACGACTTCGACGTCACCCTCGGCGCCGGGGACGTCCAGGTCCGCATCCGCGGCAGCATGGACCGGGTCGAGACCGACGCGCACGGCCAGGCGTACGTCGTGGACTTCAAGACCGGCCGCGCCAAACCGACCGCCGCCGAAGTCGCCCACCACCCGCAGCTGGCCGTCTACCAGCTCGCCGTACGCGAGGGCGCCGTCGATCCGCTGTTCGGCGGACAGCGGCCCCCCTCGGGTGGCGCCGAACTCGTCCAGCTGCGGATTGGCGCCACCCGGCGGGACGGCGGGGACACCGTGCCCGCCGTCCAGCGGCAGGCACCGTTGGAGGGCCCGGCGGGGGAGTGGGCCGAGGAGCTGCTGGCCCGCGCGGCCGGGCGGGTGCTGGACGAACGCTTCACCCCGGCGACCGGCCAGCACTGCGCGCACTGCGCCTTCCAGGCCTCGTGCAGCGCCAAGGCGGAGGGCCGGCACGTGGTGGAATGACGGCGCGGCGCCCCCGCCTGCGCGTCCTCCGCTGCCTGTCCACTCCCTGCGGCCGGTGGTGACCTGGCCCCGCTCTCCGGTGTCGGCCCGGCCGGATAGCCTCACCAGGGTGGCAACCCGCATCACCCGACCCGAGCAGCTCAAGGAGCTGCTCGGCATCCCCTTCACCCCGGAGCAGCTGGCGTGCGTCACGGCGCCGCCCGCGCCCGGCGTGATCGTGGCCGGGGCCGGCTCGGGGAAGACCACCGTGATGGCCGCCCGGGTGGTGTGGCTGGCCGGCACCGGACAGGTCGCGCCCGAGCAGGTGCTGGGCCTGACCTTCACCAACAAGGCGGCCGGCGAGCTGTCCGAGCGGGTCCGCACGGCGCTGGTCCGGGCCGGGGTGACCGACCCCGATCCGCTGCCGCCCGGCCCCGGCGAGGCCGAGGCGCCGCCCGGCGAGCCCCGGATCTCCACCTACCACGCCTTCGCCGGCCAGCTGCTCAAGGACCACGGCCTGCGGATCGGCCTGGAACCCACTGCCCGGCTGCTCGCCGACGCCACCCGCTACCAGCTGGCGGCCAAAGTGCTGCGGGCGGCGCCCGGCCCCTACCCGGCGCTCACCAAGGGCCTGCCCACCCTCGTCTCCGACCTGCTGGCGCTGTCCGGCGAACTGTCCGAGCACCTGGTGCCGGCCGAGCGCCTGCGGTCGTACGACACCGAACTCGCCGCCGAACTGGCCGGCCTCGACCCGGCCACACGAGGCAACGCCTGGGTGCGGGAGGTACGGCAGGCGGTCGCCGGCCGCCGCGACCTGGCCGAACTGGCCGCCGCCTACCGGCAGGAGAAGCACAGCCGCGAACTGCTCGACTTCGGCGACCAGATCGCGCTGTCCGCGCGGCTCGCCCAGGAGCGGCCCGAGGTCGGCGTGATCCTGCGCGACCAGTACCGGGTGGTGCTGCTGGACGAGTACCAGGACACCTCGGTCGCCCAGCGGCTGCTGCTCGCCGGGCTGTTCGGCGGCGGCACCGGCCACCCCGTCACCGCGGTCGGCGACCCCTGCCAGGCGATCTACGGCTGGCGCGGCGCGTCGGTGGCCAACCTCGACGACTTCCCGCGGCACTTCCCCCACGCCGACGGGCGGCCCGCCGACCGCTACGCGCTGAGCGAGAACCGCCGCTCCGGCGGCCGGCTGCTCGATCTGGCCAACACCCTGGCCACCGAGCTGCGGGCCCGGCACGAAGGGGTCGAGGCACTGCGCCCCGCGCCCGGCGCCGAGCGCGACGGGCAGGTGCGCTGCGCCCTGCTGCCCACCCAGGAGGAGGAGACCGGCTGGCTCGCCGACACCATCGCCCACCTGGTCCGCACCGGCACCGCGCCCGGCGAGATCGCCGTGCTGTGCCGTACCGCCGGCCGCTTCGCCGACTTCCACGCGGCGCTGGTGGCCCGGGACGTACCGGTGGAGGTGGTGGGCCTGTCCGGGCTGCTGCACCTGCCCGAGGTCGCCGACCTCGTCGCCACCTGCGAAGTGCTGCACGACCCGACCGCCAACGCGTCGCTGGTGCGGCTGCTCACCGGCCCCCGCTGGCGGATCGGCCCGCGCGACCTGGCGCTGCTGGGCCGCCGCGCCCGGCAGCTCGTCCGGTACGCGGGCGGCGCACCGGCCGACGGCGCCGATCCGCTGGCTGCGGCCGTCGAGGGCACCGACCCGGCCGAGGTGGTCTCGCTGGCCGACGCGCTGGAGACCTTCCTGGACACCGCGCCGCAGCTGGCCGCCGACCGAGCCGGGCGCTCTTCCCAGCGGTCCGAGCCGGGGGAGGAACTGCCGTTCTCCGCCGAGGCACGGGTCCGGTTCGCCCGGCTGGCCGCCGAGATCAGGGAGCTCCGGCGCGCGCTGGCCGATCCGCTGATGGACGTGCTGCACCGGGTGCTGACCGTCACCGGCCTCGACGTCGAGCTGTCCGCGTCCCCGCACGCGCTGGCCGCCCGCCGCCGGGAGACCCTGCACTCCTTCCTCGACGTGGCCGCCGGATTCGCCGCGCTGGACGGCGAGGCGACGCTGCTGGCCTTCCTCGGCTTCCTGCACACCGCGGTCCAGTACGAAAAGGGCCTGGACAGCTCACTGCCGGGCGGCGAGAACACCGTCAAGGTGCTCACCGCCCACAAGTCCAAGGGCCTGGAATGGGATGTGGTGGCCCTGCCCGGCCTGATCACCAAGGGCTTCCCCAGCGAGCGCGGCCGCGAGTTGTGGCCGGCCAACGCCAAGGTGCTGCCGCACGGCCTGCGCGGCGACGCGGCCACGCTGCCGGACGTCCACGAATGGACCCGGGCCGGGCTCGACGGCTTCCGCGACGCGATGAAGGAGCACCAGCGCGTCGAGGAGTTGCGCCTCGGCTATGTCGCCTTCACCCGGCCCCGCTCGCTGCTCCTGGGGTCGGGCCACTGGTGGGGGCCCACCCAGAAGGCGCCGTTCGGCCCGTCGGCCTTCCTGGAGGCGCTGCGCGAGCACTGCGAGGCGGGCAACGGCGAGATCGAGCACTGGGCGCCGGAGCCCGAGCCGGAGGCGACCAACCCGGGCCTGGACGCCCCGGCCGAGCAGCCGTGGCCGCTGCCGCTGGACCCCGAGGCGCTGACCCGGCGCCGGCAGGCGGCGAAATCCGTGCTGGCGCACCTGGACGAGGTGCGGGGGGCGGGGGTGCCGGGGCCCAGGGGGGAGGCGGGGGACGGCGGCGGGGGTGCGGCCGGACCTGGTGACGTACGCGGACCCGGTGACGTAGCCGCGTCCGGTCGGGGGGCCGGTGAAGCGGCCGGGGACGGGACCGTGCTCCTTCCGGAGGAGGCGCGGCTGGTGGCCGCCTGGGACCGGGATCTCGACGCGCTGGCCGGGGAGCTGCGGCGGGCGCGGGCGACCGTGCGGGACGTACCGCTGCCGGCCTCACTGACCGCCTCGCAGCTGATGCGGCTGGCCGCCGATCCGGACGGCCTGGCCCGCGACCTGGCCCGTCCGCTGCCGCACGCGCCCGCGCCCGCCGCCCGCCGGGGCACCCGCTTCCACGCCTGGGTGGAGTCCCGCTTCGACGTCCGGCCGCTGTTCGGCCCGGAGGACCTCCCCGGGATCGAGTCCGGCGACGACATCGCCGACGAGCAGGACCTCACCGTCCTCAAGGACGCCTTCCTGCGCACCCCGTACGCCGACCGCGTGCCGTACCGGGTGGAGGAGCCCTTCCAGATCACCCTCGCCGGGCGGCTGATCCGCGGCCGGATCGACGCCGTCTACCGTGAGGGTGACTCCTACGACCTCCTCGACTGGAAGACCGGCCGCGCCCCCGGCAGCGCCGACCCGCTCCAGCTGGCCGTCTACCGGCTGGCCTGGGCCGAACTGCGGCGCGTACCGCTGGAGCGGGTGCGGGTGGCCTTTCTGCACGTCCGCACCGGGGAAGTGGTCCGCCCGGCCGGACTCCCGGACCGGGCCGGCCTGGAACGCCTGATCAACGGCTCCCCGGAGCCCTCGACGTAAGGGACGGGCGGCGGCTGCCCGGCGGGCAGCGGTCGGCCGGTCCGGGAGCGGCGGTTAGGCTCGTATCCATGAGCTCGACCCCGGACAACGACGTCCCGGACCCCGCCGTCCGCACCCGGCCGCGCGCCTCCTTCCGATGGCCGCGCACCTTCTCGGCCTGCGACGCCGCGCGGGACGTACGGGCCGTACCCGTACCGTTCCCGGGAATTTCCGCGCCGTCCGACGGTTGGCATCCAGTGGTGGAGAAGGTGGAGCAGTCCACGATGAATACGACGATCATGACGATCATGAATTCGAAGGGGAGCGGGAAGCAGCCTTGACCGGACGTCTCGACACGACAGGGCGGCCGCTGCCTCTCACCCATGTGGGTGTGGACCGGGCCGCCCACCACCGCCTCGACGAGGCGTGGCTCGCCGCGGCCTGGAGCCATCCGACGACCCGGGTGTTCGTGGTCTCCGGCGGCCAGGTGCTGGTCCAGGACACCGAGGACGGCCGCACCGAACTCGTGATGACCCCGGCGTTCGACGCCCCCGAGACCGAGATGCACCGCTATTTCCTCGGCATCGACCCCGCGGACGGGGTGCGCTACTTCGCCCTCCAGAAGGACACCCTGCCCGGCCGGATGGACGAGGTGGCCCGCCCGGCCGGCCTGCGCGAGGTCGGCGGACTCCTCGACCCGCTCCAGGCCGCGCTGATGGTGCACGCGGTCGCCCTGGAGAACTGGCAGCGTCTGCACCGCTTCTGCTCCCGCTGCGGCGAACGCACCGTCATCGCCGCCGCGGGCCACATCCGGCGCTGCCCGGCCTGCGGGGCGGAGCACTATCCGCGCACCGACCCCGCGGTGATCATGCTGGTCACCGACGAGGAGGACCGCGCGCTGCTCGGCCGCCAGGTCCACTGGCCCGAGGGCCGCTTCTCGACGCTGGCCGGTTTCGTCGAACCCGGCGAGTCGATCGAGGCGGCGGTGCGCCGCGAGGTGCTGGAGGAAGCGGGTGTGGTGGTCGGCGAGGTCGAGTACGTGGCCAGTCAGCCCTGGCCGTTCCCTTCCAGCCTGATGCTGGGCTTCATGGCCCGCGCGACCAGTTCCACCATCACCGTCGACGGCGAGGAGATCCACGAGGCCCGCTGGTTCTCCCGCGAGGATCTGCGCACCGCTTTCGAGTCCGGCGAGGTGCTGCCGCCGTTCGGCATCTCCATCGCGGCCCGGCTGATCGAACTCTGGTACGGCAAGCCGCTGCCGAGGCCGGGCGGCCTGCCGCAGTGAGACCCGGGCCGGCCGGTCGTGTCCGGACATGGGCGCGCCTCGGACCCCCGGCCGGTGGGCCGGGGGTCCGAGGCGTCGCGCACGGTGTCCCGGGGTGCTTCGCGCTCGGTGCCGGGCGCGGGGTCAGGCGGCGGTCAGCGCCAGCTTGACCTGGGCGACCGAAGGGTTCGTCAAAGTGGTGCTGGTGCCCGCCGGCGAGGAGATCAGCAGGGTGGGCACGGTCTGATTGCCGCCGTTGGCCTCCTCCACGAACTTCGCCGAGGCGGGGTCCAGCTCGATGTTGACCTCGGTGTAGGCGATGCCCTCGCGGTCCATCTGGCTCTTCAGCCGACGGCAGTAGCCGCACCAGGAAGTGCTGTACATGGTCACGTTGCCCGACATCCGTCTTCGCTCCTCGTTCCGGGAATATGCCTCTCGATGAACGCCCGGGACCGGCGCCGCATTCCGGGTCCCGGCCGGAGAAGCGGGAAGAAGGCCGACGAAGGCTGCGCGACGCTGCGGAAGGCTGTGCGACGCTGCGGAAGGCCGCGGAAGGCTGTGGAAGGCTGCGGAAGGCTGTGGACAACTTCGCCGGGGTGACGGTGGGACCTGGCAGAGTGGCGGGGTGACTGCGACAACCCACCACTCGCTCTTCCCCGCGATGCCCGACTCCGCGGACGCGGTGCTCGACGGCCTGGACCCCGAGCAGCGCGCCGTCGCCACGGCCCTGCACGGACCGGTGTGCGTGCTGGCCGGCGCCGGCACCGGCAAGACCCGGGCGATCACCCACCGGATCGCCTACGGAGTCCGCGCCGGGATACTGCAGCCCGCGAGCGTGCTCGCGGTCACCTTCACCGCCCGGGCGGCGGGGGAGATGCGCGGCAGACTGCGGGAGCTGGGCGCCGGCGGGGTGCAGGCCCGCACTTTCCACTCGGCCGCGCTGCGCCAGCTCCAGTACTTCTGGCCGCGGGCCATCGGCGGCGACATGCCCCGGCTGCTGGAGCGCAAGGTGCAGCTCGTCGCCGAGGCGGGCGCGCGCTGCCGCATCAAGCTGGACCGCAACGAACTGCGGGACGTCACCGGCGAGATCGAGTGGTGCAAGGTCACCCAGACCGTGCCCGAGGAGTATCCGGCCGCCGCCGCCAAGACCGGCCGTGACGTCCCCCGCGACCCGGCCGAGGTGGCCCGCATCTACACCACCTACGAGCAGCTCAAACGCGACCGCGGCGTCATCGACTTCGAGGACGTGCTGCTGCTGACCGTCGGGGTGCTCCAGGACCGCCCGGATGTCGCCGAGACCGTGCGCTCCCAGTACCAGAACTTCGTGGTCGACGAATATCAGGACGTCAGCCCGCTCCAGCAGCGCCTGCTCGACCTGTGGCTGGGCGGCCGGGACAGTCTGTGCGTGGTCGGCGACGCCTCCCAGACCATCTACTCCTTCACCGGCGCCACCCCCGACTTCCTGCTCGGCTTCCGCGGCCGTCACCCCGACGCCACCGTCGTCAAGCTCATCCGCGACTACCGCTCCACCCCCCAGGTCGTCGGCCTGGCCAACGGACTGCTCGGCCAGGCCCGCGGCCAGGCGGCCGCCCACCGGCTCGAACTCGTCTCGCAGCGCGAGGCGGGCCCCGAGCCCACCTACACCGAGTACTCCGACGAGCCCGCCGAGGCCGAGGGCGCCGCCCGCCGCATCAAGCAGCTCATCGACTCCGGGGTGCGCCCGAGCGAGATCGCCGTCCTCTACCGGATCAACGCCCAGTCGGAGGTCTACGAACAGGCGCTGGCCGACGCCGGGGTCCCCTATCAACTGCGCGGCGCCGAGCGGTTCTTCGAACGGCCCGAGGTGCGGGAGGCCGGCATGCTGCTGCGCGGCGCCGCCCGCGCCTCCACCGACCCGTCCGAAGCCGGCGCCACCATCCCCGAGCAGGTCCGCGACGTGCTCAGCTCGCGCGGCTGGGCCTCCGAACCGCCGGCCAGCTCGGGCGCGGTGCGGGACCGCTGGGAGTCACTGGCCGCGCTCGTCCGGCTGTCCGAGGATTTCGCGGTGGCCCGGCCGGAGGCGACCCTGGCCGACTTCGTCGGCGAACTCGACGAACGCGCCGGGGCGCAGCACGCCCCGACCGTCGAGGGCGTCACCCTCGCCTCGCTGCACGCCGCCAAGGGCCTGGAATGGGACGCCGTCTTCCTGGTCGGCCTGACCGAGGGCACGTTGCCGATCACCTTCGCCAAGACCGACGAGCAGGTCGAGGAGGAGCGCCGGCTGCTGTATGTAGGAGTCACCCGGGCCCGCTTCCACCTCGGCCTGTCCTGGGCGCTGTCCCGCTCCCCGGGCGGGCGCGGCGGCCGGCGCCCGTCCCGCTTCCTGGACGGACTGCGGCCGGGCTCCGGGGCTCGTGGCCCGCGCGCCGCGGGTGGCGCGGGCGGGGTGGAGCGCGGCCAGTCCGCCGGGCGCAAGCGGCGCGGCCCGGTACTGTGCCGGGTGTGCGGGCGCACGCTGTCCGAGGCGGGCGAGATCAAACTGATGCGCTGCGAGGACTGCCCCTCCGATCTCGACGAGGCGCTGTACGAGCGGCTGCGGGTCTGGCGGATGGAGCAGGCGAAGGCCCTCGGGCAGCCCGCCTACTGCGTGTTCACCGACAAGACGCTGCTGGCCATCGCGGAAGTCAGGCCGCCGGGAGAAGCGGAACTGTCCTCCATCGCCGGAGTGGGGGCCCGCAAACTCGACAAGTTCGGGGCGGACGTGCTGGCCCTGGTCGCGGGGCGGGAAACGGGAGCCGCCGAGCAGTCGGCGCCCGCCGCGGAAGCGGAAGGAGCAATGGCCGAACCCCTGGCGGAGCCCGAGGAGGACCCCTTCGACGAGCCCGAAGAATCTTCTTCCGAGTAAGCCGAAAAATAGTTTGCGCATCCCGCTGAGGTCCCCATAGCCTTCCTGAGCGCGAACGGGAACGACTCTTCCAAGAGCCCACCCGCTCGTGATGTACTAGGCAAGTCCGGTCCAACGCCCTTACGAGACGCCGAGAGGAGGCGAGCCCAATGATCAGCCTGATGACCACCATCAAATTGACCGATCGTTCGGTCATCGCCGCCTGCCCGCTCGGTGTCTCATCGCACGCCACCGGTCTGTCCATGACCTCCTCTCTGCTGCCGGTTCTGCCCGTGCGTGAGCGGAGTGAGCGACCGATCCAGGCGCCCGCGGCAGCGGCGGCAGCGGCACCGGCCCAGGCCTATGCCTTTGCGGCGGCGGCCTACGGCGCCGGCGCTGGTACCGCCGAGGGCGATCTCGCCGCCAATGGACAGATGGCCGCCGAAAAGGCGCTCACCGGACCGGCGCACAACGGACAGCAGAAGACGCAGCACGGCAGCGAGTGGGCCTTCCGCGGGCTCCAACCCTGGAGTGATCCAGCCTGATAGCGCATCAGGTCGGCACCTCAGGGCCGCGGAATCCCAGACCGGGATCCGCGGCCCTTCTGTTTTCTCCAGACAGAGACAACCGAAAACCGGCCGACCTGGCCGGACGACAGACGAGGAACGAACCAACCGTGCCTACCGCCCAGCACGAAACGTCCGGACCCAAGCCCGACCCGAGCCACCCTCCCCAGTGCCACGTGCCCGGGGACCCCAGCACCGCCCCGACTTCGGAGACCACCTTGCTGCCCCTCACCGAGCTCGACGACGAGATCGAGCGACTCGGCGTGCCCGTCCCGTGCCGGACCTACGACCCCGAGGTCTTCTTCGCGGAGTCCCCGGCCGATGTCGAATACGCCAAGTCCCTCTGCCAGACCTGCCCGGTCCGCGAGGCCTGCCTCGCGGGCGCCAAGGACCGCCGCGAGCCCTGGGGGGTGTGGGGCGGCGAACTGTTCATCCAGGGCGTGGTCGTGGCCCGCAAGCGGCCCCGCGGCCGTCCGCGCAAGAACGCTGTCGCGGCATGAACGCGAGGAAGACCCGGACCCCGGGCACCATCGATCGTCCGCTGACGCACGACCCGAAGAACCACGACTCCAAGAATCAGGCCCCCATGACACCCACCCTCGGCGACCTGTCCGCCAGCACCACCGACTCCTTCACCTCCCACCAGAACCGGAACCTGGAGCTGCAACTCATGCCAGAAGCCCTGGCTCGTGCCCACATGCACCAACGCCTGCAAGAGGCGGAACACGAACGCAGGGCCCTGCGCCTGCTCGCCGCCCGCCGACTCCAGCGGCGCGCCGAGCGCGCGTCGCTGCGCGCCCGCCGGGCGCTGGCCATGGCGGTGATGCAGTAAGCAGGCGCCCGAGCGGTAACCAGGACGCAGTAAGCCCGCCCCACGCGCGGCCGGACCGCCCACGATGCCGCTGACCTCGTACGATCCCGCGGGACCGGTCGAAACCGATCGGTCCCGCAGGTGCGTTGGGTGACAAACCTGGCAGCGGCGGAGGTATCGTCACCCAGTGGATCAGAAGACCTCTCAGACCACGACCACGCAGTCCACGACCACGTGCGCCCGCTGTGGCCACACCGCCGAAGGCCTGCCGCTGACCTGGGTCTGCTCCGTGGAGAACGGCGGTCGCCTGTACTTCTGCGACGACTGCGCCCGCAAGCACCTGCGCGGCATCGAAGGGCGCCTCGACTCGGCCCGGTGGTAGCGCCCCTTCACCGGGGCTCTCTCACCGGAGCCGGACCGCCGACGGGGGACCGCCGGAGCCGCATAACCGCCTCAGGCGGACTCCGCCGCACCTCCCGCGTCGAAACCGGGCAGCCAGTCGCGCAGTTCGTCCCGCAGCCGCACCGTCGCGCCCAGCTGGCACAGCACCCCGATGGTGCTCAGCGTCACCCGGTGGATCAGCAGATACGACGGCGGCAGATTCAACTGCTTGCCCAACTGGTGGGCGGGCGAACGCGGATCGGCGATCCTCGCCGCCTGCCCCCGCATCCAGGCCCGCTCGAAGGTGAACTCGTCCAGCCCGGCCGGCTCGATGATGGGCTGCAGATAGTCCAGCACCGCGTCGGCGTCCAGGGTGATCGCCGGCCGCACGAAACCCTCCTCGCGCAGCATCGCGTACACCTGCTCCGCGTCCCCGGCCAGCGCCAGCCGCAGCGCGGTGCCGATCGGCAGCGGCAGCCCTTCCGGCAGCCGGTCCACCGTGCCGAAGTCCAGCACGCCCAGCCGCCACCCCGAGGCCGGCCCGTCATCGGTCAGCAGCCGGAAATTGCCCGGATGCGGATCGGCGTGCAGCAGTCCCGTACGGGCCGGCCCGGCGAACAGGAAGTGCGCCAGCAGCTGCCCCGCCCGGTCCCGCATCTCCTGGCTGCCGCCCGAGATCACCTCGGACAGCGGCACCCCGTCCATCCACTCCGTGACCAGCACCTGATCGGCCTGATGCACGACGTCCGGCACCTCGATATCGGGATCGCCGCCGAACTCCTGGGCATGGACATGCTGGGCCCTGGCCTCCAGCTCGTAGTCCAGCTCCTCGGCCACCCGCTCCCGCAGCTCGGTGAGCAGCGGCTTGACGTCCATCCCCGGGATCAGCGGACCGAACAGCCGCGCCACCCGGCTCAGCTGTGACAGATCCGACAGCAGTGCCTCGCCGGCCCCCGGATACTGGACCTTCACCGCCACCGGGCGTCCGTCGCTCCACACCGCCCGGTGCACCTGGCCGATGGAGGCCGCCGCGGCCGGCTTGTCCTCGAACTCGCTGAACAGCGAACGCCAGTCCTTGCCGAGCCGCTCCGCCAGCACCCGGTGCACCGACCGGGCCGGCAGCGGCGGCGCCGCCTCCTGCAATTTGGTCAGCGCCGCGCGGTAGGGACTCGCCACATCCTCCGGCAGCGCCGCCTCGAAGACCGACAGGGCCTGCCCGAATTTCATCGCGCCGCCCTTCAGCTCCCCGAGCACCTTGAAGAGCTGCTCGGCGGTGCGCTCCTGCAACTCGGTGGCGACCTCGTCGGCCGGCCGGCCGCCCAGGCGCTTGCCGAGCCCGAGGGTGGCCCGCCCGGCGAACCCCAGGGGGAGCGCCGCCAGCTTCGCGCCGCGGGTCACAGCCTTGCGCGGAAGTTCAGACATGCGCCCCCTCATTTCCGATCGGTCACATGGCCATTGTGCCCCCCTCCGGCCCCGCAGCCGCAGTGCTCGTCCGCCGACAGCGTCCGCAGACGGGACGAAAGCCGCCCCAATGACAGCTCCACCCGGGCTCCCGAGCTCGGCGGCAGCCGCCCGTCCAGATACGCCAGCACGTGTGTCGCGGCCAGCCCGGCCACTGTCGTGGCCAGCGCGATGTCGCAGGCCGGCACCCCGGGCTGCCGCCCGGATCTGAGCTGCGCCAGCATCCGCGGCCACGCCGGGTCCTCCGCCGCCAGCCGCAGCCCCAGGCACTCCCCGCACCCGGTCCGCCCCGGCAGCACCAGCGGGCCCACCACGCCCGTGCCCTCCAGCACCCCCGCGTAGAGGTGCGGCACCCCCGCCGCCACCAGGGCTCGGGCCTCACCCACCTCGGGGGCGTAGGCGTCGATGCCGTCCCGGGGCGCGAGCACGGTGATCGCCGATCCGGGGAGGGCGCGGGCGCCGGGACCCGGTCCGGCCCGCTCGCCCTCCCGGCCCGGCTCCGGCTCTCCGGCCACCCGCGCCTCCGCGCCCCGGCCCGGGCCGCGCGGCTCCGGGGAGGCGCGTCTGACCGCCCCGCGGCCGGCGGCGTCGCGGCGGTCGCCGATGTGCTCGGCCGGGATGCCGCAGGGAGTGGCGTCCCAGGGCTCGACGCGGCCGGTGTCGATCAGGTCCACCCCGCCCACGCCGGCCGCGGACAGGACGGCGGCCAGGGCGGACCCGACCCTTCCCGCGCCGTGGACCCGCACCCGGGAGGCCCGGCGATGCCGTATCCGGGTGGCGGCGCCGCCGGGTCCCGGGTGGATCACGGACAGCGCGGCCAGATCGGGCCGCAGCCGGTCCAGGGCCGGGGCGCGGTGCCGCATGGTGGCGGACAGGGTGGCGTGGCTGGTCGCGTCGTCCAGCACGCCGCCCTCAGCGAGCAGCCCCAGCAGGCGCCTGACCCGGTCCGGGCCGAGACCGAGCGCGCCCGCGTCGCGGGTGAGGGCGGGTGCGCTGCGGGTGCCGTCGAGGAGGTCGAGGAAGCCGGCCGCGGCGCCGTCCACCGGTTCGAGCACGACCGCGTGGGCCGGGTCCATTCCGAACTGCACGCTTTCGCGGTCCCGCCAGCAGCGGCGCAGCGCGCTCTTCAGCATCGGTCGCATGACATCCTCCGTATCCGCCGGGCGTTTCGGTCCCGGTCGGCCGATATTCCGCGTTCACTCTGTGTGAGCGCGCAATGTCAGAATGCCGCAGTCGGCACGATGGGCTGCGAAGTTATCCACAGGCTGTGAGGAATAGTCATTCAATATGGCTGCAAACCGAGGTGATTTGCGGATCAATCGGCTCGGAGACAGGACGTCGCGGCGGCCCAGCGGGTAACGTCGAGGCGTGTCCGCCGATCCAGCGTCCAACCTCGCCAGCCAGCCCAGCCGCGGTCTCCGGACGAGCGCGGCCGGAGCGGTGGAGGTACGCCGCAGCGCCCGCCGGCGCCGAACGGTGTCCGCGTATCGCGACGGCGACCGTACCGTCGTCCTGATCCCGGCCCGGATGTCCGCGGCCGAGGAGCAGCGCTGGGTGGCCGTGATGCTGGAGAAGCTCGCCGCCCAGGAAAGCCGCCGGATGCCCGGCGACGACGAGCTGGCCGCACGTGCCGAACGCCTGTCCGAGCAGTATCTGCACGGCCACGCCGTGCCGGACACCGTCCGCTGGGTCACCAACCAGAATTCCCGCTGGGGATCGTGCACCCCCGCCGAGGGCAGCATCCGCCTGTCGCACCGGCTGCGCGGCATGCCCGAGTACGTCATCGACTACGTCCTGCTGCACGAGCTGGCGCACCTGCTGGTGCCCGGGCACGGCCCGCGCTTCTGGAAGCTGCTGGAGAGCTATCCGCGCACCGAGCGGGCCCGCGGCTATCTGGAGGGCGTGGACGCGGTGGACCGGCTGCCCGATCCGCAGCGGGACCTCGACACCGCCCGCGAATAGCCCCAAGACAATGGCCGCTGTCGGTCCGACCGGTTAGCCTGACGCAACGCACACGCAGTACGCACAGGCGGCGTTGAGGGGATGGGGGACGGTCGCACCATGGCCAGGGAATTCCAGCGTGGCCACAAGGCCAAGATCAGCGATCTCACAGCGGGGACCGATCTCTACGTCGGTGTGAACATCGCCGGTCCCGGTCTCGCTTTCGACATCAGCTGCTTCGGGCTGGACGCCGAGGAAAAGCTCTCCGACGACCGCTACTTCATCTTCTTCAACCAGCCGAAGTCGCCGGAGGAGTCCATCCAGCTGCTGGGCGCGCAGTCGGGTGACACGGAGTCCTTCCGGGTCACCCTGGACCGCGTCCCGTCGGCCGTGCGGAAACTGTCGTTCACCGCGACCATCGACGGCGACGGCCGGATGTCCCAGGTCGGCCCCGGCTATCTGCGGATCGTGGCCGGCGGCCAGGAGGTCGCCCGGTACGCGTTCACCGGCTCCGAGTTCAGCACCGAGCGGGCCGTGATGCTCGCCGACGTCTATCTCAAGGACGTCTGGCGCTTCGCCGCCGTCGGCCAGGGTTTCGACGGCGGCCTCGACGCCCTGCTGCGGAACTTCGGCGGCGAGGTCGCCGAGGAGGAGCCCGCGCCGCCGCAGGCCGCCGCCCCCGGTTTCGCCGCTCCCGGCTTCGCGCCCCCGCCCGGCCCTCCCGCCGCCCCGCCCCCGCAGCCCGCCCCCGGTTTCGCCCCGCCGCCCGGTCCTCCGGCGCCCCCCGCACCCTCCTACGACGCCCCCGCCGCGCAGCCCGCCCCGGTCGCGGCCTTCGGACCGCCGGCCCCCGCGCAAGGCTTCGGCCCCCCGCCGCCCGCTCCGGGCATCCACCAGGCGCCCACCATGGTCGCGCCGGTGGCCCCGCCCGGCGCCCCGCCGTTCGGGCAGGTCCCGCCGCCCACCGCGCCCCCCGGTTACGGCCAGCCGCCCGGGTTCGGCGCCGCGCAGTCCGCGGCCGTTCCCACCCAGGGCGCGGGCCTCGCCGCCGCCATGCAGAAGTACAAGGAAGTGCCCACCGGCCAGCGCTGGACACTGCAGAACCCGAAGATGGTGCGCGCCGACCTCGGCCAGGCCGGCGGCCAGCCCGTGCTGGCCCGCCAGGGCGCCATGATCCTCTACCAGGGCAAGGTCGACTTCAGCTACAAGGGCGCCGGCTTCAAGGGCCGCGTCGTCGGCAATCTGACCGGGCAGGAGATGCAGCTGATGCGCTGCACCGGCTCCGGCCAGGTCTTCTACGCCGACAACGCCGCCTATCTGCACCCCATCGAGCTGCAGGGCGACGCCATCTGCGTCTCCGCCGAGAATGTGCTGGCCTTCGACGAGAGCCTCCAGCACGAGGTCCGCCGGATCGAGGGCCACGGCATCCCCGGCGGCGCCCTGTTCACCATGCAGTTCCAGGGCACCGGCACTGTGATCGTCAAGACCCACGGCACCCCCGTGGTGCTCCCGGTCACCCCCACCACCTACGCCGACAGCAACGCCATCGTGGCCTGGTCGGCCGCCGCCCAGGTGATCGTCTCCAGCCAGGTGCGGCTGCGCAGGACCGCCTATCCGGGCCACAGCGGCGAGACCGTGAATCTCCAGTTCCGCGGCGCTCCCGGCAATTTCATCGTCGTCCAGCCCTACGAGGTGTGACCCGCCATGGACCAGCAGATGATCGCGGGCTACGCACCCACACCGGTCGCCGCCCGGATGGAGAACCACGGCTCCGCCATGCTCAAGGTCGCCATGCAGACCGGCCACGACCTGTTCGCCCGCAGCGGCTCGATGGTCGCCTACGAGGGCTTCGTGCAGTACGAGCCCAACCCGCCGGCCGTGCGGCAGATGGCGTCGGCCTGGCTGAGCGGTGAGAGCACCCCGCTGATGAAGTGCAGCGGCGACGGCCTGCTCTATCTGGCGGACTACGGCGCCGACGTGGTCTGCCTGAATCTCAACAACGAGTCGGTGTCCGTCAACGGCACCAATCTGCTCGCCTTCGACGCCCATCTGACCTGGGGTGTCGAGCGGGTCAAGGGCCTGGCCAAGTTCGCCGGGCAGGGCCTGTTCAATGTCGCGGTGACCGGCGCCGGCTGGGTCGCCATCACCTCCCGCGGCACCCCGATCGTCGTCGACTGCGGCTCGGGCGCCGACGAGACGTATGTCGACCCGGACGCGCTCGTCGCCTGGTCGTCGGGGCTGAAGATGAAGGCCAAGCGAAGCATGAAGGCGTCGTCGCTGATCGGGCGCGGCAGCGGCGAGGCCTTCCAGATCGCCTTCTCGGGGCAGGGCTTCGTGGTCGTACAGCCCAGCGAGGACAGCACTGACCGGCTCCGGTTCCGGGGCTGAGGGGGAGCGACACATCATGCAGAGCCCGCTTTTCGCCTACACCGAGGTCCAGGACCAGGACCACTACAGCCTGCAGAACTCGTATCTGCTCCGGGTCCGCCTCGACGGCAACACCGGCCCCGACTGCCTGGCCCGCAAGGGCTCGATGGTCGCCTACCAGGGCATGATCGAGTTCGACGGCGAGTACCAGTCGCCGTATCAGCGGCGCGACCGCCGGCACACCGGTGAAGGCCTCGACCTGATGCGCTGCTCGGGGCAGGGCACCGTCTATCTCGCCAACCTCGCCCAGCAGGTCCACATCCTCGATGTGGACCACGACGGGCTGACCGTCGACAGCGCCTATGTCCTCGCGCTCGACTCGGGGCTGCACTGGGACGTCATCGCGGTCGACACCCAGTTCGGGCTGTCCGGCACCGGCCAGTACAACCTGAACATCTCCGGGAGCGGCAAGGCGGCCCTGATGACCTCGGGGAAGCCGCTGATGATGCCGGTCACCCCCGACAAGTACGTGTCCTGCGACGCGGACGCGGTGGTCGCCTGGTCCAGCAGCCTGCGGGTCCAGATGCAGGCGCAGACCAGCAGTTCCTCGGTCTTCCGCCGCCGCGGCAGCACCGGCGAGGGCTGGGAGCTGAACTTCGTGGGCCAGGGTTATGTGCTGGTCCAGCCCAGCGAGCTGATGCCGCCGCAGAGCGTGGCCCTCGGTGGCCTGCGCGCGCAGTTCGGCCTCGGCCAGGCCGGCCACGACCTGAACCCGGGCAACATCTGGTCCAACCGTTAGCACGGCTCTCCGCCGGCCGAACCGCCGGCGGAGAGCCCGGCCGGCAGATCGTCGTGTGGGTGCGCCCCCGGGCCGGGCGGGGCGCACCAGCACACACCGCCGCTACGGGTCCCGGTGCGCCGGCCTCACCGCTGGAGCAGCCCGCGGGCCCGGTCCAGTAGCCCGCGTACGGAACCGTCGGCCACCTCGCCGACCTCCTCGTAGGAGAACCAGCGCAGGTCCAGCGACTCCTCGCTGATCGATTCCACCGCGCCCCGCGGCGCCACCGCGGCGTACTGCACGTCCAGGTGCCAGGCGCAGGGAGTCAGATGCCGGTCCAGCTGCACCGGCTCCGGGACCAGCAGCCGCAGCCCCTCGATGCCGGACTCCTCGGCGCCCTCCCGCAGCGCGGCACCCGGCAGCGTCGCGTCCTCGGGTTCGCAGTGCCCGCCCATCTGCAGCCACAGCCGCAGCTTGGCGTGCAGCGTCAGCAGGACGCGCTCCCGCGGTGGATCGACCACCAGGACACTGGCGGTGATGTGCCCTTCCCGGCAGGGCCTCCACAGGCCGTCCGGATGGGCGGCCAGATGCGCCAGATACTCCTGGCGCAGCTTCTCCTGGCCGGGATCGGGCGCACTCCAGCCTTCCAGGACGCGCACCGCGTCCCTGTGCAGCTCGCTCACTTCGCGGCGTCGCCGTCCTCGCCGGGGCCGGAGCCCTCGGAGTCGTCCCGGCTCTCGTCCGCCTCGTCCGTCTTATCGGTCCTGTCGTCAGGGCGGGGAGCGTCCTGCTGCGGACGGTCGCCCTTCTTCAGCAGGTTCGTCGCCTCGCCCGCCGCCTCGCCGAGCATCTCGTCCAGCTCGGAGAAGTCGAAGGACTCGCGGTGCACGAACCCGTCCGGGTCGTCCAGGTCGGCGGCCGTCGGGAGCATGTCCGGGTGGGCCCACAGGCCGTCGCGGCCCTCCATGCCCCGGGCGTCGGTGAGTGAGGCCCACAGCCGGGAGGCGTCCCGCAGCCGCCGGGGCCGCAGTTCCAGGCCGATCAGGGTGGCGAAGGTCTGCTCGGCCGGACCACCGGTCGCCCGACGACGGCGCAGCGTCTCGCGCAGCGCCCCGGCGGACGGCAGATGCGGGGCGGCGGCCTCGTGCACCACCGCGTCCACCCAGCCCTCGACCAGTGCCAGCGCCGTCTCCAGCCGGGCCAGCGCGGCCTTCTGCGCCGGAGTGTCCTCGGGCTGGAACATGCCCTGCTGGAGTGCCTCCTGGAGCTGCTCCGGCTGCGACGGGTCGAGCTGGCCCACGGCCTCCTCAAGGCGGGCGGTGTCCACCTTGATGCCCCGGGCGTAGCCTTCGACGGCGCCGAACAGATGGGCCCGCAGCCACGGCACATGCGCGAAAAGCCGCTGGTGGGCGGCCTCCCGCAGCGCCAGATACAGCCGGACCTCTTCCTGCGGGACGCCCAGACCGTCGCCGAACGCGGCGACGTTCGCCGGCAGCAGCGCGGCCTTGCCGGCCGGGACCAGCGGCAGGCCCACATCGGTGGAGCCGACCACCTCGCCGGCCAGCGTCCCGAGCGCCTGCCCGATCTGCGAGCCGAACATCGCGCCGCCCATGGACCGCATCATGCCGAGCAGCGGGCCGGTCATGGCCTGCATCTCCTCCGGCAGTACGTCACCCATCGCGCCGGCCACCCGCTCGGCGACCGGATCCACGAGCTCCTTCCACACCGGCAGGGTCGCCTCGACCCATTCCGCGCGGCTCCACGCCACCGCGGTGCCGGCGCCCGAGGGCAGCGAGGTCGCACCGTCCAGCCACAGGTCGGCCAGCCGCAGCGCCTCCTGGACCCAGTCCCGGTCCGCGCGGCCCACGCTGGTGTCCTTGACACCGTCCGGAGTGCCCTGCGCGACGGTCTGCCGGGCGATGTCCTTGGCCATGTCCCAGTTCACCGGCCCGCCCTCGTAGGAGAGCATCTGGCCGAGCTGCTGGAAGGCGGCTCCCAGGTCGTTCGGATTCAGGGAGCCGAACATCGCCGCGAACGGGTTGTCACCGCCGCCGGCACCGCCGAAGCCGAAGGGGCCGGCCGGCTGGCCGCCGCCCTTGCCGTCCCCGCCGTCGCGGTCCTTGCCCTGGTCCCCGCCCTCGGGCTCCTCGGGAGGGACGCCGAATCCGAATGGGATGTCACTCACGGGATTCCTCGGCTCTGTGTCGTGATGGGCGATGTGTTGAGGGAACTGTGTGATGGGCTGTACCTCCAGCCTAGACACCTGTCCGGCAGGATGGCTGGATACGTAACTGAGACAACCGTGGGAGACACCCGGTGAGTTCCCCAGAAGGACACGTTCGCCCAGAGCGGAGCGCAGGCCGGGCCGCCGCGGGACCGGTCGTCGCGATCACCGGTGCGGCTTCCGGTGTCGGCCTCGCGCTGGCCCAGCGGCTGGTCGAATCCGACCAGGTCAGGAAGGTCGTGGCGATCGACGAGCGGCGCGGCGAGGTGCCCGGGGCGGCCTGGCGGGTGCTCGATGTGCGCGACCCGGCCATCGTCGACAAGCTGCGCGGCGCCGACGTGGTCGTCCACCTCGCGGTCGATCTCGATCTGGAGTCCGACGCCAAGGCCCGCTCCGCCTTCAATGTGCGCGGCACCCAGACCGTGCTGACCGCGGCCGCGGCGGCGGGCGTGCACCGGGCGGTGCTGTGCACCTCGGCGATGGTCTACGGCGCCCAGGCCGACAACGACGTCCCGCTCGCCGAGGACGCCCCGCTGCGCGCCACCTCCGAGGCCGGCTTCGTGGACGACCTGCTGGAGATCGAGCGGCTGGGGCGCCGCGCCCCCCGCGCGCACCCCGGCCTCAATGTGACGGTGCTGCGCCCGGCGATCCTGGTCGGCGGCACCGATACCGCGCTGACCCGCTACTTCGAGTCGCCGCGGCTGCTGGTGGTGGCCGGCAGCCGCCCCTGCTGGCAGTTCTGCCACGTCCAGGACCTGGTCTCGGCGCTGGAGTACGCGGTGCTGGAGAAGGTGGACGGCGAGATGACGGTGGGCTGCGACGGCTGGCTGGAGCAGGAGGAGGTCGAGGAGCTGTCCGGTATACGCCGGATGGAACTGCCGGCCTCGATCGCCTTCGGCGCGGCATCCCGGCTGCACCGGCTCGGTCTGACCCCCTCCCCGCCCGGCGACCTCGCGTACACGATGCACCCGTGGGTGGTCAGCGGCAGCAGGCTGCACGAGGCCGGGTGGCGACCGCGCTGGAGCAATGAGGAAGTGCTCGCCGAACTCCTGGAGGAGGTGGCGGGGCGCAATTCGGTGGCCGGCCGCCGTCTGGGCCGCAAGGACGCCACCGCGCTGGGCGCCGCGGGCGCCACCGTCGCCCTGGTGGGCGCCGCGGCCGCGGTCCGCCGGGCGCGCAAGCGCCGGGGCCTGTGAGCGGTCCCGCCACGGGCGGACGACAATGGAAGGCGCCTTCCGCAGCGCGGGCGGAACGGTCGGAACGGGCAGTACGGGCAGTACGGGCAGAAGAGGAGGCATGGTGAACGCGGCTTCGACGCACGGTCCCGGCGACTCCGGGGATTCCGCCGACCCCGGCGACTCGTACGGGCCCGGCCCCGACGGTCCGATCCGGCTGCTGGCCATCCGCGACACCCCGCTGTCGGTGGACGAGGTGTTCGCCGCGGTGGGTGACGACGCGGCGGGCGGCACCACCTTGTTCGTCGGCACGGTCCGCGACCACGACGGGCGCCCGGACGCGGCGGTCACCGCGCTGGCCTACTCCGCGCACCCCACCGCCGAGGCGGAGCTGCGCCGGGTGGCGGAGAAGGTCGCCGCGGACTTCCCGGTACGGGCGCTGGCCGCCGTGCACCGGGTGGGCGACCTGCGGGTGGGCGACATCGCGGTGGTGGTGGCGGTGTCCTGCCCGCACCGCGACGAGGCGTTCGCGGCCAGCCGGCGGCTGATCGACGACCTCAAGAGCGAGGTGCCGATCTGGAAGCACCAGACCTTCACGGACGGCGCGGAGGAGTGGGTGGGCGCGGGGCTCTGAGCTGCGCCCCCGCCCAGCCCCGCTCCCGGCCCCGCTCCAGAACCCGCCCCGGATCCTCCCCGCTCCCGGATCCTCCCCGCTCCTGCGCTTGCGGCCTCACCGTCCGTTAGTGGGACTTCCGGTTGCGTAACCCTGCGCCCCGACCCACCGTTGACTCACCGGATGGTTAATCTGCTCATAGGTCATATTTTGGTGCATATGGGGTCGGGAGAGTCACGCTGTGGCAGCACTCGCTTGGTTGATCATTCCGGTGGCCGCCGCGCTGCTGGCCACCCTGTGGGCCCGCTGGGCCGGACGCGCTCGCGGCGCGGGTGACGGCGAATCGCTCGCCGACTACGAGCGCTTCCGGCTGGCCATGGAGACGCTGGCCACGGAGGACGCCGTGAAGCACCTCGCCAAGGAGGACGACGTCATGGAGAGCCTGGGCGCGCAGGGCCAGGAAGCCGGTGAGGAGGATTCCCCCCGCGGGCCGGTTGTCGGACCTGTCCCGTAGGGTCGTTCCATGCCCCGCCGCACAGCGACGCTGATCGCCTCGACCCTCACGCTCATAGCGCTGTTGTGCGTAGCGCTGCTCACCCCCACTCCGTACTCCGAGATGTCACCCGGCCCGACCGTGAACACCCTGGGGGACTACGGCGGTGACATGGTGATCTCCATCACCGGACACCAGACCTATCCGGCCAGCGGGAATCTCAACATGACCACCGTGCGGGTCACCGGCGCCGACTACTCGATGAATCTGGTCGAGGGCGTGCTGGGCTGGCTGCGGCACGACGACAAGGTGGTCGAGCACGACACGCTCTATCCGTCCGGGCAGACCGCGCAGCAGGCCGACCAGCAGAACGCCGAGGAGTTCAGCGAGTCGCAGGACAGCGCCAAGGTCGCCGCCCTGGAGGAGCTGAAGATCCCGGTGCCGTCCGAGGTGATCGTCTCCGCCGTGGTCAAGGGCGGGGCGTCCGAGGGGGAGCTGCACGCCGGAGATGTGATCAAGGCGGTCGACGGCACCGCCATCACCAAGGCGGACCAGGTGGCGACCGCGGTCACCAAGCACAAGCCCGGCGAGCCGGTGACCTTCACCGTCGTCCGCGCCGCCGACGCCAAGAAGAAGTCGACGGCGACGCAGGACGTGAAGATCACCACCCGCACGTCGGCCGACACCGGACCGCGCCGTGCGGTGGTCGGCATCCAGGCCGGGGTCGAGCACATGTTCCCGTTCGCCATCGACATCAAGCTCGCCGATGTGGGTGGGCCCAGCGCCGGCATGATGTTCGCGCTCGGCATCGTGGACAAGCTCACCCCGGGCGACCTGACCGGCGGAAAGTTCGTGGCCGGCACCGGCACGATAGACGACAGCGGGAACGTCGGTCCGATCGGCGGCATCGGCCTGAAGACGATCGGCGCCCGCGACAAGGGCGCGAAGTTCTTCCTCACCCCGGCCGACAACTGTGAGGAGGCCGCCAAGGACATCCCCAGCGGCCTCACCCTGGTCAAGGTCAAGACGCTGCACGACGCGATGGCCGCCCTGGCGAACATCAAGGCGGGCAACGACAAGGCACTGCCCAGCTGCTCCTGAGGCGTAACCGGCGCGGACGCCGAGCGGAAACCTTCCTTCCGCTCGGCCCGGTCCGCTCGGCGGGCCGCCCGGCCGCCCCCGCTCAGCCCTCCTCGAAGGTCGCCGCCAGCGCCTCCGCCAGACCCGGCACCAGCTCCGCCCCGGTCAGCACCTCGGTCGGCGAGTCCTTCGCGCGCAGCCGCACCGCCGACTCACGGGCACCGTCCCGCAGCACCGCGACCGTCATCCGTACCTCCTGCCGCTGCGGGTGCTCGGCCACCCATGAGGCCAGCGCCTGGTCGTCCAGGTCCTCCGGCAGCGCCGATTCCGCGGACGGCGGCAGCATCAGCCGCTCCACGGTCAGCGCGCAGCCGGCGATCACCTCGGGCCAGGCGATGGTGGCCAGGAACTCGTCCAGCGGCTGTCCCGGCGGCAGTTCCTCCTGCTCGATCGGGGTCAGGCCGGCCGCGGCCTGCTCGGCCAGCCCCAACTGCTGGGCCAGGGCCGGTTCCTGGCTGCGCAGTTGTGCGGTGTCTACGAGGGCGAACAGCCGGGCGGGCTGATCCCAGCCGAGACCGGAGGCGTACGCGTCGATCTCCAGTACGGCCTGGGTCAGCGGGTTCGCGGCCAGGGGGGCGCCGTCTGCGGCGATGTTGGACATGGTCACCATCCTGCCTGTTCCCGGCCCGGAATCGGGAACCGGCCAAAGGGTAGGTAAGTTGCACGTGGGGGAGTCCGATCCGGGACGCCCCGCGAAACCGACATTTCGAGGTGCGGACCCTTGGTATTCCAGATGCCCGAGCGTGGCGGAGGGCTGCCCGGTCAGCGGGCCAGAGCGGTCCGTACCACCCGCGGCACCCGGACGCTGCTCATCACCATCGGCATCCTGGCCGTGCTGATGATCGCGTTCGTGATGTTCGCCGGGTTCTGGACCGATCTGCTGTGGTACCGGTCGGTGCACTTCTCCTCGGTGTTCACCACCATGCTGTGGACCAAGGTCGGGCTCTTCTTCGTGTTCGGGCTGCTGATGGCCCTCGCTGTCGGCTCCAACATCTTCCTGGCGCACCGGCTGCGCCCGCCGCTGAGCGCGATGTCGGTGGAGCAGCAGAGCCTGGACCGCTACCGGATGGGGATCGCGCCGTACAAGACCTGGGCGCTGCTGGGGATCTGCGCGGTGGTCGGGCTCATCGCCGGCGGATCGGCCACCGGGCAGTGGCGGCTGTGGCTGCTGACGACCAACGCCACCTCCTTCCATGTGAAGGACCCGCAGTTCCACAAGGACGTCTCCTTCTACGCCTTCGATCTGCCGTGGTACCGCTTCCTGCTGAGCTTCGGCTTCGCCGCCGTGGTGCTCTCGCTGATCGCCGCCGCGCTGGTGCACTACCTGTACGGGGGGCTGCGCATCACCTCGCCGGGCGGGCGGGCCACCGCCGCCGCGACCGGCCATCTGTCGGTACTGCTCGGCCTGTTCGTCTCGCTGAAGGCGGTCGCCTACTGGCTGGATCGCTACGGACTCGCGGTGAAGTCCAGCAGCGGGCTGAAGTCCGCCGACAACTGGACCGGCCTGCGCTATGTCGACGCGAACGCGTATCTGCCCGCCAAGACCATCCTGTTCTGCATCGCGGTGATCTGCGCCCTGCTGTTCTTCGCGACGCTGTGGCGGCGGACATGGTCGCTGCCCACGATCGGCTTCGGGCTGATGGTGCTGTCCGCGATCCTGATCGGCGGCCTGTACCCGGCGATCGTGCAGAAGTTCCAGGTGCAGCCGAACGAGGCGGCCAAGGAAGCGCCGTACATCCAGAAGAACATCGACGCCACCCGGGCCGCGTACGGCATCGCCGGCAGCCAGGTCTCCGACTACACCGGCACCAGCAAGGCGACCGCTTCGACGCTGCGGGCCGACAGCGCCGACACCGCCTCGATCCGGGTGCTGGACCCCAATGTGGTCTCGCCCACGTTCCAGCAGATGCAGCAGTCGCGCGGCTACTACTCCTTCCCCTCCACGCTCGACGTCGACCGGTACACCACCGGCGGCAAGGAGCAGGACACCGTGGTCGGCCTGCGCGAGCTGAACATCAACGGCATCCCGCAGAACAACTGGATCAACGACCACTTCAAGTACACCCACGGCTACGGCATAGTCGCCGCCAAGGGCACCGATGTGACCGGCAACGACCCGACGAGCAACGACCCCACCGGGCAGCCCGTCTACACCGAGCAGGACCTGCCGAGCACCGGCACCCTCGGCGGCTACCAACCGCGGATCTACTTCGGCGAGCAGACCACGCAGTACTCCATCGTCGGCGGCCCCACCAAGGAACTCGACTTCGCCGACAAGACCGGCGAGCAGTCGACCACCTACCACGGCAAGGGCGGCGTCAGCCTCAGCGACCCGGTGACCCGGGCCGCCTACGCGGTGACCTTCGGCGAGCCGCAGATCCTCTACTCCGGCGCCATCGGCAAGGGTTCGAAGATCCTCTACGACCGGACGCCCAAGGACCGGGTGGAGGCGGTCGCGCCCTGGCTGACCATCGACGGAGACCCGTATCCGGCGGTCGTCGACGGGCATGTGCAGTGGATCGTGGACGCCTATACCACGACCAACGGCTATCCGTACGCCTCCCGGACCACCCTCGGCGACACCACCACGGACTCGCTGACCAGCAACCAGCGTTCGGTGGTCGCCCAGCAGAATCAGGTCAACTACATCCGCAACTCGGTCAAGGCGACCGTGGACGCCTACGACGGCACCGTCAAGCTCTACCAGTGGGACACCGAGGACCCGGTGCTCAAGACCTGGATGAAGGCCTTCCCGAACACGGTGCGGCCCAAGGCGTCCATCCCGCCGGACCTGCTGTCGCATCTGCGCTACCCGCAGGACCTGTTCAAGGTGCAGCGGCAGCTGCTCACGAAGTACCACGTCACCAAGGCCGCGCAGTTCTACACCGGCAGCGAGGTGTGGCAGATCCCCGACGACCCGGCGTCCAAGTCGGGCAAGGCGGTGCCGCCGTACTACCTGAGCCTGAAGATGCCCGGCCAGAGCGGGCAGACCTTCTCGCTCACCTCGACCTTCACCCCCACCACCCGCCCCAATCTGGCGGCGTTCATCGCGGTGGACGCCGACGCCACCAGTCCGGACTACGGCACGATGCGGCTGCTCAAACTGCCCACCGACGCGCCGGTGGACGGGCCGCAGCTGGTGCAGAGCAAGTTCAACTCCGATTTCGCCCAGACGATAACGCTGCTGCGGGGCAAGGACTCCACGATCGAGTACGGCAATCTGCTCACGCTGCCGCTGGACGGCGGGCTGATGTACGTGGAACCGGTGTACGTACGCGGCGCGGACACCGACTACCCGCTGATGAAGAAGGTGATGGTCGACTTCGACGGGAAGATGGCGCTGGAGGACACCCTGGACGAGGCGCTGGGCTCCGTCTTCGGCACCACGGCCGGCACGCCACCGGCCAAGCCGAAGCCGCCGCCACCCGCGGCCGGCGCGAGCGGCGCCCTCCAGGACGCGCTGGACCGGGCCCAGCAGGCGTACGACGACGGGCAGTCGGCGCTGAAGGCCGGCGACTGGGGGAAGTACGGCGACGCCCAGAAGCGGCTGGCCGCCGCGCTGAAGGACGCGCGGGCGGCGGAGCGGAAGCCGGGCTGACCGGCCCCGACCAGTCCTGACCGGCCCGCATCGGGGCCGGTCAGGACTGGTCGGGCAAGATCCCGCACCGTGGTACGGTTGCGTCACAACAGCGCGGGGTGGAGCAGCTCGGTAGCTCGCTGGGCTCATAACCCAGAGGTCGCAGGTTCAAATCCTGTCCCCGCTACTGCTCGAAGAGGCCTGAAGTCAATAGACTTCAGGCCTCTTCACTTATATGGGGGACTTCGCACGTCAACCGTTTGATGTGACGCCTTGTCGGGAAGTCGACAAAACGCTGAAGTGACTGTGCGGGTTGCGGTATACCTGGTGTACGCCGGTAGCGGGTGGTGCGACGATGGGGCTTATGGGGGAGAGTGCGAGGCTGCTGAATACTCGTCAGAGCCATGGTCAGCGTGGGTCGACGGGCGATCTGTCCGTGCCCGCGGGCATTTCGGGGACCACGACGAACATGCTTGCGAACAACGGGATGAATGCGACGGTTGCGGCACTCCTGCCCGCGCCGCGCAGCGAGGACAGCGCGATTCACGCGGCCGGGGAAGGCGCGGGGGGTGCGGCCGGGGGGCCGCGTTCCGTGCCGGTGCTGCTGAGCGAGCTGCCCGACGAGGACACCCTCGCCATGCGCGAGGAGGCCGAGATCGAGGCGCGGCACCGCAGGGCCGCCGAGCAGGGCGATCCGGGGGCGATGAGCGCGCTGGGCACGCTGCTGCTGCGCCGCGGTGACCTGGACGCCGCCGAGCCGTTCCTGCGCGCCGCCGTCCAGCACGGCGACCGCGCCGCAGCCAACAACCTCGGCCTGCTGCTGAATCAGCACGGGCACGCCGAGGAGGCGGCCGGCTGGTGGCGGATCGCGGCGGTGGCCGGTTCGGCCGCGGCCGCGCACGCGCTCGGCCGCTTCTACCGGGAGCGGGGTGACGAGCCCGGCGCCGAGTACTGGCTGCGCCAGGCCGCCGAGTCCGGTCACACCCTGGGCGCCTACGCGCTCGCCGACCTGCTCGACCACCGCAGGGACGTGGGTGCCGAGCGGTGGTTCCGCGCCGCCGCCGAGCACGGGCACCGCGAGGCCGCCTACCGGCTGGCCCACGTCTGCGCCGAGCGCGGCGAGGATCACGAGGCCGAGCAGTGGTACCGGCAGGCCGCGGCCCGCCGCCACCGCCGGGCCGCGCTGCGCCTGGGCACACTGCTGGAGGAGCGCGGCGAGCTCAAGGAGGCCGGGCACTGGTATCTGACCGCCGCCCGGGACGGTGAGGCGCGGGCCGCCTGCGCGCTGGCCTTCCTGCTGCGCGACGCCGGCGACCTGGACCAGGCCGCCACCTGGTGGCGCCGCGCCGCCCAGGCCGGCGACGGCAACGCGGCCAACGCGCTCGGCGCGCTGCACGCCCAGGAGGGCGAGACGCAGACCGCCGAGCGCTGGTACCGCACCGCCATGGAAGCCGGCGATGTCAACGGCGCCTACAACCTGGGGTTGCTGTGCGCCGGTCAGGGCCGCAGCCCGCAGGCCGAGCAGTGGTACCGCAAGGCCGCCTACGCCGGGCACCGCGAAGCCGCCAACGCGCTGGCTGTCCTGCTGCTCCAGCGCGGCGACGCGGCCGGGGCGGAGCCGTGGCTCTCCAAGGCGGCCGAGGCGGGCAGCATCGACGCGGCCTTCAACCTGGGCATCCTGCACGCCGCCCGGGGCGACGAGAGCACCGCCCGCCGCTTCTACGAGCGGGCGGCCGCCTCCGGGCACGCCGAGGCCGCCCTCCAGGTGGCCATCGCGCTCCAGCAGGAGGGCGACCACCATGGCGCCGAGCGGCATCTGCGGTGCGCGGCCGGGGGCGGCAGCCCCGAGGCGGCGTTCCGGCTCGGCGCGCTGCTGGACCGCCGGGACCGGGAGGACGACGCGGAGGTCGCCGGATCGGGCTCGGTGGAGGCCGAGGAGTGGTACGAGCGGGCGGCCCGCCAGGGGCACCGCCGTGCGCAGGTCCGGCTCGGTATGTGCGCGGCCAAGCGCGGTGACGTGCTGGAGGCGGCCGGCTGGTACCGGCAGGCCGCCGAGGCCGGCTCGCGCAACGGCGCCTTCAACCTCGGGCTGCTGCTGGCCCGCGAGGGCAGTGAGCCGGAGGCGGCGCTGTGGTGGACCCGGGCGGCCAACGCCGGCCACGGCCGCGCCGCCCTGCGGATGGCACTGCTCTCGGCCCGCCGGGGCTCGCTGTCCGAGGCCCAGTCCTGGTGCGCCCGCGCCATCAGCTGCGGCCCGGCCGAAGTCGCCGAACGCGCGGCCCGCCTCACCGACGCGGTGGCCCACGAACTGACGGCCTGACGCCCCCGCCGTCGGGACCAACGGGCCACGGGCCCGGCACCCGCAGCCCGCTGGCGGGCCCGGCCGGCGCGCGGTTTCCGCGCCTCCTCGGCGCGGCATCCGGGTTCCGGGCGGTCCCGGCACCCCGGCCCGGTGGCGGGCCCGGCCCGCGTGCGGTTTCCGCGCCCTCTCAGCGTGCGCTGTCCCGGGTTGCGGGCGGGTCCGGCAGCCGAATCCTCGGGTGGGCGGACCGGCCAGGCCGCCGCTTGGCGCCGGGCGTCCGCGCCCTCTCAGCGTGGCGCGGCATCCGGGTTCCGGGCGTCCCGGCACCCCCAGCCCGGTGGCGGGCCCGGCCCGCGGCCCTTCGGCGGTGCGCCGCACCCCGGCGTTCAGCCCTCCCCCGTAAGTGATTTGGTGACTCACCCCCGGTGGTCTAAGCTGAGGACACAACGACGCGGGGTGGAGCAGCTCGGTAGCTCGCTGGGCTCATAACCCAGAGGTCGCAGGTTCAAATCCTGTCCCCGCTACCAATGAAGAGTCAGGGCCCGGAGGTTCGCCTCCGGGCCCTGACTCTTCATTTCGCCCGTTAGTCTTATTAGGGCAAAGTCCGGCCGAATCACCTTGGTCCCGATCCCCCGCCGCGCGATCCTGGTGCGGTAGGACGGGGCGAGCCGTGGAGGCGGGATTTGCTGCGCAGACGGCGGGGGCGATCCGCACAGGCGGTGGTGGACACGGGCCGCTGGGATGTGTGGTGCGGCCGGGCGGCCGGCAGCGGACGGCGTGAGGACGCGGTGGAACTGCTCGCCGCACTGCGCCAGGTGCGGGCCAGCGGCCAGCCACACGACCGGATCGCCGCGCTGGACGCACTGAGCCGGGCGCCCGCCGCCCTGCTGATCCTCCTGGACCGTTACGCCCGCACCGACACCCCCGCCCGGGTCTTCGGCGGACCCCCTGACGTCGACCGCGGCGACCTCGGCCCGGGACTGCTGCTCGCCTCGCTGGACGCCGACGGCCGGGTGCGCGAAGCCGCCGTCGAGGGCCTGGCCGGGTGCGGTGGCCCGCTGGCCGCCGCCGCGCTCGCGCTGCGCACCGTCGACTGGGTGCCCCAGGTCAGGGAGCGCGCCACCTCGGCGCTGCTGCTGCGCAGCGCGCCCGACGAGGTGGCCGCCGCGGTGCGGGTCCTGCTCCGGCTGGAAGCCCGCAGCCGCTCCGGCGGGCTGCTCGCCGCCTACCGGACGGTGCTCGGGGAGCCTCCGCACCGGCGGGCGGTACGCGCGCTCGCGGTGGACGCCGACCCCGCCGCCCGCCGGTTCGGCGTGGAACTCGCGCTGGACCTGGGGGAGTACGTCAAGGGCGACCTGCTGCGGGCCGCGCTGCACGACCACGACGAGGTGTGCCGGCGGCTGTGCGCCCAGCGGCTGCTGGAGATCGACCCCGAGCAGGCCGGCCGGCTGCTGCGGGCCCGCGGCGCCGGGGTGCGGGAGCTGGCGGTGGCCGCGCTGCCCGCCGATGTGCCCGCCACCCGGCTGGTCGCGCTGCTCGCCGACCGGGCCAGGATGGTCCGGGTGCAGGCCCGCTGGCAGCTCTACCAGCGCGGCGAACCGCCCGCCGACGTCTACCGCAAGCAGTTGCGCCGGGCCGGACGCAGCGAAGCCTCGCCCCGGCTGCTGGCCGGACTCGTGGCCGGCCTGGGGGAGTGCGGGGACGCCGCGGACGCGCCGCAACTGGCCCGGCTGCTCACCGACCCGCACGCGATCGTCCGCCGGGCGGCGGCCCGCGCGGTGGGCCGGCTGGCCAAGCCCGACGAGCTGGTGGGGTTATTGGGCCCGCTCGCCACCGACCGCGACCAGGGTGTGGCGCGCGAGGTGTTCGAGGCGCTGTCCCGGGTGCCGGACGACGTACCGGTGGAGACGCTGTGGATCGGCCGGACCCGTACCGAGCCGGCCGTACGCGCACTCGCCGAGCGCATCGGCAGGCACAGCCGCACTCCGGCGGGTGGGTCGGCCAGGACACCGCTGCCCGGGGCCGGACGGGTGAATCCGACGGTGGGAGTCACGACAGCGGAGCGGTGACGTCAAGCGGTGACGTAAAGCCGTGACGTCGAAACCGTGACGACGAAGCGGTGGCGGAGCTAGGCCGGCTGACGCCCCGACAGTGCACGCCGCGAGCAGTCCGGGCACAGCCCCCGGTAGGTGACTTCCACCTCGGAGACCGTGAAGCCGAAGCGTTCACCGCTCGGCAGTGCCGCCAGCGGGTCCCCGTTCGGGTGAACATCGCGGATCGTGCCGCAGCTGGAGCAGACCAGGTGCTGGTGCGGATGATGCGCGTTCGGGTCGTACCGCTTGGCGCGGCCGTCGGTGGCGACCTCGATGATCTCGCCGATACTGACCATCTCGCCCAGCGTGTTGTAAACGGTCGCCCGGGAGATCTCCGGCAGCCGTTCGATGGCACGGGCGTGCACCTCGTCGGCTGTGAGGTGTACATGGTCGCCGTCGAGGACCTCGGCCACGACCCGGCGCTGCGCGGTCAGCCGCCAGCCCCGGGTCCGCAGACGTTCCAGCAGGTCGCTCATATGTATCAGCCTAACAGTGGGGGCTCAGAACCCGAACGAGTCCTTGACTGGTCTCTTTCTTGACTTGGACAGTGTCTATCGTAGGATCGAGTCTGGCGACAGCCAAGGGACAGGTCGATTCCAGGGAGACACACGTGACTGTTCAGGAGACGGGTCCGCTGACCACCGAGTCCGGGGCGCCGGTCGCGGACAATCAGAACAGCGAGACGGCCGGCCTCGGCGGTCCCGTTCTGGTCCAGAGCCAGCACCTGCTGGAGAAACTCGCGCACTTCAACAGGGAGCGCATCCCGGAGCGCGTCGTGCACGCCCGCGGCGCCGGCGCGTACGGCACCTTCACGCTGACCCGTGACGTCTCGCAGTGGACCCGGGCGAAGTTCCTGTCCGCGGTGGGCAAGCAGACCGAGACGTTCCTGCGGTTCTCCACGGTGGCGGGCAACCTCGGCTCGGCCGACGCGGTGCGCGACCCGCGGGGCTTCGCGCTGAAGTTCTACACCGAGGACGGCAACTACGACCTCGTCGGCAACAACACCCCGGTGTTCTTCATCAAGGACGCCGTCAAGTTCCCGGACTTCATCCACACCCAGAAGCGCGACCCGTACACCGGCTCGCAGGAGGCGGAGAACATCTGGGACTTCTGGGGGCTGAGCCCGGAGTCCACCCACCAGGTCACCTGGCTGTTCGGCGACCGCGGCATCCCGGCGAGCTACCGGCACCTGAACGGCTACGGCTCCCACACGTACCAGTGGAGCAACGAGGCCGGCGAGGTCTTCTGGGTCAAGTACCACTTCAAGACCGACCAGGGGATCAAGAACCTCACCCAGGACGAAGCAGTCAAGCTCTCCGGCGAGGACACCGACAGCCACCAGCGCGACCTGCGCGAGGCCATCGAGCGCGGCGACTTCCCGTCCTGGACGGTGCAGGTCCAGGTGATGCCGGCCGCCGACGCGGCGACCTACCGCTTCAACCCGTTCGACCTCACCAAGGTGTGGCCGCACGAGGACTACCCGCCGATCGAGATCGGCAAGCTGGAGCTGAACCGCAACCCGGAGAACGTCTTCGCGGAGGTCGAGCAGTCGATCTTCTCGCCGGCGCACTTCGTCCCCGGTATCGGCCCGTCCCCGGACAAGATGCTGCAGGGCCGGCTGTTCGCCTACGGCGACGCCCACCGCTACCGGGTCGGGATCAACGCCGACCATCTGCCGGTGAACCGGCCGCACGCCACCGAGGCGCGCACCCACAGCCGGGACGGTTACCTCTACGACGGGCGCCACGCGGGCGCCAAGAACTACGAGCCCAACAGCTTCGGCGGCCCGTTCGAGACCGCCCGCCCGCTCTGGGAGCCGGCCGCGGTGACCGGCACCACGCAGTACAGCCCGGCGCCCTCGCACGCCGAGGACAACGACTTCGTGCAGGCCGGCAATCTCTACCGGCTGATGTCCGAGGACGAGAAGACCCGGCTGATCGACAACCTCGCGGGCATGATCGCCAAGGTAACCCGCGACGACATCGTCGAGCGCGCGATCAACAACTTCCGCCAGGCGGACGCTGACTACGGCAAGCGGCTCGACACCGCGGTCCAGGCCCTCCGCGGCTGATCCGACCGCTTGACCGTCGGAGGAGACGGGCGGCCCGCTCCGGCGGGCCCACCCGTCGCCCCCAAGGCCGATGGGGCCGGACGCCATGGGGCTCCGGCCCCATCGCCATGCCCGCGCGGCCCAGGTCCGGGCCGCGCGGGAGGCGCCGGACGCTCAGGCGTGCACGGGTGACTTGGCCGCTGTCCTGGCCGGGGCCCAGCAGCGCACGATGTCGCGGACCGAGACGATGCCGACCAGGTCGCGGCCTTCGAGCACGATCAGGTGGCGGAAGTCGCCGTGCAGCATGGCCGCCGCCGCGTCGGCCAGCGTCCAGCGCGGGGCGGCGAAGACGACATCGGTCGTGGTGTGGGCGTGCACGGGTTCGCGGTCCGGGTCGAGCCCGGCGCCGACGGCGTCGAGGACATCGCGTTCGGTGAGGATGCCGAGGCCGCAGGTGTCGGGATCGAGGACGATCGCCGCCCCGACCCGGCGGGCGGACATCAACCGCGCGGCCTGACGGAGGGTGTGGGCGGGGCCGACGGTGAGGACCACCGAGGACATGGCGTCGCGAACCAGCATGTGGGGATACCTCCTGGGCGGGCGGCCGTTGACGGCGGCCCTTCCGTGGACGGTGCGCGCGTGAACGGCTTCACAAGTTCACAAGCGGGGGCAATCCCCATGTTCACATGCCACTTGGACCCCGACAAGAGAGCGCGCAAGGCGTCCGACCGGCGCGTGTGATCGTCGCGAGCGGGTGCGTACGCCCGTCACGCCCGTCCCAGATACCCCAGCATTTCCTCGTGCAGCAGTCCGTTGGAGGCCCCCGCGTTGGCGCCGAACGGCCCCGGCGCCCCGTCCAGCGAGGTGAAACGGCCGCCCGCCTCCCGGACGATCACCTCATTGGCCGCCATGTCCCACACACTCAGCTCGGGCTCGGCGCAGAGGTCCACCGAGCCCTCGGCGACCATCATGTACGGCCAGAAATCCCCGTAGCCGCGGGTCCGCCAGCACGCCCGGGTCAGATCGAGGAAGCCGTCCAGCCGGCCCTCCTCCTCCCAGCCGCCCAGCGAGGAGTACGCGAACGACGCGTCCTCCAGCCGGCCGACGTCGGACACCCGCAGCCGCTTCGCCGAGGTGAGACCGCGCCCGGTGTACGCGCCGGCGCCCTTGGCCGCCCACCAGCGCCGGTTCAGCGCGGGGGCGGACACTACGCCGACCACCACCTCGTCGCCGTCCGCGCCCCGCTCCGCCAAGGCGATCAGGGTCGCCCACACCGGCACCCCGCGCACATAGTTCTTGGTGCCGTCGATCGGGTCGATGATCCAGCGGCGCGCCGCGCCGTCGCCCCGGCTGCCGTACTCCTCGCCCAGCACCGCGTCGAGCGGCCGGGCCCGGCCGAGCCGCTCGCGGATCAGCTCCTCGGCGGCGCGGTCGGCCTCGCTGACCGGTGTCAGGTCCGGTTTGGTCTCGACCTTGAGGTCGAGTGCCTGGAAGCGGGCCATGGTCGCGGCGTCGGCGGCGTCCGCCAGCGCGTGGGCCAGCCGCAGGTCGTCCTGGTAGTCGGGGTGATCGGCGTGATCGGCGTGATCAGGAATGTCGTCGGGCATAGGGCGAACCCTAGCGATCGGCCACGCCCGCCGCTCAGCCGTATCGGCGTCCGGACCGGGGCCCGCAGCCGCCTTCGTACCCGCGTTCGTACCCGTGTCCGCAGCCCGTCCGCAGCCCGTCCGCAGCCGTGTCCGCAGGTCGCGCGAAGCCTTGACAGCACCGGTCACCGCGTCAATTCTTTCCGGACAGCCGCGGAACGGCGCGGCGGTGCGTGGCGGGTTGGAGGCGACGATGCCTACCACCAGGGAGACCCTGCTGGACGCGGCCTTCGCCGCGCTCGCGGACCGGCCGTGGACCGCGATCCGCATGGTCGAGGTGGCCGCGGCGGCCGGGGTGTCCCGGCAGACCCTCTACAACGAGTTCCGCAGCAAGGACGGGCTGGTCCGGGCGCTGATCCTGCGCGAGACCCAGGCGTATCTGATCGGTGTGGAGCGGTCGATCGCCCTCGCCGCACGGGACGGCGGTGACCCGGGGGAGTGCTTCGCCGCCGCCGCGGGCTGGACCCTGCGGTCCGCCCGCCGCAGCCCACCGATCCGGGCCGCCCTCACCGGCCGCCCCGGCGACCGGCTGCCGCTCCCCGATCTGGTGCCGGCCCTCCACGTCCGTACGGTCGACGCCCTCGTCCGCGGCTTCCCGCGCCTGCGCCCGGACGACATCGCCTGGGCCTGCGAGGCCGCGATCCGCCTCACCTTGTCCTATGTCGTCGCCCCGGCCCCCTCCGACGAGGCCGCGTGCCTGAGGGTGGCGCGGCTGGTGCGGAGCTTGCTGGCCCTGCCGCCCGCGTAGGCGGCGGCAGCGTCAGTGGGAGGAGCCGGAGATCTGGAGGCCGATGACGCCGACGATGACCAGGGAGATCGAGACCAGCTTCAGCGTGGAGACCAGGTCGCCCAGGAACGCCATGCCGTAGATCGCCGTGCCCGCCGCGCCGATACCGGTCCAGACCGCGTAGGCCGGGCCCACGTCGAGCTTCTTCAGCGAGAGGGTGAGCAGGCCGAAGGAGCCGAGGGCGAACAGGCAGAAGGCGACGGTCGGCCACAGGCGGGTGAAGCCGTGGGACAGCTTGAGGCAGACCGCGAATCCTGTCTCGAAGATGCCCGCGACCACCACCAGGAGCCAGGCCATCGGGTGCCTCCGTTCCCGCTCGTTCTGTCGTGCCCCGCGCACTGTGCGCTGCTGATCATCACACAGCATGCCCGTAAACGGCACAGATACGGGAGGCGGCCGCCGTGCTCGCGGTCGTGCGCGCCCGCTCCCGGTCGGCTCCCGATTGTCTCCCGGTCGCTCAGTCCCCTTCGCGCCGCTCCCGCGTCGCCAGCAGCCGCCGCAGCGAGTCCAGCCGGGCCGGCTCGGCGTGGCCGGCCGCCACCCAGGCGTCCAGCGCGCACTCCGGCTCGTCGTGGGTGCAGCCGCGCGGGCACTCCTCGGTGCCCGGCTCCAGATCGGGGAACGCCTGGATGACCCGGGACGGGTCGATGTGGTGCAGCCCGAAGGACCGTACGCCGGGGGTGTCGATCACCCAGCCCGAGTTGCCGGGCAGCGGCAGCGCCAGCGCCGAGGTGGTGGTGTGCCGGCCCCGGCCGGTCACCGCGTTGACCTGGCCGGTGGTCCGCTGCCGCGCCACGAGCGCGTTGACCAGGGTGGTCTTGCCGACGCCGCTGTGGCCGACGAAGGCGGTGACCTTGTCGGCGAGCCGCTCGCGGATCTGGTCCACCCCGCCGGTCAGGAAGTCGTCCCGGTTGGTGACCACATACGACAGGTCCAGCGCGCCGTAGGTCTCCAACAGCGGTTCCGCGGCGGCCAGATCGGACTTGGTGAGCACCAGCAGCGGAGTGAGTCCGGCGTCGTAGGCGGCGACCAGGCAGCGGTCGATCATCCGCGGCCGGGGCTCGGGGTCGGCCAGCGCGGTGACGATCGCCAGCTGGTCGGCGTTGGCGACCACCACCCGCTCGAACGGGTCGGTGTCGTCGGCCGTACGGCGCAGCACCGATGAGCGCTCCTCGACCCGTACCACCCTGGCCAGCGTGTCCTTGGCGCCGGACAGGTCGCCGACGACCGCCACCCGGTCGCCCACCACCGCGGATTTGCGGCCCAGTTCGCGGGCCTTCATGGCGACGACCTCGCGGTCGTCCACCAGGACGTGCAGCCTGCCGCGGTCCACGGTGAGCACCATGCCCTCGGAGGCGTCCTCGTGCTTGGGCCGGATGCTGGTACGCGGCCGGTTGCCCTTGGTGTTGGGCCGGACCCGGATGTCGTCCTCGTCGGGGTTCTTGCCGTAGCGGCGCATGACGGGCGGTCAGCCCCGCGTTCCGGTACAGGACATGCCGTCGGAGCCGGCCAGCATGCCGGTCCACAGCTCGGGGAAGTCGGGCAGGGTCTTCGCGGTCGTCGCCACGTTCTCCACTTCGATGTCGGGGACCACCAGGCCCAGTACGGCCGCCGCGGTGGCCAGCCGGTGGTCCTCATAGGTGTGGAACACGCCGCCGTGCAGCGGCATCGGGCGGATCCGCAGGCCGTCCTCGGTCTCGGTGACGTCGCCGCCGAGCCCGTTGATCTCCTTGGCCAGCGCGGACAGCCGGTCCGTCTCGTGCAGCCGCAGGTGCGCGATCCCGGACAGCACCGACTCGCCGTCGGCCAGCGCGGCGACCGCGGCGATCACCGGGGCCAGCTCGCCGACCTCGTGCAGATCGGCGGTGATCGCCTGCACCTTGCCCGAACCGGTCAGCGTCAGCCCCCGGTCGTCGAGTTCGCAGGAGCCGCCCATCAGCGTGAACAGACCGCGCAGCGCGTCGCCCGGCTGGGTGGTGCGGCGCGGCCAGCCGGGAATGACGACCCGGCCGCCGGTGACCAGCGCGGCGGCCAGGAAGGGCGCCGCGTTGGACAGATCGGGCTCCACCGTCAGATCACGCCCGAGCAGCGCGCTGGGCGCGACCCGCCACACATCGCGGGTGCCGCCGTCCTGCGGGGCGTCCACCTTGGCGCCCGCTATCCGCAGCATGTCCACGGTCATCCGGATGTGCGGCAGCGACGGCAGCGTACGGCCGGTGTGCCGCAGCTCCAGCCCCTTGTTGAAGCGCGGTCCGGACAGCAGCAGACCGCTGACGAACTGCGAGGAGGACGACGCGTCCACCTCCACCGCGCCGCCTGTCAGCGAGCCGGCGCCGTGCACGGTGAGCGGCAGCGCGCCGCGGCCCTCGTCGTCGATCCGGGTGCCGAGCTGGCGCAGCGCGTCGATCACGCCGTGCAGCGGGCGCTCGGAGGCCCGCGCGTCGCCCTCGAAGCGGACGGGGCCGTCGGCGAGCGCCGCGACCGGCGGCAGGAAGCGCATCACGGTGCCGGCGTTGCCGACGTCCACGGTGGCCGGGCCGTGCAGTCCGGCCGGGATGATCCGCCAGGCCTCGCCGCCGGCCGGGTTCACCACCTCGTCGATCTGCGCGCCCATCGAGCACAGCGCCTCGGCCATCAGGATCGTGTCGCGGCTGCGCAGCGGCCGGCGCACCCAGCCGGGTTCGGTGGACAGGGCGGCGAGCACGAGGGCGCGGTTGGTCACCGACTTCGAGCCGGGCACCGTGACGGTGGCGTCCACGGCGCCGGGCGCGCTCGGGGCACGCCAGAGGTCGGGTTGCTCGGTGCGGTCGGTCATGAGGCCCAAGCGTAGTGGCTGCGGTACAGGGAGATAAGTCGGCGAATCCGGCGAAACCTGCTGGAAAACGGATGCCGGAGCTACTGCGTCACTCCTGACCCTCCCGGCCGCCGCCCGCTTCACCGCAGCAGCAGCCAGCGGGCGCCGCCGACCAGGGAGAACAGCGCTGTCGCGTAGAAGAGCAGCATCCACAGCGCGGCCGGGGTGCGGGTGAGCCGGGCCAGCTGGTCGGCGTCCGAGGTGCCGCTGCGGTCCCGCCGCCTGCTGCGCTGCAGCTCGGCCACCGGCCGCGAGCCGCCGGCCAGCAGGAACCACACCACCAGATAGGCGAAGGCGGCCTGCACCTGCGCCTCGGTCAGCCAGGACACCAGCAGGAACAGCGCCGCGGTGATCACCACGGTCAGCGCGCCGTACGCGTTGCGGATCATCACCAGCATGACCAGCAGCAGCGCGGTCGCCCCCCACAGCAGCGCGGTGATGTGCCCGGCGGCCAGCAGGGCGGCGCCCGCCAGGCCCAGCAGCGGCGGCGCCGTGTAGCCGGCCGCCGCGGTCAGCACCATGCCGGGGCCGTGCGGCTTGCCGCGCGAGACGGTCAGGCCCGAGGTGTCCGAGTGCAGTCGTATACCGTCCAGCCGGCGGCCGCTGAGCAGCGCCACCAGACCGTGGCCGCCCTCGTGCGCGATGGTCACCGCGTTGCGGACGATCCGCCACACGCTCCGGGTCAGCACCGCGGCGAGCGCGAGCAGGGCGGTCGCGACGACCAGCCAGCGCGACGGGTCGGGCTGGCTGCCGGTCAGGCGGTCCCACATCTCGGTGATGCTCGCGACGTTCATACGGCGATCGTTCCTCTGCTTCCTGTGCGTTCTTCGGATGCGTCCACGAGGGCGCCGAAGCCGCCATTTTCCGGGGGGACTTCGGTTTCGGGCCGCGGTCGTGGCAGTGTGGCAGCCATGTGCGGTCGATACGCGGCGAGCCGGAAACCCGATGATCTCGTGGACCTCTTCGAGGTCGGGAAGTGGGATCCCACCGAGACCGTGGCCCCGGACTGGAACGTCGCCCCGACGAAAGAGGTCCTCGCCGTACTGGACCGTCCGGTGCGGGACTCCGGTTCCCCGGAACCGGTACGGCAGCTGCGGGTGCTGCGCTGGGGGCTCGTCCCGTCCTGGGCGAAGAACCCCGAGGGCGCCGCCCGGCTGATCAACGCGCGGGCCGAGACGGTGCACGAGAAGCCGTCCTTCCGCCGCGCGCTGACCGCCCGCCGCTGCCTGATACCCGCCGACGGCTACTACGAGTGGGTCACCGGTGAGCAGGAGCGCCGGCTGGAGGAGGAGGGGAAGAAGAAGCGGCCCCGCAAGCAGCCGTACTTCGTCACCCCCGCCGACGGATCGGTGTTCGCGATGGCCGGGCTGTACGAGTTCTGGCGGGACCGGAATCTGCCGGACGACCACCCGCGGGCCTGGTGGAGCACCTGCACGGTGATCACCACCGCCGCCGAGACCGGCGACCTCGCCGGCTACCAGGGGCAGGGACCGCGCTCACTGGCCGAAATCCACCCGAGGATGCCGCTCATGCTCACCCGGGACCGGTGGTCGGCCTGGCTCGATCCGGCCACCACCGAGCCGGACGAACTCCGGGAACTGCTGGCGGCGCCGCCCACCGGCCTGCTGCGGGCCTTCCCGGTCGGTACGGCGGTCAGCAGCGTACGCAACAACGGGCCGGAGCTGGTCGAGGAGCTGGCGGCGCCCGAGGAGGAGACACTGTTCTGATGCGGCAACCGGAGCGGGAACCCGAGCGGCGCCTCGTCGACACCCCGAGCGGCAAGGCCCGGATCAGCTGGTACGAGTCGGGCGCGGCCCGCAGTGTGCTGGCGCTCGGGCACGGCGCCGGCGGCGGCGTCGAGGCTCGGGACCTGGCGGCGCTGGCGGCCGGTCTGCCGGAGCACGGGGTGACGGTGGCGCTGGTGGAGCAGCCCTGGCGGGTGGCGGGCAAGCGGCTGGCCCCGGCGCCGAAGACGCTGGACGCCGGCTGGAGCGCGCTGTGGCCCGCCCTGGCCGAGCCGGGGCTGCCCGTCGTCGCAGGTGGGCGCAGCGCCGGGGCCCGGGTCGCCTGCCGTACGGCGGGGGCGCTGGGCGCCGCGGCCGTCCTCGCGCTGGCCTTTCCGCTGCACCCGCCGGGCCGGCCGGAGAAGTCCCGGCTGGACGAGCTGGCGCTGGCCGCCGGCGCCTGCCCGCTGCTCGTCGTCCAGGGCGCCCACGACCCCTTCGGCCGCCCCAATGAATTCCCGCCGCCGCACAATCCCAGCCCGGTCCCCTACGGCGACCACGCCTTCGCCGTCCCCAAGCGCGCACCGCTCACCCAGGAGGCCGCACTCACGCAGCTCACCGGGATCGTCACGCGCTGGCTGGCCGGCCTCGGCCTGGGCGGCGCGGCGGCGGGCTGATCCGGCCGGCCGGCGGCCCGCTTATGCCCGGGAATGACGGCCGCATCCCTTGCGTTATGGGTGTCGACAGGATCGACACGGGGTGTGAGGAGAGGCAGCCGCATGGTTTCAGCCGCATGCCGGCCGAGCGCGCAGGGCACCGCGCAGTCGGGCGTAGCCGTGCCGTACCTGGACTGGACCCAGTGGTCCAACAAGGACGACGGCAAGGCCGCATCGGGCGTGCCCATCCCCGGTGCAATATCCTCCCAGACGAGCGTGTCCACTTTGGGACGCGCTGGCGTTTCTGAGGAGGTGGGTCCGGTCACCGGCACCGACGACAGCACGGCGGAAACCGCGGGTGCGTCCGGTCAGGCGGCACGAGAGAGCGAGTCGGAGCGCAGCGAGCGCTTCGAGCGGGACGCTTTGAGCTTCCTCGACCAGATGTACTCGGCCGCGCTGCGGATGACCCGCAATCCGGCCGACGCGGAGGACCTGGTGCAGGAAACGTACGCGAAGGCGTACGCGTCCTTCCACCAGTTCCGCGAGGGCACGAACCTGAAGGCCTGGCTCTACCGCATCCTCACCAACAGCTTCATCAACTCCTACCGCAAGAAGCAGCGCGAGCCGCTGCGCAGCGGGTCGGAGGAGATCGAGGACTGGCAGCTGGCCCGCGCCGAGTCGCACATGTCGACCGGTCTGCGGTCCGCGGAGTCGCAGGCGCTGGACCACCTGCCCGACTCGGACGTGAAGTCCGCGCTCCAGGCGATCCCGGAGGAGTTCCGCATCGCGGTCTACCTCGCGGATGTCGAGGGCTTTGCCTACAAGGAGATCGCGGACATCATGGGAACACCCATCGGGACGGTGATGTCCAGGCTGCATCGCGGGCGTCGCCAGTTGCGCGAGCTGCTGGAGGACTACGCCCGGGACCGCGGGCTCGTCCCCGCGGGCGCGGGAGATCAGAAGGGCGCGGATTCATGAGTTGCGGCCACGCACATGAGACGGACTGCTCCGAGGTGCTCGACCACCTCTATGAGTATCTCGACGACGAGATGTCCGCGGACGCCTGCACCAAGTTCAAGGAGCACTTCGAGGAGTGCCACCCCTGCTTGGAGAAGTACGGGCTGGAGCAGGCGGTGAAGAAGCTGGTCAAGCGGTGCTGCGGCTCCGACGACGTGCCCAGCGACCTGCGCTCGAAGGTGATGATGCGGATCGAGCTGATCCGCTCCGGCGAGTCCGTGCCCGAGGCGGGTGCGTTCACCGAGGCGCCCACCGCCACCTGATCCGTCCCCCGACGTACCCCTACCTCACCCGTTCGGGTGAGTGCCGGCGCCCTCCCCTGCCCGGGTGGGCGCCCCCGCACCCTCCGACCTGGACATGGTTGGATGCCGGTGGGGATGGCAAGGAGACCAGGTGAGGACCGTGCACTCAACGGCGAGCGGCGGACCGCACCGGGCCAGGCTGAGACCGGGGCCAAAGTGTGCAAGGTTGGTGTCGTACGGGGTTGCGCGGAAGGCCGTACGGGGGGACGAGATCGTGGTGCGGGAAGGCGACGTCCTGGCAGTGATCGGCTGAGCGGGCAGGCGGGAAACGACGTTGAAGATCTTCGGAAGAGTGCGGCACCGGCCGTCGCCGACCTGGCGTCAGGCCACTGACCGGGCGTTCTCGCTGATCGACGACGGCCGTTACGAGGACGCCGGCGCCCTGCTGACCCGGGCCGCCGACCTGGAGCCGTGGCTGTCGGAGTCCTGGTACAACCTGGCGCTGCTGCACAAGTTCCGGCACGACTGGACCCAGGCCCGGATCGCGGGCCTGCGGGCCGTCGCGCTGCTGGACCGGCCGGTCGGCGCCCCGGACTGGTGGAATCTGGGCATCGCCGCGACCGCGCTGCAGGACTGGCCGCTGGCCCGCCGCTCCTGGCAGGCCTACGGCATGCGGATGCCGGCCGGCACCTCGGTGCACACCGGCGAGGAGTCGGTCCGGATGCCGCTGGGCAGCGCCGCCGTACGGCTGTCCCCGGAGGGTGAGGCCGAGGTGGTCTGGGGCCGCAGGCTCGACCCGGCCCGGATCGAGGTGCTGTCCATCCCGCTGCCGTCCTCCGGCCGCCGCTGGGGCGAGGTCGTCCTGCACGACGGGGTGCCGCACGGCGAGAGAGCCACCGACGAGGGGGAGGGCGGCGCCGTCTACCCGGTCTTCGACGAGATCGAGCTGTGGGCGCCCTCCCCGGTGCCGACATGGCTGGTGCTGCTCGAAGCCGCCAGCGAGGCCGACCGCAACGCGCTGGAGCGGCTGGCCGCCGAGGCCGGATACGCCGCCGAGGACTGGTCGTCGTCGGTGCGATTGCTGTGCCGCACCTGCTCGGAGAGCCGGATGCCCACCGACGACGGCTCGGCCACCACCCGCGACCCGCACGACCAGGGCGAACCCGGCCACCCCGGCCACCTGAGCCATCTCAGCCCCGGCACCGAGGACGTCCCCTGGTCCCCGGAGCGCGAATGCGGTATCGCCGCGCCCGCCCCGCTGGTGCACGGCCTGCTGGACGGCTGGGTGGCGGACAGCCCGGACACCCGGGACTGGCGGGACCTCGAAGAAGTCTGCTGAGCAAGCAGCCCCGTCCTTGTTCAGGTGCCGCCCTCTTGCCGCGCCCCGTACCCTTGGGAGGATCGTTCACGGTTCCCGGAAGGCGTACGGCGGAGATGTCCCAGCAGCAGACCGAGCACGGCCAGGAGTTCCTCGACGACGTCACGGACGCCGAGGCGCGCGAGCAGGCGCACCGCGAGCGCGGGACGGTACGTCCGATCACGGTGGTCGGCAATCCCGTACTGCACCGTGAGTGTGCGGACGTCACCTCCTTCGACGACGAGCTGGCCGCGCTGATCGACGACATGTTCGCCTCGCAGCGGGCCGCCGAGGGCGTGGGCCTGGCGGCCAACCAGATCGGCGTGAGCCTCAAGGTCTTCGTCTACGACTGCCCCGACGACGACAACGAGCGGCACGTCGGCGCGATCTGCAACCCCGTGCTGGAGGAACTGCCCGCCGAGCAGCGGCACTTGGACGACTCCAACGAGGGCTGCCTGTCGGTGCCCGGTGCCTATATGGAACTGGCCCGCCCGGACTACGCGGTGGTGCGCGGCCAGGACCCGCAGGGCAACCCGGTCCGGGTGCACGGCCGGGGCTACTTCGCCCGCTGCCTCCAGCACGAGACCGACCACCTCTACGGCCGCCTCTACATCGACCGGCTGTCCAAGCGGGAACGTAAGGACGTCATGCAGCAGATGGCCGAGGCGACCCCGAAGTTCGAGACCGTCCCGAACGACTGAGCCGGGCCCCCGGCCCGGGCCCGGTCGTCCGGGACGGTCACATCAGGTCGTCAGGTCGTCGGGGCAGCAGGCCGTCGCGGTCGCCGCCGGCTAGAAGTCCTCGTCGAGGGCCACCGAGCCCTCGACGGCGACCTGATAGGCCGACGGGCGCCGCTCGAAGAAGTTCGTCAGCTCCTGGACCCCCTGCAACTCCATGAAGGAGAAGGGGTTCTGGGAGCCGTACACCGGGGCGAAGCCCAGCCGGACCAGCCGCTGGTCGGCCACGCACTCCAGATACGCGCGCATCGACTCGGTGTTCATCCCCGGCAGCCCGTCCCCGCACAGGTCCCGGCCGAACTGGAGCTCCGCCTCGACGGCTTCGCGCAGCATGTCGGTGACCTGCTCCCGCAACTCCTCGTCGAACAGGTCCGGTTCCTCCTTGCGTACGGTGTCGACCACCTCGAAGGCGAAGCTCATATGCATCGTCTCGTCGCGGAACACCCAGTTGGTGCCGGTCGCCAGGCCGTGCAGCAGCCCCCGGGAGCGGAACCAGTAGACATAGGCGAAGGCACCGTAGAAGAACAGGCCCTCGATACAGGCCGCGAAGCAGATCAGGTTGAGCAGGAAGCGGCGGCGGTCGGCTCGGGTGTCGAGCCGGCCGATGTTCTCCACCGAGTCCATCCAGCGGAAGCAGAACTGCGCCTTCTCCCGGATGGACGGGATGTTCTCGACCGCGGCGAAGGCCGCCGTGCGGTCCTCCGGATCGGGCAGATAGGTGTCCAGCAGCGTCAGATAGAACTGGACGTGCACGGCCTCCTCGAACAGCTGCCGCGACAGATACAGGCGCGCTTCGGGGGAGTTGATGTGCCGATAGAGGGTGAGCACCAGGTTGTTGGACACGATCGAGTCGCCGGTGGCGAAGAAGGCCACCAGCCGGCCGATCAAGTGCTGCTCGGCGGCGGTGAGTTTGGCAAGGTCCGCGACGTCGGAGTGGAGGTCGACCTCCTCCACCGTCCAGGTGTTCTTGATGGCGTCGCGGTAGCGCTCGTAGAAGTCGGGGTAGCGCATCGGGCGCAGGGTCAGTTCGAAGCCGGGGTCGAGCAGGTTCTTGCGGACCGCGGGGGCGGGCGTGGTGCCCGTGGTGGTGGCCGTGACGGCGGTCGCGTCGGTGGGGACGGTGCTGGTCATTACTGGCATGCCTCGCAGGATTCGGGGTTCTCCAGGGAGCAGGCGACCGCGTCGGGATCGGGGACCACCGGGACGGGGACGGGTGCCGCCTGGGCGGCGCGGGCGATCCGGGTGGCCGGGCGGGACCGCAGATAGTAGGTGGTCTTCAGGCCCTGCTTCCAGGCGTAGGCGTACATCGAGCTGAGCTTGCCGATGGTCGGCGTCTCCAGGAACAGGTTCAGCGACTGGCTCTGGTCGAGGAACGGCGTACGGGCCGCCGCCATGTCGATCAGGCCGCGCTGCGGGATCTCCCAGGCGGTGCGGTACAGCTCGCGTACCCCGGCCGGGATCCAACCGAAGCCCTGGACCGAGCCGTTGGCCTCGCGCAGGGCCTCACGGGACTGCGCGTCCCACACCCCGAGCTGCTTGAGCTCGGCCACCAGGTAGGAGTTGACCTGGAGGAACTCGCCGGAGAGCGTCTCGCGCTTGAAGAGGTTGGAGACCTGCGGCTCGATGCACTCGTAAGCGCCCGCGATGGACGCGATGGTGGCGGTCGGGGCGATGGCCAGCAGCAGCGCGTTGCGCATCCCGGTGGCCGCCACCCGCTCCCGCAGCGCGGCCCACCGCTCGGGCCAGTGGAAGTCCACCCCGAAATGGTCGGGGTGCAGCACCCCGGCCGCGGTACGCGTCCTGTCCCAGGCCGGCAGCGGCCCGTCGCGCTCGGCGAGGTCGCAGGACGCCTCGTAGGCGGCGAGCATCACCCGCTCGGCGATCCGGGTGGACAGCGCCCTGGCCTCGGCGGAGTCGAAGGGCAGCCGCAGCTTGAAGAACACGTCCTGCAGGCCCATCACGCCCAGGCCCACCGGGCGCCATTTGGCGTTGGAGCGGCCGGCCTGCTCGGTCGGGTAGAAGTTGATGTCCACCACCCGGTCCAGGAAGGTCACGGCGGTGCGGACCGTCTCGTCCAGCCGCCGCCAGTCCATGTCCCCGTCCGGGGCGCCCGGCGTGACGAACGCGCCGAGGTTGACCGAGCCGAGGTTGCACACGGCGGTCTCGTCGTCGTCGGTGACTTCGAGGATCTCGGTGCACAGGTTGGAGGAGTGCACGGTGTGGCCGGGCAGCGCGGTCTGGTTGGCGGTGCGGTTGGCGGCGTCCTTGAAGGTCATCCAGCCCTGGCCGGTCTGGGCGAGCGTACGCATCATCCGGCCGTACAGCTCCCGTGCGGCGATGGTGCGCACCGCCAGACCCGCCGCCTCCGCGCGGTGATAGGCCGCGTCGAAGTCGGCGCCCCACAGGTCGACCAGTTCCGGCACGTCGGCGGGCGAGAACAGCGACCAGGAGCCGTCCGCCTCGACCCTCCTCATGAACTCGTCCGGCACCCAGTGGGCCAGATTGAGGTTGTGGGTGCGGCGGGCGTCCTCGCCGGTGTTGTCCCGCAGCTCCAGGAACTCCTCGATGTCGGCGTGCCAGGTCTCCAGATAGACCGCCGCCGCGCCCTTGCGGCGGCCGCCCTGATTGACGGCGGCCACTGACGCGTCGAGCGTCTTCAGGAACGGCACGATGCCGTTGGAGTGCCCGTTGGTGCCGCGGATCAGCGAACCGCGGGCGCGCACCCGGGAGTAGGGCAGACCGATGCCGCCGGCGTGCTTGGACAGCCTCGCCACCTGGTGGTAGCGGTCGTAGATCGAGTCGAGTTCGTCCAGCGGGGAGTCCAGCAGGTAGCAGGAGGACATCTGCGGGTGCCGGGTACCGGAGTTGAAAAGGGTGGGGGAGCTGGGCAGGTAGTCCAGGGCGCTCATCAGCCGGTAGAGCGAGGCCACTTCGTCCAGCGCGGCGGCGGAGTCGTCCCCGGCGAGCCCGGCGGCCACCCGCAGCATGAAGTGCTGCGGGGTCTCGATCACCTGCCGGGTGATCGGGTGCCGCAGCAGATAGCGGCTGTGCAGGGTGCGCAGCCCGAAGTAGCCGAAGCGGTCGTCGGCGCCGTCGGCGAGCGCCCGCTCGACCAGCGCGTCCAGCCCGGCCGCGTGCAGGGTCACGAACCGCGCGGTGCGGTCGGCGATCAGTCCCTCGCGGTGGCCGACCGCGATCGAGGCGGAGAAGGACACCGCGCCCTGGCCGGCCGCCTCGGCGGCGATGGTACGGGTCAGCAGGCGGGCGGCGAGCCGCGAGTAGGCCGGGTCGTCGGAGATGAGCCCGGCCGCGGCCTCGGTGGCCAGCGAGCGCAGCTCGGCCTCGTCCGAGGCGGCGTTGCGGCCGCGCAGCGCGGCGGCGGCCACCCGGTCGGCGTCGGTGTCGGGGAGGTCCGCGGTGAGCGCCGTGAGAAGCCGCAGCAGCCGGGTGCCGGGCCCGTCGTCCGGTTCCGGTCCGCGGGGCCGTACGGGGCCGGTGGCGGCTGCTGCTGGGTGTTCGGGCGCGATGGTCACGGTGATGCTCTCTCCCTGGGACGCGGCAGCCGCGCGGGGAGGGTGCGGGGGCGGTCGGCGCCGCGTCCCTTCCCGGGCCGCGCGGGCATGCCGTACCGCGTCCGCCGGCCCAATCCGCGAGGCCCGGACGAGTGCTCGGGCCGCTACGGGCGCGGTACGAGCGTGCCGCCGGCAGGCGATCGGGCTGTGCGGGGGCGCTGGCGCGCGGCCGCTCACCGTTGCGGGGCAGCGCCGGATTCGCACCGGCTTCCCCTGCGGGCAGCGGGCTTGAGCATACATGTAGTGCTGCCGGAACAGCGCGGGCCCATATGTTGTGTCGCGCTGCTCTCGCATGACCCCCGTCAGCGCTGGGAGGCGGCCCTGGACGGGCTCAGGATGCTTGGGTGGCCGGCCGCGGCCCGGGGCGATGCGCCCCGGGCCGCGGCGGCACCGTTACGCGCCCGCCGGTTCCGGGAGGCCCGGGGTGATGCCGGGCTCGGTGGGATCGGCACTGGGCCGGGGGTCGGCGAGGTAGTCGGCCCGGGTGGTCTCGTCGAGGCCCTCGGGGGCCTTGGCCGCGCGGAGGACCAGGGTGAGCACCGCCGCGAGCACGATGTTCAGGACGAAGGCGGTCAGACCGATGTAGCCGAGGCGGCCGATGCCCGGGATGTTGGCCGAGTTGCCACCGAAGTGGGCCTGGGTCGGGCTGGCTTGCTGATAGGCCTTCCAGGTGCCGTAGGCCATGCCGGCCGCCCAGCCGGCCAGCAGCGCCCAGCGGTGGAACCAGCGGGTGAAGAGGCCGCCGACTATCGCCGGGACGGTCTGGAGGATCCAGATACCGCCCAGCAGCTGGAAGTTGATCGCGACCGTCTTGTCCATGGTGAGCACGAACGCGAGCGCGCCGACCTTGACCACCAGCGAGACCAGTTTGGACACCTTGGTCTCCTGCGCCGCGGTGGCGTCGGGTTTGAACAGGTCCTTGTAGATGTTGCGGGTGAAGAGGTTGGCCGCCGCGATGGACATGATCGCGGCCGGCACCAGCGCCCCGATGGCGATCGCGGCGAACGCCACTCCGGCGAACCAGGACGGGAACATGTTCTCGAAGAGCTGCGGGATGGCCAGTTGGGCGTTGTAGCCCTTGATCCCCTTGCCGACGCCGGCCGCGATGGCCATGAAGCCCAGCATCGCCAGCAGGCCCAGCATCAGCGAGTACAGCGGCAGGATGGTGGTGTTGCGGCGGATGGTGTCACGGCTCTTGCCCGACAGCACCGCGGTCACCGAGTGCGGGTACAGGAACAACGCCATCGCCGAGCCCAACGCGAGCGTGGCATAGGCCCATTGGGCCTGCGGCGCGCTCACCAGCGAGCCGCGCGGTTTACCGGTGGCCGGGTTGGTCATCTTGTAGGCGGCGTCCGCCTTGTTGAAGATGGAGTCGAACCCGCCCAGTTTGTAGGGGATGTAGATGATCGCCACCACTATGACGATGTAGATCAGCGCGTCCTTGACGAAGGCGATCAGGGCCGGGGCCCGCAGTCCCGAGGAGTAGGTGAAGGCGGCCAGCACGCCGAAGGCGATCAGCAGCGGCAGATCCTTCACGAACCAGTTGGCCGAGTCGCCGCCGCCCACCCCCATCACGTCGAGCACCGCCTGGATGCCGACGAGTTGGAGGGCGATGTACGGCATGGTGGCGATGATGCCGGTGATCGCCATCGCCACCGACAGGCTCTTGGAGCCGAACCGCCCGCGGATGAAGTCCGAGGAGGTCACATAGCCGTGCCGGTGGGACACCGACCACAGCCGCGGCAGGAAGAGGAAGACCAGCGGGTAGGTGATGATCGTGTACGGCACCGCGAAGAAGCCGGCCGCGCCCGCGCCGTAGATCGCGGCGGGCACGGCGACGAAGGTGTAGGCGGTGTAGAGGTCGCCGCCCAGCAGGAACCAGGTGACCCAGGTGCCGAAGCTCCGGCCGCCCAGGCCCCATTCGTCCAGGTGCAGGGCGTTCTCGGCGCGCCGCCAGCGGGAGGCGAGGAAGCCGAGCACCGTGACGGCGAGGAAGAAGAACACGCAGACGCCGAGCGCGACGCCGTTCACTCCGTCCTTCACCGGACCTCACCCGCCTCGCGGGTCCGCTGCTCACGCCGTACCAGCACATACGCGGCGTAGGTGAGCGCCGCGGTCAGCGGCACCCAGAGCATCTGGTACCAGTAGAAGAACGGGATCCCGATGAACCGGGGCGTCAGCCGGGCGTAGGAGTTCACCCACAGCAGGGCGACGAACGGGACCAGCAGGCAGAGCCCGACGAGGACCCGGGCGGCGGTGACGACCGGTGGTCGGGCCGGTAAGCCGGGCGGATTCGGTGGTGTTGCGGACTTCTGGCTCGGTAGATCCGGTTGATCCGACATGGGTGCGGCTCCCGTCCCCTTGCGCGACGACTGTGACTGCCGGGAATCTAGGGGAGGGGAGCGGCGCACGTCACCAGGTGTGCACGCATCTCACCCGACTGAGATGCGCGCGCCGGTCGCGGGGCCGGTCAGTCGATGGGCCGGCTCAGCCTCGCCACGAACTTGTAGCGGTCGCCGCGGTACACCGACCGTACCCATTCGACCGGTTCGCCCGTGGTGTCGATCGAGTGCCGGGAGAGCATCAGCATCGGCAGGCCCACGTCGGTGCCGAGCAGGCCGGCCTCGCGCGGGGTGGCCAGTGAGGTCTCGATGGTCTCCTCCGCCTCGGCCAGGCGCACGTCGTAGACCTCGGCCAGCGCGGTGTACAGCGAGGTGTACTTGGCCAGGCTGCGGCGCAGCGCGGGGAAGCGCTTGGCGGACAGGTGAGTGGTCTCTATGGCCATCGGCTCGCTGTTGGCCAGCCGCAGCCGCTCGATGCGCAGCACCCGGCCGCCGGCCTTCATGTCGAGCAGTTCGGCGAGCCGGTCGTCGGCGGTGATGTAGCCGATGTCCAGCAGCTGGGAGGTGGGTTCGAGGCCCTGTGCCCGCATGTCCTCCGTGTAGGAGGTGAGCTGGAGCGCCTGGGAGACCTTGGGCTTGGCCACGAAGGTGCCCTTGCCCTGGATGCGTTCCAGCCGGCCCTCGACCACGAGTTCCTGCAGCGCCTGCCGGACGGTGGTGCGCGAGGTGTCGAACTCCGTGGCCAGCGTGCGTTCTGGTGGAACGGGGGTACCGGGCGGCATTGTCTGGGTAATGTCCAGCAGGTGGCGCTTGAGCCGGTAGTACTTGGGCACGCGGGCGGTCCGGCCCGCGGCGCCGCTCGCGGTGGCCTCCGTCGCCGTGCCCCCGTCGCTGTCCATGACGTGTACTCCCGACTGCTGTCGTGCTGCCGTCACCGGCTCCTCCGTTGATAGCGGCTCACATCGTGACATGGGCGGTAGTGGCGGAGGGAAGCGGTAGGTGGCTGATCCCCCTCAGGTGTCGGTCCGATAACAGACCCGACGGGTGTTCTTATACACCCTTGACACCCCTAAAGGTCTAGGCCAAGCTCCGGGTACTGGTCTAAACCATTAAAGACCAATCCCAGACCCACGAGCTGGACGCGGCCTTCGTGTCTCGCAGCGACCGGCATTTCGGGCGGTGGGGGGAGTTTTGGGGCATCATCCTTGAGGAGGGTGGCGTGAAGCGCAAGCTCATCGCGGCAATCGGCGTCGCGACCATGTTCGTTGCTGTTGCGGCCTGTGGGTCGGACAAGAAGGACGACAAGGCCGCGGCCAATCCGGCCGACCGCACCGGCACGGTGACCGTCTGGCTGATGGCGGAATCCCAGAGCACCTGGCCCGAACTGGTCAAGGACACCACCGCTCAGTTCAAGGCGAAGTACCCCAAGGTCGACCTCAAGATCCAGTACCAGCAGTGGAGCGACAAGGTACAGAAGCTGGACGCCGCGCTGTCCGGCTCCAGCGCCCCCGACGTGGTCGAGCTCGGCAACACCGAGACCCAGACCTACATCCTCAACGGCGCCCTCGCCCAGGTGGACAAGAAGCAGTTCGCCAACTCCGACACCTGGATCAAGGGCCTGGAGGACACCTGCACCTACCAGGGCAAGCTCTTCTGCGTGCCCTACTACGCCGGTGCCCGTGTCGCGATCTACAACGCCGTCGACTTCAAGGCCGCCACCGGCTCGGACACCTTCCCGGCCACCGAGGACGCGCTGACCGCCGCCCTGGACAAGGTCGAGGCCAAGAAGGGCGCCGACAAGACCTACTCGCCGCTCTACCTGCCGGGCCAGTACTGGTACGCGGCCATGTCGTACGTGAAGGCGTACGGCGGCGCCATCGCCACCACCGACGGCACCAAGTGGACCGCCAGCCTGGAGACCCCGCAGGCGCAGCAGGGCATCCAGCACTACATCGACCTGGTCAAGAAGTACAACCACGGCGACCAGACCAAGGACGAGCAGGACCAGGACGCCATCGCGGCGCAGTCCAAGGTCGGCCTGCTCTACGGCAACGGCTGGGAGGCCGGCGCCATCGTGACCCCGCCGGCCGGCAACGCCAAGCTCAAGGACGCCTTCAAGACGGCCACCATGCCCGGCCCCAACGGCAAGGCGCTGCCGTCCTTCATCGGCGGCTCCGACCTCGCGGTGATCAGCAAGTCCAAGGTGCAGGACCTGGCCAAGGAGTTCATCGCCGACTACACCAGCGAGAAGAACGAGGCCATCCTCGTCACCAAGGCGACGCTGCCGAACAACACCAAGCAGCTGGAGCCGATGAAGGCGGACCCGGCCACCGCCGCTGCCGCCAACGCGGTGCCCGACGCCTGGTTCACCCCGATCGCGCCCGGCTGGGCCTCGATCGAGAAGCAGGGTGTCCTCAAGACGATGCTGCTCGACATCCTGAAGGGCAAGTCCGTCGCGGACGCCACCAAGGAAGCCGACGCCAAGATCAACTCGCTGATCAACACCGCCGGCTGATCCGGCGACAGCCATCGGGAGGGCGGTCCGCGCGAGCGGGCCGCCCGCCCCGGCATCCCGGCCGGAACGCAGGCCGGGATGCCGGCACCGGACACCGGCCGGAACGCCCGCGGGGACACCGGCAGGCATCCCGGCCGGGACACCGGACTTGAGTACCGGCATGGACACCGAAGGAAAGGTCAGCGCAGATGAGTGCCGCCGACACGCATGAACAGGTGGTGGGGGGCCGCCCGTTGAACCCGCCGCCGGCCTCGCACCGGCCCGCCCTGACCGGCGCCCGCCGCACCGGCCCACGCAATCGGCGCGGCAGATCGCTGCCGTATCTGCTGATCGCCCCCGCGCTGCTGGTCATGGTCGCGGTCCTCGGCTATCCGCTGGTCGACACCATCGTGCTGTCCTTCCAGGACGAGCGCCGCAACAACCTGTGGATGGGCATATCGCCGCCCTGGGTCGGCTTCGACCAGTACAGCTCGGTGCTCGGCGACGGCGTGTTCTGGTCGGTGGTGCTCCGTACGGTGGTCTTCGTGATCGTCTGCGTGGTCGGCACCATGGGCCTGGGCCTGCTGATCGCGCTGCTGATGACGAAGGTGTCCAACTGGGTCCGGGTCACGATGAGTTCGGTGATGATCGCGGTGTGGGCGATGCCGCTGCTGGTCGCGACCTCGATCTTCAAGTTCATGTTCGACTCCGACTACGGCCTGGTCGACCAGATGCTCACCCGGCTGCCCGGTATCGACTACACCCGGCACAACTGGTTCCTCGATCCGACCACCGGTATGGCGATCATCGCCGGGCTGGTGATCTGGGGCGCCATCCCCTTCATCGCGATCAGCCTGCACGCGGCGCTCACCCAGGTCCCCAAGGAGTTGGAGGAGGCGGCGCGGATCGACGGCGCCCGCGGATTCGGTATCTTCCGGTTTGTGACCTTCCCGGTGATCAAGCCGGTCTTCGTGATGACCAGCACCCTGTCGGTGATCTGGGACTTCGGCGTCCTCGGCCAGATCCTGCTGATGCGCAACGGCCAGCCCGAGCAGGACTACCAGCTCCTCGGCCTCTACTCCTACACCCAGGCGTTCACGGTCAACTCCTTCAGCCGGGGAGCGGCCATCTCGGTCATCACCGTGCTGCTGCTGTCCGGAGTCGCCGTCTACTACCTGCGCCAGCTGCTGAAGATCGGAGAGGTCGAGTGAGCATCGCCGCCCAGACCGGCCCCGCGACCGTCGCCGAGACGCCCGCGGCCAGGCAGGTCTACACCACCCCGAAGAAGCGCCGGGCCGGCTGGAACGTGCTCGGTCTGATCACCGCCGTGATCATGGGCTTCCCGGTGTACTGGATGATCATCACCGCGCTCCGTCCGAGCGACGAGATCCTCAGCTTCCACCAGAAGCTCTACCCGAGTTCGCTCACCCTGGCGCAGTTCCGCCGGGCGATGGCCATGCCCAACTTCTGGAACAACGCCAAGAGCAGCGTGATCATCTCGGTCTTCTCGGTGGTCATCGCCATCGGCATCGGCCTGCTGGCCGCCTACGCCATCGGCCGGTTCCACTTCTGGGGCAAGCGCGCGCTGATGATCACCCTGCTGGTGGTCCAGCTGGTCCCGGCCACCTCGATGCTGATCCCGATCTACATCCAGCTGAACAAGGCCGGCGGGCTCAACCAGTACTGGGGCGTCATCGCCGTCTACTCCGCCACCACGCTCCCGTTCTCGGTCTGGATGCTGCGCGGCTTCATCGTCAACATCCCCAAGGAGCTGGAGGAGTCGGCGATGGTCGACGGCTGCAGCCAGCTGTCCGCCTTCCGCCGGGTCATCCTGCCGCTGCTCGCGCCGGGGCTGGTCGCCGCCTCCATCTACGCGCTGATGACGGCGTGGAACGAATACCTGTTCGCGTATGTCCTGCTCCAGGACAACGACAAATACACGCTGAGCGTCTGGCTGCTCGACTTCAACACCACGCGGGGCACGGACTACGGGGCCCTGATGGCGGGCTCGATCCTCATCGCCCTGCCCGTGGTGATCTTCTTCCTGTTCGTCCAGCGCAAGGTGGCCTCCGGTCTGACGGCCGGGGCGGTGAAGGGATGACCGTCATTTCCGTCGACAGCACCGCGGACGCTTCTCCCGAGCCCGGTGGCCCGGCAGACCCCTCCGTCACCCGTGACGCGCTCACCGTCCTCCAGCCCGGCTTCGTCGGCATCAGCGCCCCCGAGTGGGTGCTGCGCCAGCTCGCCGAAGGGCTCGGCGCGGTCGCGGTGTTCTCCCGGAACATCGAATCGGCCGAGCAGCTCACCGCTCTGACCGCTCAGTTGCGGGCGGTACGGCCGGACGTGCTGGTGGCCGCCGACGAGGAGGGCGGCGACGTCACCCGGCTGGAGGCGCGCGGCGGCTCGTCCTTCCCCGGCAATCTCGCGCTCGGCGCGGTGGACGACGTCAAGCTGACCCGGGCGGTGGCCGCCGAACTCGGCCGCCGGCTGGCGCTGTGCGGGGTCAACCTCGACTGGGCGCCGTCCGCCGACGTCAACTCCGACCCGGGCAACCCGGTCATCGGGGTACGGTCCTTCGGCGCGGACCCCGAGCTGGTCGCCCGCAACACCGCGGCCTATGTGGAGGGCCTCCAGTCGGCCGGTGTGGCCGCCTGCGTCAAGCACTTCCCCGGCCACGGCGACACCGCGATCGACTCCCACCACGCGATGCCGCGCATCGATGTGGACCCGGAGACGCTGCGCGAGCGCGAACTCGTACCCTTCCGCGCCGCGTTGGCGGCCGGCAGCAAGGCGGTGATGAGCGCGCACATCCTGGTGCCCTCGCTCGACCCGGAGTTGCCCGCCACGCTCAGCCCCGCCGTGCTCACCGGCCTGCTGCGGGCGCCGAGTTCGGAGGGCGGCCTCGGCTACGACGGGCTCATCGTCACCGACGGCATCGAGATGCAGGCGATCGCGGCGACGTACGGCATCGCCCGCGGCACCGTGATGGCGCTGGCGGCCGGCGCGGACGCGATCTGCGTGGGCGGCGGACTGTCGGACGAGCAGACCGTACTGACCCTGCGGGACGCCATCGTGGCGGCCGTACGGGACGGGTCGCTGCCCGCCGGGCGGCTCGCCGACGCCGCGAACCGGGTACGGCGGCTGGCGGCGTGGACCGCGGAGCGGGCCCGCGCCGGCGCGGCCGAGGCGATCGTCCCCGGCTCCGAGGTCGGCCTGGAGGCCGCCCGCCGGGCGCTGCGGCTCACCCGCTCGGCCGACTTCACACCGCTCGACGCGCCGCCCTTCGTCGCGGCCTTCACGCCGGTGGCCAACATCGCGGTCGGCGATGTCACGCCGTGGGGTGTGGCGGCCGAGCTGGAACGGCTGCTGCCGGGCACCCTCACGGCCACCTACCGCGCGGCGGACGCGGACGGCGACCCGTCCGCCCTCCCCGCCCGCATCCTCGCGGAGGCCGGCTCCCGCCGGCTGGTCGTGGTCGTCCGCGACGCCCACCGCCACGCCTGGATGGCCGACACCTTGGCGGCCGTCCTGACCACCCGCCCCGACACGATCGTTGTCGAGATGGGCGTCCCCCAGGCCCCGCCCACTGGTTCCCTCCACATCGCCACCCACGGCGCGGCTCGCGTCTGCGGCGAGGCGGCGGCCGAGGCGATCGTCGGCCGCGACACGTAACACCACCCGGCGCGCAGCCCGCAGCCCGGGGCCCGACCCCGGGCCGGGCCCCCGGTCGGCGGCGGGGCGTCCGCCAACGCCGTCCGGCGACTCACGCGTCCGACCACGACGTCGGCGCCGCCCTCGCGAACCCAGCAGGCCGGCTCCCGCCGCCTGCGGGCTGCTCTTCGCCCGGGGCGGACGTAGCGGTCGCTGGCGCCGCTGCCGGGTCCCGGCACGGCTGCCCAGCCGGCCCCGCCGGTTGCTCGCCGGGCTTCGGGCGGGCGGATGTTGTGGTCCGGGTCCGGGTGCAGCTGCTGCGGGGGTTGGGCGCCGCCGCCCCGTGAACGTGCGAGGCCGGACCCGCCGGTTGCCTGTTGTCCTTCGGCTGGGCAGGAGCGGTGGGTCGGCTCGGCACTGGTGGCGTTGCCGGGGTCGGGCGCCGTCCTCCCGCCAACGTGCGAGGCCTGACGGCGGTTTGGCGGCTGCTCGCCCGGTGAGCGCGCGAGGCGGATCCCGTGGCCTCGCCCGGGCGGACGGGGTGGCGTCCGTGAGGCGCGGCCCAAGGCGGGCGATCAGCCGGTGCATGCGGCGGGGGTGGGGCTCGAACGCCCCCGGGGGCATCCGTGCAGTGGTGTGGTGCGACCACACATCCTCCACGGGACGGGGAACCTCCCATCGGCCCGAGCGGCAGCGGAAAGTGCCGATCACCCACATCGGCGGCACAAGTGGGTGTCCGGGGAACCTTGGGCGGCCCGCCCGTTCGGCGCAGGGTTGGCGTGCGCACGAAAGGCACCGCACAGCGGGCGGACCGAACAGCGAGTGGGCATACGGGGGAAACGCATGCGCGCAGACGACGTGCTGGGGACCAGGACCGCCGAGGAGCGCCCACCCGCGCCCCCCGTGCCTCCTGTGGCGACCCAGCCGCAGCCCTGGGACGACGGCTCCCTGGCGGAACTCTCCGGCGTCCTGTTCGCCTCACTGGTCCGCAGCGACCAGCGCCGCAGGGGCGACGACTACATCCGGGGCCTGCTGCGGGCCCGTGGCCGCCGGTCCATCCGTAACATCGCCATCGAACTGGGCGGTTCGGCGACCGAGCAGAGCCTGCACCACTTCATCTCCAGCTCCACCTGGGACTGGGTGCCGGTCCGGCGGGCGCTCTCCCGGCACCTGGACAGCAACGTGGGGCCGCTGGCCTGGGTGGTGCGCCCGATGGTGATCCCGAAGACCGGTGAGAACTCGGTCGGCGTGGAGCGGCAGTACATCCCCGAGGCCGGGCAGGTGATCAACGCCCAGCGGGCGGTGGGTGTCTGGGCCGCCACCGAGGAGACCAGCAGCCCGGTCAACTGGCGGCTGCACCTCTCGCCGTCCTGGGCGGAGGACTGGCCGCGGCGCCGGCAGGCGTCCGTCCCCGACGACGTGGTGGCGCAGTCGCTCTGCGACAGCACGATCGACGCCTGCCTCCAGGCCGCGAGCTGGGGGCCGCCCGGGCGGCCGGTGGTGCTGGACGCCCGGGGGGCGGACGTGCCCGCCGTGGTCCAGCGGTTCCGGGCCGCGGGAGTGCCCTTCCTGCTCAGGATCGGCGCCGCCTTCCGGCTGAGCGTGACCGACCGGGCGCTGGTCGGCCGCGGCACCGGTCCGCTGCCGGCCGGGCAGATCGTGCTGATGGCCCGGGACCGGCTGCGGCCGGTGATATGGCGCGACCACACCGCGGCGCTGACCCGCTACAGCCTGGCCGCCTCGCTGCGGGTGCGGCTGCCGGCCGGTGCCGGGCCGGACGCCGCGCGGGCCGACCTCACGCTGCTCGGCGTCACCGAGGACCGCCGGCGGCTGCCGGCCGACCTGTGGATCACCGACCTGGTGGGGGCCCAGCCCTCGGAACTCGTGCGGCTGAGCAGGCTCACCGGGCGGGTGCAGCGCAACTTCGAGGAGACCGCGGACCGGTTGGGCATCCGGGACTACACCGGCCGGTCGTACAACGGCTGGCACCGCCACATGACGCTGGCCTCGGCCGCGCACGCGGTGGCCATGCTGAAGGCGGCGGGCCGGCCCGCCTGATCCGCAGCCGCGCCCCCGGACGCCCGTCCCGCCGCCCCCGCCGGGCCGGCCGGACGGGCGTCCGGCATGTCACCCCCCGTATCCGGCCCGGCGCCCCCGGTCCGGGAACCCGGCCGGCCGGGACCGTACGCCGCCGGACAAGCCCGTCACGCTGCCCACTTGCCCGGCACCACGGCGATGAATGACCATGAACGCGACGAGCGTCATCCGAAGCCACGGGGGTGGGACGAAGCCGATGGGTCGCAGCATGCCCCGGCGCGCCACTTCGGCGGCCCAGCCTCCCGCCCCGGCGGTCGAGGCGGCCGGCCGCGTCCCCCGTGCCCCGGCGCGCCCTTCCTCCTCCGGTTCGTGTCCGGCCGCCGCGCCGTGCGGACCGGCTCCGGGCAGCGGGCCCGGACCCCTCAGCCGCGACCGCGCGCACCCACCCCTCCCCGGATCGGGATCCGCATCAGAAAGCACCGGCCCCACCAGCCGCTTCACACGCTACGGAGAACCGATGTCACAGCTGGACGCGTCCCGCGGCGAGAGCGGTCTGCTGGGGCTCCTCGTCATGAAGGCGTCCCCGGCTGAATACGAGGAACTGCTGCTGAGGACACGGCTGGCCGGGGCGCCGGCGGATGTGGTCCGGAAGACCGAGACCTCGGTGGAGATGGCCCTGCAGATCGACAACCGGCTCCGGCTGCTGGACCGCAGACGGGTCGAACTCGGAGAACTCGTCGACGCGGTCGAGGACTTCGGCGAGCAGCAGGCGCTGGGACCGCTGCTGCGCACCCTCGCCCGGCGGGCCCGCCGGCTCACCCACTCCGACGCCGCCTATGTCACCTTGTGCGACGAGCAGGGCGGCGCGGCCGTCGCGGCCAGCGACGGCGCCATCTCCGCGCTCGCCGCCGAGATCCGGCTGCCGGCCGGCCGCGGCATGGCGGGGGACGCGGTCGCCCACCGGGCGGCGGTGTGGACCGCCGACTATCTGCGGGACACCGGGGTGACCCGCAGCGAGGAACTGGACGGGATGGTCGTCGCCGAGGGCATCTCCGCGCTGCTCGCCGTCCCGCTGCGCACCGCCGAGCGGGTGCTCGGGGTGCTGTTCGTCGCCGAGCGGGCCGCGCATGACTTCACCCCCGACGAGGTCGCCCGGGCCACCGCGCTGGCCGACCACGCCGCCACCGTGGTGGAACGCACCCGGGCGCTGGAGGAGACCAGGATCCGGCTGGCCTTCGTCGCCGGCCTCCAGGACCGGCTGCGCGCCGAGATCCGGACCGAGCGGGAGGCCGCGGACTGCGGCCGGCAGATGATCGAGTCGGCGCTGGCCGGCGGGGACGCCCAGGAACTGGTCACCACCGCCGCGAAGGCGCTGGCCGGCGCCGTGGTGCTGCGCGACGGCGACGACGCGGTCGTCGCCCAGTACGGCGACCTCACCGACGTCTCGGCCGAAGAGGCCGAAGAGGTGGCCGGGGCGGTGCTGGAGGCGCGGACGGAGAACCGCGGCGTCCATCTGCCCAGCGGCGTCAGCGCGCTCCCGGTCCGGGCCGGCGGCGAGGATCTGGGCGCGCTGGTGCTGCGCGGGCGGCGGATCAGGGACGACGTGGATCTGCGGCTGCTGCGCCACGCGGCGTCGGCCGCCGCGATCCACGCGCTCTCGGCGCGCGGCGCGGGCCGCACCCGCCGGGTCGGCGACGAGGCGCTGGACGCGCTGCTCAGCGGGGCGCCGTGCGGGGAACCTCCGGCCGTCCGGCAGCCGGCCACGCCGCTCGGCCTGGACCTGGCCCGCCCGCATGTCGTGGTGGTGGTCAGGATCGAGACCGGCCAGCGCGGCCGTATCACGATGTGGGCCGCCGCCCACGCGGCCCGGACCGGCGGGATGAAGGTCGTCCGCGACAGCCACCTGGTGCTGCTGCTCCCCGGCGACGAGCCGGGGCCGGTGACCCGGACAGTGGCCGCGGAGCTGGGCCGCGCGCTCGGCCGTCCGGTGAAGGCCGGGGGAGCCGCGGTGTCGGGCGGCTCCGACGGGGTGCCGCGCGCCCACCAGGAGGCGGTGCGCTGCCTGGAGGCCCTGACCGCGCTCGGCGGCGAGGGCGTGGCCGCCACCGCGCGGGAGCTGGGCTTCGTGGGGATGCTGCTGGGCGACAACCGGGACGTGGGCGGCTTCCTCGACGCCACCCTCGGCCCGGTACTGGCCTACGACGCGGAGCGCTCCACGGACCTGGAGGGGACCCTGGCCGCCTACTTCGCGGTCGGCGGCAGCCCCACCTACGCCGCCGAAGCCCTCCAGGTGCATCCCAACACCGTGGTCAGACGGCTGGAGCGGGTCTCCCAACTCCTCGGGCCCGACTGGCAGAAGGCCGGTGCGAGCCTGCAGATCCAGCTCGCGCTGCAACTGCGCCGGGTCCGCGACTCGCTGGAGGCCGGCGACCCGGCCCCGGCCGCCGCCGCGTCCTGACGCCGCGGCCGGCGCCGGATCGCCGGCGCTCGGGTCAGAGACCCTGCCAGGCCGGTTTCGCCGCGTAGGTGGCCCGGAAGTACGGCGCCAGCTTCAGCTTGGAGGCCGCGGCCTCGTCGACCACCACCGTGGCGTGCTGGTGCAGCTGGAGCGCCGAGGCCGGCACGACCGCGGCGACCGGTCCCTCGACGGTCTGGGCGACCGCGTCGGCCTTGCCCTCGCCGGTGGCGAGCAGCACCAGGTGCCGGGCCTCCAGGATGGTGCCGATGCCCTGGGTGATGACGTGGTGCGGGACCTGCTCGATGTCGCCGCCGAAGAAGCGGGCGTTGTCCACCCGGGTCTGGTCGGTGAGCGTCTTGATCCGGGTGCGGGAGGCCAGCGAGGAGCAGGGTTCGTTGAACCCTATGTGCCCGTCGGTGCCGATCCCGAGCAGTTGGAGGTCCACCCCGCCGGCCGCCGACAGCGCCGCGTCGTAGGCCGCGCAGGCCGCGAGGATGTCCTCGGCGGAGCCGTCCGGGCCCATGAAGGACCCGGCGGACAGCCCGAGCGGCTCGACCACCTCGCGCAGGACCACCGAGCGGTACGACTCGGGGTGGCCGGCGGGCAGGCCCACGTATTCGTCCAGCTGGCAGACCCGGGCCCGGGAGGCGTCCACCGCGCCGGAGCGGACCTTGGCGGCCAGCGCCTGGTAGACGGGCAGCGGGGTCGAGCCGGTGGCCACGCCCAGCAGGGCGTCCGGCTTACGGCTCAGCAGGGCGGCCACGGCCTGCGCGACGATCTCGCCGCCCGCGGCGGCGTCCGGGACGATGACAACTTCCACGCTGGGCCTGCCGTTCTGGATGGGGGCCGTTCAGGATGAGGGCCTGTGGTATAGACCAATCTAGCAGAGAGGTCTCCGGAGCCCGCTGTGTCGCCCCCCGAACGCACTTCGGGCCGCGGTGCCGGGAGAGGACCCTCAACCTCTCCAGCACCGCAGCCCGGAGCTGCCGTCGATGCCTCGGCCGGCGGGGTGTGCGGTCCCCGCGGATCGGTCGGCACCGACCAGAAGAGGCGTCCGGCGTCGTCAGGGCAGAGAACGCCATGGCCTCGATCCGCTCTCCTGTGCGGGGAGTGCGGAGGTCTGTGGTGTCCCATTGTGGACTAGACCATTGGCCTTGTCCATGGGCCCGCCACGGATTCGACCGGTGAATTCCCGCCGGGGCTATTCGGCAAACACATGTTCAAACGCGCGTTGCCCCATAGCCGTGTGCCCGACAGCGCGGAACCCGGTCCGGCCGCGCCGGACGGTACGCTCGCAGACGTGCCCTCCATGAACGACCTCGTACGCGAGCACACAGCCCTCGACGACTCCGACCTCGAATGGCTGCATCTGCTCGTCTCGGAGTGGCAACTGCTCTCCGATCTGTCCTTCGCCGATCTGGTGCTGTGGGTGCCGACCCGCGACGGCTCGCGCTATGTCTCGGTGGCCCAGATGCGGCCCAACACCGGACCCACCTCGTACCAGGACGACATGGTCGGCCATCTCGTCCCCAGAGGCCGGCGCCCGCTGCTGGACGCGGCCCTGGACGAGGGCCGCATCGTCCGGGAGGGCGACCCGGAGTGGCGCGAGGAGGTGCCGGTCCGGGTGGAGTCCATCCCGGTACGGCGCGACGGGCGGGTGCTCGGTGTGATCGCCCGCAACACCAATCTGCTGACCGTGCGCACGCCCAGCCGGCTCGAACTCACCTATCTGCAGAGCGCTTCCGACCTGGCCCAGATGATCGCGGCCGGGTCCTTCCCCTTCCCCTCCGAGCATGTGGACATGGACGCCTCGCCGCGGGCCGGGGACGGGCTGATCCGGCTGGACGCCGAGGGCCTGGTCCAGTACGCCAGTCCCAACGCGCTGTCCGCCTACCACCGCCTGGGCCTGGCGGCCGACCTGGTGGGCCAGCACCTCGGCCAGGCCACCGCGGAACTCGCCCCGGAGCGGGGTCCGGTGGACGAGGCGATGGTCAAACTGGCCAGCGGCTGGGCACCCCGGGAGTTCGAGGTCGAGGGCGGCGACGGGGTGATCCAGCTGCGCTCCATCCCGCTCAAGCCCAAGGGCACCCACATCGGTTCGCTGGTGCTGCTCCGGGACGTCACGGAACTACGACGCCGCGAGCGGGAGTTGATCACCAAGGACGCCACCATCCGGGAGATCCACCACCGGGTGAAGAACAACCTCCAGACGGTGGCCGCCCTGCTGCGGCTCCAGGCCCGCCGGATGGACTCCGAGGCGGCCAGGGAGGCGCTGGACGAGGCGGTCCGCCGGGTCGGCTCGATCGCCATCGTGCACGAGACGCTGTCGCAGACCCTGGACGAGCGGGTGGAGTTCGACGAGATCGCGGACCGGGTGCTGGCGATGGTGGCGGAGATCTCACCCGGCCGGGTCACCGCGCGGCGCAGCGGCAAGTTCGGCATCCTCACCGCCGAGATCGCCACCCCGCTGGCCATGGTGCTCACCGAACTCCTGCAGAACGCGCTGGAGCACGGCTTCGGCCCCGGCGAGAGCGGCACGGTGGAGATCTCGGTGCGCCGCGGCCGCGATCAGGTCACGGTGGCCGTCCAGGACGACGGACGGGGCCTGCCGGCCGGCTTCGACGCCCAGCAGGCCGGCAATCTCGGCCTCCAGATCGTCCGCACCCTGGTGGTGGGGGAGTTGGGCGGCACCTTCGACATGCTCCCGGCCCCCGAGGGCGGCACCCGCGTGATCCTCGAACTCCCGCTGGAGAGCTGACCGCCGCCCCCGGGACCGAGATGCCCCGCAGGCCGGGCCGCTCCGGAAACCGGGCCCCAGCACACAAACCCGCACACAAAGAAGTACCCCCGTACCGTCGTTGGTACGGGGGTACTTCACGATGCTGCGCGTGTGTTGGCAGGTGCTGCGCGCTGCGGCTCGGGGGGAAGGCTGTGAATCAGGCTGTGGCGTTGCGGGCCCGGTTGCGGGCGGCGCGGCGCTTCATCGCACGACGCTCGTCCTCGCTGAGGCCACCCCATACACCGGCGTCCTGGCCGCTCTCCAGTGCCCACTGAAGGCACTGGTCCATGACGGGGCAGCGGCGGCAGACGGCCTTGGCTTCCTCGATCTGCAGCAGCGCAGGACCGGTGTTGCCGATGGGGAAGAAGAGCTCGGGGTCTTCCTCGCGGCAAACGGCGCGGTGACGCCAGTCCATGGCTGCTCCAACTCCTTGTGTGACAAGCACGTTGCTTGTGAATGTGAACGCTTTCACGAATCGCCGCACAGCGAACGGGACGCCACCCAGCCTTTGCTGGAGCTGTCCCGCTGGTGTGAGGAAGGAGATTCGGGCTCTCAAGGGGGCCTCTTGGTCGGCCGTCCCGATCGCCACCTAGAGACTCGCAAACCTCGGCGGTAGATACAACCCCTTCAGGAAAGTTTTTTTTGATTCCTCGGTGTCGCATCGGTCACAGCCGTACTTCCATGGGGTGCAGGGCAGCCTAAACGTTCGAGTAAAAGGACTTTAGGCTCTTCGACTTACACAATCACACGCAGTGCATGGCGTACGCCTGTGAAGGTCGCACTCGTACGCAGCCCCAAGTGGTCACCGTCCACCTGGAAGGGCAATGGCGCCTGCGATTGCAAGGTGAAGTCGGTCAGATCATGCAGCGTGAGGGCGTACTTTCCGTGCGGTCCTCGCTCCGGCGTGGAACGGAGCAACTGCGTCGCGTAACGCGCCCCCGACAAGGTGGACATCCTGGTGACGCCCAGCAGGTCGAGGCCGGTGTCGAAGGACGCGTTGGGGGAGGCGTACACCGGCCGGCTGCCCAGATAGGTCCAGGGCGCGGTGTTGCAGACTATGGCCGTGATGAGTTCGGACACCGGTTCCTCGTCCGGCCGCCGCACGGTGATGGTGCCGTGCCGGCGGTGCGGGTCGGCGACGAACTGCCGGGCCACCTGGCGGAAGTAGAGCGCCGGGGTGGAGCGCTTGCCCAACTCCCGCTGCTGTTCGACCCGTCCGATGACGCCGGCGTCGAAGCCCATACCGGCGCAGAAGGTGAACCAGCGGGCCGGCACACCCTCGTCCTCGGTGCCCGGAGTGCCGCTGACCAGCCCCAGGCCCACCGTCTTCGACGTCCCGGCCCGCAGCGCGTCCAGCAGGGCCCCGGTGGCCTCCACCGCGTCGTTGGGCAGCCCCAGGGCCCGGGCGAAGACATTGGTGGAACCGCCGGGCACCACGGCGAGCTTGGGCAGCCTGTCGGGGTCCGGGCCGTGGTGCAGCAGGCCGTTGACGATCTCGTTGACCGTCCCGTCGCCGCCGAGGGACACGACGAGTTCGGTCTCGCCGCCCTCGGCCGCCCGCCGGGCCAGGTCACGGGCGTGCCCCCGGTACTCCGTGGTCGCGACCTCGAGCTTCAGGTCGCTGGCCAGCGCGGTACCGATCACATCGCGGACCCGCGCGCTGGTGGTGGTGGCGGCGGGGTTGACCACGAGGAGAGCGCGCATGGTCATCAGCGTACCCAGCCTTTTTCCTACCCGGCTACGCTGGCCGGTGTGAGCCAGACCCCCGAACGCCGCCCCCGGCCCGGCGCGCCAGCGGCCTCCCGCAAGGCGGCCCCGGCCGCCCGTGGAAACAAAGGCGGGCCCGACGTGGTGAGTGAAAGCGTGAAAAAAACCCCGCACGCCGCCCCGCACGACACCGTGAACGCCGCCGTGATCAAGGGAAAACCCGCCGGGACGCCGGCCGGAAAGCCCGCGGGGACCGAAGCCGCCGGGCAGCCGCCGCTGGGCCTGACCCTGGCCGCGGGCGTGGCCGCGCTGGAGGGCCTCGCCGTGGTCGGCTGGGGCGTCGCCATGGTCTTCACCGGCGGCGGGAAGGCGGTGCTGGCCGGCCTGGTGGTGCTGCTGCTCGCCGCCGTCCCGCTGGGCGCCGCCTACGGCCTGCGCCGGGCCCGCCGCTGGAGCCGCGGACCCGCGCTGATCATGCAGCTGCTCTCGCTGCCCGTCGCCTGGACGATGCTGCACAGCGACGGCCCGGTCGTCGCCGGCGGCGCCGTCCTGGGCGTCCTCGCGCTGGCCGGCCTGGTCCTGCTGGTCAGCCCCTCCACCACCGAGGCACTCGGCCTCACCCGCACGGCCTCCTCCTGACAGCGGGAGGCCGGCGGTGGCGTACGCCGGGCGGCGGGCCGGTGCGGGCTACTCGTCGATCAGCAGCTTGTCGCGGAGCTGGGCCAGCGTGCGGGCCAGCAGCCGGGAGACGTGCATCTGGGAGATGCCGACCTCCTGGGCGATCTGCGACTGGGTCATGTTGCCGAAGAACCGCAGCAGCAGAATCGTCTTCTCCCGCGGCGGCAGCTGCTCCAGCAGCGGCTTGAGGGACTCGCGGTACTCGACGCCCTCCAGCGCCTCGTCCTCCGAGCCGAGGGTGTCGGCCACGGCTGGGGACTCGTCGTCGGTGTCCGGGACGTCCAGGGAGAGCGTGCTGTAGGCATTGGCGGATTCCAGCCCTTCCAGCACCTCCTCCTCGGAGATCTTCAGGTGCTCGGCCAGCTCGTGCACGGTGGGTGCCCGCCCGTGCCGCTGCGACAGCTCGCCCGTGGCGGTGGTGAGGGCCAGCCGCAGTTCCTGGAGGCGGCGCGGCACCCGTACCGCCCAGCCCTTGTCCCTGAAGTGACGTTTGATCTCACCGACCACCGTCGGGGTGGCGTAGGTGGAGAACTCCACGCCCCGGTCGACGTCGAAGCGGTCGACGGACTTGATCAGGCCGATGGTGGCGACCTGCGTCAGGTCGTCCAGCGGCTCGCCCCGGTTGCGGAACCGGCGGGCCAGGTGCTCCACCAGCGGGAGGTGCATCCGTACCAGCTGGTTGCGCAGCTCGGCCCGCTCCGGGGAGCCGTCGGGCAGTTTGCCCAGCTCGACGAAGAGGGCGCGGGCGCCCGAGCGGTCGTGCGGATCGTGCCGCTCCGGTTCCTGGGCGTCCTCCCCGGCGTCTTCCCCGGACGGTTCAGCGCCAGGCGAATCCGAGGCCGGCGAATCCGGGGCCGTCGACGGCTCCGCGCCCGAGGGCTCCGCGTGCTCCGGGGCCCGTGGCGGCGCCGCGTCTTCGTGCTGATCCATCGGGTCCGCCTGCTCCGCCGCGTCCGTCACTTCCATCGGGGCCCTTCCACGGACCTGTGCACCGGGCCGGGCGGCGTCGCCCGGTTCGGGATGCGGCCGGGCCGCGTTCCGCCGCCCGAGGGGGCTCGGCTCCGTCGCGGCCGGCTGCTGAGCGGGTACGCCCACACGTCCGCGTACCGCGGGCACGTCGTGCTCCGCGGGCGGACCGGGGGTCTCTGCTGGCGTCATCACGACTGCGGCCTCACGACAGTCCCGGTACGGCGCCGCGCTTCTTGTGCAGGCTGATGCTGACCGTCCGGTCCTCGGCGACGGTGGAGTCCACCTCGCCGGCCAGCGCGGACAGCACCGTCCAGGCGAAGGTGTCCCGCTCCGGCGCGCGGCCGTCGGTGGTGGGCGCCGAAACGGTCACCCACAGCGAGTCCCCGACCAGCCGGAAGACACAGCTCAGCACAGAACCGGGAACGGCCTGCTGCAACAGGATCGCGCACGCCTCGTCAACGGCGATCCGCAGATCCTCGATCTCGTCGAGGGTGAAGTCCAGCCGGGCCGCGAGTCCGGCCGTGGCCGTCCGCAGCACCGACAGATAGGCCCCCGCAGCGGGCAGCCGGACCTCGACGAAGTCCTTCGACCCGGGCTCGCCTGCGATCTGGGACACCCTCACCTCCAAGGTGGCACACAGTGATTGCTCTGGTTCGCAGTGACGCTATCGCGATCCGTAGGTCGATGTCGCCCGGACGGAGCAGGGACACCGCCGGAACCGTCACCCATGGTAAGCGTAGGGGCACATACCGTGGATGGTGGTCCGGGGGCCCAATTCGCGGGGGAATTCGCCCGGTTACGGATCACGTCCCAGGTTACGGGTGAATGGCGCGGCGTGTGTAAGGGTCGCTGATCCGTTGCCCAACCATTGCGCGGCCGGTACCCGGCCGGTACGCGGTGGGAGGCGGCGGGACGCGGCAGGCCCCTGGGCGGCGCGGTGATGGGACCGTCGCGCTGCCCGGGTGCGGCTCAGCCCGTGACCACGGCCGTGACCCTGGTGCCCGGCGGGAAGGCGCCCTCGGCCGCCAGCGTGAAGACACCGTGCAGCATCTTGGCGACGTAGACGCGGTCCGGGACGAGGCCGTGGCGGGCCGCGAAATCGGCGGCGAAGGCAGCGAGCTCCGGGCTGGTCCGCGCGTAACCGCCGTGGTGGAAGCGGTTCTCCACCCGCCACCGCCCGCGCGTGTCGCCGAAGGCCGCCTGCTGGAGCCGGCGCACCTCGCCGGTGAGGAAGTCGCCGCGCAGCACCGCGAAGCCGACCGCCTCGGCGGTCCCCGGCAGGCCGGCCGCGAGCCCGGCCAGGGTGCCGCCGGTCCCGCAGGCCACCGCCACCACGTCGGCGCTGTCGCCGATCTCCCGGCCCAGGTCCGTACAGCCGTGTACCGCCAGGGTGTTCGACCCGCCTTCCGGCAGGACGTACGCGGGGCCGTGCCGCGCCAGCAGTCCGGCGATCACCTCCGGTTCGGCGGCGCGCCGGTATGTCGCCCGGTCCACGAAGTCCAGCCGCATGCCGTCGGCGGCGGCCCGGGCCAGCGAGGCGTTGAGCGGCCGGCCGGCCAGCTCCTCGCCCCGCACCACCCCGACCGTCCGGAAACCGAACAGCCGCCCGGCGGCGGCTGTCGCCCGCAGGTGGTTCGACCACGCGCCCCCGAAGGTCAGCAGCGCGCGGTGGCCGCCCTCCCGCGCCGCGACCAGATTCAGCCGCAGCTTGCGGTACTTGTTCCCGGTCAGCTCGGGATGGATCAGGTCGTCCCGCTTCAGCGCCAGCCGCACCCCCCGGCGCGCCAGCCGCTCGTCCGCCACCTCGACCGCCGGTGAGGGCAGCGACAGCTCCAGGGGTTCGCTCACATCGCCCATTCTCGCCCGCCGCGGGGAGCGAGTGTCACCCGGTGGGGTGACACTCGGCGCGACGGCGGTGGGCGCGGGCGGGGGACGGGCGGGGACGGAGAATACGGCGCAGGCGGTCCCGCGGCCGGGATTCACGGTGCATTCTTCTTCCGTGCACGAAAACGTCCCGGGGCCCGTGGGGTCCGGATCACAGAGCGACACTGCGGCCAGTGACGCGGGCCATTCGGGTGACGCGCTCACGGCGACCGTGCGCGGGCTGCTGCCCTCCCTCACCCCGGCCGCCGCGCGGATCGCCTCGCTCATCGTCGAGGACCCCGCGCAGGTCGCCCGCAGCACCATCTCCGAGCTGAGCACGCTGGCCGGCACCAGCGAGTCGTCGATCGTCCGGACCGCGCGGGCGCTGGGCTTCGCCGGATACCCGGAGCTGCGGCTGGCGCTGGCCGCGTCCGCCGCCCGGCAGGCGCCGCGCTCCACGCTCACCTCCGGGATCACCCCGGAGGACTCCACCGCCGAGGTGATCGCCAAGCTGGTGCACACGGAGTCGCAGGCGGTGCGGGAGACCGCGACGCAGCTGGACCCGGAGCAGCTGGCCGGTGCGGTGCGGGCGGTGTGCGGCGGCGGGCAGTTGCATCTGGCCGGGGTCGGCGCGTCCGGGCTGGTCGCCCAGGACCTCCAGCAGAAGCTGGCCAGGATCGGCCGGCCGTGCCACGCGCACGGGGACTCGCAGTCCGCCCTGACCAGCGCGGTGCTGCTGGGCGAGGGCGATGTGTTCCTCGCCGTCTCGCACTCGGGCGAGAGCCGCGACGTGCTGGAGCCGCTGCGGCGGGCCTCCGCCGGCGGCGCGGTGACCGTGGTGATCACCAATCACCCGCTGTCCACGGCGGCCCGGCTCGCCGACTTCGTGCTGGTGTCGGCGGGCCGGGAGACGACGTTTCGCCCCGGGGCGATGGCCAGCCGGATCAGCCAGCTGGTGGTGGTGGACTGCTTGTTCGTGTGCGTGGCGCAGCGGACGTACGAGGTGTCGAGCCGGGCGCTGCGGGTGACGCACGCGGCGCTGGAGGGTGACCGGGTGGGGTGAGGGCGCCGCGGGTGGGTGCGGGTGCGTCGTGGCTGGTCGCGCAGTTCCCCGCGCCCCTTCGGGGCTCGGTCCGCGGTGCCCTCGGCCCTTGGGAGCCTTCTACGCTGCGGGGATGACGTCCACGTCTGCCGCGTCGACGAAGGCCATGCGGTGGTTGTAGGTGATCTCGTAGACCTGGGTCGTGCCCACGAAGTCGTGGCGGTCGTAGGGGGCCGAGCCGTCGTAGTAGAGGGCGTAGTAGGAGTCGGTGTCGGTCGGGGGGCCGGCGGCGACATAGGACTGGCCGGCCGGGATGGTGTATTCGGTGCGGGGGAGTTGGGGGCGGGGGGCGGTGCCGCCCTCGAAGGCGATGAAGTCCGGGGGGTAGACGGAGGGCTCCGGATAGGCCGTGGTGTAGACCGGGATCGAGGTCCGGCCCGGCTTGGGGACGATCCGGGCGGCGGTCACCGGGACGGCGGCCGGGTGGCGGGCCGAGTCCTGGAACCAGGCCTCCTGGCCGCCGAACCAGATCGCGGTCCAGCCCGGCCGCCGCTCGGCGACCACGTACCGCTCACCGGTGGGGGCCTTGTCCCCCCAGTCGTTCATCGCGGTGGTGCCGGTGCCGGTCGGGTGCAGATAGGGGTCGGCGAGCAGCGGGGCGGCGGTGTCGGGCGCGGTGTACAGCGGGACGAAGCTCGCGGGGGCGTCGGCGGAGGTCACCGGGCAGTCGAAGCTCTGGTAGGGGCCCGGGAACTGCTTGTAGCCCTGGACGTCGTCGCAGTAGGTGGTGGTCTGCCGGTTCGCCGCGAAGCCCGGTTTGATCGCCACGACGGCGGCGCCCGGCCCGGCGGTGGCGTGGATCGGGGCGCCCAGCAGGTCGAAGAAGTGCTGCCAGTCCCAGCCGGGTCCGGGGTCCCAGTGCTGGGTGGCCATGCCGCCCTCGCTGCTGCCGGGGATGTTGTCGTGGCCGAGGATGTGGGCGCGGTCCAGCGGGATGTCGTACGTGGCGGCCAGGTACTTCACCAGCGCGGCCGTCGAGCGGTACAGCGGCTCGCTGAACCAGGTGGCGCCGTGGGTGGCCCACGCCTCCTGCTCGATGCCGATGGAGTGCTGGTAGAAGGAGCGGTTGGCGCTGTCCCAGGCGATGTCCTGGGTGGGGATCATCTGGGTGACCTGGCCGTCCTGGGAGCGGACGACGTAGTGGGCGCCGGCCGCGTAGGTCGGGTCGCGGAAGAGGTCGAGGGTGCCGTCGTAGGTCTCGTCGGTGCTGTGCAGGGTGATGTAGCGGATCGGCAGGCCGTGCGGGCGGTCGGCGAGGTCGTGGCTGCCGTAGTCGGCCGGGTTCGACGGGTCCAGCAGGGCGTACGCGGCCGGGATGAAGTCGCAGCCGAGCGAGGCGGGGCACTGCGGCCGCTGGGTGCCCGGCGGCGGTGTGACCTCCGTCAGGCCCAGTTTGCGGACGTCGGCGCGGTCGGGACGCAGCCGGGGGACGGGCGCCAGGGTGATCCGCTGGCCGTCCTGGGTGGTGCGGTCGGCGCCGGCCGTCATGGTGCTCCACACCTGGTCGGCGAAGACCTGCGCCACCTTGTCCTCGGTGGCCTGGCTGTAGCGGGCGGCGGCCGCGTACCAGCCGTCGACCGTCCTGGGCGGCCGGCCGTGGCCGTAGCTCCGGGCGTAGGAGGCCAGCAGCGCCGCGCCGCCGCGGATGTTCAGGGTCTCGTCGGACTCGACACCGGCCGTGCCGGTGCCCAGCAGGTGCGCGGCGGCGGCCGCGGTGTGCTCGGCGGGGGCGGTGAGCAGATCGGCGTAGCGCGGGGACCGGGTGGTCAGGCCGTCAGCGTCGAGTTCCCTGGTGGTGAGGTCGGTGAGGTTCATCGGGCCGTAGCCCGCCTGGGCGTTCTCCTGCCCGGCGTGCGCCTCCCACCGGGTCTCGTTGTACGACACCGCTTCGAGGACCGGCAGCGGTACGCCGAACTCCTGGGCCGCCGCGCTGAATTCGCCCTGCCGGGTGGACTGCGGGTCGGCCGCGCCGGCCGTGCTGGAGACCGCGCCGACGCAGAGGCCGGCCAGCAGTGAGAGGGCCGCGGCCAGGGTTGCCGCCCGGTGACGGGTGGGGTGTCCGAGGGGGAGATGCATCCAGGCTCCTCGCGGTACGTGTGGGGGTGCATGGGCAGGAGTGCTGGAGGCAGCCTTCCGAGAGTGAATGGCAGTCAGCAACCTCTGGGACGTAAATCCTGGAACTTTTTGCCAGCGATCCCGGGTGCCGCCCCGTGCTCCTCGGTACGGGCCGGAAATCCGCCCCGGACACCGCGCGTTCCGGCGCTGGCGTTGACGTGCACGTCAAGGTCTACCGTCGTGGACATGCGCATCGGCGAACTCGCGGGCCGGGCCGGGACCACCCCCCGGACCCTCCGCTACTACGAGTCCCTCGGCCTGCTGCCGCCGGCCGACCGCACCGGCAACGGCTACCGCAGCTACGGCGAACAGCACCTGCGGCTGCTCGAACAGATCCGCGCGCTCCAGGACTTCGGCTTCGGTCTGGAGGAGACCAGGCCGTTCGTCGACTGCCTGCGGGCCGGCCACCCGGCGGGCGACACCTGCGAGGCGTCGCTGGCGGTCTACCGGCGGAAGCTGGCGGAGCTGGACGCGTGCGTGGAGCGGCTGCGGGAGGTGCGGGCGCAGGTGGCGGCCCAGCTCGCGCTCGCCGAGGAGGCGGCGGCGGGGGAGGGCGAGCCGATGTGCGAACTGGCCGTCAACGCGGCCGATCCGCCCGACGAGAGGACATACCCATGACCACTACGGCACCTTCGCCCGTGACCGAGGTGACGGACGACACCTTCGCGGCCGAGGTACTGGCGAGCGAACTCCCCATACTGGTCGACTTCACCGCCTCCTGGTGCCCGCCGTGCCGGATGATCGCCCCGGTGCTGGCCGAGATCGCCGCCGAGGAGTCCGGCCGGCTGCGGATCGTCTCGCTCGATGTGGACACCAATCCGGTCACCCAGGCGGCCTACGGGGTGATGTCGATGCCGACCCTGCTGCTCTTCCGGGCCGGCGCCCCGGTGAAGGTCCTGGTCGGCGCGCGGCCGAAGCGGCGCCTGCTGCAGGAGCTGGCCGGCGAGTTCTGACCGTACGGCCCTGTCGGCGTATCACCCGGACGGGCGCCGCAAACGTGTGCGCCCGGCCCGTCGGTGAAGACGGGCCGGGCGCACCCGGAGTGACCAGGGAACAGGCGGTCAGGCCTGCTTGGTCTCCCAGAAGATCTTGTCGATCTGGGCGATCAGGTCCAGGGCCTTCTGGCCGGTCGCGGGATCGTTGGAGGCCTTCGCGGCGCTCAGGGCCTTCAGCGTGTCGTTGACCAGCTGGTGGAGCTGGGGGTACTTCTCGAAGTGCGGAGGCTTGAAGTAGTCGCTCCACAGCACCGAGACGTGGTGCTTGGCGAGTTCGGCGCGCTGCTCCTTGATCAGGATGGCACGCGTGCGGAAATCCGCATCCTCGTTCGCCTGGTACTTCTCCTGGACCGCCTTGACGGACTCGGCCTCGATGCGGGCTTGGGCCGGGTCGTAGACACCGCAGGGCAGGTCGCAGTGGGCGCTGACCTTGACCTTCGGCGCGAACAGGCGAGTGAACATGGCTGTCCTTCCTCGTGATCGTCTTTCAGGTGGGACATTACTCCCTGGAGCACTCGTTTTCTCGGGTGCCCCAGGTGGCTTAGGACAAAAGTCTGGTGCCACTCTTGGGGCGGTGGAGAAACGAACCAGGAGGCGGAGGATGCGGGAGCAGGGGGCCAGGCTGTCTTGGCAGCTGGTCGAAGTCACTGGTCCGTCGATGGCGCCCACGCTGCTGAACGGGGACTGGCTGCTGATCCAGAAGATCAGCAGCGGCGCCGAGCTGGTACGCGAGGGGGATGTGGTGGTGCTGCGGCATCCGCTGCAACAGGATCTGCTGATCGTCAAACGCGCCGTGGAGCGGCGCGAGAGCGGCTGGTGGGTGATGGGCGACAACGCGTTCGTGGAGAACGACAGCCGGGAGTTCGGCACGGTGCCGGACGAGTTGGTGCTGGCCAGGGCCCGGGCGCGGTTCCGGCCGCCCCGGGAGGTTCAGCGCTCGGTGGCCGGCGCGGGCGCGTGGGCCACCTGGGCGGCGTCCTGTGTGCGGCCGCTGCGCGCCGACCGCTCGTTCTCCAGACGTTTGCGGGCCCGGTAGGCCGCTACGTTGGCGCGGGTCGCACACCGGTCGGAACAGTACCGGCGCGAACGGTTTGTCGATGTATCGACATAGGCGTTCCGGCACGGCATCGCCTCGCAGATGCCCAGCCGGTCCACGCCCAGCGAGGTCAGCTGCACCGCCAGTCCCATGCACGCGCTCGCCGAGTAGCCCGCGCCGGCGTTCGCCGCCTGCTCGGCGAGGTGCATGTGCCAGTCGGGCCGGCCGGTGTCCTCGTTGAGGAAGTCGTGCCCGGAGATCTGCGGGCTGACCGGGAACTCCAGCATCAGCTGGTTCAGCAGGTCGACCGCCCGGACCTCGTCACCCTCGTCGGCCGCCTCGAAGATCCCGCGCAGCCGGGTCCGTACACCGCGCAGCCGGGCGATGTCGGCGTCCACCACCTTGGCGGCCTGGGTGGAGGACCCGAACAGCTCCCGTACCGCCTCCACCGAGGTCAGCGCGTCGGTGCCCCGCAACGGCGCCTCGGTGTTGACCAGGCGCACGGCGTAGTCCGAGTAATAAGCCAGTTCCACTTGGGGTCCTCACGGAGTACGGTCCAGGCTCGGTAATGGCCGACTGCGGTACCAGGGTATTACGGATCGCCGGCGGGCGAGGGGTACGGACGGCTGGCCCGTACCCCTCATGGGCGAACGCGCGGACTCTGGCACCCTCGAACGTCACTGCGCCCTCGAACGTCACAGCACCTTCGAGAGGAACGACTTCGTCCGGTCGTGCTGCGGGTTGCCCAGCACGTCCCGGGGGTGGCCGGACTCCACCACCGCGCCGTCGTCCATGAAGACCAGCGCGTCGCCGACCTCGCGGGCGAAGCCCATCTCGTGCGTCACCACGATCATCGTCATGCCGTCCTCGGCGAGCCCGCGCATCACGTCCAGCACATCGCCGACCAGCTCGGGGTCGAGCGCCGAGGTCGGCTCGTCGAAGAGCATCAGCTTGGGCTCCATCGCCAGCGCCCGGGCGATCGCCACCCGCTGCTGCTGGCCGCCGGACAGCTGCGCCGGGTAGTTGCCGGCCTTGTCCGACAGGCCCACCCGGTCCAGCAGCGCGGTGGCCCGCTCGCGCGCCACCGCCTTGGTCTCCCGCTTGACCTGGACCGGGCCCTCCATGATGTTCTCGATCGCGGTCATGTGCGGGAACAGATTGAACCGCTGGAAGACCATGCCGATGTCCCGCCGCTTGGCGGCCACCTCGCGGTCCTTCAGCTCGTACAGCTTGTCGCCGCGCTGCCGGTAGCCGATCAGCTCGCCGTCGACCCACAGCCGCCCGGCGTTGATCTGCTCCAGATGGTTGACGCAGCGCAGGAAGGTGGACTTGCCGGACCCGGACGGTCCGATCAGGCAGAACACCTCGCGCGGCGCCACCTCCAGGTCGATGCCCTTGAGGATGTGCGCGGTCCCGAAGGACTTGTGCACGCCCTCCGCCTTCACCATCGGCGCGCCGCCGGCCTTGGCGGTGCCCGCCAGGCCGCTCGTCGGACTGCTCATCACACGGCCACCTTCGGTCGGCGCAGGGTGGACAGATTGGCCCTGACCTTCTGCCAGGGGGTGAGCGGCAGCGAGCGCAGCGAGCCGCGGGCGTAACGGCGCTCCAGATAGAACTGTCCGACGCTGAACACGCTGGTCAGCACGAGATACCAGATCGAGGCGACGAAATACATCTCCATCACGGCGGTGGTGGAGTTGCCGATGTCGGACGTCGCCCGCAGCAGTTCGGTGTACTGCACCACCGAGACGAGCGAGGAGGTCTTCAGCATGTTGATGAACTCGTTGCCGGTCGGCGGGATGATCACCCGCATCGCCTGCGGCAGCACGATCCGGGCCATGGTCCGGCCGCCGGTCATGCCCAGCGCGTGCGCCGCCTCGGTCTGGCCCTCGTCCACCGACTGGATGCCGGCCCGGACGATCTCCGCCATGTAGGCGCCCTCGTTGAGCCCGAGGCCCAGCAGGGCGACCAGGAACGGGGTCATGACGTCGACGGTGTTGTTCTTGTAGACCGGCCCGAGGTTGATCACCGGGAAGATCAGCGAGAGGTTGAACCACATCAGCAGCTGGACGTAGACCGGGGTACCGCGGAAGAACCAGATGTACAGCCACGCCACACCGCCGGTGACCGGGTTCTTCGACAGCCGCATCACCGCGAAGACCACGCCCAGCACCAGGCCGAGCGCCATCGAGCAGACCGAGATCAGGATGGTGTGCCCGACACCCGTGATCACGGTGTGGTCGAACAGCTTGTCGCCCACCGTGTTCCAGATGATGTCGCCCTGCGAGAAGGCGTAGGCCAGCCAGACCAGCAGCAGGACGACCACCACCGCGGCCACCCAGCGGCCGTAGTGGCGCACCGGGATGGCACGGATGGCCTCGTACGGCGTGTCGGACCGGGTCCCGGCGGCCGGGGGCCCGGCCGGCGGCGTGCCGGCGGGCCCCTGCTCGAAGTCGGCGGTGGTCACGTCACGAGCCGCCGTTGATCGCGGCCTGCTGGACGGCGCCGCTGCTGGAGTTCCACTTCTGCAGCACCTTGGCGTAGGTGCCGTCCGCGATGATCGCGTCCATGGCGGCCTTCAGGGCGTCCCTCAGCTGCGTGTTGGTCTTGTCGGTGGCGATGCCGAAGGGTCCGGCGTCGGCCGGCGAGCCCGCCACCTCGAAGTCGTTGCCGTTGCCGGACTTCTGCGCGATGTAGGCGGCCACCGGCGTGTCGTTGAGGTCGGCGACCGCGCCGCCGGCCCGGACCCGGGTCTGCGCCTCGGCGTCGGTGTCGAAGGCCTGGATGGTCAGCCCCTTCGAACCGCAGGCCGTCTTCTGCTTCTTGAACGCGTCCTCGTAGATCGTGCCGCGCTGGACCGCCACGGTCTGGCCGCACACGTCGGCCAGCGCCTTGATGCCCTTCGGGTTGCCCTTCTTGACCAGCAGCGACGAGCCGGAGTTGTAGTAGTCGACGAAGTCGACGCCCTTGCCGGTCTTCTTGCCGCTGTCGTCCAGGCCCTGCTGGCGGGCCTTGGTGTCGCTCATCGCGGACATCACGGCGTCCGAGCGGCCGGTGTACAGCGAGGTGATCAGGCCGTCGAAGGTGCCGTTGGTGAACTGGAACCTCACCCCGAGCTGGGCGGCCAGCGCGTCGCCGATGTCCGGGTCGATACCGACGATCTTGCCGTTCTCGGTCTGCTCCATCGGGGCGTACGAGGCGTCGGTGCCGACCTTGATCACACCGGCGTCCTGGTACTTCTTCGGCAGCTTGGCGAACAGCGGGGCGCCGGCCTTGGTGGCGGAGGCGGTGGCGCCGGAACTGCCCGAGGTACCGGCGCTGCTCGGGGAATTGTCCTTCTTGGTCTGGTCGCCACACCCGGTGAGTACCAGGGTGCCGGCGACCGCGACGGCGGCGACCGCGGTGAGACGTGTCAGGGCGGCCGAACGCCTGGTGGTACATGCGGTCATCGCTGTGTCCTCCTGCGAGACGGGGTGTTACCTGCAGGGCGGCGAACGGCACGCACCATCGAGTACCGCAACCCTGTGTGATCTGTGCATCTTGCCATCCGGACAGCCCCCGGCAGGGTGCTCGTTGTGTCAAAATCGGATAACGGGCGATCCCCGGGCGCCCATCGGGCCGGCACACCAAGACCGGACCGTATGGGGCCATGCCGCTCAGACGGGGCAGCCGTCAGCGGAACGAGACTTCCGGTAGAACGGTGCCTTCCCCTTACCGGGGGCCCACGGCGCGCGTGCGGCGCGCCTGGTGTCCGATTGTCGCCACGCCCACTCCCCTCTGGCGGTACGGACGCCGAGCCCATTCCCGCTCCGCTCTCCGGGCGGAGCACTTTCCCTCAACTTCTCGACAAATTTAACAAAGGGGCCAAATCAGTGGCTACGGAGATCGTTAATCCCCGACCCGGTGCGGGCGCCGACAGCGGTGCGAGCGCCGGTCCGGGTGCCGGTGCCGGCGCCGGTGCGAGTGGCGACGCGGCGACCGCTACGGACCCGGCTGCGGCTACGGCTTCCGACGTGTTTCCGCTCGATCCGGTGTTCGCCCTGCACCGCGGCGGCAAGATGGAGATCGCCTCGACCGTGCCGGTGCGCAACGCCGACGACCTGTCACTGGCGTACACGCCCGGGGTCGCCGAGGTCTGCACGGCGATCGCCGAGAATCCGGACCTCGTGCACGACTACACCTGGCGGTCCCAGGTCGTCGCGGTCGTCACCGACGGCACCTCGGTGCTGGGGCTCGGTGACATCGGGCCCGAGGCGTCGCTGCCGGTGATGGAGGGCAAGGCGATCCTCTTCAAGCAGTTCGGCGGGGTGGACGCGGTGCCCATCGCGCTCGCCTGCACCGGGGTCGACGAGATCGTGGAGACCGTGGTCCGGCTGGCGCCCTCCTTCGGCGGGGTCAACCTGGAGGACATCTCCGCCCCCCGCTGCTTCGAGATCGAACGCCAGCTCAAGGAACGCCTGGACATCCCGGTCTTCCACGACGACCAGCACGGCACGGCGGTGGTCACCCTGGCGGCGCTGCGCAACGCCTGCACGCTGACCGGCCGCACCCTCGGCGAACTGCGGGCGGTCATCGCCGGCGCCGGCGCGGCCGGGGTCGCCATCGCCAGGATCCTGGTCGAGGCGGGCATCGGCGATGTCGCCGTCACCGACCGCAACGGCGTGGTCCACGCCGCCCGGCAGGACCTCAACCCGATCAAGCGGGAGCTGGTCTCGTATACGAACAAGGCGGGGCTGTCCGGCTCGCTGGAGTCCGCGCTGGCCGGCGCGGACGTCTTCATCGGCGTCTCCGGCGGCACTGTCGCCGAGTCGGCGGTGGCCACCATGGCCCCGGGCGCCTTCATCTTCGCGATGGCCAACCCCACCCCGGAGATCCACCCCGAGGTCGCCCACAAGTACGCCACCGTGGTGGCCACCGGCCGCAGCGACTTCCCCAACCAGATCAACAACGTGCTCGCCTTCCCGGGCATCTTCGCCGGCGCCCTCCAGGTCCGTGCCTCCGCGATCACCGAGGGCATGAAACTCGCCGCCGCCGAGGCTTTGGCCGCCGTCGTCGCCGCCGAACTCTCGCCCAGCTGCGTCATCCCCTCCCCCTTCGACGCGCGCGTCGCCCCGGCCGTCACCGCGGCCGTCGCCGCCGCGGCCCGGGCGGAGGGTGTGGCCCGCCGCTGACCGCCTGACCCGCCGCGGGCGGCCCGCCACCGGAGGGTGGCCGTGCGCGGCGGGTCGGCTTCGGCGGTGTTCCGCCGGGGCGGGTGGGGATCGTAGGGTCGGCTGCATGTTTGCCGTGTATGCCGCGCGTATCGACGCCGAAGAGCCCCTCAGCGGGCTGGAGTTGGGGGAGCGGCCGGGGCCGCGGGAGCGGGAGGGGTGGACGCGGGTCGCGGTACGGGCGGCGTCGCTGAACCACCACGACCTCTGGTCGCTCAAGGGGGTGGGGCTGGGGGAGGAGAGCCTGCCGATGATCCTCGGGTGCGACGCGGCCGGGGTGGACGAGGACGGCAACGAGGTGGTGGTGCACGCCGTCATCGGGCAGACCGGGCACGGCGTGGGGCCGAAGGAGCGGCGGTCGCTGCTCACCGAGCGGTATCAGGGGACGTTCGCCGAGCAGGTGACCGTGCCGACGTGGAACGTCCTGCCGAAGCCGAAGGAGCTGTCCTTCGAGGAGGCGGCCTGCCTGCCGACCGCGTGGCTGACCGCGTACCGGATGCTGTTCAGCAACGCCGGGGTGCGGCCCGGGGATTCGGTACTGGTCCAGGGGGCGGGCGGCGGGGTGGCGACGGCCGCGATCGTGCTGGCCAGGGCAGCCGGGCTGCGGGTGTACGCGACCAGCAGGGACGCCGGGAAGCGGGAGCGGGCGGCCGAGCTGGGGGCGCACGCGGTGTTCGAACCCGGGGCGAGGCTGCCGGAGCGGGTGGACGCGGTGATCGAGACGGTCGGCGCGGCCACCTGGTCGCATTCGGTCAAGTCGCTGCGGCCCGGCGGCACTCTGGTGATCTCCGGCGCGACCAGCGGCACCACCCCGCGCTCCGGCGAGCTCAACCGGATCTTCTTCCTGGAGCTGAAGGTGGTCGGCTCCACCATGGGCACCAAGGACGAGCTGGAGGATCTGCTCGCCTTCTGCGCGCTGACCGGGGTGCGGCCGGTGATCGACTCGGTGCTGCCGATGGACCGGGCCCGCGAGGGGTTCGAACACCTCGCGGCGGGCGAGGTGTTCGGGAAGATCGTGCTGACCCTCTAAGCCGTGTCCTTGGGCCCGGGCCCGGGCCCGGACCCGGACCCGGAGCTGGCGCCCGGTCCGCGCAGCGCCGCCGCGATGTGCGCCGCCGCCGCGGACAGATAACCGCGTACCGCCCGCAGTTGGGCGTCGTCCACCCCGCTGTCGCGGGCCGTGTCGCGGATGTCGTCGCGGAAGCGGTCCAGCAGGCGTTCGAGGTCGCGCATCGGGTCGTCCGACGCCGGGGTGTCGTCGTCCTTCACCGGGTACGGAGCGGCCGGCCAGCCCCAGGGCGTGGTGGGGTCGGCCCCCGGGCCGGTCCCCGGTCCCTGGCCGAAGCCGCCCGGCTGGCCGAACTGGCCCAGCTCACGGGTGAGTTCCGCCAGTCCCTCGCGCAGCCCGGTCTGCCAGTCACCGCCCTTGGCGTATGTCTGGACCTGGTCCTGCACCTGCCGGGCGATGCGCTGCACCTCGTCACGGGCGCTGTTGACCGCCTCCCGGGCGGCGTTCGCCTGCTGCCGGGCGTCGCGGGCCTCCTCCTTGGCGCGGCGGCTCTCCTCCTTGGCCCGCTGCGCCTGCTCCTTCCATTCCGGCCGGGGCCCGCCGCCGGCCCGCGCCTGCTGGGCCGCCGCCCGCACCTCGCGGCGCAGATCGCCGGCCGCGCCGCGGACGTCCTCGCGGATCTCGGCCGCAAGGGTGGAGACCGACTCGCGGATCTCCGCCTCCAGCCCGGCGATCTCCTCGGCGCGGGCCGCCAGTTCGGCCCGGCCGGCCGCGGTGAGCGCGTAGACCTTGCGGCCGCCCTCGGTGGAGTGGGTGACCAGGCCCTCCTTCTCCAGCTTGGCCAGCCGCGGGTAGACGGTGCCGGCCGACGGCGCGTAGAGCCCCTGGAAGCGCTCCTCCAGCAGCCGGATCACCTCGTAGCCGTGGCGGGGCGACTCGTCCAGCAGTTTGAGCAGGTAGAGCCGCAGCCGGCCGTGGGCGAAGACGGGGGCCATATCAGTTGTCCTTCCGCGGCGAGGCGGCGTCCCCGTCGGAGCCGCCCGGCCGGGCCGGACCGTCCGCGATGTCGTCCAGCGGCGGGCGGCGCAGCAGCGCGATGGCGCCGGAGACGGTGGTGGCCCGCAGCCGGGCGCGCCCGCCGCCGATCCGGCCGCTGATCCGCTTGCCGGCCCACTGCCCCGGACCCCAGCCGGACACCCGCAACTCCTCGAAGGCGCAGGAGACATGGCCGCTGGTGGTGCTGGCCTCCACATCGGCGTCGCCCGGCTCGGGGATGCGGATGGCGATCTCGCCGGACACCGTGGTCAGCCGCACCTGGGCGCCGGCCGAGGGGTCCAGGTCCAGCACGATGTCGCCGCTCACCGAGTCGGCCTTGACCTGTGAGCCGCTGCCCTCGACCACCGTGAGGTCACCGGAGACGGTGTTGACCGACAGCTCGCCGGACAGCGACTGCGCCTCCACGTTGCCGGACACGGTGTTGGCCCGCACCGGGCCGGTGAGCCCGACCAGCGTGGTGTCGCCGCCGACGCCCTGGACGCTGGTGGCCCCCGAGATCCCCGAGATCATCGCGCCCGCGCCGACCACGCCGACCTCGACCCGGGTGCTCTGCGGCACCGCCAGCGAGACCACGGCGTGCCGCGCCCAGCCCTTGCGGTCCCACCATTTCAGCAGGCCCTTCCACGGCAGGTCCTCGTAGGTGACGGTGAGGGTGGAGCCGTGCAGCTGGACCTTCAGCGGCGGGCCCTTGATCTCGCTGATCTCCACCCGCGAGGGGCCCTCCTCGATGCCCACCACATTCACCGCGCCGTTGACGATCCTCACGCTGAGGGTGTCCACCAGCTCGGTGAAGACGAGCTTCTCCGGTTCGGTGACGGTCCGCTCCGACGTGCCGCTCATCGTGCCCTCCTCGGGTACGCCAGCAACGCAACATATCGCGTCTTCTGCAAGACACGATATATCGCGTGCGGTGGAAGTCAAGCGGTCCCGTACGGGAGGGGCCGCGCCCCGGCGGGGTCCGAACGGCAGGGTCTAGCCGTTCTCGATGTCCTCGTCGTCGTCCAGCCGGGCCAGCCAGGTGGCCAGCCGTTCCACCGGAATCTCGAATTCCGGGTTGAGGTCCACGAACTCCCGCAGCCGGTCGGCGAGCCAGTCGAAGCTGACCTCCTCCTCGCCGCGCCGGTCCGCCAGCTCCTCGATACCGCGGTCGGTGAAGTACAAGATCTGCTCCGGAAAAGGGATGGGACGGGCGGGGGACGGGGAGGAATCGCGCAGGACAGCGGGATGACAGGGGGATGACGGGGCGACGACACAGGACGTACACCGCAAGGATAGGCAGTGTCGGGGAAGCGACCCGCTCCGGTGGGCGACACCCCCTATCCTTCGAAGACGATCAGACCGGCGGACCGGCCCCGGGCATCGGCCCGGTGGGCCGGACCAGGGGGGAACGACAGGCGTGGGGACCGCTGGGACCGGAGCACACGCGAAGCCGGAGGGCGCACCGTGATGGCAGGGGGCGCACAGCGGGAGCCGGGCGACGCCGCCGAGATCCTCTTGCCCCTCGCGAGTGCGGCCACCGTACGCATCCACAGCGCCGAATCCGGGAACCCTCTTCTGGGCAGCGGCTTCTTCGTCGCACCCAACTGGGTGCTCACCTGCGCGCACGTGGCGCTGGCCGGACAGGAGGCGACTGTGGGGGCGGCGGCACGCAAGGTGTCGATCGGTTACGGCGACCGCATGCTCACCGGGGTCGTCGAATGGGCCGACCCCGACGCGTCCCCGGGCCCCGGCCGCTGGCCCGCCCCCGACCTCGCCCTGGTCCGGCTGCTCGACCAGGTGGACCACCCCTGCGTCTGGCTCAGTGAGCGCACCGCCAAGGGCTACACCACCAACCAGGTCGCCTACTTCGGCTGGGTCCCGATGGACGGCGAGGTCTACCCGTACAACGGCCGCTGCACGATCAGCGGCCAGCTCGGCGCCGGCAGCGGCGGCGCCCTGCGGCTCAGCAACGAGGACGAGATGCCGTCCGGCCTGTCCGGCGGCCCGGTGGTGGACCTGGCCCGCGGCGAGGTCATAGGAGTGCTCAAGTCGCGGCGCAGCGGCAAGGACGGCGGACTGGCCGTCGGCATCCAGCAGTTACGCCACCTGCCGGCCGCCGCCGGACCGGCCGACGACGACCTGTACCACCGGGTGATGGCCGCCCACGACCTCTACCACGCCGACCGGCACGGCTTCGTCGCCCGCACCGAGCCCACCTGGACCGACGCGCAGAGCGACATCGGCGCCATGGCCGGCCGCGCCCTCACCCCGGGCCAGCGCACCCGGCTGCTCGGCCTGCTCGCCCAGCTCCCGCCGCCGGCCGGCACCCGCAGCCTGGAGCGGATCGTCACCGAGGTGCGCGGCGCCCCCGCCCAGGGCCTGCCGCAGGCGCCCCGCGCCTGGCGCGACGGCCTCGGTCTGCTCTACGACCTGCGGCGCGGCGGCGCCGAACTGGAAGCGGTGCTGCGCTACGCCGTGCACGCCGCCACCGCCGAACGCCCGCACCCCGCCGAGGACTTGACCGAACCCGCGCTGTGGCAGTGGGCGGAGAAGATCGCCGCCGAGGCGGAGACCCCCACCCGGCCGTTCCGCAGCGCGCTGCTCACCGAGCGCCGGGCCAGGCTCCGGCTGCGCGAGTCCCCGTCGGCCGCCTCGGTGGCGCCCGCGCGCCGCCGCACCGGACCGGAAGTGCTGCTGGAGATCTTCCACCGCGGCTGGGAGCCGGGCCGCTACGACTGGCAGGTCTGCGTCGTACCCGAGACCGGCGAGGTGGTGCCGCTCGGCGAGGGCCGGGACACCGACTTCGCCGACCTGCCCGCCTCGCTCGCCGAACCCCTCACCGAGGCGTTCCGCCGCTGCGACGAGCGCGATTACGCCGCCGCCCTCCAACTCGCCCTGCCCGACAACCTGGTGGACCTGGCCGTCGACGTCTGGCGGCTCGGCTCCGCCGCCCGGCCGGTCGGCGCGGTCCGCCCGGTCGTGGTCCGCCGCAGCCACCCGCCGGACGACGCCGACCCGGCCGTCGCGGAGGAGCGCGTCGCCCGCTGGAACACCCTGCACAAGCAGTGGCTGGCCGCCGAGGTGCTCGACTGCGACGAGGTGGCGCTGGGCTCGGTCCCGGACGAGGACGAACTGCGGTCGCGCCCACGGCAGTTGCTGCCGGTGCTGTGCCGCAGCGGGCCCGACGCGCCCGAGGCGTTGCGTACGCTGGTCCGTAGCGGCTACCCGATCGCGCTGTGGCGCCGGGAACCGGTCGGCGAGGAGACCGTGTGCGCCGACTTCCACCGCGGCACCTCCCGTACGGTCCGGGTCGCGCGCACCGCGGCCGGCCTGCCCGCGGCGCTGAGCGGGCTGCGGGCCGGGGTCGCCGACGGCGTACCGGAGACGTATTGGTCCACGGGGCTCACGCTGCTGTACGACGACCCGACCAGACCCCTGCCAGGGGCCGGCGAGCTGCTGGAGAATCCATGACGCAACGGACGACTCGGGACGGAAAGGGGTATCGAGGTGAGCGATGACATGACCGACGCCACCCCGGCGGGCGAATGGCTCATCTACCGCGGCACCGGCGAGCCCCACAGCGGCATCGACGGTCTGCCCGAGCCGCCGCCCTGGCGGGACTTCGACGGCGGTCCGCTGGTGGAGGCGGGCCCCGGCCCGGACAGCTCCTCGGCCCGGCGGCTGGGCGCCTACCGGCACATGGCCGAACTGCACCGGCCCAGCCCGGAGGAACTGGAGCTGGTCAACGCCGCGCTCTATCTGCGCCGCCCGCTGCTGGTCACCGGCAGCCCCGGCACCGGCAAGAGCACCCTGGCGCACGCGGTGGCCTACGAACTCGGGCTGGGCCGGGTGCTGCACTGGCCCATCGTCAGCCGCAGCGCGCTCCAGGACGGGCTGTACCGCTACGACGCGATCGGCCGGCTCCAGGACACCCAGATCGCCGCCAACTCCGGCAAGGTGCCGACCGGCGGCATCGGCCGCTACATCCGGCTCGGCCCGCTCGGCACCGCCCTGCTGCCCACCGCCAAACCGCGGGTGCTGCTGATCGACGAGCTGGACAAGAGCGACATCGACCTGCCCAACGACCTGCTGAACGTGATGGAGGAGGGCGAGTTCGGCATCCCCGAGCTGGAGCGCCTCGCCGACCGCGAGCCGGAGGTCGACGTCCTCACCGACGACGGCACCCGGGTCACCGTGCGCGACGGCCGGATCCGCTGCCGGGCCTTCCCCTTCGTGGTCCTCACCAGCAACGGCGAACGGGACTTCCCGCCGCCGCTGCTGCGCCGCTGTATCCACCTGGAGCTGGGCCGCCCCGACCACAAGCGGCTGTCCACGGTGGTACGGGCGCATCTGGGCGAGGAGGCGGCGACCGTCGGCGACGACCTCGTCAAGCGTTTCCTGGAACGGTCGCGCGGCGAACTGCTCGCCACCGACCAGCTGCTGAACGCGATCTACCTCACCCACCATGCCGCGCCGCCCACCCGCTCCCGGCTGGCCGACATGCTCATCCAGCGGCTCGACCGGCCCAGGTGAGGTGGCCATGGCCGAGCCAGACCCCGGTCCGCACCCGGAGCCGCCACCGCGCGCTCCGACCGAGCCCGTAGCCCCGGCCACCGCCGGCCGGCCGCCCGGGCCGCCGGCCGATCCCCCGCCAGGACAGCCCGGTCCGCCCAGTCCGCCCGCCGATCCGCCGACCGCCGACCCGCTGGCCGAGGTCGTCGCCGCGCTGGACCGGTCCGGGCTGCGCCCGGCCGCCACCGAACTCGCCGACGCCCTCTGGCTGGCCCGCTGGTCCCGGCCGACCACCGCCGGGCCCGACCCGGCCGCCGACAGCGGCCCGGAGCCGGCCGCCGACCGCACACCGCCGCCCGGCCATCCGCGCACCCCGAAGGGCGACAGCACCGACGGCAAGGGCCGGCGGCTGGTCCCGCCCGCCGCCGATCCGCCCGCCGACGGCATGATCAGCCTCTACCCGGGCGCGGGCGTGCCGGGCCGCGCCCGCCCGGCGGCCGGCGCCAGCGCGCTGGGCGTGACCATCCCGGAAGCCGCCGCCCTGCCCAAGCTGCTCGAACTGCAGGCAGCGTTACGCCCGTTGCAGCGCTACCACAGCCCGGCCCGGCCGCGCAGGGAAGTCCTGGACGAGGCGGCCACCGCCGACCGGACCGCCCTGGCCGGCGGGCTGATGCTGCCGGTCTTCCGCCCGGTGCCGCGCGGCGACGCGGCCATGCAGCTGCTGATGGACGCCTCCTCCTCGATGTTCGTCTGGGAGCGGATGCTCCGCGAACTGGTCACCGTCTTCGAACGACTCGGTGCCTTCCACGAGGTCCAGGTCCGCTATCTGCACGCCACCCCGGAGGGCGAGCTGGCCGTCTCCGGCCGCTTCGACCCCGAACCCGCCGGGCTGCGCTCCGCCCAGCAGCTCCTCGACCCCACCGGACGCCGGATCACCCTGCTGGTCAGCGACTGCGTGGGACCGCTGTGGCGGTCGGGCCAGGGCCACCGGCTGCTGCACCGGCTGCTGCGGCTCGGCCCGACCGCCGTGCTCCAGCCGCTGCCCGCCCGGCTGTGGAACCGCACCCGGCTGCCGGTCTCGTACGGGGTGCTGCACCGCGCCGCCGGCCTGTCGACCGCCGCCCCGCTGCGCTTCTCGGCCGGGGCCGCCACGGCCGGCGCCGAACCCGACGCGCTGCCGGTGCCCGTACTGCCGCCCGCCGCCTCCGCGCTGGGCGCCTGGGCGCGGCTGCTGGCCGGTATGGGCTCGGGCCAGGTGCCGGCCGCCGTCGGCTGGGTGCGGCCCGACCACCCGGCCAGCCACAGCGCCCCGCGCCGCACCACCGTGCCGGTGCCCGCGCTGGTCGGCCGCTTCCGCTCGGCGGCCTCCCCGGCCGCCGCGCAGCTCGCCGTCTACCTCGCCGCCGCCCCCCTCTTCCTGCCGGTCATGCAGCTCGTCCAGCGCACCATGCTGCCCGACTCCGGCCCGGCCGAACTGGCCGAAGTGCTGCTCAGCGGCCTGCTGGTGCGCGGCACCGACGAGGACCACCGCTGGTACCACTTCGCCGACGGCGTACGCGACGCGCTGCTGTCCTCGCTGGGCCGCGACGAAGCGCTGCTGGTGCTCAAGCACTGCTCGCAATACGTCGAACAGCGGTTCGGCAAGGGCGGCCCCAACTTCCCCGCGCTGGCCATCACCCAGCTCACCGAGGGGCTCGGCGACCTGGCGGCGGACGAGGCGGTGCGCAGCGCGCTGGAGCAGGCCGCGCGCGCCTCGGGCGTACGGGAGGTGGTGCGCGACGAGGAGCTGCCGGCCGTGGTCGGCACCGAATCGCCGCAACCCTTCGCCGAGGTCGCCGCCCGGGTGCTGGAGCGCTTCATGCCGCTCCCGCAGGGGCCGGGCGGGCAGGTCGCGCAGACCGGTCCGGCCGGACCGTCGTCGGTGGTCCGCCAGGCCCGCGCGCTGACCGCCCGCTTCCACGGCAAGGGCATGGTGCAGAACCTGCTGGACGCCGTCCAGCTGCTGCGGGCCGCCACCGCGCGGGAGGGCGTACGCGGTATCGACCCCGACCTGTGGAGTGAACTGGCCCAGCAGCTGGTCGTGCTGTGGCGGGTGCGCGGCGGCGCCGATCTGCTGCGGGAAGCCCAGGAGGCGGCCGAGACCGCGACCGCGCACCCCGGTTCGGTGCGTGCCCGGGCGGTGCGCGCCCGCGTCTTCCAGGCCGCCGCCGAGGACCGCGCCGCGATCGGCGACGACCGGGGCGCGCTGGAGCTGCTGCGGCGCGCGGACCGGGAGTTCACCGCGGTCTGCGCCGCCCCCGGGCTCGATCCGCGCCAGCTGCTCGACGCCACGCTGGAGCGGGTCCGGGTGCTGGAGGACCAGTGGCAGCTCGGCGGCGACGCGGGGCTGCTGCACGAGACGCTCGGCATGCTGGAGGCGTTCGCCGACTCCTGGCCGCCGGGCCAGGACCGTCCCAGCGGGCTGCCGCTGGCCCACGGCCGCGCGCTGCTGCGGCTGGCCGGCACCGCCCGCGACCGCCAGAGCGCCGCGATCTTCGCCCAGCGGGCCGCGACCTCCTTCCTGTCCGGCCTCGACGCGCTGGAGCGCGAGGACGCGCCTCCCGAGGCCCGGCACATCGCGACACTGTCCCTCATCGACGCCCAACTCCTCGAAGGCGGACGGCTGGACGAGGCCCGGCGGCACCTGGACCGCGCCCTCGGCGAGAGCGGGGACGACGCCGCGGCCCGCGCCGCGCTGCTGCTGCGGTCCGGCCGGATCGCGGTGGCCCGCTACGCGCAGGACGGTTCGCCCGCCGAACTGGAGTCCGCCGCCGGGCGGTTCGCCGAGGCCTGCCGGCTCACCTCGCGCGACCGGCCCGAATACCGCGAGATGGTGGCCGAATGGGGTGAGGCGCTGCTGACCCGGGCCGAACTCCCGGACGGCGACGGCTTCGTGAACCGCGCGGTCCAAGTCCTGCGGGACTGCCGGATGGAGACCCCGGAGAGCGATCCGATGCTGCCGGACCGGCTGCTGATGCTGGGCCGCGCGCTGATCCTGCGCTACCGCGCCGAAGAGGACCTGGTGGACCTCCGCGAGGCCGAGTACGTCCTCGGGCTGGCCCTCCAACCCGCAGTGGAGCCCGGCCAGGTGGCCAGGATCTGGTTCGAACTCGGCGAATCCCACCGGCTCGGCTATCTGCACACCCACCGCCCCGAACGCCTCGACCAGGCCGCCGACGCCTACCGCAGGGCCGCCGAATCGGCCTCGGCCGCCCGCCCGCAGGCGCCCGAACCAGGCCCTATGGCGCGGCTGTCCGCACGGGCGCATCATTGGCGTGGCGTCGTGTACGAGTCCGCCCGCCGCCCCCGAGCCGCCGCCGAGGCCTACCGCGCCGCCCTGGCCGCCTGGCGCACCCTCCCGGCCGGCCCCGACAGCGCCGAGGCCGCCCGCACCGCCCAACTCCTGGACGCGCTGACCCGGCCGGCCTGAGACGGGAGACCACACGATGGCAAGGGAGCGTCCCATGGAATCGCAGCGAGCGGCACGCCACCCGGAAGAGCCTGCCGAGCCGGCGGCGGAGGCCGTCCCCGGCGGACAGGTCCCGCACGGCACGGACGGCGAAGCCCCGGACCGGGCGGCCCCGGAGAGCGCGGCCGGCCCGGAGGTGGACCTGCTCGGGATGGACCTGGAAGCGCTGCGGACGGCGGCGCACCCCGTACTGTCGGAGCTGGTCGCGGAGTTGCGGGAGCGGGTGGCGGGCAGCGGGGACGAGTCCCTGTGGGGGCACGACAGTTCGGTATGACCGGCGCACGACTCCACGCGCCGCGCTCCGGCCTGCTTTAGGCCGCGCGCGGTGCGGGACACGCCAAAACCCTACCGGGGAGTTTGCTCCCGGTGGCCCGGCGGGAACAACCGCGAGGGCCGAACGGGGCGGCCGGTACGGGAAGGAGCGCAGGTGGTCCAGCAGCCGACGCGGACCGGGCCGCCGAACCGCGGCGTGGGCGCCGCGCCGCAGCCACCCGTACGCGCCTCACCTGTACGGCAGTTCATCCTCAAGGTGCACAGCCGCTGCAATCTCGCCTGCGCCTACTGCTATGTGTACGCGGGACCCGACCGCAGCTGGCGGGACCGCCCCCGCGTCCCGCCCGCCGAGGTGATCCGGCGTACGGCCGAACGCATCGCCGAGCACACCGTCGCCCACCGGCTCGGCGAGGTCGCCGTCGTGCTGCACGGCGGCGAGCCGCTGCTGGCCGGCGCCGGGCGGCTGGCCGCCGATGTGCGGCTCATCCGGGACCTCGTCCCCGCGACCGTGCACGCCGGGGTGCAGACCAACGCCACGCTGCTCACCCGCGAGCGGATCCGCCTGCTCCGGGAAGCCGGCCTGCGGATCGGCGTCAGCCTCGACGGCGGCCTGCCCGCGCACAACGCGGCCCGCACCGACCACGCCGGCCGCCCCTCCTGGGGGGCCGCGTCCGCCGGGATCCGGCTGCTGGCCCGGACCGCGCCGGAGGCGTACGCGGGGGTGCTGTGCGTCGTGGACCTGCGGCACGACCCCGTCGAGGTGTACGACTCGCTGCTCGGCTTCGACCCGCCGATGATCGATCTGCTGCTGCCGCACGGCAACTGGACGGCGCCGCCGCCGGGCCTGCCGGCGCCGGCAGGCGACCCCGCGCCGTACGGCCGTTGGCTGACCGCCGTCTTCGACCGCTGGTGGGACGCCGACCGGCGCCGTACCCGGATCAGGCTGTTCGAGGAGTGCGTGGCACTACTGCTCGGCGTCCCGGCGGCCGGCGAACGGCTCGGCCTGCAACCCTTCACCAGCGTGGTGGTGGAGGCCGACGGCGCCATCGAGCAGGTGGACTCGCTCAAGTCGGCCTACGACGGCGCCGCCGCCACCGGCCTCGACGTCTTCCGCCACAGCTTCGACGACGCCCTGGCCCATCCGGCCATCGCCGCCCGCCAGTCCGGCCTCGCCGCCCTCGCCGCCACCTGCCGCGCCTGCCCCCTGGTCACGATCTGCGGCGGCGGCCACTACGTCCACCGCTACAAGTCCCCCGACGGCTTCCGCAACCCCTCCGTCTACTGCGCCGACCTCGCCCACCTCATCCGCCACATCTCCACCCGCCTCCACCAGGCGGCCGCCGCCGCCCCGACCGGGGAGGCGCCCCGGTGAACGCGTGCACGCGGCGGGCCGCTCCGGCCGGGGTCTACGCGCATTGGCGCGGCCCGAGCGTTGCGGGTCGGGGCCGGGTGAGGGGCGGTCCGGCGCAGGCTTGGGCGCGGCGGGCTGCTCGGGGGCGGACGGGCGGGCGGGGAGGCGTCCCGGTGGGTGTCTGCTTGCGGCGGGCTGCTCCGGCCGGGGTCTGGGCGCGGTCGCGCCGCAGCAGCGGTGCGGGTCGGGGCCGGGTGGCCCGGCGGGAGGCCGTCCGGTGAGTGTCTTCACCGGGCCGCGTGTCACGGACGAGTTGCTGATGGCCCTGGGGGCCACCCGTGGGGAACCGCGGGTGCTGGCGTCGTTGGTCGCCGGGCAGCGGGCGCGGCGGCTGCTGACGCTGCGGGCGCTGCTGGACGCGGTACGGGGCGCGACGCCCGGGGTGCTGGCGGCGGGCGAGGGGGAGCGGGTGCTGCGGGACTGGCGGCTGCTGGAAGAGGCCGAGCGGGCCGACCCGGCCGCCGCCCGGCGGGTGGTGCACTATCCGTTCACCGGCGCCTGGGCCGAGCGCTGCCTGCGCGCGCTGAGCCGGGGGGAGCGGCCGCCGGTGGCGGGCCTCGGGCACCTCGGGGCGATCGCCGCCGCCGCGGCGGCCCGCGCGGGGCTGCGCTTCGGCGCCGAAGTGCCGCTGTACGGCGGGGCGCTGCACCTGCCGACGCTCGGCAGCTACCGGCCGCCGGCCGGAACCGCCCGGGCCCGGGTCGACGGCGACGGAAGCACACTCTGGCTGCGGACCGCCGACACCCGCGTGGAGGTGCGCAAAGGGCCCGACGGGGTGTGGCGGTCCGCCGCGCCCGGCTGGCGGCCGCTGCGCGGCCTGCGTTCGGCCGGCGGCCACCCCGTCCTGGTCGACGACGCCGACCCGTACCGCGACGAGGAACGGCACACCAATCCGTACGGCCTGACCGCCGTCGGCGCGCTCGACGGCGCCGAGCACGCCCGCTGGCGCGGCGCCTGGCAGGACGCCCAGAGCTGGCTGCGGCTGGGCGACGGCTCACGCGCCCGGGAGGCCGACGCGCTGCTCGACTGCTTCGTGCCGCTGGCCGGTTCGGCCACCGCCCGGTGCAGCGCGACCCGCGGCGAGGCGTTCGGCGCGCTGCTGAGCAGCACCCCGCGCGGCGGCCTGGAACTGGCCGCGACCCTCGTCCACGAACTGCAGCACGCCAAACTGCTCGCGCTGTCCTCGCTGACGGTGCTGCACACCGCCGACGACACCCCCAGCTACTGGGCGCCCTGGCGCCCCGACCCGCGCCCCTTCGACGGCCTCTTCCAGGGCGCGTACGCGCACCTCGCGCTGGCCGACTTCCACCTGGGCGTGGCGCTCAGCGAGGCGGGCCCGGCCCGGCGGGACGCCGCCTGGGCCGATCACTGCCGCTGCCGCCAGCAGGTCGAGGCGGCGCTGCCGCAGCTGCTCGGGTCCAGCCGGCTGACCCCGCGGGGACTGACCCTGGTCAGGGCGATGGCCGCGCATCACACTCGACTGCGGGAACACGTACCGCCCAGCGGTCACCTGGCCCGCGCGGCGGCCTACGTCGAGACCAGCCGGGTCATCTGGCGGCGGCAGCGGGCCCTTCGCCGGTGACGCCCGCTTGTCCACAGGACTGAACCGTACTTATCCACAGGAAAGGGCATGACTGTCCGTCAGCGGGGGACCAGATCAGTGTAGTTTCTGGCGCAGTGGCCACACCGGTAGGTCCAAGCCACGTCAGCGACGAAACGCGCGCAACGAGGGAGTCGGTCCTATGGCCGGAGGGCGGAACACCGCGTCAGCGGTGGGGTGGGGACCCGTGACCGTCAGCTTCGCGGGGTACAACAGGGCGTGGGCGTCGTGGATCGCCAGCCGGCTGGAGAAGCACGGCCAGCAGGTGGTGCTGCAGCGCTGGGACATCACCCCGGACAGCAGCGTCGAGCAGGGCCTGCGCGATCTGCTGCTCTCCGAGGGCCGCGTCCTGATCGTGCTCAGCGAGTGGTATTTCCGGCTGGGCCCGCGCAGCCGCCAGGAGTGGAACAGCGCGCTGCGCGAGGTCGTGCCCCCCAACAGCGACCGGTTCGCCGCCGTCTCCGTCACCTCCGCCGCGCTGCCGACCGCCTCCGCCGCCCTGGGCGCCGCCGATCTGTGGGGCCTGGGCGCCGCCGAGGCCGAGCGCCGGCTGCTGGCCCGGCTCGGCATCACCCCCGCCCGCTCCGCGGCCGGCACCGACACGCAAGGCGCGGGCGGCGGCCCCCGCTTCCCGCTGGAGCCCCCCGCCGTCTGGGGCGGCGTCCCGCGCCGCAACACCCGCTTCACCGGCCGCGAGGAGCTGATCGCCGACCTCCACCAGCAGCTCCAGCTGGCCGAACCCGGCGCGGCCGTCGCCACCCTGCACGGCCTGTCCGGTGTCGGCAAGACCCATATCGCCGCCGAGTACGTCTACCGTTTCGCGCCCGAGTACGACGTGGTGTGGTGGGTCCGCGCCGCCGAGCGCGGCACCCTGCGCGAGAAGCTGGCCGCGCTGGCCCCGGCGCTGCGGCTGACCACCGGCCGGGAGTACGGCGAGCGGCTGCGCGCCGTGCACGACGCGCTGCGCCGCGGCGATCCGTACTTCCGCTGGCTGATCGTGCTGGACGGCGCCGACCGCCCGGACGAGATCCACGACCTGGTCCCGGCCGGCCCCGGCCATGTGCTGATCACCTCGCAGAACCGCGAATGGGGCGAGTACAACAGCGCCCTGCTCGAAGTCCCGGTCTACGACCGCGTCGAGTCCGTCGCCTTCATCCGCCGCCGCGCGCCCCGGATCGACGAGGCCGACGCGGACAAGCTCGCCGAGGCCCTCGGCGACCTGGCCCTGGCCCTGGACCAGAACGCCGGCTCGCTCAACGACTCGGCCATGCCCGTCGACGAGTACATCGAACTGCTGCGGCACGGCGCCGATGTGGAGTCCGGTCTCAAGGTCGCCGCCGACTTCCAGATGACGTACTACACGGCCTTCTCGATACTGCTGAACCGGCTGCGCGAGGACAAGCCCGAGGCCGTCGACCTGCTGCGGCTGTGCGTCTTCTTCGCGCCCGGGCCCATTCCGGTCCGGCTGCTGCGCGACCTGCCGATCCGCGACATGCCCGAGCAGCTCGCCGGGCTGATCGAGGACCCCCTGCTGTGGAACTCCGCGATCGGCAAGCTCGCCCAGTGGTCCGTCATCCAGTCCGACCCGCAGGAGGTCGGCACCGAGGAGCCGCCCGGCTCCACCGAGATCGTGCAGATGCACCGCCTCGTCTACCAGGCGGTCCGCAGCGACATGCCGGACGACGAGGAGAACGTCTACTCCCGGGTGGTCCGCAAGATCCTCGCCGCCGCCGACCCCGGCCGGCCGGGCGACACCCGGCTGTGGCCGCGCTACGCCGAGATCGTCCCGCACCTGTCGGCCTCCGGCGCGCTCGACAGCACCAACCCCGAGATCCAGGGCATGGTCCTCAACTGCCTGCGCTATCTCTACCTTTCGGGCGAATACCTCACCGGTCTGCGGGTCGCCGAGATCGCCGGCGAGTACTGGCCGCGGCTGCTGGAGCCAGGCCACCCCCGGCTGTGGGACCTGGTGCACCACCGGACCAATCTGCTGCGGGCCACCGGCGAGTACACCACCACCGAGGGCATCGACCGGGCGGCGTACGAGACACTGCTGGCCGATCGCGGCGCCGGAGACCTGCTGACGCTGCGCGCCGCCGCCAACCTCGCCTCCGACCTGCGCAACCTCGGACGCTACGCGGAGACACTCGAACTCTCGGAGACGGTCCGGGACGCCTATGTCGAACTGCTCGGCGACCGTGACCCGGTGACTTTGATGGCGCAGAACAACCTGGCGCTCATCTACCGCCTGCTCGGCCGCTTCCAGGACGCCCTCGACCTCGACCTCGACACCATGGAGATCCGCCGCGAGCTGCTGCGCGACCGCAACAACTGGACGCTCTCCTCGGAGAACTCCTACGCCCACGACCTGCGGCTGCTCGGGCGCTACGACCAGGCCCTCTCGGTGCAGGAGCGCAACTCCGAGGTGCACCGCACCGTGCTGGGCCCGGACAACCCCCAGACGCTGCGCGCCGAGCACAATCTGGCCCAGTGCTACCACCGGGCCGGCGACCGGACCAGGGCGGCCAATGTACTGGCCCGGCTGCTGGAGCGCTGCGAGCGGGTCCGCGGCGACTTCGACCCGCTCACCTTGCGTGTCGCCCTCACCCTGTCCAACTTCGAGCGGCAGCACGGCGACCTGGACCGGGCCCGCGACCTCAGCGAGCGGGTCATCGGCCGCTACCGCGACCGGCTCGGCGACCGGCACCCGTACACCGCCGGGGCGCTCGGCGGCCACGGCCTGATCCTGCGGGCCTCCGGCGAGCGCCAGCAGTCGCAGATCGAGATCGAGGACGCGCTGGACGGCATGACCCGGGCGGTCGGCCCCGATCACTACTGGACGCTGGGCTGCGCGCTCAACGCCGCGGCGGCCCGCAATCTGGCCGGTGACCCGGAAGGCGCCGCCGAGTTGAGCCGGGTGACCGGTGACCGGGCCGCGTCCGGACTCGGCAAGCACCATCCGCTGACGCTGTCCTGCCGGATCGCGCTGGCCGCCGACCTGCGCAATCTGCGCCGCCGCCAGGAGGCCGACAAGATCGAGGAGGAGGGGCTGGACGCGCTCGCCGCCACCCTCGGCCCCCAGCACCCGCAGACGGTCGCCGCCCGGTCCCGTACCCGCCCGCACTGGGACTTCGAGCCGTTCAGCTCCTGACCGTTCAGCTCCTGACCCGCGCGGTCCGCACGCCCCCCCCGCACGAAGCTCCCACCGAGCGAGCACGACAACGGCCGGGGCCCGTACCGCGAAGGTACGGGCCTCGGCCGTGTGTGACACCGGGCCGCGGGGCCCGGTCCGATCCCGGATCGGATCCGGATCGGGTCAGATCTCGAAGACCTCGTTGATCAGCTCTTCCTGCTGCGCCGCGTGCCGCTTGGCGGAGCCGACCGCCGGCGAGGAGGAGGCCGGGCGGGAGACGCGGCGGAGCCGGTCCGCGTTGTCCGGGGCCGCGCCGAGCAGCAGGTCCAGGTGGTCGATCAGGTTGAGCGCGATGAACGGCCACGCGCCCTGGTTGGCCGGCTCGGCCTGCGCCCAGACGAACTTCTGCGCCTTGGTGTAGGGCGCCACCGCGGACTGGATCTCGGTGCCCGGCAGCGGGTAGAGCCGCTCGATGCGGATGAACGCGACATCGGTGGCGCCGCGCTTGGCCCGCTCCTCGATCAGGTCGTAGTAGACCTTGCCGGAGCAGAAGACGACCTTGCGCACCGCGTCGGCGTCCACCGTGGTGTCACCGATCACCGGCTGGAACTGGCCGTTGGTGAAGTCGTCGGCCTTCGACGCCGCCGCCTTCAGCCGGAGCATCGACTTCGGGGTGAAGACGATCAGCGGCTTGTGGTGCGGGTTGTGCACCTGCCAGCGCAGCAGGTGGAAGTAGTTGGCCGGGGTGGACGGCACGGCGACCGTCATGTTGTTCTGCGCGCACAGCTGGAGGAAGCGCTCGATCCGGGCCGAGGAGTGGTCCGGGCCCTGGCCCTCGTAGCCGTGCGGCAGCAGCAGCGTGACGCCGGAGGTCTGGCCCCACTTCTGCTCGGCCGACGAGATGAACTCGTCCACGATGGTGGCCGCGCCGTTGACGAAGTCGCCGAACTGCGCCTCCCACATCACCAGCGCGTTCGGCCGGGCCAGCGAGTAGCCGTACTCGAAGCCCATCGCCGCGTACTCGCTGAGCAGCGAGTCGTAGACGTTGTAACGGGCCTGGTCCTCCGACAGGTGCTGCAGCGGGGTGTAGTCCTCGCCGGTCTGCCGGTCGATGAGCACCGCGTGCCGCTGGCCGAAGGTGCCGCGCCGGGAGTCCTGGCCGGCCAGCCGGACGGGGGTGCCCTCCAGCAGCAGCGAACCGATCGCCAGCGTCTCGCCCATGCCCCAGTCGATGGTGCCGTCCTCGACCATGGTGGCCCGGCGCTGGAGTTGCGGCAGCAGCCGCGGGTGCACGGTGACGTTCTCCGGGATGTCCACCTGCGAGGCGGCGATCCGCTTGACCACCTCGGCGGTGATCGCGGTGGGCATCGCGACCGGGAAGCCGGGCCGCGGCGCCGAGGGCTCCTGCGTGGTGGACTCGACCGGGGCGGAGGCGGCCTCGCGGACCTCGGTGAAGACCTTCTCCAACTGGCCCTGGTAGTCCTGCAGCGCCTGCTCGGCCTCTTCCAGGGTGATGTCGCCGCGCCCGATCAGGGACTCGGTGTAGAGCTTGCGCACCGAGCGCTTCTTGTCGATCAGGTCGTACATCAGCGGCTGGGTGAAGGCCGGGTTGTCCGACTCGTTGTGCCCGCGGCGGCGGTAGCAGATCAGGTCGATCACGACGTCCTTGTTGAACGCCTGCCGGAACTCGAAGGCCAGCCGCGCCACGCGGACCACGGCCTCCGGGTCGTCGCCGTTGACGTGGAAGATCGGCGCCTCGATCATCCGGGCCACGTCGGTGCAGTACATCGAGGAACGCGCCGACTCCGGGGCGGCGGTGAAGCCGACCTGGTTGTTGATCACCACATGCACGGTGCCGCCGGTGCGGTAGCCGCGCAGCTGCGACATGTTGAGCGTCTCGGCGACCACGCCCTGGCCGGCGAAGGCCGCGTCGCCGTGCAGCGCGATCGGCAGCACGGTGAAGTCGGTGCCGGCCTTGTTGATGATGTCCTGCTTGGCGCGGGCGATGCCCTCCACCACCGGGTCGACCGCCTCCAGGTGCGAGGGGTTGGCGGCCAGCGAGACCTTGATCTGCTCGCCGTCCAGGCCGGTGAAGGTGCCCTCGGCGCCCAGGTGGTACTTCACGTCACCGGAGCCGTGCATCGACTTCGGGTCGAGGTTGCCCTCGAACTCGCGGAAGATCTGGGCGTACGACTTGCCGACGATGTTCGCCAGCACGTTGAGACGGCCGCGGTGGGACATGCCGATCACGGTCTCGTCCAGCCGCGACTCGGCGGCGGCGTCGATCACCGCGTCCAGCAGCGGGATGACGGACTCGCCGCCCTCCAGCGAGAAGCGCTTCTGGCCGACGTACTTGGTCTGCAGGAAGGTCTCGAAGGCCTCGGCGGCGTTCAGCCGGCGCAGGATCCGCAGCTGCTCCTCGCGCTCCGGCTTGCCCTGCGGGCGCTCGATGCGGTCCTGGATCCACTTGCGCTGCTTCGGGTCCTGGATGTGCATGAACTCCACGCCGACCGTGCGGCAGTAGGAGTCGCGCAGCACCCCGAGGATGTCGCGCAGCTTCATCAGGGACTTGCCGGCGAAGCCGCCGACCGCGAACTCCCGCTCCAGGTCCCACAAGGTGAGCCCGTGCTCCAGCACGTCCAGGTCGGGGTGCTTGCGCTGGCGGTACTCCAGCGGGTCGGTGTCGGCCATCACATGGCCGCGGACCCGGTAGGAGTGGATCAGCTCGAACACCCGGGCGGCCTTGGTGACATCGTCCTCGTGCCCGGTGTCGATGTCGGTGCGCCAGCGGACCGGCTCGTACGGGATGCGCAGCGCGGCGAACACGTCGTCGAAGAAGTCGTTCTCGCCGAGCAGCAGTTGGTTCATGACGCGCAGGAACTCGCCGGAGGCGGCGCCCTGGATCACCCGGTGGTCGTAGGTGCTGGTCAGCGTCATGACCTTGGAGATGCCCAGCCGGTTCAGGGTGTCCTGGGAGGTGCCCTGGAACTCGGCCGGGTAGTCCATCGATCCGACGCCGAGGATCATCGACTGGCCGGGCATCAGGCGCGGCACCGAGTGCACGGTGCCCAGGCCGCCCGGGTTGGTCAGCGAGGCGGTGACACCGGAGAAGTCGTCCATCGTCAGCTTGCCGGTGCGGGCGCGGCGGACGATGTCCTCGTAGGCCTGCCAGAACTCGAAGAAGTTCAGCGTCTCGGCCTTCTTGATGGCCGCGACGACCAACTGGCGGTCGCCGTTGGGCTTCACCAGGTCGATGGCCAGGCCCAGATTGACGTGCTCCGGCTTGACGAGGGTGGGCTTGCCGTCCTTCTCGGTGAAGGAGTGGTTCATCGACGGCATGGCCTTGAGGGCCTGCACCATCGCGTACCCGATGAGGTGGGTGAAGGAGACCTTGCCGCCGCGGGCGCGCTTGAGGTGGTTGTTGATGACGATGCGGTTGTCGAACAGCAGCTTCACCGGGATGGCCCGCACCGAGGTGGCGGTAGGCAGTTCCAGCGAGGCGTGCATGTTCCGCGCCACGGCGGCGGCCGGGCCGCGCAGGGTGACGTACTCGGTGGCGGAGGCCTCGGCGGGCGCCGCGCCGTTCGAGGCGGCCTTGGCGGCCGGCTCGGCCGGCTTCGCGGCGGCGGGCCGCGCCGGGGCGGCGGGCTCGGCGGGAGCGGGAGCCGGGGCCGGTGCGGGCGCGGCGGTCTCGGCGGCGGGCGGAGCGGGTGGCGCGGACGCCGCGGGCGGAGCGGTGGTCGCCGTCGCGGCGGAGCCGTTCACGGCGGCCGGGGACGCCGGGAGGGTCGCGGCCCGGCCGTTGCCGGAGGCCGCCGACGGGGCCGCCGGGGCGGGGGCGGCGCCCGCGACACCCGCGACAGCGCGTGCGGCGGCGCCGGAGGCACCGCCCTGGCCGGAGGGGGCGGCCGGTGCGGCCGAGCCGTCCGGCTTGTAGTCGGCGAAGAAGTCCCACCAGGCTCGGTCTACCGAGTTCGGGTCCTGGAGGTACTGCTGGTAGATCTCATCGACGAGCCACTCGTTCGGGCCGAAACCCACGGCAGGGCCTTCGCCCTGCCCTTGGTGGTCGGTCGAGACACTAGAGCTATTGGGGGACTGTGACGACACGGCGGCAACCGCCCTCTTCCGCTTCACAAAGATGGTGGACAGCGGAAATAAAGGCTACGCCTTCAGGACCCCTGCTCGCAGGCCTGGGGTCCAGTCGTCGCGCATGTCACACCCACAGCATGGTTTCGGCGCCATTCCTGGCGGGAATGTGGTCCCTATTCAGGGTCTTGACCGGTTTCACGAGGTCACACGAGGTCACACACGTTGTTGCACGGGCTTCTTCGGCCGCGCGCCTGCCAGGCGGCTTGCGTCCATGGTGCACCCATCGGCGTCAATGGTGCGCTGTTGATCCGCCCGGAAGGGTGACGAGTATCCGGCAGCCGCGCGGCGACTCGGCCACCTCGATCCGGCCGCCGTGCAGGTCCACAGCCCAGCGGGCGATGGCCAGCCCCAGCCCCGTACCGCCGTCGCCGCCCGGGTGGGAGCCACGGTGGAAGCGGTCGAAGACGCGCACCCGGTCCGCCTCCGGGATGCCGGGGCCCTCGTCCCGTACATCCAGCTGGAGGCTGCCCGGCGCCGCGCCGCCGCGGGCCCGGACCGTCACCCGGCCACCGGGCGGGCTGTGCTTGACCGCGTTGTCCACCAGATTGGCCACCACCTGGTGCAGCCGCTCGCTGTCCGCGTAGGCGACCAGTTCGGGAGGTGACACATCCAGGTGCAGATGGACGTCGGCGCGCGGCCGGGACCGCGAGCCGGTGGGTTTGGCGCTCTCCATGCCCAGGCTCGCGGTCTTCAGCACCGCCGACAGATACGGCCACACCTCGAAGCGCTTGAGCTCCAGCCGTACCGCCCCGCTGTCCAGCCTCGACAGGTCCAGCAGCTGGCTGACCAGCTTCCCGAGCCGTTCGGTCTGCTGCAGGGCCAGCCGCATCGTCTCGGGGTCGGCGGCCGACACCCCGTCCACCACGTTCTCCAGCACCGCGCGCAGCGCCGCGATGGGGGTCCGCAGCTCGTGCGAGACGTTCGCCACCAGCTCCTTGCGGTGCCGGTCGGCGGCGGCCAGGTCGGCGGCCATCCGGTTGAAGGTCTCGGCCAGCTCGCCCACCTCGTCCCGGCGCACCCGGGCCACCCGGCGGCTGTAGTCGCCGCCCGCCATCGCCCGGGCCACCGCGGTCATCTCGCGCAGCGGCGCGGTCAGATTGGTGGCCACGATCTGGGTGATCAGCAGCGAGGCGATGATCGAGAAGATGGTGATCACCCGCAGCTCGGTGCCCGAGTGGATGGCCACCGTCACCAGCAGGGTGGTGATCAGCACAGACACGATCACCAGCAGCTGCAGGGCCGCCTTGATCGAGCGGAAGGGGTCCCACGGGCGCAGCGCCGCCCAGGCCCGCCGCCGCCAGCCGCTGACGGCCCCGGCGCCGCCGCGGCGGTCCGGGTCGCTCGGGCCGCTCATGGAGCGGGGGTCTCCAGCGCGTAGCCCACCCCGTGCACGGTGCGGATCCGCTCGGCGCCGATCTTGCGGCGCAGCGCCTTGACGTGGCTGTCGACGGTGCGGGTGCCGGAGGCGTCCGCCCAGTCCCAGACCTCGGCGAGCAGCTGCTCCCGGGAGAGGACCGCGCGCGGCTGCTGGGCCAGGCACACCAGCAGCTCGAACTCGGTGGGGGTGAGGTGGATGTCGGAGCCGGCCACCCGGACCCGGCGCTGGGCGTGGTCGATCTCCAGGTCGCCGAGCTGGATGCTGGCGCCGCGCGAGCTGTGGGCCGCGGTGGCGGCGCGCTCCACCCGGCGCAGCAGGACGTGCACCCGGGCGGCCAGCTCCCGCATCGAGAACGGCTTGGTCATGTAGTCGTCGGCGCCGACGCCGAGCCCGACCAGCATGTCCGTCTCGTCGTCCCTGGCGGTCAGCATCAGCACCGGCACCGGGCGGTCGGCCTGCACCCGGCGGCAGACCTCCAGGCCGTCGAAACCGGGCAGCATCACGTCGAGGACCAGCAGGTCCGGCTGCCAGGAGTGGGCCGAGTCCACCGCGGACGGGCCGTCGCCGGCGGTCCGTACCGCGAATCCCTCCGCCTGGAGCCGGGCCGCGATCGCCTGCGTTATCGTCTGGTCGTCCTCGACGACCAGCACCCGGCGCTGCGCGCCCGAAGTCTGCGTGCTGTCCACGTTCCGCCCCACAAGATCGTCCTGATTGCGGCAGCCCCGCGGTGACCTGGGCCGGGCTCCCCGGGCAGCGTACGGGGCGGGGAACCGCCCTGACTATGACGCCTGTGTCGCCTTCACGCCGTGACGGCTACGTGCACCACGTCCGGTACGCCGCGGGCGACCGGGACCTCGATGGTGCGGGCCCGGGAGAAGCCGGCCCCGCGCAGTGCCGCCTCGAACGCGGCCGAGGGCCGGGCCGACCAGACGGCGAGCACTCCACCGGGGTTGAGCCGCTCCCGGCAGGCGGTGAGGCCGCTGGGAGTGTAGAGACTGTCGTTGTTCTCGGTCACTGTCCAGTCCGGCCCGTTGTCGATGTCCAGGCACAGCGCGTCGTACCGCTCCCCGGCCCCGGCCACGTACGCCACCAGGTCGGTCTCCAGCACCCGCACCCGGGGATCGTCCAGGGCGTGCCCGGAATACGGCGCGAGCGGGCCGCCGCGGTGCCACGCCACGACCGCGGTCTCGCGTTCCACCACGTCGATCCGGGCCCACCGGGGCTCGGCCGCGGCCCTCTCCAGCGAGAAGCCGACCCCGAGCCCGCCGATCAGCACGCTCAGCCCGCCGCGCGCCTGGCCGGTACGCCCCTCCTCCAGCGCGTCGAGCGCCGCGTCCACCAGCAGCCGCTCCGACCGCCCGTCGGAGGTGTCCATCAGGAAGCACCCATTGGCGATGATCTCGAACCGCCCCCCGCGCCGCCGCAGCACCACTTCCCCATACGGCCCCTCAGTGCGCTCCAGCACGACGGGGTCGGCGTCGACGTCATACGTACCCGGCATGCCCCCCATTCTGACGGATCGCCCCCGCGCGGCCCGCACAGTTCCCCGCGCCTCTAAAGCCTGGAGTTTCCGTCGCCGGGCGGTGGTCGCTTGCCCAGGGGCGCGGGGAACTGCGCGCTCAGCCCGGCACCGGGCTGAGGCCAGGAGACGACCGCAAGGGGCTCGCCCCATTCGCCCCCCACCGCCGCGTCGCGGCCGATCGCTCAGGGCGAACAGCCACCCGGGAACACCGGCGGAGCCCCCCGCATTGAGTCAGGTGTACTCAACTTGCTTGCAAAGGGAGCGATCATGGCGTTTGAGCCTCGGACCCCCAACCCCCTCACCCTGCCCGTTCTCCCGCTGGACGACGAAGTCGTCCTGCCCGGCATGGTCGTACCCCTCGACCTCACGGACTCCGAGGTCCGTGCCGCCGTAGAGGCCGCGCAGGCGGCACACCGCGGGCCGGGACCGGGGGCGTCAGGGAAGCCCGAGGTGCTGCTGGTGCCGCGGGTGGACGGGAAGTACACCGCGGTCGGCACGCTCGGCACGGTGGAGCAGGTCGGCCGGCTGTCCGACGGCGACCCGGGCGCGGTCATCCGCGGCCGGGCCCGTATCCGGATCGGCGCCGGCACCACCGGCCCCGGCGCGGCCCTGTGGATCGAGGGCACCCTGGTGGAGGAGCCGGCCGTCGGGGAGTCCCCCGGCACCGTCACCGAGCTGATGAAGGAATACAAGGCGCTGGCCACCAGCTGGCTGCGCAAGCGCGGTGCCTGGCAAGTCGTGGACCGCGTCCAGCAGATCGACGACGTGAGCCAGCTCGCCGACAACTCCGGTTACTCCCCGTACCTGACCACCGAGCAGCGCGTCGAGCTGCTGGAGACCACCGACCCGGTGGCCCGGCTGAGGCTGGCCATACAGTGGCTGCGCGACCACCTCGCCGAGCAGGACGTCGCCGAGACCATCCGTAAGGACGTCCAGGAGGGCATGGAGAAGCAGCAGCGCGAGTTCCTGCTCCGCCAGCAGCTGGAGGCCGTCCGCAAGGAGCTCGCCGAGCTCAACGGCGACCCGGAGAACGAGAGCGACGACTACCGCGTCCGCGTCGAGGCCGCCGACCTGCCCGAGAAGGTCCGCGAGGCCGCCCTGAAGGAGGTCGAGAAGCTGGAACGCTCCTCCGACGCCTCCCCCGAGGGCAGCTGGATCCGTACGTGGCTGGACACCGTCCTCGAACTGCCGTGGAACACCACCACCGAGGACACCTACGACGTGGCGGGCGCCCGCGCCGTGCTGGACGCCGACCACGCCGGGCTGGACGACGTGAAGGAGCGCATCACCGAGTACCTGGCCGTCCGCAAGCGCCGGGCCGACCGCGGCCTCGGTGTGGTGGGCGGGCGGCGCGGCGGCGCGGTGCTGGCCCTGGTCGGGCCGCCCGGGGTCGGCAAGACCTCGCTCGGCGAGTCCGTGGCCCGCGCGATGGGCCGCGAGTTCGTCCGGGTGTCGCTCGGCGGCGTCCGCGACGAGGCGGAGATCCGCGGCCACCGCAGGACCTATGTCGGCGCGCTGCCCGGCCGTATCGTACGGGCCATCAAGGAAGCCGGGTCGATGAACCCGGTGGTGCTGCTCGACGAGGTCGACAAGGTGGGCTCCGACTACCGGGGCGACCCGGCCGCCGCCCTGCTGGAGGTCCTCGACCCGGCGCAGAACCACACCTTCCGCGACCACTACCTGGAAGTCGAACTCGACCTGTCCGACGTCGTCTTCCTGGCCACCGCCAACGTGCTGGAAGCCATCCCCGAGCCGCTGCTCGACCGGATGGAGCTGGTGCGGCTGGACGGCTACACCGAGGACGAGAAGGTCGTCATCGCCCGCGACCACCTGCTCCCGCGCCAGCTGGAGCGGGCCGGCCTGGCCGAGGACGAGGTGAGTCTGGCCGAGGACGCGCTGCGCAAGCTCACCGGCGAGTACACCCGCGAGGCGGGGGTGCGGACCCTGGAGCGGACCATCGCCCGGATACTGCGGAAGATCGCGGCGCGGCACGAGCTGGGCGACCAGGAACTGCCGTTCACCGTCGGCGCCGGCGACCTCCGCGCGCTGATCGGCCGGCCGCACCACGTACCGGAGGCGGCCCAGGACCCGGAGGAGCGGCGGACCGCGGTGCCCGGCGTGGCCACCGGTCTGGCGGTCACCGGCGCCGGCGGCGACGTGCTCTACATCGAGGCGTCGCTGGCCGACCCGGAGACCGGCGGCTCGGGACTCCAGCTCACCGGTCAGCTGGGCGACGTGATGAAGGAGTCGGCGCAGATCGCGCTGTCCTTCCTGCGCTCGCACGGCGCGGAGCTGGAACTGCCGGTCGCCGACCTCAAGGACCGCGCCGTCCACCTGCACGTGCCGGCCGGCGCGGTGCCGAAGGACGGCCCGAGCGCGGGTGTGACCATGACGTCCGCGCTGGCGTCGCTGCTGTCCGGGCAGCGGGTGCGCACCGATGTGGCGATGACCGGTGAGGTGTCGCTGACCGGCAGGGTGCTGCCGATCGGCGGGGTCAAGCAGAAGCTGCTGGCCGCGCACCGGGCCGGGATCACCACGGTGATCATCCCGAAGCGCAACGAGGCGGATCTGGACGACGTGCCCGCCGAGGTGCTCGCCGCCCTCGACGTGCACCCGGTCAGTGACGTACGCCAGGTGCTGAAGCTGGCGCTGGAGGCCGCGCAGGCCCCGGCGCAGGAGGTGCCCGTCGCGGCGTGACGCCGCCCGGCTGGAAAGGGGTGCGGGGAATTCTCCCCGCACCCCTTTCGCGTGCGCCGCCCGGGGCATCCCGGACGGTGGCGCAGACCGCTAGCCCGCGGCGTAGGCCTGGACCCGGTCGATCGCGCCGTTGAAGAGGTCCTGGTCACCGGGGAAGACCCCGGAATCGGCGTTCTGCCAGATGGTCTGGTAGCCCCAGCCGGCCGGCAGGGCGCCCACCGTGGTGTTGTAGCGGGCGATCCACAGCGCGTTGGTGGCGGCGAAGGCCGCGCTGTTGCCGGTGCACTGGGTCCACCAGCTGGTGGAGCTGTAGATGGTCGGGTAGCGCCCGGTGCGCGCGTGGTACTCGTTGCTGAACGCGCTGATCCAGCTGACCATGCCGCTCGCGGACAGCCCGTAGCAGGTCGCGCCGTACGGGTTGTACTCGATGTCGAGCGCGCCCGGCAGCGTCCTGCCGTCGGCGGACCAGCCGCCGCCGTGGGCGACGAAGTAGTCGGCCTGGGTCGCGCCGGCCGAGACGTCCGGCAGGGCGAAGTGGTAGGCGCCGCGGATCATGCCGACGTTGTACGAGCCGTTGTACTGCTGGGTGAAGGACGGATTGGTGTAGGAGGTGCCCTCGGTCGCCTTGACGTAGGCGAACTTCGCGCCGTTGGACCAGGCGCCGGCCCAGTCGACGGCGCCCTGGTAGTTGGAGACGTCCATACCGGGCGTCTGGCTGGCCAGCGGGGTGGCCACCGGGTCGCCGCTCAGCCGCCCGGAGCCCTCGTGGGCGCGGATGGTGGAGCCCATCCAGTCGAGGTCGGGGTGGGTCATATGACCGCCGGCGGTCGCCTGGGCGGTCCCCGGGGCGGCCAGGATCAGGGCGAGCAGGGTGGTGAACAGACCGGTCAGCAGAGCGATCCTGGTCCGGGCCGAGCCGGTGCGGTGCACGACGGAGAGATCTCCGTGGGACATGCGTGCCTCCAGATGGCGGGGTGGGGGACGCGGCATGGCTTTGAAAGGGCCATGACAGGTCCGACGGTACGGGTGAGCGCTACGCGCGTGGAAGAGTGCCTGGAACCGCCGATGGTCTACTCCTGCGAAATACTTGGCGTGCTGCGGAAACCACCGTGTGTGAAGAAAAGTTTCAGCTGTTGAAAGCGGGGAGTCTGTGACCGACACGAACGGCGCCGCGCCGGGCGGGCCGCGGGGAGCCGGGCGGGCCCCGGCGCCGACGGTGGAAAACCCGGCTCGCCGGGAGACGCCGGGGACGCCGGGGGGCCCGGCGAACCCGGAAAATCCGGCGGAGCCCGGGAGCCCCGGGAGCCCCGGGAACGGCGCGAGCGCTGAGAGCGCTGAGAACGCCCCGAATCCTGTGAGCCCCGGGAGGGCTGAGAGCGCCCCGAACTCCGGGAGCGCCGGGAGCGCCGGGAGCGCTGAGAGCGCTGAGAGCGCCCCGAATCCTGTGAGCCCCGGAAGCCCCGGGAGCGCCGGGAGCGCCCCGAATCCTGTGAACTCCGAGAGCGCCGACGACACGGTCGTCGTCGGCGCGGGCAGGGACTGGGCCACCGAGGCGCTGGAACGCGAACTGTCCGTGCTCTTCCGCCGGGCCAGGGCGGCCTCCGGGGAACTGGCCCGGGCGGTGCATCCCGAACTGGAACCGGCCGCGTACGGGCTGCTGGTCCGGCTGGCGGAGGCCGAGCCGGAGCGGGCCACCGACCTGGCCGGCTACTTCGGGGTCGGCAAGGCCACGATGAGCCGTCAACTGCGGGCCCTGGAAGAGCTGGGGCTGGTCGCCCGCGAGCCCGACCCCGCCGACGGCCGCGCCTTCCTGATGCGCCTCACCGCCGAGGGCCGCGGCCGCTTCACCGATGTCCGCACTGCCCGCCGGGAGCGCTACCTGCGCCAGTTGGCCGCCTGGGACAACGCCGAGATCGCCGAACTGTCCCGGCTGCTGCACCGGCTGAACGGCCTTCAGTTCGGCGAGAGCGCCCCCACGTAACCCTCCGGCCGGCCCGAGGGGTCAGAACTCCACCAGCACCGCCGTCGCGTCGTCGTACGGCTTCCCGCGCGGTACGGCCGTGCCCGCCGGATCGGCGTCCTCCCGGGCCCGGACCCGGGCGATCAGCGCCTGCGGGCCCGCCTTGCGCAGCAGCGCGAACAGGCCCGGCCAGTCGTCGGTGCCGAAGACCTCCACCCCGCGTGCGGCGCCGTCGGTGACCGCCGCCAGTGACCGCAACGCCGCGGCCGGGGTGCGGCCGGTGACCGCGCGGGCCGCCACCGCCGGGTCCGCCGCCGCGGTGAAGAAGCCGTCCTCCTGATTGCGCAGCGGCGCCACCCGCAGGCCCGCCGCCCGCAACCGCTCGATACGGTCGTCCAGCACCGGCGTCACCGTGCCGTCCGCCGCCTCCAGCAGTAGCGCCGAGTCGGACAGCACCAGGTGCTCGACCTCCGCCCCGCCCCAGCGCACCACGACCGCTGTGGCCTGCGGAGTCAGCGGGTGAGAAAGATCACAGGTGTCGCGATGGGCGTCGGCGGTGCGGGAGATGGCCGCCGACAAGCACTGCCGCAGCGTCAGGTCCGCCCGGGTTACGGTCAGTTCGAGCAGCGCCCCGCCGAGCCGGGCGGTGAACCACGGCACCGAGTGCATACAGCCGCCGTTGTCGGCCGGCGGTGTCACGCCGTCCAGCAGCACCAGCGCGCCGCCCTGCCCGGCGGCGGGCAGCGCCACGGACACGAAATCCTCGTTGGGTACGTCGGGCCTGCCGGCCTCGGTCGCCGTCTCGATCCGCATCCGGCCAGTCTGCCCCACCCGGCGCCGGGATCAGGGAAGCCGGTGCCACGCGGCGGAGCTGCGGAGTTCGTACGGACTTGGTCCGGACCACAAGATCATCGGAGCTGCGGGTGTGCATCCTGCCAAAGCTCGACGCCGGACGCCAGCGGCCCCCGTGCCGGCCGAGGGGGTGCGGGGGATTCGAGGGGGAGGGGTCGCGTGCCCGACTTGTCGGTCAACTCACGTGTGCGATTCACTCGTTCGGGTGTCCGGGGGAGGGACGCCTGGCCCCCCTCCCGGCAGGACTGCAAGGGTCGGAAGGACTGCTGCATATTCCCGGGGGACACTCCGGGCCCGGGCGATACGTGATTGCGAGCACCGACATTGCGTGAAGGACGTCACCCGCGACGCGAGCGGCGGGTCAGGCGGCGCATGCTCGCCGCCCTGCTCGTCAGCGCCGCCGCGCTCCTCGCGGCCGCCACCCCCGGTGTGGCCCTCGCCGTGCACGACCTGTCCACCGCGCAGGACCGGGCGGACGCGGCCCAACGGGCGGCCCGCGCCGTCGTGCTGGCCCGCGACCTCGCCGACGAGCGGGACGACGCGGCGATCCGGGCCGGCGGCGGCCCCGCGGCCAAGGACCGGCTGACCGCCGACCGCTCCCGCGCGGACCGCCAGGCCCAGGACGTACTGGCCGGCGCGCCCGCCGAGGTGCGCGCCGCACTGGCCGGGCTGCCCGCGGTCCGCCGGACCGCCGACACCGCCGCGGACTCCGCCGCCGACACGGCGGCGGACACGGACAGCGGGGCCGGCACGACCGCCGGCGCCGGCAAGGACGGCGCACAGGCCGTCATGGCCGCCTACCAGCCGCTGATCGACGCGCTCGGCCGGCTCTCCGGCCCGGACACCGCGCCGCTCGGCCGGGCGGTGGACGCCGCCGCCCGCCAGCGCGGGCTGCTGGTCGGCGCGCTCGCCGCCGACGGCGGGCAGCAGGGGCCGGTGGCGGCGGCGCAGACCGCCCGCTTCCAGGAGCAGGCCGCGCTCGCCGAGTTCCGGGCCACCGCGCCCGCCGCCCTGCGTGCCCGCTACGACCGGACGGTGATGGGCGCCGACGTCACCGGGGCCGAGCGCGACCTCGCCCAACTCCTGGGCGGGCCGAAACTCACCGCCGCCGACCGCGCCCTGGGCGCCGACGCGACCCAGGAGGCGCTCACCGCCCGGCTCGACCTGATGCGCACCGTGGAGGCCGCCACGGCCGCCGACGAGGCCCAACAGGCCGCCGACCACCGCGACCACGAGGTCACCGTCCTCGAACTGCGCGCCGCGCTGGCCGCGTTGTGCCTGATCCTGCTGGTCGGCGTGCTCGTCAGCCTCTTCCGCGGCCTCACCCGGCCGCTGGCCGCCCTGCACCGCTGGTCCCGTACGGACCCGGAGAGCGGCGAGGGCGCCAAGGTGATCGGCGCCGACGAGTTCGCCGCCGTCGCCCGCCGGGTCAACGCGCTCACCCACGAGGCGCAGGCGCTGCGCTCCCGGGTGCACGAACTCAGCTCCGACCGGGCCTCGTTGTCCCAGGCGCACAACGGGCTGATCGCCGAGCGCGAAGGACTGCTGCGCACCCGGGACGACCTGCTGCGCAGCCGCGAGGAGCTCGGCGGCAGGCTCGCCGAGGCGACCGCGCGCAACGCGGCCCAGATCACCTACGTCAATCTGGGTCTGCGCACCCTCGGCCTGGTGGAGCGCCAACTCACCCTGATCGAGGCGCTGGAGGACCGCGAGCAGGACCCGGAGCGGCTCGACCACCTGTTCAAGCTCGACCATCTCGCCACCCGGATGCGCCGCAACAGCGAGAATCTGCTGGTGCTCAGCGGCACCGAGCACAGCCACGGCGCCACCGCGCGCCCGATCGCGCTGATCGACGTGGCCCGGGCCGCGATCTCCGAGATCGAACGCTATGAGCGGGTCCGGATCCAGACGATGCCCGACGCCCGGGTGGCCGGCCGGGCCGCCGACGACGTCAGCCACCTGATCGCCGAACTCCTCGACAACGCCACCGGGTTCTCCGCGCCGACCTCCCCCGTCCAGCTGTCCGGCTGGCTGCTCGAGAACGGCGAGGTGATGCTCTCGGTCGAGGACTCGGGCATCGGAGTGCCGGACGAGCGGCTGAACGAACTCAACGAACTGCTGGCCGACCCCGACCCGGCGCCTCCCGGGGCCGCGGCCGGCATGGGCCTGTACGTGGTGGCCCGGCTCGCCCACCGGCACGGCCTGCGCGTCCAGTTGCGCCCCCAGTCGGCCGGCGGCACCACGGCCGTCGTTGTCCTGCCGCAGCTGCTGCTGCCCGCGATCGACCCCTACGAGCCGCCGACCACCCCGCTGGAGGCCGCGCTGGCGGGCGCCCACCCGGCCGGTCCCACCGGCCCGACCGGCCCCACCCGCAGGTCGGCCGCCGCCCCGGGCGCCGACCCGGCCGCGCTCCCCGTCCGTACGCCCCTGGCCCAAGCGCCCGCGTCCCCAGCCCTCACGCCGACGGCGCCCGCGACCGCCCCGGTACCCGCCGCCGTCCAGCACGACCGGGCCGCGCCGGAGGCCGGCGCCGGCGCCGAAGGGCTGACCCCCAAGGGGCTGCCGCAGCGGGTGCCGCGCAGCACCGGGCTCGGCGACGTCCTCGTCCACGAGCCGCGCCGACCGCGTGGCGGACCGGTCGACGCCGCCGAACTGCGGCGCAAACTCGGCGGGTTGCAGCGGGGACTGCACGCCGGCCGGCGTGACGCCGAGCACGAGATCACCACCGGCACCGGCCCGATGTCCGCGCGGTCCGGGGTCGCCGCCCAGCCGCCGGACGAGTGGCCCGCCCGGCCCGTGGCCCGGCACGCGGCCCCCCCGCCGCCGGAGCAGCCGGGAACACCGCCGGAGCGGCGGCGCGTGCCGGAGGAGGCGGCCGGACCGCCACCGGCCGGCGGAACTCAGGGGGACGCGGGGGAAGCACACGCAGGCCCAGCAGAAACCGCCGAGGAGGCGACCCGTTGAACGCGGTCCGCACGTACACCAGTGATCTCAGCCACGAAGCGCGCAACATCCAGTGGCTGTTGCAGAACTTCGTGGAGGAAGTGCCCGGCGTCCACTCGGTCGCCGTGGTCTCCTCCGACGGCCTGCTGCTGCTCACCTCGAACACCGAGCCGCCCGCCGCCGGACCGGGAGCCGATCCGGGAGCCGCGCCGACCGTCCCGGGGCAGGGCGGCGCGGCGGCCCGGCCCGGCGCCGACAGCCGGATGGACCTGGCCGCGGTGGTGTCGGGCCTGGCCTCCCTCACCGTGGGCGCTGCCCGGCTGATGGACGGCGGCAGCGTCCGGCAGACCACCGTGGCCATGGCCGACGGCATGCTGTTCGTGACCGCCATCAGCGACGGCTCGCTGCTGGGCGTGCACGCCACCGCCGACGCCGACATCAGTGTGATCGGCTATCACATGGCGCTGTTCGTCGGCCGGGTCGGCCATGTGCTGACCCCCGCACTGCGCACCGAACTGCGCCACGCGATGGAGAGTGCGAGCTGATGACGCCGCTGCCCCATCGCGGAGCCGACCGCCGGACCTCCAGGGTGCGGCCGTACGCTCTGACCGGTGGTCGTACCCAGTTCGGGCACGTGCTGCTCGTGGAGACCTTCGTCGCTACGATCGACGCGGCGGAGGAACAGCCGGCCCTCACGAGGGGAAGCTGGACCGAGCGGGTCATGCCAGAATTCCGAGCGATCGTCGAACTGTGCCGCAGAATGCGGTCGGTGGCCGAGATCTCCGCGCTGCTACGGATGCCGCTGGGCGTCGTCCGGGTCCTGATCAGCGATCTGGCCGACCAGGGAAGAATCCGTGTGTACGGCACCGGGCACGGGCCCGGCAGACCGGACCGCGCACTGCTCGAAAGGGTGCTCAGTGGACTTCGCAGGCTTTGACCAGCAGGAAGGCCTGCAGGACTGGCAGACCGAGCGTGGTCGCGCCCCGGTCTCCACCAAGATCGTCGTGGCCGGCGGCTTCGGCGTGGGCAAGACCACCTTCGTCGGCGCCGTCTCCGAGATCACCCCGCTGACCACCGAGGCGGTGATGACGCAGGCCAGCGAGGCGGTGGACGACCTGGCCGCCACCCCGGACAAGACCACGACCACGGTCGCGATGGACTTCGGCCGGATCACCCTCGACCAGGACCTGGTGCTCTATGTCTTCGGCACCCCGGGGCAGCAGCGGTTCTGGTTCATGTGGGACGACCTGGTGCGCGGCGCGATAGGCGCGGTGGTGCTCGCCGACACCCGCCGGCTCGCGGACTGCTTCCCGGCGCTGGACTACTTCGAGGGCACCGGCCTGCCCTACACCGTCGCGGTCAACCAGTTCGAGGGCACCGCCGCGTACACCTCCGACGACGTGCGCGAGGCGCTGGCCGTTCCGTCCCACATCCCGGTGCTGATGATCGACGCCCGGCAGCGGTACTCGGTGGTGGAGGCGCTGCTGGCGCTGGTCGCCCACGCGCTGAACGAACAGCCCCTGTAGTCACTCCTGTTGCTCCCGATAATCTGCCGTTATCCATCGCGATGGCGATGAACCGCCGTAATCACGACTGCCAGATAGCGAGCCGCTGTGCGCAAGATACTCATCGTCGGAGCCGGTCAGGCCGGGCTCCAACTCGCCCTGGGTCTCCAGTCCCAGGGCTATGACGTCACCGTCATGTCCAACCGCACGGCCGATGAGGTTCGGGGCGGCCGGGTGATGTCCACCCAGTGCATGTTCACCACCGCCCTCCAGCACGAGCGCGACCTGGGCCTGAACTTCTGGGAGGACCAGGCACCCCGCACCGAGGGCCTCGGCGTCTCGGTCTCCGCCCCCGACGCGTCGCGCCCGATCGACTGGGTGGGCCGGCTGAACGGCTACGCGCAGTCCGTCGACCAGCGGGTGAAGATGGCCGGCTGGCTGGAGACCTTCGCCGAACGCGGCGGCAAGGTGGTCGTGCACGGGGTGGCCGTGTCCGACCTGGACTACTTCGCCCGCGCCTACGACCTGGTGCTGGTCGCGGCCGGCAAGGGCGAGCTGGTCTCCATGTTCGCCCGGGACGCCTCCCGTTCGCCCTACGACGCCCCGCAGCGGTCGCTGGCCGTGTCGTATGTGCACGGGCTCGGACCGCGCCCGGAGCACCCGGACTTCCTCGCGGTGCGCTGCAATCTGGTGCCGGGCGTGGGCGAGTTGTTCGTGATGCCGACCCTGACCACCACGGGACCGGCCGACATCCTCTTCTGGGAGGGCATACCCGGCGGTCCCGTCGACGTCTTCCAGGGCATCAGGGACCCCCAGGAGCACCTGCGGGTGACCCTGGAGCTGATGCGGCGCTTCACACCGTGGGAGTACGACCGGGCGCTGAACGTCCAACTGACCGACGCCGGCGGCACGCTGTCCGGGCGCTACGCGCCGACGGTACGCCGGGCGGTCGGCGAACTGCCCTCCGGCGGCCTGGTGCTGGGCGTCGCGGACGTGGTGGTGGCCAACGACCCGATCACCGGCCAGGGTTCCAACAACGCGGCCCGCTGCGCCGCCTCCTACCTCGCCGACATCCTGGCGCACGGCGACCGGCCCTTCGACCGGGCCTGGATGGAAAGCACCTTCGAGCACTACTGGTCGCTGGCCGCTCCGGTCACCAAGTGGACCAACGCGATGCTCGGCCCGCCGCCGGAGCACGTCCTCGGCCTGATCGGCGCGGCCGGCGCGCTCCCGCCGGTGGCCGACCGGATCGCCAACGGCTTCGACGACCCGGCCGACTTCGAGCACTTCTTCTTCGACCCGGGACTGGCCGCCGCCTATCTCGGCGATGTCCAGAAGCAGCTGGCCTAGGGGGACCCCGGGTCCGGAACCCGTGGCGGCGCGGGGGCCGTCGCGGTGATCGGGGGCGGGCGGTCGGCGCTTGCGGGTACGGGCCTCGGACGGTAATGCTCCAGCGGCTGCTCGCGGGGGTCCGGGCGGACCGCGCCGAGGACCGGGTCGGCGGCCAGCGGCGAGACCTGCACGGTGGCGCCGGGGCGTGGCGCCTCGATGACCCGGCCGCCGCCGATGTAGAGGGCCACATGGGTGGCGCCCTGGAAGTAGACCACCAGGTCTCCGGGCCGCAGCGAGGCCATCGGCACCCGGGGCAGCTCGGCCCACTGCTGCTCGCTGGTCCGCGGGATCGCCCGCCCGGCGTGCGCCCAGGCCCGCGAGGTGAGCCCGGAGCAGTCGAAGGAGTCCGGGCCGGCGGCGCCCCAGGCATAGGGCTTGCCGAGCTGCGCGAAGGCGTAGCCGAGGGCCCGCTCGCCGGCGGCGGAGGGGGCGCGGGTCGCGGGGGCGTCGCCGAGGGGCTTGGCGTCCATGAAGTCCCGCTGCGCCTGGTCGGAGCCCTGCTGCTCCAGCGCCTGGAGCTGGTCGATCTGCGCGGGGGTCAGCCCGGCGAGCGTCGCCTCGACCTGCCGCAGCCGCGTCTCGACCTGCTTCTTCCGTACGGCCAGGGTCTGCTGGGCGCGCTGGGCGGCGTCCAGCGCGCGCTGGGCCGCGGTGTTGAGCGCTTCCAGCCGGGCCGCGCGCTCGGACAGCCGGTGGAGTACGTCCCGCTGGTGGCTCGCCGCGCGCCGGGCGATGTGCCGCTGCGTGAAGAAGGCCTGCGGGGAGGGGCCGGTGAGCAGGGACATCAAGGGCGACACCCCGCCGGTCCGGTACATCTCGCGGGCGATCGTGCCCAGCTCGTCCCTGGCCTCGGCGACCGCCACCCGCTGGTCGGCGAGCCGCCGGTCCGCGGCGTCGGCCGCCGCCCGCTGCCGGGCGGCGCTCTGCCCGGCCCGGTCGTACGCCTCGGTGGCGGTCTCCGTCCGGCGGTAGGACGACTGGAGTTGGGCGAGGAGGCCGGCGATCGGGACGGCGGGTGCCGGCCGCTGGTCGGCGGGCCGCGCGGTGGCCGGTCCGGCGGCGGGCAGCGCGAGTGCCGCGGTCGCGAGCAGCGCGCCGCACGCCAGCGCCGGACGGTGCCGGCGTCCGCTCCATCGGGCCACTGACATCCCCTCACTCCGGGTCGACGAGCCGGTAACACGATTGCCGTCGGCATCATGTCACGATTTGTCATATATTCGACCGAAGCGAGCCGCGATGTCGCGCCGCCCGTCGTCACCCACGAGAGGCGGGCCAGCAGGCAGGCCGGCGGGCAGGACGGACGGGACAGGCGTACGGCCCGGCCACCGCCCTCGGAGACCGGACCGTACGCGTTTCGGGGGAGGGTCGGCTCAGCTGCCGAAGTAGCCGTCGAAGTTGTGCTCAAACTCCCAGTTGCTGTACTTGTCCCAGTTCACCGACCACGTCATCAGACCGCGCAGCGCCGGCCAGGTGCCGTGGGTGGCGTAACCGCCGCAGTTGGTCTTCTTGGTCAGGCAGTCCAGCGCCTGGTCCACCGCGGCCGGGGCGATGTAGCCGTTGCCCGCGTTGACCGAGGCCGGCAGGCCGATGCCCACCTGGGAGGGGGCCAGCGCCGGGAACATGTTGGCGGTGTTGCCCGCCACCGGGAAGCCGGTCAGCAGCATGTCCGTCATCGCGATGTTGAAGTCCGCGCCGCCCATGGTGTGGTACTGGTTGTCCAGGCCCATGATCGGCCCGGAGTTGTAGTCCTGGACGTGCAGCAGCGTCAGATCGTTGCGCAGCGCGTAGATCACCGGCAGATAGGCGCCGCAGCGCGGGTCCTGGCCGCCGAACGGGCCGGAGCCGTAGAACTGGTAGCCCATCTGTACGAAGAAGGTCTCCGGCGCCATCGTGAGCACGAAGCCGCTGCCGTAGCGGGCCTTGAGGGTCTTCAGCGCGGAGATCAGGTTGACCACCACCGGGGTGGTCGGGTTCTTGAAGTCGGTGTCACCGGTGTTCAGCGACAGCGAGTGGCCCTCGAAGTCGATGTCGATGCCGTTCAGGCCCCACTTGTCCACGATGGCGCCCACCGAGGAGACGAAGGCGTCGCGGGCGGCGGTCGTGGTGAGCTGGACCTCGCCGTTGGCGCCGCCGATGGACAGCAGCACCTTCTTGCCCTGCGCCTGCTTGGCCTGGATCGCGGCCTTGAAGTCGGCGTCGGACTCGACCGACGGGCACTCGCTCACCGAGCAGCGGTTGAAGTGGATGCTGCCGGAGGTGGGGGAGTCGGTCTCACCGAAGGCCAGGTCGATGACGTCCCAGCTGGCGGGGACATCGGCCAGTTTCAGATAGCCCGACCCGTTGGCGAAGGTCTCGTGCAGATAGCCGACCAGCGCGTGGGTGGGCAGTCCGCCGGAGGGCGGCGGCGAGGTCGGGGGCGGGCTGGTGGGCGGGGTCGTCGGCGGCGTGGTGGGGGGCGTCGTCGGCGGGGTGGTGGGCGGTGTGGTCGGGGGCGTGGTGGTGCCGCTGCCCGGGCCCTGGAGCGAGAGGTCGTCGGCGTAGTACGCGGCCTGGCCGTACCAGCCGTGCACATAGACCGCCGCGCTGGTCTGGCTCGCGGTGGTGGTGAAGGAGACGCTCAACTGGCCGTAGCCGGTGCCCGTGCCGGGGGTCCAGGTGCTGGTGCCGCCGTCCACTCCGATGTAGACGTAGGCGCCCTTGACCTGGGCGGTCAGCGTGTAGGTGGTGCTGGGGGCCACGGTGACGGTCTGCTTGCACTGGCCGGTGGCGCTCGCCGTGGGCGTGGCCTTCAGGGCCCAGCTGCCGCTGTGCGCCTGGCCGGTGACGGCCGAGCTGCCCGCGTCGCAGGTCCAGCCGGAGAGGTTGCCGGTCTCGAAGCCGCCGTTGGTCAGGAACTCGCCCGCGCTGGCCGAGGGCGCCAGCGCGACCAGGCCGCCGACCGCCACGGCCCCGGCGAGGGCGGCGGTCGCGGCGATGAACGATCTCTTGCGCGGCGCGGATCTGGGGCGCGCGGCGCGCGGTGCGGAGGTGAGCATGGGGGATGCTCCTTCTGTCCGGAGGGCGCGTGTCTCCGCGCAGCAAACAGGTCCAGACCAATCGTGTCAATGGTCCGGACCAATTCCGGCAGTCGCTTCCCGGCCTTTTCGGCCGCGCCTCACGCGCCCTTGGACCAGGGCCACCTGAGCCGGTCGGGCCGTTCGCCGCCCGGGCCGTAGACGAAGACCCAGCGGGTGCGGCGGGCCTCCCGCGGGCCGGGGCTCGGCTCGCGGTGATAGACGTACTCCCGCTTCGGTCCCCCTTCCGGATCGGGCACCGGCACGGTGTAGACCCGCGGCGGCTGCCCGGTCATCCCCACCAGTACGTCCAGCACCCGCCCGTCCAGCGGTCCGCCGACAAACTCGGTCTTCTCGTGTCTCACCGGCCCAGAATGACACGGCCGCCCGCGCCGGCGCCGGGGTATGCCGGTACGGTCCCCATCCGCGGCCCGGCCGTTAGGCTTCGCGCATGACCAGCAGCGCGGCGCCCGCGTATCGCCGGATGAGCGTCGAGCAGCGGCGTACGCAGCTGCTGGCGGCGGCGGTCGATCTGTTCGGCCACCGCCGCCCCGAGGAGGTCTCGGTGGACGACGTGGCCGCCGCGGCCGGCGTCTCCAGGCCGCTGGTCTACCGCTACTTCCCCGGCGGCAAGCAGCAGTTGTACGAAGCCGCCGTGCTCGGGGCCGCGCAGGAGCTGATCGGCCGGTTCGCCGTCCCCTCGCAGGGCGCCCCCACCCGCCGCCTGGCGGACGCGCTGGACCGCTATCTCGCCTATGTCGACGAGCACGACGCGGCCTACGGCGCGCTGCTGCGCGGCGGCAGCGTCGCCGAGACCAGCCGCACCGGCGCGATCGTGGACGACGTACGCCGCCGGGCGGCCGAGCAGGTGCTGATCCACCTGGGCGTCACCGAGCCGGGCCCGCGGCTGGCCATGATGGTCCGCTCCTGGATCGCCTGCGTGGAGGCGGTCTCGCTGACCTGGCTGGACGAGGGCAAGCGCACCCCGCTGGGCGAGCTGCGGGACTGGCTGGTCGACCACTTCACCGGACTGCTGCTGGTGACCGCCGCCTCCGACGCCCAGGCGGCCGGGGCGGCCACCGCGGCGCTGGCCCAGGAGACGCCGGACAGCCCGGCCGGCGCGCTCGCGGCCCGGCTGGCACCGCTGCTTCCGGCGCTGGCCCACCTGCTGCGCCGGGACTGACACGCCGCCGGGCCCCGGCGCGAGGGCCCCGGCGTTCCGGCCCTATGCCAGCAGTCCCGAGGCCTGCCACAGCCGGCGGCTGGGCCCGCGCAGCAGACCGACCTCGTCGAGGAAGTCCATCAGCCGCTTCGCCGACTGCCGCATGATCTCGCGGCGGTGCGGGCTGGTGCGGGCCAGCTCCACGGCCTGGGCGGGGTCGAGTCCCACCGAGGCGTAGGCCTGCGGGCTGATCAGGGAGCGGGCGACCACCCGGGCCGCCTGGGCGGAGCTGAGCCGGGTGAACTCGATCTCCCAGCGCGGCGCGGTCACCATCTGGCGGCGCAACTCCTCGCGGGCGTAGCGGATGTGCCGGGCCTCCTCCACCACGTGGATCCGGGTGATACCCCGCATCAGCGGCTGGACGCGCTCGTCGGGGAAGGTCAGCCGCTGCATCCAGTCCAGGATCTCCTCGGCCAGCAGCGTGCCGGTGAACGAGCCGGGCGTGGTGGATATCGTCTTCATCACCCGCCCGAGCCGGAGGTCCAGCCGGCTGGGCCGGTAGGCGGGCGTGCCCATCTTGGTGACCGCGCGGGCGAACATCTTGGAGTGCCGGCACTCGTCGGCGATCTCGGTCAGCGCGTACCGGACATGGCCGCTGGTCGGGTCCAGGTCGTAGGTGTGCCGCAGCAGCAGCTGCATCAGGATCGTCTCGAACCACACGCCGATCGAGCACAGCGAGGCGGCCTCGTGCCGGCTCAGCTCGATCCGCTGCTCGGGCGACATCCGCTTCCACAGCGGGGTGTCGTAGAGCGAGACCAGCTCCGGCGGCCAGAAGAAGGTGTCCGCCGCGAAGGGCGCGTCCCAGTCCAGATCCGTGTCGGGGTCGAAGGAGTGCCTGGCGGAGGCCGTGAGCAGCCGCTCGGCGGTCCTCTCCCGGTCGTTTCCCCGGTCGGTCAGTGCGGCGTCCATGGCCAAAGAGCTCCCGTTGCACGAGGGTTACCTGCGGTACGGGTCTTATGAGACTCTGTGTCAACAAGGCCGTCAAGCCCCCCGGAGCCACCGATGTCGACCGAACACCTCTACACGCAACCGCCCGCCGAGTGGTCCTGGCAGGTGCCCGCGCACGGCGCCGCCCGCTTCTCCTGGGAGTACGACGACGGCCGCGACCGGCTGCTCGCGCTCTACCAGAAGGGCAAGGACAAGCAGTGGGACGCGGTCCGCCGGATCGACTGGGAGCTGGAGGTGGACCCGTACGACCCGCTCGGCACCCCCGACGAGGTCATGACGCTCCACGGCACCCGCTACTGGGACGCCATGAGCGAGCGCGACCGGGGCCTGCTGCGGCAGCACTACACCGCCTGGCAGTTCAGCCAGTTCCTGCACGGCGAGCAGGGCGCCATGGTCTGCGCGGCGCGGATCGTGGAGTCGGTGCCCGACCTGGACGCGAAGTTCTACTCCGCCACCCAGACCATGGACGAGGCCCGGCACGCCGAGATCTACGGCCGCTTCCTGCGCGACAAGATCGGCATGCTCTACCCGGTCAACGACAATCTCCAGGCGCTGCTCGGCGACACCCTGCGCGACTCCCGCTGGGACATGCCCTACCTCGGTATGCAGGTGCTGATCGAGGGGCTCGCGCTGGCCGCCTTCGGGCTGATCCGGGACAGCACCACCAAGCCGCTGCCCCGGCAGATCCTCGCCTACGTCATGCAGGACGAGGCCCGGCATGTGGCCTTCGGGCGGATGGCGCTGCGCGACTACTACCGGCAGCTCACCGACGCCGAACTGCGCGAACGCGAGGAGTTCGTGATCGAGGGCTGCTATCTGATGCGGGACCGGCTGCGCGGGGTCGAAGTGCTGGAGAACTGGGGCATACCGTCGGCCGAGGCGGCCGAACTGTCCGAGCGCTCCGAGTTCCTGCACCTGTTCCGCAGGCTGCTCTTCAACCGGATCGTGCCCTGCGTCAAGGACATCGGTCTGTGGGGGCCGCGGCTCCAGCAGGCGTACGTCGAGATGGGCGTGCTCGACCTCGGCGGCACCGACCTCGACGCGCTGATGGCCCAGGACGAGGAGGTCGCCGAGCAGCTGGACGCCGAGCGGTTCGCGGCCGAGGAGCGCGCCCGCGTCGCCGAGGTGGAGCGGACGATCGCCCGGGCGGACGCCGACATTCGCCCGTAACGTCCGCCCCGCGTAACAGACCGCCGCCCCGAGCACAAAACGGGAACCATACCCCCGCCACCCGCATCTATTCGTTGGCGAGGACGGAAAGCGCCGCGGCCCCGCGTATACGAGCCGTGGCACCGACCGGACGCGAGGCACCACACAGCGCGACAGGCGGGCGGGTACACACGATGGCGGCACGGCGGCTCTCCCTGGCGCGGCTTCGCTCGGCACCGCAGGTGGCGGCCATCGGCCTGGCCTTGCTGGTGGTGCTGATCGCGGTGCTGCTCTCGGCGCTGCTCACCCCCGGCTCCGGTGGCGGCGGCAGCCCGCCGGCCGACGACGGCAAGGCGCTGTCCGCCGCGAACCCCGCGCCGGGCACCACCGAATCCCCCGCCCCCTCCACGACCCCCTCGCCCGGCGGACGCATATCCCCGGCGCCGCCCGCGGTGCCCGACACGATCCAGCACCTGCCGGAGTCGACCGGCAAGTACGTCGCCATCACGATCGACGACGGCCCCGACGCGGTGTGGACGCCGAAGATCCTCCAGGTGCTGCGGCGGCACCACGCACACGCCACCTTCTGCATGATCGGCCCGCAGGCCAGGGCGAATCCGGCGCTGGTGAAGGAGGTCGTCGCGCAGGGGCACCGGCTGTGCGACCACACCGTCCACCACGACACCGCGATGGACAAGAAGTCGGTGGCCTACCAGACGGCGGAGATCCTGGGCGCGCAGGACATGATCCGCCGCGCCGCCGGGGGCGCCCGCGTCTACTACTACCGGGCGCCCGGCGGCGCCTTCACCCCGGCGAGCCGCGCGCTGGCCGCCCGGCACGGGATGCGCCCGCTCGGCTGGAACATCGACACCAAGGACTTCGACCGGCCGGGCGTGGCCGTGATCCTGCACACCTTGAAGGACGAGATCCACAACGGGCCGACGATCCTCTTCCACGACGGCGGCGGCAATCGCGGGCAGACCGTCAAGGCCCTCGACCAGGCACTGACCTGGCTCAGGCAGCAGGGCTACGGCTTCAGTTTCCCCAAGGTCGACTGACTCCGGCCGGCGGCCCGAACATCCGCCGCGGGGACGGGGGACCGGTCGGGCCGGGCGGAAGGCGCGGACCCTGTCGCGGCGCCGGCGGACTCTGCGGGCTCTGCGGACTCTGCGGGGCCGGCGGGACCGGCGCCCCTTGCGCGCCCGGCCGCGGCGCCGGCGCCGGCTGCCCCAACTGCCCCGGCCAGGCCCCCAGCACCGCCCGCATCACCGCCCGTGCCACCGGCGCCGCGTTCCCGCCGCCGGAGATGTCCGCCCGCAGCGCCTCGGCATCCTCCACCACCACGGCCACCGCCACCGATGCCGCCGCGAGCGCGCGCGGCTGGGCGTAGCCGATGAACCACGCGTAGGGCGTGCCGACGTTGGACAGGCCGTGCTGCGCGGTGCCCGTCTTGCCGCCCACCACCGCGCCCGGGATGGCCGCGCCGGTGCCGGTGCCGTCGGTCACCACCGCCTCCATCAGCTGCCGCAGCAGCCCGGCGGTCCGCGGGCTCACCGCCTCGTGCAGCAGCCCGGGCCTGGTCACCGAGACGGTCAGCCCGCTGTGGGTGGTCACCCGGTCCACCAGGTACGGACGCATCAGTCGGCCGCCGTTGGCGACCGCGGCGGCGACCATCGCCATCTGCAGCGGGGTGGCGGTGGTGTCGAACTGGCCGATCGAGGACAGCGCCACCTGGTCCGAGCCCATCTCCCGGTCCATATTGCTCCTGGCGACGCCGGTGGGAATGCGCAGCCGGGTGTCGTTGAAGCCGAAGCGCTCCGCCTGCTCCACCATCCCGCGCGGCCCGAGGTCGGCGCCCAGCTTGGCGAAGACGGTGTTGCAGGAGATCCGGAAGGCGTCGTACACGCTGGCGTCGGCGCAGCCGGGCCCCTCGTTGGCCAGCGAGACGGTGGTGCCGGGCAGCGGATACGGGTCCGGCGAGTGGGTCCGCGCCCGCAGGTCCCTCACCTGGCCGCTCTCCAGGGCGGCGGCGGCCGTCACCACCTTGAAGGTGGAGCCCGGCGGGTAGGTCTGCCGGATCGCCCGGTCCAGCATCGGCTGGTCCGGGTCGGAGGTCAGCCGGGCCCACGCGTCGTTCACCGCGCGGCCGGTGCCGGCCAGCGCCGCCGGATCGTAGGACGGCGAGGACACCAGGGCCAGCACGCGCCCGGTGACCGGATCCAGCGCGGCCACCGCCCCCTTGCGCCCGGCCAGGCCGGCGAACGCGGCCCGCTGCGCCGCCGGGTCGATGGTGGTGTGCACATCGCCGCCGCGCCGGCCGACCCGGGTGATCTCGTGCCACAACGGCAGCGAGCCCAGCGCGGCGTCCGTACCGGCCAGCAGCGGGTCCTCGGTGCCCTCCAGCAGCGTCGTGCCGTAGATCTGCGAGGAGAAGCCGGTCACCGGCGCGTAGAGCGGCCCGTCGGCGTACGTCCGCGCGTACCGCAGCGACCCGCCGGTGGGGTGGGAGCCGGTGATCGGGCGCCCCGCGGCCAGGATGTCGCCGCGCGGCTGGTGGTAACGGGCCACCAGGATGCGGCGGTTGGCGGGATTGTCGTCGTAGGCGGGAGCGTCGACCAGTGCCACCCGGGCCGCGTTGAACAGCAGCGCGACCAGCAGCAGCAGGCAGAAGCCGGCGCCGTGCCGGATGCAGCGGTTCACCCGGGTACCGCCTCCAGCGAACCGGCGCCCGCGGCCGGTTCGGGTTCCGGGTCGGGGCGGCGGGCCCGGTCGCTGACCCGGATCAGCAGCGCCACGATGATCCAGTTGGTGACCACCGAGGAACCGCCCTGCGCCAGGAACGGCATCGCCATCCCGGTCAGCGGGATCAGGTCCATCACCCCGCCCGCGATCACGAACACCTGGAGCGCCAGCAGCGACGCCAGCCCGGCCGCCAGCAGCCGCCCGAAGGGATCGCGCAGGGCGAGGGCGGCCTTGAACCCCCGGGCCACCAGCAGGGCGTACAGCAGGAACAGCGCGCACAGCCCGGCCAGCCCCAGTTCCTCGCCCGCGGTGGCCAGGATGAAGTCGGACTTGGCGGCGAAGCCGATCAGATACGACTGGCCCTGCCCGAGCCCGGCGCCGAGCACCCCGCCGCCGGCGAAGGCGAACAGCGACTGGGCGACCTGGCTGGGGCCGAGCCCGGCGTCGATGGTGGCGAAGGGGTGCAGCCAGTCCTGCACCCTGCTGTGCACATGCGGCTCCAGCGATCCGGCCGCGAAGGCCCCCGCCGAGGCCAGCAGCAGCCCCACCGCGATCCAGCCGGTCCGGCCGGTGGCCAGATAGAGCATCACCACGAACAGGCAGAAGAACAGCAGCGAGGTGCCCAGGTCCCGCTCCAGCACCAGCACCCCCACGCTGGCCAGCCAGATCACCAGCACCGGCCCGAGCACCCTGGCGGTGGGAAGTTCCAGCCGCCGCACCCAGCGCACCCGGTCGAGCCGGCGGGCCCGGACCATCCGGCGGCCGGAGTAGGCGAGCGCCGCCCGGTTCGCCGACAGATAGCCGGCGAAGAAGACCGCGAACAGCACCTTGGCGAACTCGCCGGGCTGGATGGAGAATCCGGCGAACCGGATCCAGATCCTGGCGCCGTTGACCGCCGGGAAGAGGATCGGCAGGGCCATCAGCGCCAGCGCCGCCGTCACGCTCACATACGCGTAGCGGGACAGCACCCGGTGGTCGCCGAGCGCCAGCACCACCGCGATGAACAGCCCCACCCCGACCGCCGACCAGACCAGCTGGGAGCCCGCCGCCCGGGCGCCGAGCGAGGGCACCTGGTCGAGCCGGTGGATCAGCACCAGGCCGACGCCGTTGAGCAGCACGGCGATCGGCAGCAGCAGCGGGTCGGCGTAGCGGGCCCTGGTCCGTACCGCCAGGTGTGCCAGCAGCGCCAGCAGGGCGAGCCCGCCGCCGCAGCCGGCCGCGCCCGGGGGCAGCCGCCCGCCCCGGGCCAGGCCGACCTCGATCCAGCCGAACATCGAGACGCACACGGCGGCGGCGATCAGCGACAGCTCGACCCCGCGGCGGCCGGCCGGCCGCGGGGCCGGCGGGGGAGGAGCGGCGGGCGCGGTCGCCGACGGAGCGCTCATGGGCGGCCACGCTAGCAACCACCTGGGTTTTTGTCCGTTATGTCAGCCTGTCCGGTGGATGATGTTCCCTCCGCCGGGTGTCGGCGCCGCGTCGTAGGCTGGCCGGGTGACCGTCCCGGACCGACTCGCCGACCTGCCCTACGCCGCTCTGCTGCGCCCGTACGAGGGCCGGCTGGAGGTCGAAGGGGACTACGACACGGTCCACTTCGACCGGCTGTCCTTCGAGGACGGCGCCCCGGCCCGCGGCTCCCGCTTCCTGGAGTCCGCCGTCACCGACTGCGTCTTCACCGGCACCGATCTGCGCCGGGCCCGCTTCAACGACGTGTGGGCCGAGGGCAGCCGCTTCACCGGCGTCTCCCTCGCCGAGACCGACTGGCTGGACTCCACCCTCACCGGCTGCTCGCTGGCCGGTGTGGAGGCCTTCGGCTCGGTGCTGCGCCGGGTGGTGCTGCGCCGCTGCAAGCTCGACTCGGTGAACCTGCGGACCGCCGCGCTGCACGAGGTGGTCTTCGAGGACTGCGTGCTGCGCGAAGTGGACTTCGGCGAGGCGCGGCTGAACGGGGTGACCTTCCCCGGCAGCCGGCTGGAGCAGGCCCGCTTCGGCCGGGCCACCTTGAAGAAGGCGGATCTGCGCGGCGCGGTCGCCATCGACCTGGCCGACGGCTACGACTCGCTGCGCGGCGCGATCATCGGCTCCGCCCAGCTGCTGGACCTCGCGCCCGCCCTCGCCCAGACCCTCGGCATCACGGTCCGGGACCGATGAACGGGACCGGGCTCCGGGCCGTACCCATCAGGCACCGCCCGCACGTCCGGTTCACCGCACCACTTCCACCGCACCACCTCCACCGCACATGACGCCCTTATCAGGAGAAACCTCATGAGCACTCTGCACGACATCCCGCTGCGTACCATCGACGGCTCCCCGACCAGCCTGGGCGAGCACCGCGGCTCGGCCGTGCTGGTGGTCAACGTCGCCTCCAAGTGCGGCCTCACCCCCCAGTACGAGGGCCTGGAGCGGCTCCAGAAGCGCTACGCGGACCGCGGCTTCACCGTGCTCGGCGTGCCCTGCAACCAGTTCGCGGGGCAGGAGCCCGGCACCGCCGAGGAGATCCAGACCTTCTGCTCCACCACCTACGGCGTCAGCTTCCCGCTGCTGGAGAAGACCGATGTCAACGGCGCCGACCGCCACCCGCTCTACGCGGAGCTGACCCAGGCGGCCGACAGCAAGGGCGAGGCCGGCGACATCAGCTGGAACTTCGAGAAGTTCCTGGTGAGCGCGGACGGCGAGGTCGTCGGCCGGTTCCGCCCGCAGACCGAGCCGGAGGCCCAGGAGGTCACCGGAGCGATCGAGGCGCACCTGCCGCGATGACCCTCGGGGGGCCGGTGGGACAAGGGATCCGGCCATCGCGGCCGGGCCCCCGCCGGCCCCCGACCGGCCCTCCGGCGGTGCCGGGCGGGCCGTCGCCCGAGGTCGTAGATGCGCGAATGCGCCATGGCAGAATCAGGCCGGTCGGGGGCCATTGTCCGGATCACCCCCATCCTGGTTGGCTCTACCTACCGCCCCAAAGCGAGGAAGGGACAGCGGCAGTGCAGGAGATCGAGTTCCGTAGCGGACACCTGTGTGTCGACACGGACCCTGCCCTGTGTGTTCCTTGCCAGGAGCGGTTGGATCGGCAACTCGCCTTGCTTCCCCGGGTATACGGCGAGTTGGAGGTTGCGCTCGTAACGGCGCCGAACTCCGGCGACCGAGTGACCGGCACTGCCCGGCCCGGCATCCCCCTGAACGGGCCGGCTGTCGAGGCGCGCGCCGCTATTCGAGGCACACTCGCCTCCTGGGCCGATCTGATTGTCGAGGGCCGCACCGTCCGTCTCCCCCTACGGACGGTGCCGGCCCTCGCGGCTTTCCTGCGCCGCCATCTCGGCTGGCTGGCCGTACACCCGGCCGCCGACGACGCGGCGACGGAGATCGACGCACTGCTCCAGCGGGCCCTGCGGGTGGCCCGGCCACCGCACGGCCACCCGCTTCCCATCGGCGCCTGACGCCCACACGGTTCCCCCCACAAATGCAGGAAACGCTGTACGGCCCGCGAACCATCACGGGCCGTACAGCGAAGGGGTGGGCGGGCCCTGCTACGGGATCCAGTTGTCGGCCGTCATGACCGGCGGTGCCTCCGGAACGGCATTGGGAATCCAGTTCGCCGGCGCGGCGACAGCCGAGGAGTTCGGGGAGGCGGCGGGGATCCAGTTGTCGGGGCCGACAACGTTGCCTGGTGCGGCCGGGGCGGACTCGGCGACGGCGGTGATCACGCCACCGGTCGTTGACAGGGCCAGGACCAGGGCTGCGACGGCAGCGATCTCAATCTTGCGCCGGGAACGCGACATCGTGGTCCTTCGGTTCGGAGGCCGGGGAGTGCCCTGAGGGATGACGGTGATACTCGAATTAAGAATGGCAAGATCTGAGCGCTGAGGGCCACGTTCCGCTTCTGCGTATGTGCGCAATGGCGCAAATGCGCACATCAGATCAGCCCATGGGTTGCGGCGAGCACCCCGGCTTGAAAGCGACTGTCCGCCTGGAGGTATCTCATGACCTCTGACACCAGGCGGCTCACAGTGCGCAGTGATACCCCTAGTTTGCGCGCGATTCGCTCATCTGTCAGCCCGTTCGCCAGAAGTCTCATTGTCGTGCGGTGCTGCTCGGTGAGCTCGCCGTCCGGATCGAAGGTGCCGACGGCCTGCGCCGAGTACGGCACCGAGCGCAGCCAGCAGTCCTCGTAGAGCGCGATGTAGGAGCGGAGCAGGGCCGCGCCGCGCACCACGATCGCCGCCTCCGAGGGGTTCTCCGGATTCGCCGTCAGAAATGCGGTGTGCGCGTCACCGATGAGCAGATCGAAAGGGACCTGGGGGGCGAGCCGCACTTCGACCCCGGTGGCCGAAAGTTGAGCGAGATATTTACGCTGCCGAGGTGCGGAATCCACACTCTGGCTGTAAATGGCCCGCACTTTGATGCCACGCTCAACGAGTTCTTCGTCGGCCCGGATGGAATGCGCCAGCACCTCCGAGGTCGGCAGCGGCCCCGGATGCATGGAACCGGTCGACGCGGTGATCGAGGCATTGAATTCGGCGAGCGTCTGCCGTTTCCGTTCGTCGCTCGTCACCAACTCGACTTCGATCTCCGGCGATTCGCGCAGCACGGTCGGGCGGTACCGCTCCATGAGGGACTCGGCGGCCCGCAGCATGTGCGACAGCTCCTCGCGCTGGGTGCGCAGCGACTCCTGCTGCCTGGCCAGCAGACCCAGCAGCGCGGTGTCGGGCTCGATCGGGTCGACTTCCTCGGGCACCCGCCCACCGCGTATGAGCCCCAGCTCCCACAACTCCGACCAGCCGGCCTCGGCCTCCGCCTCGGTCAGCCCGACGGCCGCCGTCGTCTTGGCCGGAACGGACGAGCCGTGGTTGCGCAAAGCCTGATAAAGGGCGAGTCCGATCTCCCCGGCGTCCACCCCGCCGCTCCGAGCAGAATTGACCACGGCTTCCCCCTTTCGTCACCGCGTGCCCCACTACGTTGGCCCAGTGCGTGGCGTGGCGCGGTACCCGAAGCCGACTCTAGCAACTGATCCGCCGCGTGCCAGGGGGTGAGCTCACGCATCCCCCGCACGGGCCCACCGCCTGCGGCTTCTTTGATCGATCATGAACTTCTTTTCATACCGGAACTGCACGTGCATTCCTCTGCCCGGGTGGGGCGGACGGGGTCGGCGGGGGTCGGTGAGCGGGGTGGGGCGGTGGTGTCCGGCGGGGGCGCGGATGGTAGGTCTGGAGGCGAGCAGGGTGGGGCGGGCTGGGTGTTCGCCGGGCCGTCGACCACCTGATCGGCGGGCGGTGGTCACCGGACGGCGCCGGGGTGGGGCGGCGGCGGTCGCCGGGGCAAGGGGAGGGTGTGCTGATGGACATGGATGCCGGGATGTCGTCGCCGCTGCCCGGCGGGCCCGTGCCCGTCGTGCTGATCGGCGCGGGGAAGGTCGCGCACGCCGCGCACTTGCGGGAGATCCGCGACCTGCCGCACGCGCTGCGGCTCGCGGCGGTCGTGGAGACCGACCCCGTCCACATCGACGCGGTCCGGGCGGCCGGCTTCCCCGACGCGGTGATCTGCGCCACACCCGCGGCAGCCGTACGCGCCGGGGCACGCGCCGCCCTGGTCTGCACGCCCTGGTGGACCCACCGCGATGTGGTGCTGGCCTGCCTGGAAGCCGGCCTGCCGGTGCTGTGCGAGAAGCCGGTGAGTCTGGACCCGGCCGAGATCGACGAGCTGATCGCCGCCGAGGCGAAGGCCGGGGTGCCGGTCGCGGCGGGCTACATGAAACGGCACGACCCGGTGGTCGCCCGGTTCGTCGAGCACTGCCGGGACCGACTGCCCGGCGCCCGGCGGATCGTGGTCGACATCCAGGACCCCAACGCGCCGCACCAGGTCGCGCACCTGATGCCCTACGCCCCGCCGCCCTTCGGTCCCCAGCCCCCGCCCGCCGAGCAGGCGCTGCGCCGGGCGCTGGGCCCCGCCGCCGGGCCGGCCCGGCGGGAGGCCTACGCCCGGGGGCTCGGCGGTTCGCTGATCCACCAGGTCAACATCGTGCACGCGATCCTGGCCGGCGGCGGGCGCGAGCTGTCCGGGCGGCTGCTGCACGCCGACCTCTGGGCGGCCGGCGCCGGGGTGGGCGTGCGCTGGCGGCCCGACGGCGAACTGGTGGTGGACGCGACCCATCTGCGGCTGCCGGGGCACCGCCGCTACCGGGAGACGCTGGAGTTCACCGCCGAGGGGTCGGTGGCCACGCTCTCCCTGCCCTCCCCCTTCGCCCGCGACGAGTCGGCCACCTTGCGCATCGACACCTGGGACGCGGACTCGGCCCTGGCCACCCGCCGCACTTTCACCGCCGAGCCCGGACACACCGGCTTCCGGCGGCAGTTGGCCGCCTGGGCCCGGAGTCTTCGCGAGCCGGGGGCGCCCGCGCTGCCGGGGCTGGCAGAGGTACGGCGGGACACGCGCGCGGTGCGCGAGGCGGCGCTGCGGCTGGTGTGAGGCGACGGCCCGGACCGGGTGCGTGCGGGGGCGGCGCCGGGGTAGCCGAGGGGCACCAGCACACCATCGGAGGTGACCGCAATGCTGATCCTGGGACTGCTGCTGCTCGGTTGTACGGCCGCGTTCACCGGGCTCGCCCTGGCCGACAACCTGAACGGCGGCCCCGACTACAACGTCACGATTCTCGGGCACCACCTGGCGACCATGAACTCCCTCGCCATCTTCTGCGCCGGTCTGGCCCTCGCGCTGATCTTCTGCCTGGGCGCCATGATGGTCCGCGGCGGCATGGCACTGCACCGCCGCAAGTCCCGCAAGCTCGCCGCCGCCCGCCGCGACGCGGCCGAGACGGCCCGCGAGCGGGACGCCCTGGCGGCCCGCCTGGAGAACACGACCACCACCGCCCCCACCGACCCGGACTACCCGACCTCGGCAGACCCGTACCCCTCTTCGTACGACACCGCCGCCGACGCCGAGCCGACCCCGGACGATTCCCCCCACCCCGCCACCCCCGAATCCAAACCCCGCCGCCACCCCCGCCACCTCTTCGGCCACTGACCGCCTCCGGCACCGCCCGGTGCCCACCCCGCGGCCTGTGTGTCGGGTGTCCCCGACCGCCCCGCCTTCGCAGCCGGCAGTCCTGGCTGCGGGGGTGGGGTGCTCGGTTTTTCGGGAGTGTCGGCGGTTTGCCCCGGGTACGCGTTCGGTTGGTGATCGCCTGCGGGCGCACCCGCTGCGCCCGCTGGCCGCCGAGCTGCGGCGTGGGCAGCGGCCATCCCCCCGCCGTCCCCCGGAGGGGCTTTCAGTCCTGGCCCGGGGTCAGTAGTGCGCGGGAGAGGGAGACGCGGGAGCGGACGCCGAGTTTGCGGTAGGCGCGGGTGAGGGCGGCTTCTACGGTTTTGACGGAGACGGTGAGGGTGGTGGCGGTTTCGCGGTTGCTGGCGCCCTGGGCGACGAGGAGGGCGACGCGGCGTTCGGTGGGGGTGAGGGCGGCGAGTTCGGGGGCGGGCGGGGCCGCGGGGGCGTCGAGGCGGTCGAGTTCGGCGGTGGCCAGGGCCAGCCAGGGGCGGGCGCCGGTACGGGTGAAGAGGCGGGCGGCCTCCGAGAGCGCGGTGCGGGCGGCCCGGGGGTCACCGCGCCGGGCGTGCACCCGGCCGAGCGTCAGCCGGGTCCTGCCCTCCTCCAGCCGGTACGGGAGGGCCGCCGACTGGGCCGCCGCCCGCTCCAGCCGGGCCACCGCCGCGGACGCGTCCCCGCGGGCCTCGGCGACCAGCGCCGCCGACCGGCCCAGCACCGCGAGGATGCCGCGCCGCCCGAGCCGTACCGCCTGGGCCCTGGTCTCCGCGATCAGCTCCGCCGCCTCGTCCGCGCAGCCCGCCGCGACCAGCGCCTCCGCCAGGTCCGCCTGCCAGCGGCGGACCGCGGGATCGCCCTGGCCCTGGCCGAGTTCCAGCAGCCGGGTGCGCTGGAGGGCGTGCACGGCCGCCGCGGTCTCGCCGCGCAGCAGCCGGATGTGGCCCTCGGCGTGCAGGGCGCGCGGCAGGAACAACTGGTCGTCGTCGTCCTCGCTGTGCCGTCTGGCGCGGTCCGCGGCGGCCAGCGCGCGGTCCGGGCTGCCGCCGGCCGCCTCCGCGAGCGCGACCGCGTACCAGGCCGGCCCCTGGCTCAACCCGGCCTGCTCGGTGACCCGCAGGCTCTGGTGCGCCAGGTCCAGCGCCCGCTCGCAGCGCCCGCGCAGGATCTCCACCTGGGCAAGACCGGACAGGCACTGGCACAGGCTCTCGGCCGAACCCCGGTGCCGCACCGTGTAGATGAGCGCCCGCAGTTCGGTGCGGGCGTCGTCCAGCCGGTCGTGCAGCAGATGGCGGCGGTGCTTGAGGAACACCGGGCCGTTGTGGTCGAACAGCACCCGGGGGTCCTGCGGCGCGGCCAGCGCCAGCGTCAGTGTGCGCTCGGCGGTGGTCCGCCCGAGGTAGAACTCCAGCGCCGACTGCTGGGTGAGCGCGAGCAGTTCGGTGCGCCGGTCCCCGGCCTGCCGGGCGAGTACGGCCGAACGCGCCGCGTGCGTATGGGCGGTGGGCGCCGAGCCGGCCACCAGCCAGGCCCGCCAGCTCATCCGGTAGTGCAGCCGGGCGAGCAACTCCGGGTCGTCCCTGGCGTCTTCGAGCGCCTGCGGGAAGACGTCGGCCACTTCGGCGAGCGCCTGCCCGCAGGAGTCCACCACCACGATCCAGGCCCGCACCCGCTCGGCGGGCTGCCCCGACTCGGCCAGCACCTCGTGGGCGATCCGGCGGGCCAGCGGGTAGTCGCCGGCCGCCACCGCGTCCTCGGCGGCGGTCAGCCGGCGGTCGGTGTCGGCGGCCCGGTCGCCCGGCGGGGTGCGGTCGGCGGCCAACTGCCCCAGCCGGGCGGCGATCGCGGGCGCCCCGCGGCGCCGCGCCGCCGTGGCCGCGTCGGCCAGCGCCGCCGCGGTCCGCGCGTCCCGGCCCGGTGCCAACGAGGCCAGGTGATGGGCCTGTTCCACCGGATCCTCGGCGGCCCGCGCGAGCGCGTCGTGCACCCGGCGGCGCCCGGCCGCGCTCGCCGCCTCGTACACCAGCCGCGGCATCAGCGGCTGGCAGAACCGTACGACCCCGGGCCCGGGCGCCTCCACGATGCCCAGGGCGGCGGCCTCCGCCAGATCGGCGGCCGCGTGCTCGCACCCGGCGCGGCGCAGCAGCCTCACGGTGGGGCGGTCGGCGGCCCCGGCGGCCAGCAGGGTGCGGCGGGCCCGTGCGGACAGCGGATCCAGCCGGTCCAGCAGCAGCGTCCTCACGCCGGCCGGTACGGGCAGCGGGCCGCCCGGGTCGGGCCGTCCCGGCGGGTGGCCGGCCGCGGCCAGCGCACGGGCCAGTTCGAGCGCGATGAACGGGTTGCCGGCCGCGGTCTGGGCGATCCGGGCGGGCAACGGATGCGGCCAGGAGGGGAGTTCGGCGCCCGCGAGCAGCGCGGTGGTTTCCCGCTCGGTCATCGGGGGGACGGTGAGGCGCAGGCCGTGCGGCGGTAACAGGCTAGCGACGAGGCCGGGTTCACCTTCCTGGGGGAGCCGGGCGGCGGCGAGGACGGTCAGCGGGAGGCGGCGGGCCCGGCGGGCGGCGAAGGCCAGCGCGCGGGCGGTGGGCGGGTCGAGCCACTGGGCGTCGTCCACGGCGAGAAGCACGGGGGCCCGGTCGCAGAGCGCGGTGAGCGTCTTCAACACGGCAAGGTGCAGGGCGAGTACGGCGTCGGCGCTGCCCGCCGGAAGAGCGTCCGGATCAGCGGTGCGGTGCAACGCGGCCCGCAGCACGGCCTGTTCGGCGGGAGTGAGGCCGGCCGGGCCGGACGGCCCGGCCAGGAAGGCGTCGCTCACCTCGGCGAAGAGGTCGATCAGCCCGAGGTGCGGCAGCCCCCGCTCGTCCGGCGCCGGGTGGCAGCGCAGTATCAGCCGCCCGGCAGCCGCCTGTTCGGCCGCGAGCCGCGCGAGCAGCGTGGACCGGCCGATGCCCGCCTCTCCGGTGAGCAGCACGCCGGTGCCCGCCGTCAGCGCCTGTCCGGCGGTGGCGAGCAGGGCGTCACGCCCGCTGGCACGCGCCGGTGGATCCGGGCTGCCGTTCATGGACCCCCCTCGTGTGGAGCCCATGACCGGAGGGGCCGACCGGCGGGCCGACCCCGACTGATCGTGAACCTGCCAACAGGGGTGGCGCAAGAGGGCACCCCGCCCGGAAGCGTGGGGCCGCTTCCGGGCGGGGCGTGCGGGTGAGACGGTCCGGCGGTCAGCCGTCGATGCGGTGGGTGCTCCAGAAGGACGTCAGGTCCGTGCTGGTCGCCGCCTGCGCCGCCGCCTTGAACTCGGCGGTGGTGGAGACGCCGTACCAGTGCGCCGCCGCGTAGTCGTGCAGCAGGTTGGTCATCGCGGTGTCGCCGATGAGCCGTCGCAGGTCGTGCAGCGCGCACTTGCCGTAGTTGTAGACGACGGTGGAGTAGCGCGACGAGTGCGCGTCCCAGTACGCCATGGAGTTGGTGATCTTCTCCGCCGACGAGGCCCAGGAGACGCTGTTCCAGCAGCCCGAACCGGTCTTGCCCTCGGCCAGATCGGTCGAGTAGTCGGTGAACGCCTCGTCCAGCCACGGGCTGTTGTACTCGTCGTCGCCCACGATGCCGTACCACCACTGGTGGCCCAGCTCATGCGTCAGCGCGTTGGTGTCCACCAGGTCGAGCACGAAGCCCGGGTACTCCATGCCGCCGAACCAGAAGTTGTTGTCGAGCACGGCGTCCACCTCGGTGTACGGATACGCCCCGAAGCGCTGCGCGTGCGCGTCGATGGCGTTCTCCGAAGTGGTCAGCATCGACTGCGAGTTGGCGGAGCTGATGCCGCTGACCGCGTAGACGTTCACCTTCACGCCGCCCGGCGAGGTGCCGGAGACCTTGCTGAAGGCGCCCGCGCCCCAGGCGAAGTCCCGCACCTTGCGCGCGGTCGCCTTGGTGACCGTACGGCCGCTCGTGCCGGGGGTGTCCACCGAGGTGCCGGTGGCCGGGACCAGCAGGCTCGTCGGGTGGTCGAGGGTCACATCGAAGTCCGCGGCCAGCGAGTAGAAGGCCTCGCCGTTGTTGGTGTACGGGTCCAGGTGCCAGCCCGAGCCGTCCCGGACCGCCAGCACCGGAAGCGCGTTGCCGAGGAAGGCGAAGGCGCCGTCGTGGCCGAACCGGTCGGCGCCGCTGGGCGCGGTGATCGACAGGTCGAAGCCGATGCTGCCGCTCTGCCCCTGGTTGAGCGCCGTGGGCAGCGTGATGTGCAGCGCCGTGCAGGCCACGGTGAGCGCGCCCGCCGTACCGCCGGTGACGTTGGTGACGGTGATCGGCGTCGTCGGGCAGCTGCCGTGGTAGTTGTCCCACAGCCGCAGGTACACATCGCCGAGCGGCGACGCCGAGGCGTTGGTGAAGCTGACGCTCTCGTGCCCGGTCCAGGTGAAGCCGGAGCTGTCGCTGGTCAGGCTGACGGTGTACGCGGGGGTGGCCGGCGTACGGGTCGAATCGGCCGGCGGCGGGGTGGTGGGCGGTGTCGTCGGGGGCGTGGTCGGCGGGGTGGTGGTGCCGCCGCCGGAGACATTGAGTGCCACGTCGTCGATGACGAAGCTGGTCTGCTGCCCGGAGTCCTCGGTGCCGCTGAACGCCAGACTCGCGCTCTGCCCGATGAACGACGAGACGTCGAAGGTCCGTTGGACGTAACCGGCCGCCGCGTTCAGGTTGGAGTAGGTGGCCAGCGTGGTGCTGCCCAGCTTGGTGGTGAGCTTGTCGTACGCCGTGGTGGTGGTCGTCTCGGCGGTGTCGATGTGCAGCCAGACCGTCAGGGTCGCCGTGGTGCAGCCGGCCGGGATGACCAGCGACTGCGACAGGGAGTCGGTGTGCGTCGAGCCGTAGCCGTTGAGCCAGGCGAAGCGCGTACCGCCGTGGGCGGTCTGGCCGCCACCGGTGGTGATCACGCCGCTGGAAGCGGTCCAGGGCGAACTGCCGCTCTCGAAGCCGCCGTTGGTGACCACTTGGGCGGGAGTGCAGGCGGCCGGGGCGGCCTGGGCCGTGGTCCGGGCCTGCGCGACCCCGGAGACAGCGGCGGTCACCAGGAGGCCGGCCGTGCCCGCGGCGCCGATGAGGGTGAGAAGTCTGTTGCGCATCGAATCCTCTGCGGTGGGGGAAGGACGATTGACCAGACGCGACAGGAGTGTCCGGGGCCCCGCGGGCGGCGTTAAGGGGCGCCGGCCAGCTGTAGGGATTTCCCTACCGGGTCGGCGGGGCCGCGTCGGCCGGAAACGGCCGGAAACGGCCGGAAACGGCCGGACGGGGCCGGACAGGGCCGGACGGTGACGCTCAACGGCCCGGCTCCGGCGGGGAATCGCTCCGCCGGAGCCGGGCCACAGTGCGCCGGCCGCTGTCAGCCGGTCCTTCTCAGCAAGCCGAGGTCAGCCAGCCGATGCCAGCGGGCCGCCGTCAGGAAGGCAGCGTCCACTGCTGGTTGGTGGCTCCGGCGCAGGTCCAGATCTGCAGCCGGGTGCCGTTGGCCGAGCTGGGCCCGGTGGCGTCCAGGCACTTGCCGGACTGCGGGTTGACCAGCGTGCTGCCCGACTTCTGCCACACCTGGGAACCGGTGCCGTTGCAGTCGTACAGATCCACCTTGGTCCCGTTGGCGGTGCCGGCCGCGACCACATCCATGCACTTGCCCAGCGCCTTCAGCGTCCCGTCACCGCCTACCGTCCACGTCTGCGCGTTGGTGCCGTTGCAGTCGTAGAGCTGGACGGCCGAGCCGTTGGCGCTGCTGGCGCCGGCGATGTCCACGCACTTGTTGGCGTACCCGGAGTGGATCGGCCCGGCGCCGCCGGTGGGGGGCGGCGGGGTGGTGGTGCCGCCGACCCAGGTGGTGGCCGCGGCCGAACCCACCGAGTCGATGGTGGTGTTGTTCTCGACCGGGCTGGGCACCTTGCCCGGGAAGACGATGAAGGTCACCGGGCCCTCGGTGCCGCCGGTCGCCGGGTTGGGGTCGATGCCGAGCGCGGTGGCGAGCGAGTAGGAACCCTCGCCGATGATGTCGTCGGGGCCCTCGTCGGCGAAGACCGCGTAGACCGCCTTGTTGTTGTAGACGACGGCGGCCACGCTGCCCGGGGTGATCCCCGCGCTCTGGTAGTTGAACCGGCTGCTGGGCAGCGGGATCACGTAGTAGTGCGTGACCTCCGAGGTGAAGAACTGGCCGGTCGAGGTCTGGAACGAGGTCTCGTCGAAGTACGACGGGTCGGTGGAGTTGTTGCAGTGGGTGGTGGTGATCCCGTCGCAGTCGATGTCCATGTCGGACGTCCAGGTGTACGCGGAACCGTTCTTGCAGATCTGTACGGTGGCGGCGCCGCCCTCGTCGGTGGCGTACTTGCCGTTCGAGGCGGGCGTACAGTTCGCCGCCTTGGCCAGCAGCTGCGCCGCGGTCGGCCCCGCGGCGGCAGCGGCGGGCGCGGCGGTGGCCGGAGCCGGGCCGGCCGCGGTCGAGACGGTGGCTCCGACGCCGACCGCGGCGGTCAGCGTGGCGGCCGCGACGCCGAGTGCGGCCAAGCCCAGCCGGAAGCGTTTGCGGATCATGGGTCACCTCTTCCGATCTTCGGATCTTCCGAACGAAGGTGGGGGGTGGGGGTGGTAACCGGATTGATAGGTAACCTTACTGACAGATACCTGTCAATAGATGGGGCGGGTGGGGCCGGCCGTGGACCGGAGCGTCCGCCGCCCGACCGGCTCGCCCATCGGCAGGGTGTCCGGGTCCCGCCGGTAGGCGGAGTGCGGCGCGGGTCAGTCATGTGTTCCGTGCAGACGTTTCTTCCCTACCCCGGATTCGCCGCGTCGGCGGCCGTGCTCGACGCGCGTCGGCTCGGAAAGCAGCGTGTCGAGGCACTTCAGGTGCTGCGGGGGCTGACCGTGCCCGGCTACGGGTGGCGGCATCATCCGGCGGTACGGATGTGGGCGGGCTACGAGGAGGCGCTGGTCCGCTACGGGGCTGGAGGTGTGCCGCGTCTGGACCGACGGCGGACGGCGGGACACCTGCGCGGCCACGCTGATGGCGGACTTCGCGGCGTGGCGCCCGGGCGCGGCGGTGCGGGAGCAGCCGGACCTCGGCCGAGCGGAGGAGCTGCCGAACTGGCTCGGCGACCCCGGCTTCCACCTCAGCCACCGGTCCGCGCTGCTCACCCGGGACCCCGGCCACTACCGCGGCCTCTTCGCCGATGTCCCGCCCGGGCTGCCCTACGTCTGGCCCCGCTCGGACCGGGCGGCGTGATCCGGCCCACCCGACTCGGGGCCGGTGGGCGGGCGAGCCGGACGGGGGAGCCGGGCGGGGGAGCCTGAAGCCACTGCGCCGGGTGTGACGGGTGGTGATCCACGGTCCGTGCCGACCTTGTTCACAAAGGGGTTTCACGTTCATGTCCTTGACGCTCTCTTGGGGCGAGCGCAGACTGCCTCTCGTTTGCGTTCACTCCTGAACCCGCAGGCAAAGACGCCCTTTTGGAGAAGACGTATGCGCATGGCTCGCCTGGCGCTGGCGGCTGCGGCCGCCGCCGCCCTGGCCGTACCTCTGGCCATTCCGGCGGCAGCCGGAACCACCGATCGGACCGGCTCCGTAAACGATTCCGTCACCGCCCAGCCCTGGCTCAACTCCCGCCTCCCGCTGGAGAAACGGGTCGATCTGCTGCTCGGGCAGATGACCAACACCGAGAAGGCCACCCTCATGACGGCGGTGGGCGTCCCCAGCGGGTCGCACGCCACCGGCTACATACCCGGCGTGGACCGGCTCGGCATCCCCGGCATGCAGTTCACCGACGGCCCCGGCGGCGTCCGCGACGGCCAGCCGGAGACCGCTCTCCCCTCGCCCGTCGCGCTGGCCGCGTCCTTCGACACCGGCCTGGCCAAGGGCTACGGCACGGTGATGGGCACGGAGGCCAAGTCCCGCGGCTACCAAGCCATTTACGGTCCGATGGTGAACATCGTGCGCACCCCGCTGGGCGGCCGCGACTTCGAGACCCTCGGTGAGGACCCGGAGCTGGCCGGGGACATCGGCGCCTCCGAGATCCAAGGCATCCAGGCCCAGGGCGTCGCCGCGCAGGTCAAGCACTACGCGGGCAACAACCAGGAAAACGCCCGGATGACGTCCAGCTCGAACATCGACGAGCGGACCCTGCACGAGATCTACCTGCCGGCCTTCGAGAAGGCGGTCAAGGACGGCAAGGTCTGGTCCGTGATGTGCGCCTACAACAAGGTCAACGGCACCTACGCCTGCGAGAACGCGCAGATCCTGCGGGACATCCTCATCGACACCTGGAAGTACGACGGGGTCATCGACACCGACTACCCCGCCAACCACAGCACGGTCGCCTCCGCGCTGGCCGGCCTGGACCAGGAGTTCAGCGGCACGACGTACTTCCAGCAGCTGCCCGCCGCCGTCGCGGCCGGCCAGGTGCCGCAGTCCGTACTGGACGACGCGGCCCGCCGCATCCTGCGACTGGAGTTCCGTACCGGCCTGTTCGACCCGAAGCCGGCGCCGGCCGCCGACTACGAGAAGGACAGCGCCTTCGCCCGCACCGCCGCCGAAAGCGGCAGCGTGCTGCTGAAGAACAGCGGGAACACCCTCCCGCTGAACACCAAGAAGCTGACCTCCCTCGCGGTCATCGGCCCGAACGCCGACACCGCGATCACCGGTGGCGGCGGCAGCTCGGCCGTCACCCCGTACAAGAAGATCGACCCGGTGTCCGGCCTGAAGGCGCGGCTGGGCAGCGGTGTGGACATCACCTCGGTGAAGGCCGGCCAGGGGAGCGGTTTCCCGGCGATCCCGGCGTCCGCGCTGAGCGGTCTGAAGGGCGAGTACTTCGCCAACAAGACGCTCACCGGCACCCCCGCGCTGACCCGCGACGACCCCGATGTGGACTTCGACTGGGTGCTCGGCTCCCCGGATCCCAGCATCCCGGTGGACGGCTTCTCGGTCCGCTGGACCGGCACCCTGACCGCGCCCGCCACCGCCGCGTACACCTTCTCCGCGACCAGTGACGACGGCAGCCGGATCTATCTCGACGACAAACTGATCGCCGACAACTGGAGCGACCACGCCTCCTCGACGGTCAAGAGCGCCCCGGTGCAGCTGACCGCGGGCGAACCGCACTCCCTGCGGATCGAGTACTACGACAACGCGCAGAACGCCTCCATCACGGCCGGCTGGTCCGCCCCGGGCCTGCCCGACCCGACCATCGAGGCGGCGACCACCGCCGCCGCCAACGCGGATGCCGCGATCGTCGTGGTCGGCGACTCCTCCAGCGAGGGCTCGGACCGCACCACGCTGGCGCTGCCCGGCAACGAGGACGACCTGATCCGGGCCGTCGCCGCCGCCAACCCGCACACCGTCGTGGTGGTGCGGGCCGGCGCCCCGGTGCTGATGCCCTGGCTCGCCGACGTGCCCGCCGTACTGGACATGTGGTACCCGGGCCAGGAGGACGGCAACGCGCTGGCCGCGCTGCTCACCGGCGACGCGGAACCGGGCGGCCGGCTGCCGGTCAGCTTCCCGATGACCGACACGCAGACCGCGACCGCCGCCGCCCCCGGCCGCTACCCGGCGGTCAACGGCGTCTACGACTACAGCGAGGGCCTGGAGGTCGGCTACCGCTGGTACGACCAGGAGGACCAGACCCCGCTCTTCCCCTTCGGCTACGGCCTGTCGTACACCAGCTTCCGGGTCTCCCACCTGCGGACGGACGGCAGCACGGTGGAGGCCACCAGCCGCGGCACCTCGCCCGTGCGGCTCTCGGTCGACGTCACCAACACCGGCCACCGCACCGGCACCGACGTGGTGCAGGTCTACCTGGGCTACCCGAAGGGCTCGGGCGAGCCGCCCAAGGAGCTCAAGGCCTTCGCCAAGGTGCAGCTCAAGCCCGGCCAGACCAGGACCGTACGGCTCACCCTGGACTCGGACGCGCTGCGGGTGTGGGACAGCGGCGCGCACGACTGGACGGTGCTGGACGGCCGTTACCCGCTCTACGTGGGCCAGTCCTCGGCCGACACCCCGCTGACGGGCGCCGTGACGGTCCGCAGGACGATCGGCACCCAGTACGTCGCCCTGACCGCGCCCGCCCGGACCGACGCCGGCAGCACCCAGACGGTGCGGCAGACCTTCACCAACACCGGTGACTCCACGGTGCGGGACCTCAAGCTCGGCCTCGCCCTGCCGGCCGGCTGGACCGCCAAGCCCGCCGCGGGCAGCACGACCTCGGTCCGTGCGGTGCGCCCGCACTCCTCGGTCGGTACGACCTGGACCGTCACGGCGCCTTCGACCGCCGCCGCCGGGCCCGCGACGCTCACCGGGAAGGCGGCCTTCGAGCTGAACGGCCGCCAGACCCGGACCGCCGACACCACGACCACCGTGCCGTACACCGACCCGGCGGCGGCCTTCAACAACGCGGGCATCAGCGCCGACAGCGACCCGACCACCGGCAAGCTGGACCCGGGCGGCTACAGCCTGTCGGCCACCCAGCTCGCGGCGGTCGGCTACACCCCCGGCGCCACCGTGACCGCGAACGGCCTGTCCTACGCCTGGCCGGACACCCAGCCCGGCCAGCCCGACAACATCTCGGCGGCCGGCCAGGTGATCCAGGTCCAGGGCCAGGGCACCCGCCTCGGCCTGCTCGGCACCGGCATCAGCTCGGCCCACTCGGCCACCGTCACCGTCACCTACACCGACGGCAGCACGGCGGCGATCCCGGTGGACTTCCCCGACTGGTACAGCAACAAGGCCAGCGGCAACAGCCAGTTGGCGGTCACCACCGCCAACTGGAACCGCCCGCCGACCGACACGCTGGGCAACCACGCGGTCAGCCTCTACACGACCGGGGGCGCGCTGGACCCGGCCAAGACGGTGGCCACGGTGACGCTGCCGAACGACGGGGGGATCCACGTCTTCGCCATCTCGATCGGCTGAGGACTGAGCCGGGCCTCCGCCGAGTCGGGCCCGACCGGATCACCGGCGCCCGCCGCCGCATCCCCTTCCGGGATGCGGCGGCGGGCGTCCGCCGTTCCGCGGGACAGGGGGTCCGTCTGCGGGGCCCGGCGGCCGACAGCCCGAAAATTGCTGCAAGTTCTTGCGTAGTGGGACGGCAACCGTCCCTTCCGGCGGCATGCCGGCGTCGGACCCGAGCGGGTCGCCGCCGGGGCGCGTGACATACGGGCAGGCCGAGTCGGCGGATCCGAGGGAGACGCCGCACCGGGGCCGAGGTCGCGGGCCTTCCCGGTTTCGCAAGCAACTGGCAGAGCTTGCACGGCTCTTGACGCCCGCGTTCGGCCGGGTGGAAAGTCGTTGCGCGCACCGCCGCCGCCGACAGCAGCCACCGACCGCGGCGCTCGGACCCCGGACCCCGGACGCCAGGCGCGGGCGTAGCGGATTCCGGTGCGTGAGCCGGCACCCCCCCTTCCTTCATCAGGAGCCGCAACGATGGAACCCTTCGGCACGTCGCACGGCAGTCCGCAGCCGCCACACCCCCACCTCCGGCAGGACCCCCGCCCCCGCTCCCGCCGGCGCCCGCGCGTCCGGCCCGGCGGCCTCCTCCTCGCCGCGGCGCTGGTGGCGGGCGGCTTACTGCCCTTCACCCTCGGCGGCACCGCTCAGGCGAGCGCCAGCAACGGCGGGGACGTGATCGCCAACCTCTTCGAGTGGAACTGGCCTTCGGTCGCCTCCGAGTGCACGACCGTGCTCGGCCCCAAGGGCTACGGCGCCGTGCAGGTCTCCCCGCCGCAGGACTCGATCCGGCTGGCCGGCACCTCCCACGCGTGGTGGGACGTCTACCAGCCGGTGGGCTACGACCTGAGCAGCCGGATGGGCAACGAGGCGCAGTTCAAGGCCATGGTGACGGCCTGTCACAACGCCGGGGTGAAGGTCTACACCGACGCGGTGATCAACCACATGTCCGGCAACGACCAGCCCAGCACCGACTCCTACGGCGGCGACAGCTTCAACGTCACCGCGAAGACCTACGCCGCCGTGCCGTACGGCCCCGCCGACTTCCACGCCTACCCGGCCAACTGCCCGAACCCCGACATGGCCATCAACGACTGGAACAGCCAGCAGCAGGTCCAGGAGTGCGACCTGTCCAACCTGGCCGACCTCAACACCGAGTCGGACAACGTCCGTTCCAAGATCGCCGGTTATCTCAACAAGCTGATCGCGGACGGGGTGGACGGCTTCCGGGTCGACTCCGCCAAGCACATCAACCAGGCCGACATGGCCAACATCGAGTCGCGGCTGACCAATACGCTGTGGGGCCAGCGTCCCTACGTCCTCCAAGAGGTCTACACCGGCAGCACCGGCAATCTGGCGCCGGCCGCCTTCGAGGCCAACGGCAGTGTGATCGGCTTCGACTACGCCTACGCGATGAAGGCGCAGTTCCAGGGCAACATCGCCAACCTCAGGACGTTCGGGCAGAGTTGGGGCCTGGAGCCGAGCGACAAGGACGGCGCCATGGTCACCAACCATGACACCGAGCGCAACGGCAGCACCCTGAACTACAAGAACGGCAGCCAGTACACGCTGGCCACCGAGTTCATGCTCGCCTGGGGCTACGGCGTCCCCTCGGTGTACTCCGGCTTCGCCTTCAACGGCTCCGACGACTCCCCGCCCGCCGCCTCCAACGGCATGGTCACCGCGACCGACTGCTCCTCGGCCGCCTGGGTCTGCACCGACCGGAACCACGGCATCGCCAACATGGTCGGCTGGCACAACGCCGCCCAGGGCCAGCCGGTCGCCAACTGGTGGGACAACGGCAACAACGCCATCGCCTTCAGCCGCGGCGCCAAGGCGTGGGTGGCGATCAACAACAGCGGCGGCGCCGTCACCCAGACCTTCAGCACCGGCCTGCGCGCCGGCACGTACTGCGACGTCATCCACGGCGACACCACCGCGTCCGGCAGCTGCACGGGCCCGGCGGTGACCGTCAACGCCGCCGGGAGCGCGAGCGTGACGGTGCCGGCCGGCGACTCGGTGGCGCTCTACGGCGCGGGGACCGCCACCCCGCCCACCTCGCCGCCGCCCACCACCCCGGGCTATGTCGCCGAGACCTTCCACGAGGCCGAAGCGGCTCCCTCGGGCCAGCAGGTCTACCTGGTCGGCTCCCTACCCGCGCTCGGCAACTGGGCCCCCGCCTCGGCCATCGCGCTGAGCACCTCGAACCGGTCCGCCTGGTCCGGCACGGTCAGCCTGCCGGCGAACACCTCCTTCGAGTACAAGTACATCCTCAAGGACGCGTCCGGGAACGTCACCTGGGAGCCCGGCAACAACCACACCGCGAGCACCGGAGCGGGCGGCGGCACGCTGAACGACAGTTGGGGCACGCAGTCCGGCGGCGGGACGAACCAGGTCACCGTCGCCTTCCACGAGACCAAGGCGGCCCCCTCCGGCCAGCAGGTCTACGTGCTCGGCTCGATCCCGGCGCTCGCCACCTGGAACACCCAGGCGGCCATCCCGCTGACCGTCTCCGGCCAGACGGCCTGGGCCACCACCGTGGCGATGGCCCCGAACACGTCCTTCGAGTACAAGTACATCCTCAAGGACGCGTCCGGGAACGTCACCTGGGAGTCCGGCGCCAACCGCACGGCCGGCAGCGGCGCCACCGGCGTCACGCTCAACGACACCTGGAAGTAGCACCCCGCCCGCGCCGCGCCCCGGGCGGGCCCGCCTCCCACGGCGGACCCGCCCGGGCAGCGCGCCGGGAGGTGGTGCCGCCGGGCGGCGGTCCGGCGGTAGCGTGACCGGTGTGACGGCGGACGGCGGGGCGGCGGAGCGCGAAGCACTGACCGGGGGCATGGCGAACGCGGGCGCGGTCTTCCGCCGGGGCGCCCTGGTGGAGCGTCCGGCGCCCCGCAACGCCCGGGCGATCCACGCCCATCTCCTCGCGCTGAAGGAGCAGGGCTTCGACGCGGCCCCGACCCCGGTCCGGCTCACCGCCGACGGCCGCGAGCAGCTGACCTTCATCTCCGGCGACGTGGCCGTACCGCCCTTCCCCCGCTGGGCGATGACGCCGGCCGCGCTGCGATCGGTGGGAGCCCTGCTGCGCCGCCTGCACGACGCGAGCGCGCGCCTGCCGGTCGAGGCCGGCGCCGACTGGCCCCGCGACCTTGCCGATCCGGAGGGGGGAACGATCCTGTGCCACAACGACGTGTGCCCGGAGAACGTCGTCTTCCGCGCCGACCGCGCCACCGCCCTGATCGACTTCGACCTCGCGGCCCCGGGCCGCCCCCTCTGGGACCTCGCGATGGCCGCCCGCTACTGGGTACCGATGCTCGACCCCGCCTCCGCGGCCGCGCTGTACCCGCACACCCCCGACGCACCGGCCCGCCTGCGCCTGCTCGCCGACAGCTACGGCCTGTCCCCTCGCGACCGCCTCGCCCTGCCCACCCTGATCGAACAGACCACCGCCGCCTGCCGCGCCTTCGTCGCCCGCCGCGTCTCCGCCGCCGACCCGGCCTACATCCAGGCCTTCACCGCCCGCGGCGGCTGGTCCCGCTGGGACCGCATCCACGACTGGCTGACCGCCAACCACGCCACCTTCACCGCCGCCCTCCTGCGCTGACCCCGCGGGGCCGCCGCGCGGGGCCGGCGCCCCGGATCAGTCCGCGGTGGCCGGCGCGGGGCTGACGCCGGCGCCGTCCTCCGGCGCCGCCGCTACCGCCGAGGGGTCCGGGACGTGCGGGAGGACGTCGGCGATGTAGCTCGCGACGGTCGCCTCCAGGCCGACGTCGCCCTGGGCGCGCTCGGACAGGTACCAGCGGTGTTCGAGGAGTTCGTGGTAGAGCTGGGCCGCCTCCATCCGGCCGCGGACCTGGTCCGCGGGGACCGAGCGGACGGCGGGGCGGAAGACGTCGCGGACCCAGCGGTGGGCGAGGACCTCGGGGCGGGCGCCGTGCGGGTCGCCGGGGGCGTAGTCGTCCTGGGTGGCCATCCAGTGCTCCAGGTCGTTGAGCAGGCTGCGGGCCTGGTTCTCCTCGGTGTCCAGGCCGGTCAGGCGCAGGAGTTGGCGCTGGTGGTGGCCGGCGTCGACCACCTTCGGCAGGAAGGTCACCGTGTCGCCGGCCGGGGAGCGCTGGATCTGCATCTCGGCGACGTCGAAGCCGAGGTCGTTGAGGCGGCGTATCCGGCGGTCGATGTAGTGGCGCTTGCTGGTCGGGTAGACCGACTCGTAGGTCAGTTCGTGCCACAGGTCGGCGTAGCGGGCCACGATCGCCTCACCGAAGGTGATCGGGTCGACCGAGGGGTGCAGCGAGCCGCCGGCCTCCAGATCCATCAGCTCACCGGCGATGTTGACCCGGGCCAGATCGATGTCGTAGTCGCGCTGCCCGTCGCTGAGCTTCGGCTGGATCTCACCGGTCTCGGCGTCCACCAGATAGGCGGCGTAGGCACCGGCGTCGCGGCGGAAGAGGGTGTTGGACAGCGAGCAGTCGCCCCAGGCGAAGCCGACCAGGTGCAGTCGGACCAGCAGCACGGCCAGCGCGTCCAGCAGCCGGTTCACCGTGCCCGGGCGCATCGTCGTCTCGAACATCGAGCGGTACGGCAGCGATCCGTTGAGGTGCCGGGTGATCAGCGCCGGCTCCAGCGGCGTGCCGTCGGCCGCCTCCCGTCCGGTGACCACCGCGATCGGGTCCACCGCGGGTATCCCCAGCCGGTCGAGGTCCCGCAGCAGCCCGTACTCGCGGTCCGCCGCCCACTCGCTGACCTCCTTGACCGCCACCACCTCGTCGCCGGCCCGGGCGAAGCGCACCACGTGCCGGGAGATGCCGCGCGGCAGCGCGACGAGGGAGGCGTCGGGCCACCGGTCGAGCGGCAGCTGCCAGTCCAGGTCGAGGAGATCCACCGGATGGCCCGCGTCGAAGGCCCTGATCTGCAACGGCACGGTACGCCTCGGCTCTCTCGTCGTCGGCAGGGAAGGGACGGTGAGGAGTCTATGCAGGTCGAGAACCGCCGCCGACGGGCCCGCCCACGGGGTGAAGATGCGGGGCCCGGTGACCGGCGCCACAGTGAAGGAAGGACCGACGGCCATCGCGCCGTGAACGTCACTGCGAAGGGGTGTCCTGTGGCAGCCAACGACAACGTGACCACGTCCGTGACCACCAGGAAGAAAGAAGTACAAGGCAAGACCTCGATCGCGGACTCGGTGGTGGCGACGATCGCCGGCATCGCGACCCGGGAGGTCGACGGCGTGTACGCCATGGGCGGCGGCGCTTCCCGGGCCGTGGGCGCCATGCGGGACCGGGTCTCGCGCGGGCCGGTCGACCCGACCCGCGGGGTGAAGGTGGAGGTCGGCGAGAAGCAGGCCGCCGTCGACCTGGACATCGCGGTGGTCTACGAGGCGGAGATCGGCAATCTCGCGGCCGAGATACGCAGCGAGGTCGCCACCGCCGTGGAGCGGATGACCGGCCTCGACGTCGTGGAGATCAACGTCAATGTGCGGGACGTCCATGTCCCGGGTGAAGAGAACGAAGAGGAGCCGGAGAACGCCAGGGTCCAGTGAGGCGTTCGCAGTTCGTCCGCGCGGTCGGGTCCGCGCGGGCCTGGAGTCCGACCGCAGTCGGCCGGTGGGCTTATACCACATAGTGTCACCGGCCGTGGCGGCGAGTTGCCGGGCGCGGCGTCACGCCTCAGCATGAGGTGACAGGAGACCGCCCGCCGTTCTCCGGAAAGGTGGCGCACCGCTTATGGGCCTGTACTTCGCGAACGCGATCGATGATCTGGTCGTCGACGCGCTGGCCGGTTTCGCCCGCGCGCACGCCGGGATGGTGGAGTGGGACAAGCCGAACGGTTTCGTACGCTCCCTGCACACCGCGCCGTCCCGCCGGGTGGGCCTGGTGTCCGGCGGCGGCTCCGGCCACGAACCGCTGCACATCGGCTATGTCGGCGCCGGGATGCTGGACGCCGCCTGCCCCGGCCGTATCTTCGCCTCGCCGCACAACCGCGCCATCTTCGAGGCGTCGCGGGCGGTGGCCCGTGAGCAGGGCGTGCTGCACCTGGTGAAGAACTACACCGGCGACAAGATCAACTTCGGCATCGCCGCCGAACGCCTCGCCCGGGAGGACATCCCCTGCGCCCGGGTGCTGATCGACGACGACCTCGCGTCGGAGTCGTCCGACGTGGCCACCGGCCGCCGGGGCACCGGGGCCACCGTGCTGGTGGAGAAGATCCTGGGCGCGGCCGCCGACACCGGGATGGGCCTGGGGGACCTGACCACTTTGGGCACCCATCTGGTCACCCGCTGCCGCAGCCTGGCGGTGGCCTCCGCGGCGCACACCGCGCCTCCCACCGGCCTGCCCGCCTTCGACCTGCCGGCCGGCGACATCGAGTACGGCGTCGGCATCCACGGCGAACGCGCCCGCCGCACCCTGGGCGGCGGCCGGCCGCTGCGCGATCTGGCCTCCGACATGGTGTCCGCGCTGGCCGACTCGCTCGACATGGGCCGCGGCACCCAGGTGATCGTGCTGGTCAACGGGCTGGGCGCGATCACCCGGATGGAGCTGTACGCGGCGCTGAACGAGGTGACCCGACTGCTCGACGACCGCGGCGCCGAGACCGTACGCACCCTGGTCGGCGATTTCGTGACCGCGCTGGACATGCGCGGCTTCTCGCTGACGCTGCTGGTGGCGGACCAGGCCACCCTCACCCTCTTCGACGCGCCGGCCCGTACCGCGGCCTGGCCGCGAGACGTTTCCGCCGGGTCGATGGAATCCATCGCCCACCCCTGACACGCCAGCCGGGCCGCGATCTCGCGGCCCGTTCCTGACACGCCGGCAATGACGGGAGACGCACCATGGCCATACGATCCGACGCCGCATCCGACGCCGCGTTCACCGAGGGGTTCACCGACGGCTGGATACGCAGGTACGCCGCCTCCGCCGCGGCGACCGAGGCGGAACTGAGCGCTCTGGACCAGCAGGTCGGCGACGGCGACTTCGGCGCGAACCTGGTCGCGGGACTGCAGGCGGCGGTCCGCCTGCTCGGCGAACTCGACGGGCCGGGCGCGGCGAGCGCGGCCGGTCCGCTGGACGCCGCGGCCGCGGCCTTCCTGGACGAGGTGGGCGGCACCAGCGGCCCGCTGTTCGGCCTGCTCTTCCAGGAGATGGCCGTCGCGGTGGGGTCGGCGGGCGACGGGATGTACGTCGGCGCGCTGGCGGTGGGGATCGGCAACGGGCTGTCCGCCATACAGCGCGTCGGCGAGGCGGCGGTCGGGGACAAGACCCTGGTCGACGCGCTGGTGCCGGCCTGTACGGCGCTGGCCTCGTATCCGTCGACGGCGGACCCGGTCGAGGCGCTGTCCCACGCGGCGCGGGCCGCCTGGGAAGGGGTGGCGAACACCACCCGGCTGACCGCCCGCAGCGGACGGGCGAGCTATGTCGGGGACCGCGCCGCCGGGGTGCCGGACCCGGGCGCGGTGGGCATAGGGCTGCTCTTCTCCTCCGCCGAGGCGACGGTCACCACGCTGGCACCCCTGCTGGGGGGCCCGGAGCCGGAGAGCGTGCCGGCCTAGCGGCCCTCCCTGACCCTCCCTCAGTGCCGGGCCGGTCCGCGTACCGGCCCCTCTCCTCCCGGCCCAGTGCGGCGGCCGGGAACGCCGGCGGGGCGCCTGACGGGTTGGCAGCGTCAGGCGCCCCGCGGTAGGCGCGGTCACCCCTTCATCGCGGTGACCCTCGCGTTTCGGCTACCGGCTGCGGGACCGGTGGCCGGACGCGCTCCGGCGGTCGGCCTCACACCGACAGCTGGTGGACCACCCTCTTGCTCGCCCAGTCGAAGATGGCCGGTTCGGCCAGCGAGGAGACCCACAGGTCGACGGACGCGGCGACCTCCTCGCCGGGCCAGGGGCCGACGCCCACGATGCGCAGTCCGGCCCGGGCGGCGGCTTCCACGCCGCAGCTGGAGTCCTCGACGGCCAGGGTGTCCTCCGGGGCGGCGCCGCAGTAGCGGGCGGCGGTCAGATAGACGTCCGGGTGCGGCTTGGGGCGGTTGCCGTCGTCGGGGACCACGATGTGGTCGAAGTAGTCGAGCATGTCCGCGTTCCGCAGGCAGGTCTCCACGACGTCCCGCGGGCAGTTGCTGGCGACCGCGAGCGGTGCGAACTTGGCGGCGTTCGCGACCATCTCACGGGCACCCGGCATGGTCTGCGGGTTCTTGGCCACCAGCGCGCGGAAGTGGCCGAGCAGGCCGGCGGTGAGCTCCCCGCCGAGTTCCGGGCGGCCGGCTTCGTCGGCCATGAGCTGCCCGCACTGGGTGTAGTGCAGGCCCTTGCTCCGCTCCGCGAAATCCGCGGCGGGAACGATACCGAAATCGGTCATGGTGAGTTCGCGGGCGTCCTGCCAATGGCGCTCGGTGTCCATGAGGGTGCCGTCGCAGTCGAAGACGATCGCCGCGGGGGTCCAGGAAAGGATGCGATGAGAAGTCATCGTGTTGGGTCCGTTCTGGAATGCCTGAAAGCGCCGGGGTAGCGCCGTATTTCGACGGCGATCGGTCCGGCGCGCCGGTGGATCCGGCAGGCGCGGGCTCTCGGTGGGCGCAGCCCGGGAAAAGCGGCTGTTCCAGGCGACCACCAAGAACATATCGATCGTTACGTTATGGAGGGAAACGCAGGGTGGTCAAGTAACCCCGGAGGGTGACCCCGGGTGTCGGCCGTAGCCGAGCACGCCGTAGGTCGCGCAGTGCGCGCCCTGGCGGATTCGAAAGACGCAGGTGAGGTGGTGCGGGACGCACTCGACCCGCGCGGGGGGCGCGAATTCGGTGAACCGGGCGGCGAACAAATGTCCTGATGTGGGGCGCAGCAACACGCCGCCGCTCGCCTCGGCCGCGGCCTGCCGGGCCGCCTCCAGCAGCACCATGCCGGGCACGTGATCGGTGACGTGGTCGAAGAAGAACGGGTGCATCGGGTCGGCCGGCTCCACCTCCAGGGCGCCCGCCTTCCGGGTGATCACCACGTCCCGCCAGTCGGCGACGCCCAGGGTGAGCGGGTCGGGCCGGCCTTCGGTGGTGGGGGGCGGCCGGCTTCCGGTGAGGCGGTCGGCGCGGACGTCGGCGTAGCGCGCCGCGGTGAGGAAGCGGGCGCCGCCCCCGGCGTGCGCGAAGGGGACGCCGCCGGTCAGATACGTGACGTGCAGCCGCAGGCCGCTGACCCGCCCGTCGTCCGCGCTGCGCCGGATATCGCTCACCGTGACCCGGCAGGTGATCTCCGAGCAGCCGCAGCCGATCCGGGGTTCCTTGTCGGCCATCAGGGCGAATCGCAGATCGGTGATCAGCAGCCGGGACTTCTCCGGGATGTCGAAGTACCGCAGCGGCACGTAGATGCCCAGCTGGCGCAGTGTCTCCACCAGGATCAGCGGGCTGTGCAGGTCACTGCCGTCGTGCGGGAAGGTCGGATGCGATCGCGGCCAGCTCGCCGCCGCCTCGAACCCGCCGGCCCGGTCCCGCCGTACGTCGGTCAGCAGCACCTCGGCGACCGATCGGCGGTGCACCATCTCCCGGGGCACCGTGCGGGACCAGCTCAGTTCATGGTCCGGTCCGTGTCCCGAGACTTCTCCGAGCGAAGTATTCATATCATAAGAAGAACTCACACCCTGCGAATACGCACGTGGATTGTGTGCTGGAATGCTTCCCGGATGTTACGTGAAGCGCTACATTGCCTACCGTTGGCAACGAGGTGGCATCCGGAGTGAGCGTGCAGGTACGTGCGACGGCGACTCGAAGGTTTCTCCTGGAGACCGCGGCGCGATTGTTCGACGAACGTGGTTATGCCGGGACCAGCATCAGCGACATCAGCGCGCTGTCCGGCCGTACGAGCGGTGCGATCTACTTCCATTTCGCCAGTAAGGAGAAACTGGCGCTCGCGGTGGTGGAGGAGCACTTCGCGACCTGGCCGGCGCTGGTGGCGCGGGTCCGCGCGGCGGACGGGCCGGCCCTGGAGAAGCTGGTCGCGCTGAGTTTCACGGTGGCGCGGTCCTTCCGGGACGACGTGGTGGTACGGGCCGGATCGCGGCTGTGGATGGAGCGCAAGGCGATCGACGAGCAGCTGCCCACGCCGTTCGTCGGCTGGATCGAGGCGGTCACCGCCCTCCTCGGGGAGGCCAGGGAGCAGGGCACGCTGGCCGACTCGGTCGTGCCCGAGAAGGCCGCGCTGGGCATCGTCTACGCCTTCTTCGGTCTGCACACCGTCTCGGACGCCCTGGAGGGCCGCGACCACATCGAGGACCGGCTGCACGACCTGTGGCTGCTGCTGCTCGCCGCGCTCCAGGCGGACCCCGACCCCGAGGCGCTGCTCGGCCGGGTGCACGCCGGGCCGGCGCTGCTCAGCCGCTGAACTCCCGCCGGTCCGACCGGTGTAGCGGGCCGGGGGCCGGGCTCGGGACGGGCGAGCTCTTGACGATCGGGCCTTTGGTCCAGTCCAATCTGGAGGCAGCTCCGCGTCCCCCCACGCCCAGCGAGGATGCCCGTCATGCGCAAACCCGTCAGCGCCGTGCTCGCCCTCACCGCCGCCGCCCTGAGCGCCGCCGCGCTGCTCAGCCACCAGGCCGCCGCGAACTCCCCGCAGGCAACCGCCGCTCCGCAGGCCGCCGCGAGCGCCGGCCTGCTGACCAACGGCACCTTCGAGGCCGGCCTCACCGGCTGGACCTGCTCCCCGCTGGACTCCGCCGTCAACTCGCCCGTGCACAGCGGTGGTCAGGCGCTGAAGGGAGCGGCCTCGGCCGCCGACTACGCCCAGTGCGCGCAGACCGTCTCCGTCCAGCCCGGCGCCACCTACACCCTCAGCGCGTATGTCCGCGGCGCCTACGTCTACCTCGGCGCGACCGGCACCGGGGTCAACGCCAGCACCTGGACGCCGAACGCGGCCGACTGGGCCCCGCTCACCACGACCTTCACCGCCGGGGCCGGCACCACCTCGGTGACCGTCTTCACCCACGGCTGGTACGGGCAGGGGACATACGGGGCCGACGACGTGCTGCTCAGCGGACCCGGCGGCTCCGGCGGTTCCACCGGTGGTACGGGCACACCCCCGCCCACCACGCCGCCGCCGACGACGCCCCCGCCGACCACCACACCGCCCCCCGGCGGCGGTTCGGTGGTCCAGGTGAGCACCAGCGCCCAGCTCAAGGACGCGCTGGCCGCCGCCAGCCCGGGCCAGACCATCCAGTTGGCGGACGGCACCTACACCGGGAACTTCAAGACCACCGCCTCCGGCACCGCCCAGAACCGCATCACCCTGACCGGCTCGGCCCGCGCGGTCCTGACCACCTCCACCGGCGGCGGCGACGGCCTCTACCTCAACGGCGCCTCGTACTGGACGGTCAAGGGCATCACCCTCACCCACGCCCAGAAGGCCATCATGCTGGACACCGCCAACCATGTGGTGATCGACTCGGTGACCGTGTACGGCACCACCATGGAAGGCATCCACTTCCGCAACTCCAGCCAGTACGGCGTGCTGGAGAACTCCTACGTCCACGACACCGGCACCGCGCACGACGGCAAGGGCGAGGGCGTCTACGTCGGTACCGCCAACACGCTCACCGACCAGAGCGACTACGTCCAGATCCTGAACAACACCATCGGCCCGAACGTCGGCGCGGAGAACATCGACCTCAAGGAAGGCACCACCGGCGGCCTCGTCTCCGGCAACACCTTCGACGGCAACGGCCTGACCCTGGTCAACTACGACGACTCCTGGATCGACGTCAAGGGCAACGCCTACACCATCGAGAACAACCACGGCGTGCACACCCTCAAGGACGGCTTCCAGACCCACACCGTGATCGACGGCTGGGGCTGCGGCACGGTCTTCCGCCACAACTCCTCGGACCTCACCGGCGCGACGGTCGCCCCCGCGTACGCGATCGACGTCACCAACTACGACGCCGCCAGCTGCCCGGTGACCGTCACCCGCGACAACACGGTGACCGGCGGCGCCGGGCTGACCAACCCCGGTGTACCGCTGTCGAATTGACGCGGGCCCATCAGGCGCGGACCTCCAGTTCGCTGCCGGTGGCCAGGATCGTCGAGGACAGGTGCTTCAGGCCCTCCGCGCCCTTCGCGCCGCCGACCCCCTCCCGGAGGTCGATGATGTGGAAATTGCGCAGGAAGGCCGGCAGGCTCGACTTGTCCGGGCCGCCGGGCAGCAGCACCGGGATCAGCCGCGCCGGATTCGTGTTGAGCCGCGCCTCGACATGCCGCTGCAGGAACACGCTGTACTCCTGCAACTGCCAACGCCCCATCGAATGCGGGCCGATGGCCACCACCATGGCCGGGACGGTGTCCAGGATCTCCTCCAGCTGGGGGATGTACTGCGTGCCGGCCTTGATCGTCTCGTCGTCCACCCACGGCGCGATCCCCTCCTCGCGCAGCGCGGCGTTGAGCCGCTCGATCTGCGCCCGGTCGGCACTGTTGTAGGAGATGAACACATGGAAGCGGTGCTCGCGCTCCCGGGCCGGCAGGACCGCCAGCCGGCTCTGCCGCTCCTGCTGGTGCTCCGACTCCTTCGCCCAGTGCTCGGTGGCCCGGTCGGAGACCGACACCTCCTCGACCAGTTCGTCCAGCGGCATCATGTGACCGCACAGCGGACAGGGCACCGATGTCCTGCCCTCCTTGCGGCTGAGCGAGACGATCGACGGGCTCACCGTCGGGTGGCCGTCCGGGCATTGGTAGACCCGCTGCCGGTCCACGCTGTCCGGCAGGGCGAGTTGCTGGATCTGGGTGTGGATGTAGCGCAGGAACTGGAGTTTCAGCTCCTTCTCGGTCCGGTCGCCGAAGAACGCGACCAGCCGGCCGGCCGAGTCGTCGAAGGCGTCCGGGTACTCCACGAAGAACCCGCAGACCTGGGCGGGCGTGCTGCCGGTGAGCACGATGGCGTTGCGGAACAGCGAATGCTGCGCGAAAGCCAGGGAGTTGATCAGCCGGACCGCGATGGTGGCGTAGATCGCGGACACCGGACCGGTGAACTCGAAGGACACCGTGGGCGTGTACGTCCCCGGCAGGTCGGGGGCGTCCAGCCGGATCTCGGAGGGGAAGACCAGCATCGGGCCCTTCTCGGTCGGCGTGCGATAGGCCAGCCCCCGTCCGACGACCTCCTCGACCGCGGTGAGCAGCATCACCGACTCGTCGTTGCCCTGCGCGATCTCCTCGTGCTCGAACTCCCCGGAGATGGCGGACCGTTCGGAGATGAAGCCGAGCCCGTCGGGTTCGGCGCGGGCGGCGTGGCCCAGCGAGGCGACATAGCTGTCCAGCGCTTCGGGCTGGAGCAGCCAGCGGTCCTGGAAGGTCACCTTCGCCACCAGGCCGGCCGTCTGGAGCCGGCTGAGGCAGACGTCGAAGACCGTGTCGTCCACCTCGCCGACGAGCGCCTGGAACTGGTCGTAGAGCTCCCGCTTCGACGCCAGCAGACTGCCCATCTCCTTCTCCCGCCACAGGAACTGCTGGACCTGGAAGAAGATCCTGGGCGCGACGATGGTCGGCACCCGGTCCCAGTCGATGCTGTCCAGGATCGCGGCGCGCAGTTCGCTGACGTTGACCCCGCTCTTCGCGCTGGTCTCGAAGTAGGCGCTGAAGCCGAACTGCTCGACGATCAGCCGGGTCCGCTGGTCGCTCGCCGACAGCCCGCCGCGGTCGGAGCGGGCGGAGACCAGCACCTTGTGCAGAGCGCTGTCGCCCGCGCTCTGGTCCAGCGCGCGGGCCCAGTAGGAGATGCCGCGGAAGGGATCGGTCTCGCTGCGCGAGTCGAAGACGACCAGGGCGACGGTGGTGTCCCGCAGCGACAGCCGGTGGACGAGCCGGTAGCCGGGCTGGCCCGCCAGGTCCCACAGGTGCGACTCGCGGATCTCCTTGGTGTAGGCGACGGTCTGCACCGTCTCGCGCTCCAGCGTCCAGACATGCCGCCCGTGGGTCGACTCGGTCGGCATGAAGGCCTGCTGGGACAGCACCAGACTGAGCCCCGACTTGCCGACGCCGGTGTCGCCGACGACCACGACCTTGGCGTTCTTGTACTGGACCGGCGGCTGGCTGGCCGAGGGGACGTTGGCCGGCACCGAGGAGAAGGAGACGGCGGTGCCGCTGAGGTCGGCGTGCACGAGTTCGCCGGTGGCGGCGAGCACCTTCCCGAACGGCCGCAGCGGCGTGGCCGCGAGCGTGCCCTCGATGGTGCTGACCGCCGCCCAGCTCGCCAGGTCCCAGAACTGGTAGCGCCCGCTGGTGTCCATCACGTAGAGCATCGCGCCGTCGGCGGTGAAGCCCACGCCGACGAGCGGGATGCCGTGCGCGTTCTCCAGCACCCGCTCCTCGGCCGGCCCGGAGTCGCGCACCGCCCAGATCCGGACGGACGAGTCGCCGCCGCACCCGGCCAGCATGCCGCCGTCCGGGCTCCAGGCCAGCGCGGTCAGCCGCATCTTCAGCCCCGCCAGCGAAATGGTGCGGGGAACGTCCGTCAGGCCGGCGCCGATCACCCACAGCGCCCCCGCGTTGCCCCACGCCAGGTCGCCGCGGGCCGACCACGCCAGCGCGGTGTTGCCCCCGGTGTCCGGCAGCCGCCGGACCGGCGCCAGATTCTCGGCGTCCAGCAGTTCCATCCCGCCGCCGCGGCTGCCCACGGCGATGGAGGTCCCGTCGCCGGACCAGCTCAGGGAGAAGACATGGTGGGTGAGCGACCCCATGCTCTCGACCTGCCCGGTCTCCAGGTTCCAGGTGCTGACCTGATTCCCGTAGGCGGTGGCGATCCGCTGTCCCCGCGGCGCCCAGGCCACCTTCTCGGCCGGGATGTTCCACCAGGCATAGCTGTGCGGGCCGCGTTCGTAGACCAGGATCTTGTTCGAACTGCTCAGATTGTCCGAGTCCACGCAGCAGATCGCCAGCCGCTCCTCCCCGGGATCCCAGGCGAAGTGCTGGGCCACATGGCGGTCGGGCACTTGGAAGTAGGACGAGATTTCGGTCGGTGCGTTCACGTTTCCCCCGGAGCGTGCCGTGCGAGTGCGGCTCAGTCTGCGGCCGGGGGCCGGGCGGTCCGGGGGGAGTGGCCGTTTCGTTACGTCGCCGGTCCGCCGAAAGGTCCTCGCGCCGGCGCTCGGCGGCAACGCGCGGATCGTCGCTCTGGAAGCCGTGCCGCCCGGCTCGATATCATCCAACCGCTGCGCCACCGGCGCCGGACCGGGGCCACCGGATGGAGCCACCGGATGGAGAACGCCCATGAGCCCTGCGGTGGACCTCGTCGTCTGCCTGGTCGGTGCCGGACCGCGCGGCCTGTCCGTCCTGGAGCGGCTGTGCGCCCATGAGCGCAAGTCGCCGTCCTGCTCCTGGCTGACCGTCCACGTGGTGGACCCGGCGGAGCCCGGGGCCGGCAGCGTGTGGCGGACCGACCAGTCGCGCCATCTGCTGATGAACACCGTCGCCTCCCAGATCACCGTCTTTACCGACGACCGGGTGAGCATCGACGGCCCGATCGAACCCGGTCCGAGCCTGTACGAGTGGGCGCGGAGCCTGCCGCGGACCGCCGCCCGCGACGAGACGCGAGACCCCGGAGACCCCGGGGACCCCGGTGACCTCGAAGACGCCGAAGACCCCGACGCCTGGGACGACATGGGCGCTCCCGAAGCACCGGAGACTCCCGAAGACCTCGCGGAGGCCGCCCGGCTCACCCCCGACGCCTATCCCAGCCGCGCCTTCTACGGCAGCTACTTGCGCGCGTGCTTCCGGCGGATCGTCCGCAAGGCCCCCGTGCACGTCACCGTCAAGCAGCACCGCTCCCGGGTGGTCCGGGTCGCCGACGCGCTGGGCGACCCGGACGGCCCGCAGAGCCTGCGGCTGGAGAACGGCGTCTGGCTGCACCGGGTGGACGCGGTGGTGCTGGCGCAGGGGCACGTGCCCACCCGGCCGACCCCGCGCGAGGCGCGGACCGCGACCCTGGCCCGGATCCACCGGCTGACCTACCTGACCCCCGCCAACCCCGCCGACGTCGACCTGTCCGGCATCGGAGCGGGCGAGACGGTGCTGATCAGAGGCCTGGGCCTGAACTTCTTCGACCATATGACGCTGCTCACGGCCGGCCGCGGCGGCATCTTCCGCCCCGAGGGGGACCGGCTGGTCTACCTGCCGTCGGGACGCGAGCCCAGGATGTACGCGACCTCCCGCCGCGGCATCCCCTATCACGCGCGCGGCGAGAACCAGAAGGGCGCGTACGGCCGTTACACCCCCCGGCTGCTGACCCCCGCCCACATAGCCGCCCTGCGGGACCGCTCGGCCGGCGCCCGGGGCATGCGGTTCATGACGCAGCTGTGGCCGCTCATCTCCAAGGAGGTGCAGAGCGTCTACTACCAGGCGCTGCTGGGCGCCGAGGGCCGCGCCCGGGAGGGGGAGGAGCTGGGCAAGCTGTTCCTGCGGGCGCGCGGGGAGCGCGCGGAGGGCGATCTGCTGGACGCGTACGGCGTCGGCGCGCGGCGGCGCTGGAGCTGGGAGGGGCTGCTGACGCCCTACGCCGGACGGGAGTTCGCCGACCGGGAGGAATTCAGGGGCTGGCTGCTGGAGTATCTGGCCCGCGATGTCCGCGAGGCCAGGGCCGGCAATGTCAGCGGTCCGCTCAAAGCGGCCCTCGATGTGCTGCGCGACCTGCGCAACGAGGTGCGGCTCGCGGTGGACCACGCCGGTCTGGACGGCGCCTCGCACCGGGACGACCTGGAGGGGTGGTACACCCCGATGAACGCCTTCCTGTCCATCGGCCCGCCGGTCTCCCGGATCGAGGAGATGATCGCGCTGATCGAGGCCCGGGTGCTGGTCGTCACCGGACCGGGCACCGAGGTCCGCATCGACCCGCGACGGCCGGCGTTCGTCGCGTCCTCGACCGTCGTACCCGGTCCGCCGGTGCGCGCCTCGGCGCTCATCGAGGCGCGGCTGCCGGAGCCCGACCTGCGGCGCACCGCGGAACCCCTGCTGAGCTATCTGCTGGCCACCGAGCAGTGCACGACCTACCGCATCCCCAGCGGCCCCGGCGCGGGGTACGAGTCCGGCGGGCTGGCCGTCACCGAGCGCCCCTACCGGCTGCTCGATCCGCGCGGCCGAGCGCACCCGCGCCGCTTCGCCTACGGCGTCCCCACCGAGTCCGTGCACTGGGTGACGGCGGCGGGCATCCGCCCGGGGGTCGACTCGGTGACGCTGGGGGACTCGGAGGCCATCGCCCGCGCGCTGCTCGATCTCGGCTCCGGCCCGCCCGCCGCCGCGACCGGCCCGGCCCTTTCCGCCGAGAACCCCAGCATCGGAGTGATCGTATGACCGGCAATCAGGACCTTCTCACCGACGCGGGGTTGCTCTCGCCGGTCCGGGCCGGCACCCCGGTCGAAGCCGAGGTCTGCGACCTGGCCTGGCTCCAGGCCATGCTGGACGCCGAATCCGCGCTGGCCCGCGCCCAGGCCCGGCTCGGCACCCTGCCGCGGTCGGCCGCGGCGGCCATCGCGGCCGCCGCGTACACCGACCGGCTGGACCTGCGCGAACTGGCGCTGGCCGCCCGGGAGACCGCCAATCCGGTGGTCGGGCTGGTCCGGGCGCTGACCGCGCTGGTGGCCGAACACGACCCGGCGGCGGCGGAGTACGTGCACCGCGGCTCGACCAGCCAGGACATCTTCGACACCGCGATGATGCTGGTCAGCGTCCGTGCGCTGCGGATCGTCCGGAGCGATCTGGCCCGGGTCGCGCGGGCGCTGGCCGATCTGGCGGCGGAGCACCGCGACACCCCGATGGCCGGGCGCACCCTCGCCCTGCACGCGGTGCCGACGACCTTCGGGCTGAAGGCGGCGGGCTGGCGGCAGTCGGTGCTCGACGCCGACCGGCGGCTGGCGGAGCTGCTGGCCGGACTGCCGGTCTCTCTCGGCGGCGCGGCGGGGACCCTGGCCGGATACCTGGAGTACGCCCGCCTCGACGGCGCGTGGGCGGTCCGCGACCCGGGGGAGTATCCGGACGAGCTGGTCAGGGTGTTCGCCGAGGAGACCGGACTCGCCCGGCCGGTGCTGCCCTGGCACGCGCTGCGCACGCCGGTCGCCGACCTGGCGGCGGCGCTGGCGCTCACCGCGGGCGTCCTCGGCAAGATCGCGGTCGATGTGCAGTCGATGGCCAGGACCGAGGTCGGGGAGGTGGCCGAGCCGGCCGGCGCCGCCGGGCGCGGCGCCTCGTCGGCGATGCCGCACAAGCGCAACCCGGTGCTGTCCACGCTGATCCGCAGCGCGGCGCTTCAAGTGCCGGTGCTGGCAGCCGGTTTGACGCAGTGCCTGGTCGCCGAGGACGAGCGCTCGGCCGGGGTCTGGCACGCCGAGTGGCAGCTGCTGCGGGAGTGCCTGCGGCTCGTCGGCGGCGCCGCGCACACCGCGGTCGAACTGGCCGAGGGACTGGAGGTCCGGCCCGGCCGGATGCGCGGCAATCTCGACCTGACCGGCAGCCAGATCGTCTCCGAGCGGATCGCGGCGGTGCTGGCGCCGCAGCTGGGCAAGGCCGCGGCGCGGCAGCTGCTCACGCGGGCCTCGGCGGAGGCCGCGGCCTCCGGCCGGCCGCTGCCCGAATTCCTGGCGGCGGCACCGGAGGTGGCGAAGCGTTTCACGCCGGAGGAGGTGGCGGCGTGGTGCGATCCGACCGCCTACCCGGGGGCGGCCGGCCAGCTGGTCGACCGGGCGCTGCGGGTCGGCGGACCGGAGCCGGCCTGAGGCAGCCGGGCCGGCGACCGCCCGGGACCGGAAGGCCGCCGCGGCGTCATTCCCCTTCGGGAGCGGTGTAGGTGCCGGGGACGTAACGGCTGCCGACGGCCGGCGCGAGGGAACTGAGCCGCTCGACCTGCTGGTCGGTGAGCTTCACCGCGGCGGCGGCGAGATTCTCCTCCAGCCGGGACACCCGTTTGGTGCCCGGGATGGGGACGATGTCGTTGCCCTGCGCCAGCACCCAGGCGATGGCGACCTGTGCGGGGGTGGCGCCGACCTCGTCCGCGACGGCCCGGACCTCGTCCACGATGCCGATGTTCCGGTCGAAGTTCTCCTCGCTGAAGCGCGGGTTGTCCCGGCGCCAGTCGTCGGCGTCCAGATCCGCCCGGGAGCGGATCTGGCCGGTCAGGAAGCCGCGTCCCATCGGGGCGTACGCGACGAAGCCGATGCCGAGTTCGCGCGCGAGCGGCAGGATCTCCTGCTCGGGGTCGCGGCTCCACAACGAGTACTCGTACTGCAGCGCGGTGATCGGGTGCACCGCGTGCGCCCGGCGGATCCGGTCCGGCAGGGCCTCGGACAGGCCGATGTGCCGGACCTTCCCGGCCGCGACGAGCTCGCTCATCGTCCCGACGGTCTCCTCGATCGGCGTGCCGGGGTCGACCCGGTGCTGGTAGAGCAGGTCGACATGGTCGGTGCGCAGCCGCCGGAGCGATCCGTCCAGCGACGCCCGGACGTTCTCCGGACTGCTGTCGAGGGTCTGCTGCTGGTCGCCGTTCGGATGGGAGATAAAGCCGAACTTCGTGGCCAGCACCACCTGGTCGCGCCGCCCGGCGACCGCCCGGCCCACCAACTCCTCGTTGATGTAGGGCCCGTAGGACTCGGCGGTGTCCAGGAGGTTGACCCCGAGGTCGAGCGCCCGGTGGATGGTCCGGATGGACTCGGCGTCGTCCCTGGGGGCGTCGTTGTTGTAGACGGCGGACATGCCCATGCAGCCAAGTCCCAGATGGGAAAGGCTCAGTCCGGGGAATGCGGCGCTTTCCATACGTACGGCCTCCATGTTCTGAGGGGGCAGCCGGGGGCTCGGGGGGAGCGGGTCGGGCCGGCGGGGACTCGGCGGAAAGGGTCAGCCGAAGGCGATGACGCTGCGGCCGTGGGCCTTGCCCGCGCCCATCGCGTCGAGGGTGGCGGGCGCGTCGTCGAGGTGGATCGGGGTGACCTCCGGCAGGATGCCGTGCCGCGCGGAGAAGTCCAGTGTGTCCCGCAGGTCGTGCGGGGAGCCCGACGGCGAGGCCATGACCCGCAGCCGGTTGAGCACCATCACCTGGGCCGGCAGCGCGAGGGGCTCCTCGCTGTAGCCGCACAGCACCAGCGTTCCGTCCGGAGCCAGGCCGCCGATCGTCGCCGCGGCGGCGCTGTTGGACGGTGCGGCGTTCAAGATGACGTCGGCCCCGCCGTCCCAGGCCCGCAGCGCCTCGCCCGGGTCCTGGTCCCTGGAGGCGATGAACAGCTCGGCCCCCAGCGCCTTGGCCGTGTCCGCACCGCGCCGGGACCGGCCGACGACGGCGACCCGGGCGCCCATCGCCACCGCGTAGCGGATGGCGAGGGATCCGATGGTGCCCGCGCCGACCACCGCGATCTTGGAGGTGGGTCCGGCTCCCGCGTGCCGCAGCCCGTTGAAGGCGGTGAGCCCGGCGCACATCAGGGGGGCGGCGGCGACCGGGTCGAGCCCGGCGGGAAGCGGCGTCACGAAACCGGCCCGCAGCAGGGTGTATTCGGCGTAGCCGCCGTCCACCACCACCCCGGTGATCCTCTTGTGCGGGCACATGATCTGCTCGCCGCGTACGCAGTAGTCGCAGGAGCCGTCGGAGTCGTAGAGGAACTGGCCGCCCACGGCCGTCCCGACCTCCGGCCAGCTCACACCTTCGCCGAGGGCGGTGATCACGCCGGTGATCTCGTGCCCGGGGATCACCGGGAACCGCGCGAAGGCGTACACCCCGTTGAGCAGATTCAGATCCGAGTAGCAGACCCCGCACGCGGTGACCTCGACCAGGATCTCGCCGGGACCGGGCTCCGGAACGTCACGTTCGGTGAGGGTGAGGGGCTCGTGGACTCCTGTTGCGACACCAGCGCGCATCACGGTCTCCAGGGATCGGGGGTCCATGCCGACGTCGCAGCGCTCGGGCTCCCGGTGCGGGACCGGCCGCGGATGAATCCAGCGTGAACCGGGCCCGGGGGTCCCGCAACCGCAGCCGGTGGCCCGCGGCCGGCGACCGCGGCAGGCACCCGTGCCCGCCGACCGCGGTCGGCTCCGCGAGGGGGAGACGTCCCAGGTGGTGCGGGCGGAGCCGATTGTCGCACGCTCGCCGCCGAAGGGAACGGGCATATGGCGCAGACCGGGAGGTGCCGGCCCGCCGAGGGCAATCTACGAGAAGTCAGCGCCTCCCGGCACCCACCACCATGGCTGCCACGCGCCACTGCGGAATGTCCGTCCACGGACAACGGGGGAGTAAGTCATGGCCACGGCCGATCGCGATACCGGCGGAAACAGCAGCCGTACTTTCGAACGTCCGCTCGGCCGCCTGCTCGGCGAGCCGACCCAGGTGAGGACGCCCGCGGTGCCATAAGGCCCGCGCCGTCCCGCCGCCACAGACGCGTGCCCGGTGTCCGCAGACCCCCGCTTCGGACGCCGGGCGCGCAGCACATCCCCTCGTGCCGTACGCCCGTCCGGCCCATCCCCTTTCCCCCTTCTCCCCCTTTCTTTCCCCCTCGTCCCGCACACCCGACACGCGGCGGGTCGTCCCGCGCACGGCACCCGCATGCCGCGAGCGGCGCGCCGGACGCGACACCTCCGCACCCCCTCGTACGCGACACCCGCACCCAGCACCCCGCACCTTTCAGCCCGTCCTCCGCGAGGCAGCGCAGCCGGCGGACGGCGGGACAGCCCGTGGTTCAGCGCGTCCGCTCTCCGCATCCCCGCGCACAGACCCAGGAGGCCCATCACCGTGACCGACCTCGATCTTCCCCGGGCGCCGGCGGCAGCCCCGGCCCAGACCTCACTGTTCGTCACCGGAAACTTTCCGCGCCGCCGGTGGCTCCTGCTCCTGCTCAGCGTGATCGCCGGCGTCCTGGTGGCGTACGCTTGGTCGGCCGACCTCGTGGACGACCAGATAGGCGTCAACACCGCCCACTCGGTGCTGGGGCACGACCCGACGGCCCCGATCAGCGGGGTCGTCTCCGGCATCGTCTTCGCCTTCGTCTCCGGTATGGCGGGGTCCTTCACCGCCTGCAACATCGCGGCCTTCGGCGCGGTGGGCCCGCTGGTGGGCCAGCACCAGACCCGCCGGGACCGCTTCATGAGCACGATCAAGCCGCTCGGCTGGGTGGCGGCCGGCATGATCCCGGTGTCGGCGGCCTACGGCATCATCGTGGGTCTGGTCGGCACCCGGATGCCGCAGTTCTCCAACGCCGCGATACCGGGCATCTCGCCCAAGATCGCCCAGGCGATGATCGCCTTCGGCATCGTCGGCACCGTGATGGTCGTGCTCGGCCTGGCCGCCGCCGGAATCCTGCCGGACCCGCTGGCGGGCATCTCCCGCCGCTTCCCCAACGCGCCCTTGATCGTGATGGGCGCGCTGATCGGCGGCTTCCTGGTCGGCCGGCCGTATCCGCTCTTCCACAACCTGTTCCGGCGCGCGGCCGAGACCCACAACCCGCTGTTCGGCGCGGTCGCGTTCTCGCTCCAGTCCATCGGCAACATCGTCGTCATGGCGCTGCTGTTCGTCCTGCTGTCCTACGGCACCAGGGGACGGCTGCAGGAGTGGATGGCCGCGAAGGCGGGCCGGATCAGCACGGTGACGGCGTCCGCCTTCCTCGTGGCCGGCGTCTTCACCCTGGCCTACTGGGAGTTGCGGCTCCTCGGCCGCCTCGGCTACCTCTGGTGGCCGACGGCGCCCTGGAACGCGTAACCGCTCCGCGCCACCTCACCACCGGCGGGACCGGGCCGAGCGCCCGGTCCCGCTGCCGCGTGCGCGGGGTCCTTCGTCCGCGCGGGGCGGTCAGTCGCGGCGTTCGCGGGCGCGCTTCATGACCATGACCGCTTCCCCGGGGTCCTCGCCGGCCGCGATCAGCAGCGCGCAGACCTGGGAGTCGAAGCAGGTGTCCGCGTCGTAGGGCGGGATCAGATACCCGCCCAGTTCGAGGGTGACCAGGCCGTGCAGGGCGATCCAGAGCTGGTGGGCGACGAGTTGGGCGTCGCCGCTGTGGAAGCGCTTGGCCTCCATGCAGCGCTCGACCGCCCGGACCACGCTGGTGAGGGTGTACCGGCCGTGCTGGCGGTCCTCGTCGGTCAGCGCGAAGCCGCCCAGACCGGGGCCGCCGAACATGACGCCGTAGAGATTGTGGTGCTCCAGCGCGTTGCGTCGGTAGGCCCAGCCGAGGGCCACCACGTCCGTGACCGGGTCGTCCGTCTCGACGACCGCCGACATCTCCTGGTCGAGCAGCCGGAAGCCCTCCCGGACCATCGCCCGGACCAGATCCTCCTTGCCGCCGAAGCGGGTGTAGACCGCCATCGTCGAAGTGCCCACCGCCGCCGCGAGCCGCCGGGTGGACAGCGCCTGAGGCCCTTCCTCGGCGAGCAGCTTCGCCGCCGCCTCGATGAGGTTCTCGCTCAGTTTCGGGTCGATTTGACGTGGGCTCACCCTTGACATGATTCCACGCCGCTGCCAATCTGTACAACAACGGTGTTATATAACGACGATATGCAAAGGCGGCCGATCATGAACAGCCCCCGCACGCAGCGTACTTCGCACCTCCTGACCTCGCCCTACCGACCCGTCGCCGAAGAGCAGACCGTGCTGGCGCCGCCGGTGCGCGGCACCCTGCCGGAGGCGCTCGACGGGCGGTTCCTGAGCATCGGCGCCAACTCGTTCGGCGCTTACGACCCGGCCGTCGACCACCAGTTCGGCGGCGACGCGATGATCCACGGCCTGCGGCTGCGGGACGGGCGCGCCGAGTGGTACCGCAACCGCTGGCTGCGCACCGACCGGGTCACCGCCGGGCTCGGCGAACTCCCCACCCCGGGACCGCGCCGCGGCCTGTCGGACAACGCCAACGCCGGCATCGTCCAGCACGCCGGAAAGCTGCTCGCCCTCGGCGACGGCGGCGTACTGCCCCACCAGCTCGGCCCGGAGCTCGACACCGTCGCCCGGATCGACTTCGACGGCACGCTCCCGGGCGGGCTGAGCGGCCGCCCGGTCTGCGACCCGCTGACCGGCGAACTGCACGCGGTGGCCTACGACCACCAGCAGGACCACGTCACCTACCTCGTCCTGGACACCCTCGGGCGGGTGCGCAGGAGCGAACCCGTCGCGGTGAAGGGGACGCCCATGATGGCGGCCATGTCGCTGACGGACCGTCATGTCGTGCTCTACGACCTGCCGGTGACCTACAGCGAGCAGGCCGCGGCGGCCGGCTCGCGGGTGCCGTACACCTGGGACGACAGCCACGGCGCCCGACTGGGGATCCTGCCGCGCGACGGCGCCGACGCCGATGTGCTGTGGATGGACATCGACCCCTGCTTCGTCTTCCACCCGGTCAACGCCTATGAGCGGGGCCGCGAGATCGTCGTCGACGTGATCCGGCACGAGCGGGCCTTCGACCGCGACCGGCTGCACCCGAGCGAGTCCACCCCGACCATGTGGCGCTGGACCGTCGACCGGCTGAGCGGCAGCGTCAGCGAGCGTCAACTGTTCACCGACGTCGAGGAGTTCGCCAAGATCGACGAGCGCTACAGCGGGGGCCCGCACCGCTGGACCTGGTCGGTCGGCCTGGACCCGGAGCGCGCCGCCGCCCAGGCGGGCCCCCGGCTGCTCCGCCACGACCTGCGCACGATGCGGACCGAGGCGCACGACCTGGGCCCCGGACGGGAGGCCGGTGAGCCGGTGTTCGTGCCCCGCAGCGCCTGCGCGGCGGAGGGCGACGGCTGGCTGCTGAGCCTGGTGTACGACGCGGCCACCGACCGCAGCGAACTCGTCGTCATCGACAACGACGACTTCACCGGCCCGCCGGTCGCGGTCGTCCCGCTGCCGGCCCGGGTCCCCTACGGGCTGCACACCCAGTGGGTCGGCGGGTGCTGAGCCGATACGGCCGCACCGGCCGCCGGTACCACCCGGTCGGCGCCCCAATCGGGCACGGCGGGAGAAGTACAGGCCATGGGTCGGCGCCAACACTGGTGCCAGCAGGGGTAGTTGAGCTGTGCTGCTGGCGGAGGGGGAGGCACCGTGCTGGTGTGTGTGACGGGCGGGACCGGCTTTGTCGGTGCCCATTCGGTGGCTGCCTTGCTCCGGGCGGGATGCCAGGTGAGGCTGCTGGTGCGCGACAAGGCGGCGGTCGGTCCGGCGCTGCGGCCGCTGGGAGTGGAGCCGGACGAGGTGGAGATCTGCGCCGGCGACATCTGTGACGAGCCGGCCGTGTCGGCCGCCGTCCGCGGCGCGGACGCGGTGCTGCACGCGGCGTCGGTCTACTCCTTCGACAGCCGGCGTGCCGCCGAGATGCGCCGGGTGAACCTGCTGGGAACCGAGACCGTGCTCGACGCGGCGCTGCGCGCCGACGTGGGCCGGATCGTGTATGTCTCCAGCATCGTGGCCATGTACCCCGCGGCGAACCGCGTGCTGGACGCGCGGACCCCGGTGGGACGGCCGCGTGACGTCTATATGGCGACCAAGGCCGCGGCCGACGAGGTGGCCCGCGGCTACCAGGAAGTGGCGGCGCCGGTGTTCATCACCTACCCGCCCGCCCTGCTCGGCCCCCACGACCCGCACCGCGGCGACCAGACCAGCCGGCTGCGGTACGCCCTGCGCGGGCTGACGCCGATCTGGCCGACCGGCGGCTTCCCCGTCGGCGACGTCCGCGACACGGCGGAACTGCACGCCGCCGTCATCACCGAGCCGAGGCCCGAGAGCGACCGGCTGTTCGGCCCGGGACGGCATCTGACGACCCGTCAGTACATGCGCACCGTCCGCCGGGTGACCGGACGCCGGCTGCCGTCGGCGCATCTGCCGGGCAAGGCGATGCTGCCGCTGGGCCGGATGGTCGACGGCCTCCAGAAGGCCTGGCCCTGGCACATACCGGCCGAGTACGGCGCCATCTACACCTGCGCCTGCGACTGCCGGGTCGCCGCCGACGCCCCCACCCAGGGTGTCGCCGCCCGGCCGGTCGAGGAGACCTTCACCGACACCGTGCGCTGGCTGCACGCCGGCGGCCAGCTGACCGACCGCCAGGCCGGAGCCGCGCTGGCCGGCCGCGACTGACGCGGCCGCCCACGCCGTACGGGCCCACCCCGTACGGCGCCCCGCAGCCACGTCCGGCACCCACGCCCCGCACCCGCACTCTGGACCCGAGCCCCGTACTCCGTCCCGGACGAGCCGAGCCCCCTACCGCGTCCGGAAGAAGCCCGAGCGCCGAGCCCCGCCCAGCACCCTGCCCCGAAGGAGACCGCGGTTGTCCACGCCCGACTGGGAGCGCACCCCTCATCACCTCGCCTACCGGGCCTCCCGGGAGCACATCACCGGCCTGCTGACCGAACGTCCCGAGGACGCGGATCTGCCGGTGCTCGCCTGCCCCGGCTGGACGGTGCGCGATGTGGTGGCCCATCTGCTCGGCGTCTGCCGCTCGGTGGCCGAACTCCCGGCCGCGGGACAGCCGCCGGGTTCCGGCCCGGGGCAGGACGCGGCACCGCTGCTGGCCGCGTGGGCAGAGGTCGCCGCGATCACCGAGCGGCTGCTGGAGAGCGGCCGGCGGGGCGGCAACGGAATCCTGGTGATGGACGCCCTCAGTCATGAATTCGACATCCGGCAGGCCCTCGGCCTCACCCCGCCGGTAGGGCATCCCTCCTACCCGACCGCGCTCGGAGTGGTCACCGCCGGCTTCTCGGCCTCGGTGTACGCGCACGGGATGCCCGCGCTGCTGATCGAGACGCCCGGGGCCCGCTGGACCGCGGGCAGCGGCGAGCCGGTCGCACGGTGGAGCGGGCCGCGCCACGACCTGCTGCGTTCGCTGAGCGGGCGCCGCAGCGTCGGGCAGATCTCCGCGATGGCCTGGAGCCAGGACAGTTCGCCCTGGCTCCAGGCCTTCCGCTGGGGCCCCTTCAGTCCGCCGCCGGAGCCGGTCGAATAGATCCCGTCCACCGGACGGCGCTCACGAGACGAGCGCCGTCCGGTGCACGGTCACTCATGTCGCGGTGGCGGCCAGGGCCGGTTCGCGGCCGTCCAGTTCCGGCAGTGCCAGCAGGATGGGCAGATCGAACGGCCCCACCGGCCGGAGTTGCACATCGGACGTGTACGCGTGCCCGCCGGCGACGGTGACCGGCCAGGCCGCCCCGATCAGCGGAGGCGTACGGATCCGCGGCCCCCCGTCCGGCTCCTGGTCCCCGGTCGGCACCGCCGCCGCCCGGACGAACCATTCCCCGTCGGGGATGCTGAGCTGGAACGGCCCCGCGCCGTCGAGGATGTCGCAGGACTGCGGCAGGCCCTCCACGATCGGGGTGTTGAACGCGCCGACGTACACCCGGAGCGGTCCGTAGCCGTCGGGGATGGTCAGAAGACCACTGATACTGGACAGCCTCTGGTCGGGACATGACATCCCGAAAGGCATGATCTGCGGAAGTCCGCCCTCTGCGAGGAAGCGGTACTTGGCCGGCGAGATGCCGACGCTGCGGGTGAACCTGCTGGTGAACGTGCCCAGGCTGTTGTAGCCGACCCGGTACGAGATTTCCGTGACGCTCGACGGCGTCTCCAGGAGATGGCGCTTGGCCATGAACAGCCTGATCGCGCTGAGGAACCGGCCGGGAGACGTCCCCGTGACGTCCCGGAATACCCGGGAGTAGTAGAACTTACTGAAGATCGCCGCCTCGGCCAGTTCTTCGAGTGTCAGTGGATCGGCGTACCGATTCCACATGATGGTGATGGTTCGTTCGATCGCTACCTCTGCCGCCATCTGCATCCGGCTTCCCCCAACCGTGGATGTGTACGATTGCGTTCTCTGAAAGTGCGCGCCTTCAGATGTGATCGTTCCGGGACGATCATTCGGATCGATCGGAACGATCTTTCGGATCGACCACTCGGGTCGATCAGTCGAAATGGCCGGCGGTAGCGTGAAGTGCGGTTCTCGCGGTTCGGCGTCCCCGGGCGCCGGAAAGGCTGGTGCCCGGGGCGGCCTACTGCTTGGTGCGCATCCACGCGCCGGCCTCGCGGGCCGCCGCCATCGCTGCCCAGGCCGTCGCTTCGATCAGCGGTCCGTCCTCGGGCGTATCCGCTCGGAAACCCTCGACGACCCCGTCGTCGATCTGGTACGAGGCGAGAGCTGTGAGCAGTGCCAGGCGTCCCGCCGCCCGGTCCGCGGGCCCCAGTCGCGCGACCGCGGTCTCCACCCAGCCCCGGCCGATCCCGGCCGGCCGGCCGTCCCAGCCCTTCAGCGAGTCCAGGACCAGGTCCCGGACCGGCTCCGGCAGGGCGCGTGCGCCGGCCGCGTCGATCGCGGCGGCGGCCCGGGAGAACGCGTCGGCGAGCACGGTGTTCCGCCCCGTCCAGCGCAGGTCCTCGGGCAGCGGGGCGGGCGGGAGCAGTTCCAGGCTCGAACCGGGTCGTACCGAGTCCCGGTCGGCCGCGTGCTGCAGCCAGTTGAGCGTCGGGGCGACGACCCGCAGCGCCTGCGTGGGCACCTTCGGCGGCAGTGGCGCGTCGCCCAGGAAGATGTTCACCATGCGGTTCAGATACTGCAGGAGAACGGCCACCGCGACCAGTTCGGGAGCATGATCGGCCGGGAATGGGACGGGATCGCCGTCGTCGTCCGACTCGCGCACCGCGTTGGCCCGGGCCCATGCGGACACACCGGACGACTCCGCCTCGCCGCCCAGACTGGCCCACATCGACGTGTGCATCGTCACACAATAAGGACACGTATTCGCCCGGGAAATCATCGCCGCGACGGCTTCTTTTTCCTGGCGGCCGACGAGACCGGGGCTGACCAGGGATTCCCGGAGAATTATCCAGACCGCCGCGGTCACCTCCGGACTCGGGGCGTGCAGGGCCAGCGGCGGCGCGAGCACGCCGAACTCGCGTTCCACTTCGCGGTAGACCCTGGAGACCACCGGCTGGGACGTACGGAACGGGACCGGCGCGACATGGCGGATCTGGACGAGGGACAGCTCCCTCAGGCTGGTCCGTACGAGCCGGGCTCTCACGATTGCTCCTCGCTTCGGTTCCGATCGGGCTGTGCTGGTTCGGGCTCTGCTGGTTCGGGCTGTGCTGGGCCTTGTCGTTCCTGGTGCCGCTGTTCCGGGTCGAGCTGTTCCGGTCGTTCTGTGCTGGGCCGGGCCGCCGGGTCGGCGGCGGCCCGAAGCCGCGACGGACCGGTCGGTCCGCCGCGGCCGGGCCGGTCTCCGCTCAGCGCGCGAGGTCCGCGGCCAGCGCGGCGGTGCCGCGGCGTGCGCTGGTCTCCCCGTCCGGTGAGGGCGCCCCGTAGCTGACCCGGACGCCGCGGTCCTGCAGGGCCTTGACGATCCCGGGCATGGCCCGCTCGGCCAGCGCCGCGACGGTGAAGGCGGGGTTGACCGTCAGCCCGCCCGGCACCGAGGCGCTGTCGGTCACGAAGATGCCCGGGTGCCCGCGCAGTTCGTGACGGTCGTCGAGGGCGGAGGTGGCCGGGTCGTCGCCGATCCGGCAGGACGCCAGCGGGTGCACGGTGTAGGCGCCCACCACGTCGTTGGTCCACGGCATCACCTTGGCGAGGCCGTCCCGCTCCAGGATCTCCTTCACGGACGCGTCGGACAGCTCCCAGCCGCGGCGGGTGTTCTTGGTCGGCTGGTAGCTGATGGTGCCGAGACCGAGCATCTGCTGCGAGATCCGGTCGGAGTTGCCGGTCTCCGGCGGCGGCCCGAAGACGCCCTCGTTGTCGTCCTCGGACATGGTGAAGATGGTCATCCAGGACTGCCAGTGCTTGAGCAGTTCCTTCTTCTCCTTGCCGAACCAGGTCGGACCGGTCGCGTCCGGCACCTGCGCCAGGATCGTGCCGAGGCCCGGCGGGAAGTAGAGCTGCTCCAGCGAGTAGCGCTCGAACTCCGGCCGGGAGCCGTCCAGATAGTCCCAGGAGGCCACGCTCGGCCCCTTGCCGATCTGGTTGGCGGCGAAGGCGGCGCTCTCGTCCCGGCTGAGGCCGAGCAGTTCGCGCACCTTGTCCTCGTCGAGCACCGCGGTGTTCAGCCGCTCCCCGTTGCCGGAGAAGTACCGGCCCACCCCGTGCGGCATCTTCCCGAGGTCGGGCTCGGACCGCTGCAGGATCACCGGGGTGGCCGCGGCGCCGGCCGCGACGATGACGATCTTCGCGTCGATGGTGCCGCTCTCGGGGTGCTCCCGGTAGTCGGCCTCGTCGACGGTCTCGTAGTGCACCCGGTAACCGCCGTCGTCGGTACGGGTGATCTTCTGCACCTCGTGCAGCGGGCGGATCTCGGCGCCGTGCGCCTGCGCCGCCGGGAGGTAGTTGAGCAGCAGGGAGCGCTTGGCGTCGAAACGGCAGCCGGACATCATCCAGTTGCAGTTGGTGCACAGCGCGTCGTCGATGGCGGTCGGCAGCGGATTGGCGGTGTGCCCGGCCGCGTCGCAGGCCGCGGCCCACAGACCGCCGGCGTAGGTGGCGGTGTTCCAGTCGGAGGGGGTGATCGGCAGGGCCTCGGCGACCCGGTCGTACCAGGGGTCGAGCGCGTCGCGGTCGATGCTGCTCGGCCACATCCGCCGGCCGATGCTGCCCTGCCGCTCGAAGACGAAGCGGGGGGCGCGCGGCATGGCGGCGAAGTACACCACGGAGCCGCCCCCCACGCAGTTGCCGCTCAGCACGCTCATCCCGTCGCCGACCACGAACTCGAAGGCGCGGGTGGAGGAGGAGCCCAGCCGGAAGTCGTGGTCGAAGTCCTGCGCCTGGAGCCAGGGGCCGCGTTCCAGCACGGTCACCTTGGCGCCGCCGGCCGCCAGATGGTAAGCGGCGATGGCACCGCCGAAGCCGCTGCCGATGATGAGCGCGTCGGTCTGCTCGGTCGTCGTCACGCCAGGCTCCCGGAGGCGATGGTGTCGGGGTGCAGCTTGGCCAGCGGCCTGCGGTAGGAGAACTCCGGGAAGCGCCACAGCCCGTCGGCGTTCGGCGGCCGGTAGCCGATGGCGAGCAGTCCTACGTGACCGGCCGCGATCGCCTCGGTGGTGTGCAGGTGGGCGCCGGTGTCGAACGCCATGTTGCAGAACAGCGCCAGACCCGTCCACAGCACCTTCTCCGGGTGCCCCGGCAGGGTCAGCTCCTCCACCAGGGCCACCCGGTCCTGGTACTCCAGGGTGACGAAGGGCGGCGCCGTGTCGTCCACGCCCAGGCCGTGCTCCTCGCGGTACTTCTCCGCGTAGGTGTCCAGCGCGGAGGCGAGATCCTCCAGCATCGGAGCCATGCCGCCCTCCGGCATCTCCAGCAGCGCGAGGGCGCCGGCGGCGACCGCCCCGCCGCCTTCGGAGACCCCGGCTACCGCCCGGTCGTCCGGTGATCGCTTCTCGCCCGGAATGATGGTGTCCGCGAACGCTTCGAGTGTCGCGGTCCACTCCGCTCCGTCCGGATCCTCAGCCGATTCCACAGCATTTCTCCCATCCGTGTTATGAGCGATTCGGCACGCCCCCAACAGTCGGCCCGCCGAGGCGGATTCCCTCTGCGAGCCGACGGATTTACCTATTCACGTAATCAGGCGCCGGGAAGATTGACGGGGCTGTTCTGATAAGCGGAGATCGCCCATTCCCCGTCCTGCTTGACGCATACCCAGGTCGCCCGGATGAGCTGAGGGGCGGCGACCGTGTCCGCGCCGGGCAGGGTCACCCCGCCCTCGGTGACCATCACGCCGGTGTGCTCGTCGATGAAGCGGATGCTCAGCGGCTTGCCGACCACCCCGGTGCCCTTGTAGGGCCCGGCGTACCCCTTGGACATGTAGTCGCCGATCTCCTGCCGGCCCTGGAGGAACACGTCTCCGGGCAGGAGCGCGGTCGCGTCGGAGGTGAAGACGGCGGCGAACTGCTCGCCGCTCTGGGCCGCCCACGCTGCGCTGATGCTCGCCGCGAGGCCGCCTATGGCCGCCTTGTCCGCGTCGGTGAGGGTGGAACCGACGGCGGTCTCGACTTCGGTCATGGTGCGATGCCTTCCTGTCGGGGCGAGGCGCCGGGGGGTCGAGTGACCTCGCGGCCGGCGCTCTTGGAGGCCATCCTTGGTCCGGGCCGGACCTGACGCATCTTCCGTATTGCGCTCTCGGTGCGGCGCCTGGACCTCGTGGGATCACGGAGTCCGCGACCGGGCGCCGATTCCATCCGTTTTGCGTACCGGCGCAAGATCGCATTGTTTGCAGCGCCCCCGGCCGGATTCCCGTACCACCGGCAAACGTAAGCAAGCACAGAGAAGTCACCGTGAACCCGGGGCCGGAGAATCGACCACCAGATCGGCCTCCAAGTGCCGCCGAGGCACGGGATAGTCCGATGCCCGCCGTTCGGGCCCGTACACCGCCCATTTTCTGTTCATCCCTCATCGAAGGGGAAAGACGTGCCCGCAATGCAAGACGTATTCACCGACCTGGTCATCGAGGGGGACGAACTCGATGCCGTGGTCGCCGACCTGACGTCGGACGAATGGGACCTGGCGACGCCCTCCCCGGGCTGGACGATCGCTCACCAGGTGGCGCATCTGGCCTTCATCGCGCACCTGGCCCGGCTCGCCGCGAGTGACCCGGAGGCCTTCGAGGCCGCCGCCGTCCCCGCCAGGAGCGACTTCCAGGGCACGGTGGACGCCAAGCTCGCCGAGTACCTGGCCGAGCCGACCGAGCAGCTGCTGGAGCGCTGGCGCGCCGAACGCACCGCCGCCGACCGGGCGCTGGGCGCGCTGCCGGCCGGGGCGATCGTGCCGTGGCTGGTCAACCCGCTGCCGGCCGGCGTGCTCGGCGCGGCCGGGATGATGGAGCTCTACGGGCACGGCCAGGACATCCTCGACGCGCTGGGCCTGACCCGGGTGCCCACCGACCGCATCGGCCACCTGGCCTTCTTCGGCACCCGCACCCGGGACTTCGGCTACCTCGCCCGGGGCGAGAAGCCGCCCGCCGAGGAGTTCCGCTTCGAACTGACCGCGCCCTCCGGCCAGGTCTGGGCCTTCGGCCCGGAGGACGCCGAGCAGAAGGTCAGCGGTCCCGCCGCGGACTTCTGCCTGCTCATCACCCGCCGCCGGCACCGCGACGACCTCGCGCTGACGGCCACCGGTTCGCAGGCGGACCACTGGCTGGACATCGCCCAGGCGTACCGCGGCCCGTCCGGCGAAGGCCGCAAGCCCGCGCAGTTCGCGACCGCCTGACGGCCTCCGCCCAGCGCCGCATCGCCGGCGCCGGACCGCCCGGCGGCACCGCTCGGCGCGCCACAGCTCGGCGCCCCGCGCCCGGCGACCGGCTCCCACCCGCCGTACGACCGACGGGCGGGGCCGGGGCCGCGGCCGTCCCCTTCGGTCTTCTCCACTGAGGAATGATTGATGTCAACGACCATCCTGGGGTCCGTCCGCAAGCGCCTGGTGACCCCCGCCACCACCGAGATCAGCTTCGAGACCCGCGGCTTCGAGGCGCTCAGCGCCGAGGCGAAGGCCCGCCTGGAGATGAGCGCGCTCCAGTTCCTGGTCGGTTTCGAGTTCGCCATCGAGCACTCGGGACACGACGAGATCGTCACCCGGCTGGGGACGCTGGAACGCGAGTACCAGGGCTTCGCCTTCGAGGGCGCGGCCATGGCACTGGCCCTGCGCGACGCCATGTCGCCGGCCGCCGGCAACCGGCTGACCGAGACCTTCCTGGCCGGCCCCGGCTTCGACGACGGGCCCGGCTCCCGGCACATCTTCATGGCCTACCTCGGTGTCGGTTTCGCGCTGGCCCGGCTGCCGCGGGCGCTGTGGCGGCGGGCGCTGCCCGACCCGGGCAAACTCGCCGACCACCCGACCCTCAGCTGGCTCATCATGGACGGCTACGGCTTCCACGAGGCCTTCTTCCACCACCCCAAGTGGGTCGACCGCCACTTCGTCGGCCGCGGCTACCCGTATCCCGGCAACCCGGCCTACACCCAGCGCGCCATCGACCAGGGCATCGGCCGCGGCATGTGGTTCGTCTGCGGCGGCGATGTCGAGCGGCTGCTGACCCGGATCAAGGGCTTCGCGCCCAACCGCCACCCCGATCTGCTGTCCGGGGCCGGCCTCGCCGCGTCCTATGCCGGCGGTGTCGGCGCCGACGACCTCGAAGCGCTGCTGCGCGGCGCCGGCGAGTACCGGCCCGAGGTCGCCCAGGGCGCCGTGTTCGCGCTGCGGGCACGTGAGGTGTCGGGCCTGATCACCGAGCACAACGAGATGGCCGCGCAGATCTTCTGCGGCATGACCGCCGACGAGGCGGCGCAGATCGCGGCCAAGTGCGTCATCGACCTCCCCGAGGACGACGGGGCGGTCCCCGCTTACGAGGTTTTCCGCCAGCGCATCCAGCAGCACTTCCGCTGAGCGGTTCACCGCCGCCGATGAGGAGAATGTGATGGAACGTAGAGAGCGCATGCGCCGACTCATCCCGGGCGTCGCGACCCTGCTCGTCGCCGCCGGTCTGTTCATCGGTGTCAACAGCGCCGTCGCCATCCCCGATGCCGGCAACACCGCCGACAGCTACAAGTTCCAGCAGCTGCCCATCGCCATGCCGCCGGGCTACAACAACCAGAAGATGAACACCATCCGCCAGGTCAACCCGGCCTACAAGAAGATCCAGGCCTGGATCTCGTCGGTCGGCGCGAGCATCGCCATCAACGACCTGACCGGGCACGGCCTGCCCGACAGCATGTGCATCGTCGACACCCGCACCAACAGCCTGGTGGTGACGTACACCCCGACCGCCCGGCCCGCCGACCGGTTCACCCCGTTCGTACTGGACGCCGGCAAGGTCCCGATGGACGACACCATGGCGCCGACCGGCTGCACCCCCGGTGACTTCAACGGCGACGGCCGGATGGACCTGCTGGCCACCTACTGGGGCCGCACCCCGGTGCTGTTCCTGGCCAACTCCAACGCCACCACCCTGTCGCCCGCGGCCTACACCGCCCAGGAAGTGGTGCCTGCGGCGTCGCCCGACGGCAAATACCACGGGCCGCGCTGGAACACCGACGCCGCCTACGTGGGCGACCTCGACGGCAGCGGCCACCCCGCGATCGTCATCGGCAACTACTTCCCGGACTCCGATGTCCTGGACCCGCACGGCCTGGCCAACGTGTCGATGAACAACTCGCTGTCCAGCGCGAAGAACGCCGGCGGCGACCACGTGCTGCGCTGGTACGCCTCCACCGCCGGCACCCACCCGAGTGCCTCCTACGTGGAGGAGCACGAGGCCATCGACTTCCAGGACTCGACCGGCTGGACGCTGGCCATCTCCGGCGCCGACCTGACCGGGGACGGGCTGCCCGAGCTCTACATCGCCAACGACTTCGGCCACGACCACCTGCTCTACAACACCTCCACGCCCGGCAAGATCTCCTTCAAGGTGGCCGTCGGGCAGCGCACGCCGACCACTCCGAAGTCCTTCGTGCTCGGCCAGGGTTCGTTCAAGGGCATGGGCGTCGACTTCGGCGACATGAACCACAACGGCAGCTTCGACATGACGGTGAGCAACATCGACGCCGCGTGGGGCCTGGAGGAGAGCAACTTCGTCTGGATCAACAAGGCCAAGGACCAGGCCCAGATGAAGTCGAAGCTCAGCGACGGCGTGGCGCCCTTCAAGCAGGAGGCCCAGCAGTACGGCCTGGCGTGGACCGGCTGGTGCTGGGACGTCAAGATGGGCGACTTCCTCAACAACGGCGACCTCGATGTCATCCAGGCCGACGGATTCGTCAAGGGGGAGATCGACCGCTGGCCGTGGCTGCAGGAGATGGCCATGACCAACGACGACCTGCTGGTCAACCCGGCGATGTGGCCCAACATCGGCCCCGGTGACGATGTCGCCGGCGACAACACCCTCGCCTTCTACGCCAAGACCTCCGGCGGAAAGTACGCCAACATCAGCAAGCAGCTGGGCCTCGCGGTGCCGACCCCGACCCGGGCGCTGGCCACCGCCGACACCACCGGCACCGGCGCGCTGGACTTCGCCGTCGCCCGCCAGTGGGGCGCGCCCGCCTTCTACGCCAACAAGGCCCCGCAGCTGGGCCACTACCTCAACCTCAGCCTCTACCGCCCGGCCGTCGCCGGTACCGCCCCCGACCAGGGCCTGGCCGGAGCCGGTTCGCCGGTCTACGGCGCGACCGTGACGGTCACCAACGCGAACGGCACCCAGGTCTCCGAACTCGACGGCGGCGGCGGCCACGGCGGCTTCCGCAGCTTCGACGTCCGCTTCGGCCTCGGCACGTTCACCGGCACCAGCTCCGTACACCTGCAGTGGCACGACGCGAGCGGCACCCTGCACGACCAGACGCTGCAGCTCACTCCCGGGAGCCACTCCCTCCAGCTGTCCAACGACGCCGAGGAGATCTCGAGCCGATGACCAACACCGTCCTCGAACAGTCGCCCAGCGGCGCCTCGCCGAACCAGCCGGCCGCGCCGTCCATCGCCAAGACCCGTGCCAAGCGGGCCAAGAACACCGACCCGCGCTATCTGGCGCTGCGCAACTTCGCCATCAGCATCTCCATCTTCAACATCCTCGGCTACACCGTGCTGGGCTTCGAACAGCCCTGGCTGTGGCCGCTGATCGCGATCGCCACCGGCTACACCACCGAGATCGTCTTCGAGGTGGTCAGCTCCTGGGCGCAGCGGCGCGAACCGCGCTTCCGCGGCAACGGAGCCCGCGGCCTGTACGAGTTCCTGCTGCCCTCGCACATCACCGCGCTCGCGGTGAACATGCTGCTCTACGCCAACAACCAGATCATGCCGATCATCTTCGGGGTGTTCGTCGGCGTGGCCGGCAAGCACGCGCTGCAGGCCCCGATCGCCGGCCGGATGCGGCACTTCATGAACCCGTCCAACTTCGGCATCACCGTGTCGCTGCTGTGCTTCGGGTCCTGGATCAGCATCGCGCCGCCGTACGAGTTCACCGAGAAGGCCGACACCTTCTTCCGCGTCATGATCCCGATCATCATCGCCACCGCCGGCACCGTGATCAACGGTGTGCTCACCAAGCGGGTCGGGCTGATCATGGGCTGGATGGGCGGCTTCTTCATCCAGGCCCTGATACGGCACGGGATCTGGCACGTGGCGCTGTTCTCCGCCTTCGGGCCGATGACCGGTGTCGCCTTCGTGCTCTTCACCAACTACATGATCACCGACCCCGGCACCACACCGTCGAGGTTCCGCAACCAGTTCATGTTCGGCGGCTCGGTGGCCTTCGTCTACGCGGCCCTGATGGAGTTCAACGTCGTCTACACCCTGTTCTTCGCCACCAGCATCGTCTGCGCCTCGCGCGGCATCGGCTGGTGGATGACCGCGCTGTACCAGCGGCGGAAGGCGAGCCGGCAGCCCATGGCCAGCCTCCCGGAGACCTCGACGGGCGCCGAGGCGGTGGCCGCGTGACTACCGCCCAGTCCGGTCGCATCGCGGTGGTGGGCATCGCCTGCCGCTACCCCGACGCCGACGGCCCCGAGGACCTGTGGCGCAATGTGCTCGCCGGCCGCCGCGCCTTCCGCCGGCTGCCCGACGTACGCATGCGCCGCGAGGACTACTACTCGCCCGATCCCACCGCACCGGACCGCTTCTACACCGACAAGGCGGCCGTGCTCGAAGGCTTCACCTTCGACCGGATCAAGCACAAGATCGCCGGCAGCACCTTCCGCTCCACCGACATGACCCACTGGCTCGCGCTGGAGACCGCGGCGCGCGCCCTGGAGGACGCCGGCTTCCCCGACGGGGCCGGCCTGGCCGGGTCCAACACCGGTGTGATCATCGGCAACACGCTCACCGGCGAGTTCAGCCGCGCCAATCTGATGCGGCTGCGCTGGCCCTATGTCAAGCGCACCGTCGGAGCGGCGCTGCGCGAGCAGGGCTGGGACGACACCCAGCTCGGTGAGTTCCTCGGCCAGCTGGAGGAGCGCTACAAGAGCCCCTTCCCGCCCATCGACGAGGACACGCTGGCCGGCGGCCTGGCCAACACCATCGCCGGCCGGGTCTGCAACTACTTCGACTTCAAGGGCGGCGGCTTCACCGTCGACGGCGCCTGCTCCTCCTCGCTGCTGTCGGTGGCCACCTCCTGCAACGCCCTGGTCAGCGGCCAGCTCGATGTCGCGCTGGCCGGCGGTGTCGACCTGAGCATCGACCCCTTCGAGGTGATCGGCTTCGCCAAGACCGGCGCCCTGGCCAAGACCGAGATGAAGGTCTACGACAAGGGCTCCAACGGCTTCTGGCCCGGCGAGGGCTGCGGCATGATCGTCCTGATGCGGGACGAGGACGCCGTCGAGCGCGGGCTGTTCCGCTACGCCACCATCGCCGGCTGGGGCTACTCCTCCGACGGCAAGGGCGGCATCACCCGCCCCGAGGCCAGCGGCCACCGGCTGGCCATCCAGCGGGCCTACGCCTCGGCCGGCTTCGGCTTCGACACGGTGCGCTACATCGAGGGCCACGGCACCGGTACCGCCGTCGGCGACGAGACCGAGCTGAGGGCGTTCACCGAGGAGCGCCTGGCCGCGGACCCCGCGGGGGTGCCCGCAGCGATCAGCACGGTGAAGGGCAACTTCGGCCACACCAAGGCCGCCGCCGGGGTCGCCGGACTGATCAAGGCGATCCTCGCGGTCCGCCACCAGGTCATCCCGCCGGCCACCAGCCACTTCGAGGACCACCCGGTGCTGCAGGGCGACCGCCCGGTGCTCCGGGTGCCCGACCAGGCCGAACTCTGGCCGGAGGGCGCCGCCATCAGGGCCGGGGTGTCCTCGATGGGCTTCGGCGGCATCAACGCGCACATCGTGGTGGAGCACGCCGACGGAGCCCGCCGCGCCAGCCTCGGCAAGGTCACCCGCCGGCTGGTCCGCTCCCGCCAGGACGCCGAGGTGCTGCTGCTCGACGCCGCCAGCACCGTCGACCTGCGCGGCCAGGTGGCCCACCTGGCCGAGTTCTCCGCGCAGCTCTCCTACGCCGAACTCGCCGACCTGGCCGCCGGTATGCACCAGCGGCTGGACGGCCGGCCGGTCCGGGCGGCGGTCGTCGCCCGCAGCCCGGAGGAGGCGGCGCTGCGCTTCGGCAAGCTGCTCACCCTGCTGGACAACGGAGCGCGCACCGCCGTCGACACCAAGGACGGGATCTTCCTCGGCAACACCCGCAGCGCCCCCAAGATCGGCCTGCTCTTCCCGGGCCAGGGCGCCGGGCGGCGCGGCGACGGCGGCGCGATCCGCCGGCGCTTCACCGAGGTCGAGGCGCTGTACGAGGCCAGCGAACTGCCGGAGACCGGTGATCTGGTGGACACCGCGGTCGCCCAGCCGCGGATCGCCACCGGCTCGGTCGCCGGGCTGCGGGTGCTGGCCGCGCTCGGCGTCACCGCGGCCGGCGCGGTCGGCCACAGCCTGGGCGAACTGTCCGCCCTGCACTGGGCCGGCGCGCTGGACGAGGCCGGGCTGCTGCGTACGGCCGCCGCCCGCGGCAAGATCATGCGCGACGCCAGCGACGGCGACGGCACCATGGCCGGTGTCTCGGCCGACGCGGGCACCGTCGCCCCGCTGCTGTCGGGGGAGCCGGTGGTGATCGCCGGCTTCAACGGCCCGCGCCAGACGGTGATCTCCGGACCGGTCGAGGCCATCGCCCGGGTCAGCCGCAAGGCGGCGGGGCGCGGTCTGGACGTGTCGAAGATCGCGGTGTCGCACGCCTTCCACTCCGCGGGGGTCGCCCCGGCGGCCGGCGCGCTGCGCGAGCACCTGGCCTCCGAGGCGTTCGCGCCGCTGGAGCGCCCGGTGGCCTCGACGGTGACCGGCGGCATGCTGCCCGCCGACACCGATCTGGCGGAGCTGCTGGAGCGGCAGGTCGTCCAGCCGGTCCGCTTCGAGGAGGCACTGACCGTGCTGGCCGCCGACGCCGACCTGCTGGTCGAGGTCGGCCCCGGGCGGATCCTGCGCGGACTCGCGGCGGAGATCTGCCCGGACGTACCGGCGATCTCGATGGACACCGACAGCGCTTCGCTCACCGGCACCCTCCAGGTGCTCGCCGCGGCCTACGCGCTGGGCGCGCCGGTCCGCACCGAGGCGCTGTTCGCCGACCGCTTCACCCGGCCGCTCGCGCTGGACAAGGTGTTCCAGTTCCTGGCCAGCCCGACCGAGTCGGCGCCGGAAGGGGACTTCACCACCATCCCGGCCACCGCCGCCAGAGCCGGCGCCGCCGCCCCCGCCCGCACCGAGCAGCGGCAGCCCGCCGAGGCCGGGACGACCGGGGAGCCCGGCGCCAGCACCCTCGACATCCTGCTGCGGCTCGCCGCCGAGCGGGCCGAACTGCCCCTGGAGGCCGTCCGCGCCGACAGCAACGCCATCGACGAGCTGCACCTCAGCTCCATCACCGTGGGCCAGATCCTGGCCCAGACCTCGCGCGAACTCGGGGTGACCGCCCCGCTGGCCACCTCGGCGATGGCCACCTCCACGCTGGCCGAACTGGCCGCGATGCTGGACGAACTGGCCGCCACCGAGACCGCGGCGGACTCCGCCGCCTCGCAGACCGCGCCCGGTGTCGGACCGTGGGTGCGCGCCTTCGCGGTGGACCGGATACCGGCCCCGGCCGGGCCCGCGCTCACCGCGGCGGCCGGCAGCTGGACGCTGTTCTCCTCCGAACGGCACCCCGTCGCCGAAGCCCTGGTCGCCGAACTCAGCGGCCGGCAGCTCGGCAACGGCGTCCTGCTGTGCCTGCCCGAGGACACCGACGAGGAGCACACCCCGCTGATGCTGTCGGCGGTCCGGGCCGTACTGGCCCAGCCCGGCACCCGGTTCGTGTCGGTGGGCTACCGGCGCGGCGCGGCCGGCCTGGCCAAGACCCTGCACCTGGAGTCGCCCGAGGTCGCCACCACCCTCGTCACCCTCCCGCCGGCCGGCGACCTGTCGGCCGGGCAGGTGAAGGAGTGGGTGGCCAGGATCAGCGCGGACGTGGCCGCCACCGACGGCTTCAGCGAGGTCTTCTACGACCGGGCCGGCAACCGTACGGTCCCGGTGCTGCGCCCGCTCCAGCCGGCCGCGGCCGGGCCGGACCCCCGCCCGCTCGACGCGACGGACGTCCTGCTGGTCACCGGCGGCGGCAAGGGCATCACCGCCGAGTGCGCGCTCTCGCTGGCCCGGGACTCCGGCGCCTCGCTGGCGCTGCTCGGCCGCTCCGACCCCGCGAACGACCCCGAACTGGCGATGAACCTGGAGCGGATGCGGGCCGCGGGTGTCACCTTCACCTATCTGCGGGCCGACGTCACCTCCCCCGACGAGGTCAAGGCCGCCGTCTCCGCCGCCCGCGAGCGGCTCGGCACGGTGACCGCGATCCTGCACGGCTCCGGCCGCAACGAACCGCAGGGCCTGGTCAACCTGGACGAGTCCTCCTTCCGCCGGACCCTCGCGCCGAAGATCTCCGGACTGGAGGCGGTACTCGCCGCCACCGACCCGGACGACCTCAAGCTGCTGATCACCTTCGGCAGCATCATCGGGCGGGCCGGCCTGCGCGGCGAGGGCGACTACGCCACCGCCAACGACTGGCTCACCGACCTGACCGAACGCGTCCACGAGCAGCACCCGCACATCCGCTGCCTGGCGCTGGAATGGTCGGTCTGGTCCGGCGCGGGCATGGGCGAACGCCTCGGCGTACTGGAGTCCCTGATGCGGGACGGCATCGCGCCGATCTCGCCCGAGCACGGCATCGCCGTACTGTCCCAGCTGCTGGCCGACCCGGCCGCGCCGACCTCGGTCGTCGTGATGGGCCGCGCCGAGGGGCTGCCCACGCTGACCCTGCCGGAACGCGAACTGCCCCTGCTGCGCTTCCTGGAGCGCGTCCAGGTGCACTACGCGGGAGTGGAACTGGTGGCCGACGCGGACCTGTCCGCCACCGACGACCTCTACCTCCCCGACCACCTGCTCGACGGCGACCTGCTCTTCCCGGCCGTTCTCGGCATGGAGGCCATGGCCCAGGCCGCCCGCGCCCTCACCGGACGCGAAACGGCCCCGACGCTGCGGGACATGGAGTTCCTGCGGCCGATCGTCGTCCCCGTCGACGGCAGCACCACGATCCGGGTGGCCGTCCTCGCCGACGACGACCAGACGCTGCGGGCGGTGATCCGCAGCAGCGAGACCGGCTTCAAGGCCGACCACTTCACCGCCGTACTCGACTACGCGGACCGGCTGCCGGACGCCTCACCGGGCATCGCCACCGAACCGCTGCTGGCACTCGACCCGCACACCGAGCTCTACGGCCCGGTGCTCTTCCAGGGCGGCCGCTTCCAGCAGCTCATCGGCTACCGGCAGTTGCAGGCCAAGGGCTGCGTCGCCGAGGTGTCCGCCCGGTCCGGGGCCACCTGGTTCGGCACCTTCCATCCCGGCGAGCTGCTGCTCGCCGACCCCGGCACCCGCGACACGATGATGCACGCGCTGCAGTGCTGCGTGCCCGACGCCACCTTGCTGCCGGCCGGCATCGAGCGGCTGCACCTGGCCGACCCGGCGGCGGTCGCCGGACTCGACCAGGTGGTGCTGCACGCCACCGAGCGGTCCAGGAACGGCGACACCTATCTCTACGACCTGGACATCACCGACCCCGAGGGCCGGCTGCTGGAGCGCTGGACCGGACTGCGGTTGCAGGCGGTCCGCAAGCAGGACGGCTCCGGTCCCTGGGTGCCGGCGCTGCTCGGCCCCTATCTGCAGCGCCGTACCGAGCAGTTCCTGCCGCAGGAGCTGCGGGTCGCGGTCCACGCCGAGACCGACGGGCCCCCCGAAGGGGTCGCGGAGCGCCGCGCCTCCACCGCGGCGGCGGTCCGGATCGCGCTGGGCACGCCGACCGAGGTGCGCTACCGGCCCGACGGCAAGCCCGAGACGGACACGGCGGGAATCTCCGCCTCGCACGGTGCGGGCGTGACCCTCGCCGTCGCCGCCGACGGGCAGGTCTCCTGCGACGTGGAAGTGGTCGCGGAGCGCTCCGCCGAGGACTGGGCCGGACTGCTCGGCGCCGACGGCGCCGCGCTGGCCGGTCTGCTGGCCCAGGAGAACGGCGAGAGCCCGGACACCGCGGCCACCCGGGTCTGGGGCGCGATCGAATGCCTGCGCAAGACCGGTCACGCCCGGGTGGAGCTGGTCGCCGCCGGCGCCGCCGGGTCCGGCCGCTGGGTCATGCTCCGGTCGGGCGACACCACGGTGGCCACATTCGTCACCACGCTGCGATCGGTGGGCGAGCCCGTCGTGTTCGCCCTGTGCACCGAAGGGAGTGTCTGATGCCGCGTCCCTACTACGAGTACCGCCACCTGGTCGGCTTCGAGGAGACCAACCTGGTCGGCAACGTCTACTACGTCAACTACCTGCGGTGGCAGGGGCGCTGCCGTGAGATGTTCCTGCGCGAGAAGGCCCCCGCGGTCCTCGCCGACATCCGCGACGATCTGAAGCTGTTCACCCTCAAGTGCGAGTGCGAGTTCCTCGCCGAGATCACCGCCTTCGACGAGCTGTCCATCCGGATGCGCCTGGAAGACCTCACCCAGACGCAGATCGGCTTCGCCTTCGACTACGTGCGCGTCCAGGAGGACGGGACCGAGAACCTGGTCGCCCGGGGAAAGCAGCGGGTCGCGTGCATGCGCGGCCCCAACACCGACACCCGGCCGTCCAAGGTCCCGGACGCCCTGCTGGCCGCGCTCGCCCCGTACGCCGGCCCCGGCGTCGTGACGGGCCGGCCGGCCGGGCCGGCCCGGGCGGAGATCCTCACCCCCGTACCGGGACGGAGCTGACACCGTGACCAGCGCCGATCAGATCACCGGTACCGCCGCCCAGGCCGCCGCCCGGCTGTCCGGGGCCCGGCCCGACACGGCCTCCGCGCCCCGGCACGACCGCAACGAACTGCGGTCGGTGTTCGGCGCCTTCGCCACCGGCATCACCGTGGTGACGGCCAGCGGCGACGCTCCGCTCGGCATGACCGCGAACTCCTTCACCTCGGTCTCGCTCGAACCGCCGCTGAACCTGGTGTGCGTCGACCGCACCGCCGCCATCCACGACGTCATCCTGCGCGACAAGGTGTTCGCCGTCTCGGTGCTCTCCTCCGGCCAGGAGCGGCTGGCGACGTACTTCGCCAGCCACAGCAGGCCGCGCGGGGACGAGGAGTTCGCGCTGGTCGACTCGGTGCCCGGACCCCGTACCGGCGTCCCGGTGCTGTCCGGGGCGCTCGCCTGGATGGAGTGCCGGCTCGCCGCCGTCTACGACGGCGGCGACCACTCCATCTTCCTCGGCTCGGTGCTCGACCTCGGTCGCGGCACCGGCGAGGACGCCCTGCTGTTCCACGGAGGCCGCTTCCACCGCCTCCTGCCCGGCGCCGCATAGGCGCCCGACCCCGACCCAGGACAGGAGCGAGAAGAAGATGCCCGACATCGTCCGATACGTCAGCACCGTGCCGCCCAGGGGCGCCCAGGGAGTGGTCGGTGAGGTGTACGCCCAGTCCAAGAGCGAGGTCGGCCGGCTCGTCGAGGCGGTGACCATGTTCTCGGCGAACCCGGTGGTCCTCACCTCCACCTGGGCGGGTTTCCGGGAACCGCTGCTGGTGGCCGGCCACGCGCCCCGGCTGGCAAAGGAGGCGGTCGCCGCGACCGTCTCCCAGCTCAACGAGTGCCCGTTCTGTGTCGACGCGCACACGATCATGCTCTACGGAGGCGGCGCCGCCGACTTCGCCAACCAACTGCTGGACAGCGCCGGCGTCGCCGACGTCTCCGGCGAGTACCAGGCGGTGGTCCAGTGGGCGCGCAGCGCCTCCACCGCGGCCACCGCCGCCGCGCCCCCGCCCTTCGCCCCCGAGCAGGCCCCCGAATTCCTCGGGGTGCTGGTGTACTTCCACTTCCTCAACCGGGTGATCAACGTGCTGGTGGACGGCAGCTTCCTGCCGGGCTCCGAACGGGCCAAGCGCATCGCCCGCCGGGTGGCCGGCAAGATGATGGCCAAGAACGTCGGCGCGGTCAACGCCCCCGGCCAGGCGGTCGGACTGCGGACGGCCGGTGCGGCGCGGCTGCCGGCCGACCTGGCGTGGGCGTCCGGCTCCCCTTCGGTCTCGGCCGCCATGGCCTGGATGGCCGCCACCCTCGACGAGGCGGCCGAGCACGCGCTGCCCGCCGGGGCCCGGGCGGTCGTCACCAGGACCGTGGGGGACTGGAACGGCCAGGCCCAGCCGCTGAGCGCGGCCTGGGCCGACGAGCCGGGGCGGGAACTGGCCGCGGACGAACGGCCCGCGGCCCGGCTGGCGCTGCTCGCGGCGCTCGCCCCGCACCAGGTCACCGAGCGGGACGTCGTCGCGTACCGGGCCAGCGGCCATCCGGACGACGCCCAGCTGGTCGGGCTGCTGTCCTGGGCGGCGTTCACCGCCGCCCGGCACATCGGCTCCTGGTCCGCCGAGGCCGCCCGCCCCGCCACGGCCGCCAGCGACCCGGCGGCCTGACACCGCTCCGTCGGGAGCGCCCGG